>JAGYIG010000014.1 GCA_018402455.1 Opitutaceae bacterium
GCCGCAAAGCCGGGCAGCGAACTCCGCGGGTCTGGGTGGACCTGTTGCGCATGGAGCCAAAGGGGGCCAACGGCGGTATCAAGCCGCTCCTCTACGGCCTGTTGCGCGAAATGGAGCAGGTCACCCCGGAGCCGCTGCAATTCGTGCTGCTCGCCCAAAAGAACCTGCGCGAGGAACTCCAATTCCTGTCCCCAGCCTCCATCGTGGCGACCCGCGACCCAGCCGGTTGGCAGGTCGCGACCGGCAGCGCTCCCCCCCTCCTCCAAACCCTGTCGGAGCTCGCCGCCGCTTCCCCTCCCGACGTGCTCTATTGCCCCTTTGGCACCTCCGAATTCTCCCGACCCGACTTGCCGACCGTGGCGCTGCTGGTCGACGCCCTGCACCGCGACCTACCGGCCGCGTTGCCCATCGAGGAAGTGAATTTTCGCGAGGATAACTTTAAACGGATCATCGGTTCCGCCACGTGGATCCAGACCCTGGCGCAGCACGGTATCGAGCGGTTGCAGCATCACTACGGCCTGCACCCCACGCGCTGTTTTCACACCTACGCGGCCGTCCACCGACAAGTGGAGGAAAGCGCGCCCCTCTCCGCCAAATCGTCCACTCTGCCCTCGCGGCCCTTTTTCTTTTATCCCGCCAACTTCTGGCCGCATAAAAATCATGAGGTGCTCCTCACCGCCTATCACTTGTATCAGCACCAAACAGGCGACGCGGCCTGGGACCTCCTGCTCACGGGTCATCCGGATCGGCGGATGCATTCGCTTAAAAAAATGAGTGACGCGCTGGGCTTGGCCGGACGGGTGCACTTTCCGGGACATTTGCCGGATCCGGACTTTCGCCGCGTATGGCGCCACGCCGGAGCCTTGGTGTTTCCGTCACTGCACGAGGGCTTCGGTATCCCCTTGGTCGAGGCGTTCCAAGCCGGCCTGCCCATGGCGGCAGCCCAAACCTCGGTGCTGCCCGAAGTGGGCGGCGAGGCGTGTGCCTGGTTCGACCCCCGGGATCCCGCGCAGGTGGCGGCCACGCTGACCACCCTCGCCGCGGATGCCGATGGGCGGGCCGCGCTGCGCGCCAAAGGCCAGGTCCGACTGGCTCACTTCTCGCTCCGCTACGAAGCCAGACGGCTTCATCATTTTCTCAACGCCGCCGCGCGCGACCTGGTGCCATGAAGATCGGACTGGACGTTGCGCAAACCGCCGCCGAGCGGGCGGGCTGTGCCTGGTATGCCGATGCGTTGGCCCGGGCGATCGTCGAGGTCGGTCGCCCCGAGGGCCACACCTATGTGTTGTATCATCAATTTGGTGACTGGATCAATGGCGAGCCGGGACACGGCACCTACCTGACCGGTCGCGACATCGCCATGCCGATGCGCACCCTGGCCCCGGTTCCAGCCCGTGCCTTGTGGCGACAGATTGAGGCGGGCGAAGCCGAGCTCCCCGGCCAACCCGATGTCGTGGTGGCGGCCAGTTTCCATGCCCCCCGGGTGGCGCCGGCCAAGCTGATCTATGTGGTCCACGACATGGTGTTCTGGACCCACCCGGACTACGCCACCGCGGCGACCCGCCTGGTGTGCCAACGTGAATTGGGCCAGGCCATTGCCACGGCGAGTGCGTTCGTCTTCGTCAGCGAAGCCACTCGTCGGGACTTCGAGGCCCTGTTTCCGGGTTGGTTGCAATCGAGTGGCCGCCCTCACGTCATCGCCGGTGGAGCCAGTCGCTGGGCGACGCTTTCCCACCCGCCCGCCAAACCGGCGGACGCGCCTTGGCTGATGGTGGGATCCGTCGAGCCGCGTAAAAATCACGCCGGGGCCCTGGACGCTTACGAACTCTACGTCGACCGCTCGGAGCGGCCGCGGCCCCTGCACCTGCTGGGCGGACGAGGGTGGCATTCCGAGGCCATTCACCACCGCATCACCGCGATGCGCCGGCGGGGACTGCGGGTCTCCTATCGAGGGTATGTTGATGACCCCACCCTGCGCGCCGCATATCGCACGGCCCGGGCTTTGCTCCAGCCCAGTTGGCACGAAGGTTTCGGCTTGCCCGTGCTCGAAGCATTCAGCCAGCGCCTGCCCGTCATCGCCAGCGACCGCGGAAGTCTGCCCGAGGTGGCGGGGGACGCCGCGCTCCTCTGCTCGCCGGGAAATCCCGCACAATGGGCGGAGCAAATGCTCGCCCTCGATAGCGATCCAGGGCTGGTCGATCGGCTGGTTGCAGCCGGCGGACGCCGGGCGGAAGCGTTCAGCTGGGAAAAAACCGCCAAAACCGTGCTGGATTTGGCCCGATCCCTCCACCTACCCTGAGCCTCTTTTTTTTCGGTGAATATCCTCTTCGCGAACTACGGCGACTGCACGTCGAACAGCCTCAACCACATCGGGGCGTTCGCGAACCACCTCACGCGGCTGGGGCACGACTGCGTGGTGGCAATCCCCGACCATCCCGAAACCCGGGAGGTGCTGCCCAATCCGTTGTTCCGGGTCATCCCCTTTGCCCAGGTGCTCGACGAGCCCCGTTCGTTTGCGGACCGCCGGGGTGCCGATGTCCTCCACGCGTGGACTCCGCGAGAGAATGTTCGTCGCTTGGCGATGAGCTACCTCGTCACCACGCCCGCGGCTCGTCTGGTGGTCCATTTGGAGGACAACGAAGCGCACCTCACCCGGGCGTTTTTGCAACGCGAGGGGATCGCGCCCGAGGCTCTGTCGGAGGGAGATCTGGCCCAGCGGTTGCCGCCCAATCTTTCGATTCCGCTGCGTGCCCGCCATTTTCTGAGCGTCGCCCACGGGGTCACGCACATCACGGACCGGCTCCGGGAGCTTACGCCCCCGGCGACCCGAACCCACCTGCTGCTCCCTGGGTTGGAGGAGACCGCGCCCCTGACGCCGGAGGAAGTGGCCACCGAACGGGCGGCCCTCCAGCAGTCGCCCAACGAGCGGTTGATCGTCTACACCGGCAGCACGACCTTCGCGAATCTGCCCGAGGTGAAGTGCCTGACCACAGCCGTGCGGATATTGACTGAGGCGGGTTGCCCGACCCGGCTGATTCGCACCGGGCACCAACCGCAGGAGTATCGGGATGCCCTCGCTCAAGTTGGCGGATCTTTGGTGACGGATCTCGGATTTGTGCCGAAAACGCGCCTGCCCCTGTTGCTGGCGACCGCCGATGTGCTGGTGCAGCCCGGCGCCGCCAATGACTTCAACGACTATCGACTGCCTTCCAAGCTTCCGGAATTTTTATGGGCGGGACGACCCACCATTCTGCCCGCCACCAACATCGCCACCCAAATGCGGGAAGGGCGGGAGGGGTTGCTGCTCGCCAATGCGTCCCCGGCCGAAATCGCTCGGCGATGCCGGGAGGTGTTCGATGATGCGGAACTGGCGACTCGGCTCGGCAAGGGGGCGCACGCCTTTGCCCGCCTGCATTTTGATCTCACCACCAACACCGAGGGCCTGCTGGGGTTTTATGAGACCTTGAAATCGGCCCCGCCCGTGTTCGGGGCCAGCCCGCCGTGTTCCGACGAGACCGCCGCCCTTGTGGACCGGCATGATCCCGAACTGGGCTCCCGGGTCCGCGGGCTGGTGGCAGAGATGGAACGCCTGCAAAGCGCGCTGCGCCGGGCGGAAACGGAGCGGGTCCGACACCGCAGTGGCGAGCGCTACAACGCCGCCAAAATAGAGGAACAACGGCACGTCACCGAACATGTGCGGGCCGAGCTGCAGCAGGTGAACCGCGACCTGCTACCGCTCCTCAATCGATTGGAGCAGGAGAAAGCGGAGTTGCAAAACCTGGTCGCACACAACGAACGGGAACACGAACGGCGGCGACAAGCGCTCGAATTGAAGCTGCAGCGTATCACCCAGTCCGGATCCTGGGTCTTCACCGCGCCGTTCCGCGCGCTGCGGCGCGCATTATTGGACCGTTTTCTGCGCTCCGACGCGTCCCCCCCCGCGGCGGGCGCTCCGGTTCCCGCTCCGCCTGACGAGGCGATCGCGATCCCGACAGCGGTGGACCCCAACCTGCCGCACGCGATTGACGAACCCGCCGATTGGGCGGCCGTGCCGAGTCGCGGGCGGATGCGCGGCTGGGTGGTCACCACTGATCAACAGGAAATCGTCGACCTGCGCATTCTCGTCGGCGAACTGGCTCTGGAGGTCGACCTCGGGGTGCCTCGGCCCGACGTCGCCACCCTGCACCCCGATTATCCCTTTGCGCGCAATGCCGGCTTCACGGCCGACTACGAACTGCCGGCGGGCTGGGAGGGGGAGACCCGCTTCGAAGTCCTGACGGCGGATGGACAATGGCGGCGCTTTGCAACCCGGCACACCCTCGTCATGGCCAACTCGGCTGAGAGCCTGCGGTATCACTACCGGGAATGGGTGCAGCGTTATGACACCCTTTCGTTGGCCGACACCATCAACCATCGGGCGCGGCTGGAGGCCTTGGCCCCTGAGCAGCGACCGCTGATTTCGGTGCTCATGCCCGTCTTCAATCCACCTGAAATTTGGCTGCGGCGGGCCATCGAGTCGGTGCGTGATCAATATTATCCCAATTGGGAATTGTGCATCGCGGACGATGCCAGCACCGCGCCGCACGTCGCCCCCCTGTTGCAGGACTTTGCCGCGCGGGATGGACGGATCAAAGTCGTCAGCCGCACCGTCAACGGTCACATCTCCGCGGCCTCGAACAGTGCGCTGGCGCTGGCCACCGGCGAGTTCTGCGGGCTGCTCGACCACGATGACGAGCTCGCCCCACATGCTTTGGCGGAGATCGTTTATGCCCTGACGGAAAACCCCGCTGCGGAATTCCTCTACACCGACGAGGACAAAATCGACGAAGGCGGGTATCGCTCGGATCCGTATTTCAAACCCGACTGGAATCCGGACCTGTTGCGCGGCCAGAACTACACCTGCCACTTCTCCGTGTTTCGCACGACCCGGCTGCAGGAAATCGGCGGCTTCCGCGAAGGGCGGGAAGGCAGTCAGGACTGGGACCTCACTTTGCGGGCGACCCGCGGGCTTGACGACCACCAGGTGCACCACGTCCCCAAAGTGTTGTATCACTGGCGCGCGATCCCCGGCTCCACTGCGTTGGTGATCGACCAAAAGGACGACTACCCCTTCCAAGCCGCTGAGCGGGCCCTGCGCGACGACCTCGCCGATCGGGGGGTCTCGGCTGAACTGTTGCCGGTCGCCGGGCGGCATTGGCGCATCAAATATGACCTGCCGACTCCCGCGCCGCGGGTGAGCCTGATCATCCCCACCCGCAACGGCTACGAACTCCTGCGCACCTGCATCGATTCCCTGCGCAGCCGCACGCGTTACGAGAATTACGAAATCATCGTGGTGGATCATCAGTCCGATGACCCGACCGTGCTCAAGTATTTCACCCAACTGGAGACCGAGGGCGTCCAGGTGATGCGCTATCGGGGGGAGTTCAATTTCTCCGCCATCAACAATTTCGCAGCCGCCCACGCGACGGGCAGTTATCTGGCCTTTCTGAACAACGACCTCGAAACCATCAGCCCGGACGGGTTGGCGGAAATGGTGGCGCAGGCCGCCCGGCCTGAAATCGGAGCCGTGGGAGCCATGCTCTACTACCCCAATGATACCGTGCAACACGCCGGGGTCATCCTCGGCATCGGGGGGTTGAACGGAACGCCATCCGTGGCCGGACACGCGTTCAAGGACGCCCCCCGCGGGAGTGAGGGCCAACGGAACCGACTGCGACTCGTGCAAAACTACTCCGCCGTTACCGCCGCCTGCCTGGTGGTGCGAAAAGCGATTTTTGAACAGGTGGGGGGCTTCGATGACAAACACCTCGCCGTGGCCTTCAACGATATCGATTTCTGCCTCCGGGTGAGGCAGGCGGGCTACCGCAACCTCTGGACGCCCTTCGCGGAGTTTTATCATCACGAGTCGGCCAGTCGCGGGATCGAAGACTCGCCCGACAAACTCAAGCGTTTCGCCGCGGAGATCGCCATCATGCGCGAACGCTGGGGGGCGCTGCTCGACCGCGATCCGGCCTACAACCCCAACCTGACCGCGGAATTCGAAGACTTTTCCCTGGCCGTGCCACCCCGGGTTTGAAGGGATGATCTGGCTCCGAAAGTTCTCGATTCATTCCGGGTTGACGGCAGTGGGGCTCATCCTGCTCGTCGTCGGGGCCAAGCTTTGGGTGGTGGATTTGGCCGGCAGCAGCCTGCCCTATCGCGACCAAATCGATGCCGAGGGGGAGTCCATTTTGAGACCTTGGGTGGAGGGCCGACTGGAACCTTCCGCCTTTCTGGCCCCCCACAACGAGCACCGGGTCGTGCTCACCAAATTGTTGAGCTGGCTGGGGGTGATGGCCAACGGACAGTGGGACGTTTACGTGCAATTGTGTCTAAATGCGTTGCTCCACGCCGGGCTGCTGCTGGTGGTGCTGCGTTGGCTGCGAGGCTACCTGTCGGGCTGGCGCTACTTCGTCCTGGCCCTGTTGGCGGTGGGACTGTGGGTGATGCCGGTGGATTGGGAAAATACCTTGGGAGGGTTCCAATCGCAGGTCTATCTCGTGCTGGGCCTGTCGTTTCTGCAAATCTGGGGAGTGTTGCGCGCCGAGCGGGCCGATGCATGGTGGTGGGGAGGCAACGTGTGCGGCGCGCTCGCCCTGGGCACAATGGCGTCCGGTATGCTCTCCTCCCTCGCCGTCATCGCGGTGCTTTTTATCCGCACGTTGCGGCAACGGCGTTCGACTCCGTTGGACATCGCCTCGATCGGATTTTCGGGACTTTGGGTGGTCATCGCGCTTTATAGCCGGGTCTCCGTTCCGGGACATGCAGTGCTGAAAGCCGACTCCTTGGGTGAGTTTGCCAGGGCTCTCGGCCAAATGGCCACCTGGCCAATGACGGGGCATTTGCCGTGGAGCCTCCTGCTGGCCCTGCCGGCGGTCGTGATGATCGGTCGCATCATCCGTCAAAACAAGCTCTCCAGCCGACAAACCGTCCTCCTAGGCATGGGCCTGTGGATGCTGCTCACCCTGGTCGCAACCGCTTGGTGGCGCGGCGGGAGTTCGCCGCTGATCTCCCGTTACCTCACGACCTACTATTTTTTGGTTTTGCTACAGGGCCTGGCATTGACCTGGGAATCCAGGCGGCCCTGGCAGTACGGCCTGGCCGCGGGCTGGGCCACCCTGATTCTGATCGGGCTCTGGGACGCCTCCGCCACCACCATCAAGGACCGGTTGCCGGAGATCTCGGCGCGGGCGCACCGGAGTGAGGCTTTGATGCGAAACTACTTTGCCACCGCCGATGCGGGGATTTTGAGCGCGGCGGACCAAGCTGACCTTCCCTACCCCTCGGCGGCGGTGTTGGCGGAACGTTGGCGGCACCCGAGCATTCAGTCGCTGATGCCCGCGGCGGTGCGGCAACCGTTGCACCTGCCCCCCGCAGAGCATTCCGATCTCAGCGAGCTCCCCGCCGCACCCTACCCAGTGATCGCGGCATCACCGCCCGGTGGCCAAAATGAACCCTGGGTGTGGCGGAGCGAACGCCAACCGCCTTCAGCGCTGCCCGTGCTGCGCTTTCGCTTCAGCGGCGGACTGGGCGATCCCGGATCCGCTCTGCATCTCCGCATCGTGAGCGACACCGCAACCATCGAACTGACCCCGGACGGGCCCGCCCGCCACCGTTGGAAAACCATCAACATCTTCCGACCATCCGGCGAATGGTGGATCGAAATAGAGGACAACGACACCATCGACCGGTTGGCGCTCACCGCTCCGGTGGAATTGGGCCTGATGTCTTGGGCGGCGGAAAAACTGATCAAATTCCATTTCTGGTGGCTCAGCGCCGGCGCGCTGCTCGTCGGCCTCGGCGGGTTGGCCGGGATGACCACCCGAACTCCCGCTGCAGGGATAAAGCCGGCATCGCCGGATTGACCTGCCTAGCACCAACTGGTGGGCTAGCCCTGACTATTATGGCCAAAAAACTACTCGTCACCGGATCGTCAGGACTCATTGGCTCCGAAGTTTGCACCTACTTTTCCCGGGAACTGGGCTACGAAATTCACGGCGTGGACAACAACCAGCGGGCGGTGTTCTTCGGCCCCCAAGGGGACACCCGCTGGAACCAACAGCGCCTCAGCGAGGACCTCCCCGCCTTTCAGCACCATGAGGTGGATATCCGGGATCGGGCCGGGGTGCTCGAACTCCTGCAAACGGTGCGACCGGACGTGATTGTGCACACCGCCGCCCAGCCCTCGCATGACCGCGCAGCAGCCATTCCGTTTGACGATTTTGACACCAATGCGGTCGGCACCCTCAACCTGCTGGAAGCCGCTCGCCAATTCTGTCCGGAGGCCCCGTTCGTGCACATGAGCACCAACAAGGTCTACGGTGATGCGCCCAATCGGATTGAGCTCAAGGAACTCGAAACCCGCTGGGACTACAACGACCCGGCCTTTGTTCACGGCATCGCCGAGACCTTTTCGATCGACCAGTCAAAACACTCCCTCTTCGGCGCATCCAAGGTGGCGGCGGACGTGATGGTTCAGGAATACGGACGCTATTTCAACATGCCCACCTGCTGCCTACGCGGCGGATGTTTGACCGGTCCGAATCACAGCGGTGTCGAACTGCACGGCTTCCTTTCCTACCTCGTCAAATGCAACCTCGAGGGGAGGGAATACCGCGTCTTCGGTTATCAAGGAAAACAGGTTCGCGACAACATCCACTCGCTCGACGTTGCCCGGTTCATGGCGGCGTTCGTCGGGTCCCCCCGCGCCGGCGAGGTCTACAATTTGGGCGGCGGCAAGGACAACTCCTGCTCCATTTTGGAAGCTTTCAAATGGGCGGAAAAGTTCTCCGGACGGGAGCAGGTCTTTACCTACGTGGACGAAAATCGGATCGGCGACCACATCTGTTATTATTCCGACCTGCGCAAGATGAAGGACCACTACCCGGCGTGGGACATCTCCGTGTCCCTCGAGGAGACCATTCGCCAAATCGTGGCCGCGTGGCAGGCGCGTCGATCTGCCTGAAACAATTCCCGCCAGCCGCCGTCTCATCCTATCCATGCTATTAATGCGCTCTTTGTCCGCGACCGCGCTGCTGACGTTACTCACGTCAGGGGCGATCGCCCAGTCGTCGCCCTTCATGGCGGCGAACCCGCGCGGGGCCAAGGCGGCGGCCACCAGCGCATCCACCGAGCCCGCGAAATTTGAGTTCACCGGGATCGTGAACTTGGGAGATGCGCCCTTGATCTGCATCACGGTGGTCGAAACCCAGCGCAGCCACTGGCTCAAGCCCGGACAATCGGCCGACGGAGTGGCCCTTTTAAGTCACGATGCGGCGACCAATCAGGTGGTGGTGCGCCACTTGGGCCGGGAACTTCCGCTGGGGCTCAAGGAGCGCACGTTCGATCCCAACAAGCTTTCCGCCTACCAGGCTTCCCTCCCCAGCGGCCCCCTCCCTTCCGCCGGACTTGCCGAACGGGTTCCCCTGACCAATGAGGAGAAGGCCACCGAAGCGAGAATGCTGGTGAGCGACCTGCTCGAAATCGGCATGATCCAGCGCAAAGCCTACGATGAGGCGAAGAAGCAGGATCTCGAAGCCAAACGCGAAGCCCCCGCCGCGGAGTGATCCTCCGCCGAGGAACAAAGCCAACATGTCCTCCCCGCGGGGGTGATTTTCGGCTTTCTACTGAGCCAGCGGGCCGTTTGCCTTGGCGGCGATGAAGATCCTGATAACCGGAGTCTGCGGATTCGTGGGCAGCACCTTGGCCCGCGCCCTCGCCCACACGGGCGCGCACAACCTGTTGGGCTTGGACAACTTCATCCGCCCGGGCAGCGAAACCAACCGTCAGGACCTCAAAGCACTCGGAGTCAGACTTTTCCACGGGGATATTCGCCACGCCTCCGATTTGGAAGTGTTGCCCCCGGTTGACTGGGTGATTGATGCCGCGGCCAACCCGAGCGTGCTGGCGGGAGTGGATGGCAAGACCAGCTCACGGCAACTGGTGGAGCACAATCTGTCCGGCACGATCAACCTGCTGGAATACTGCAAGCAGCACCAAGCGGGGTTTACTCTGCTGAGCACCAGCCGGGTGTATTCCATCCCCGGCCTCGCCGACCTGCCGGTGGAAGTCCATCGCGGCGCCTACCGTCCCGCCCCCACCGCGAGCCTCCCGCCCGGGATCACCGCTGACGGCGTCGCCGAGACCTACCGCTCAGTGGCTCCGGTTTCATTGTATGGCGCGACCAAGGTGGCCAGTGAAGCCATGGCCCTCGAGTATGGCGCGACCTTCAACTTCCCCGTGTGGGTGAACCGCTGTGGCGTGCTGGCGGGAGCAGGCCAGTTCGGCCGTCCCGATCAGGGGATTTTCGCATTTTGGATCAACCGCCATCTGGCCAGGCAACCGCTCCACTACATCGGCTTCGATGGGCAGGGCCACCAGGTGCGGGACTGCCTGCACCCCCGGGACTTGGTGCCTCTGCTCGAAAAACAATTTGCCCAGCCCAACCGGCCCGATGCCGCGGACCGCATCATCAACGTCAGCGGCGGGACCAGCTCCGCCATGTCGCTGCGGCAACTAACGGCCTGGTGTGACGAAGCCTTGGGGAAACATCCCGTCGCCACCGATCCCACTCCCCGACCCTTCGATATCCCTTGGATGGTGTTGGACTCCGCCAGAGCAGAGCGCCTGTGGGATTGGAGGCCGGCGACCCCCACCCTGCATATTTTGGAGGAAATCGCCGAGCACGCCCGTCAGCACCCGCATTGGCTCGAACAATCTTCTCCCTTCTGAGGTCGCCCGACTTGAACACGCCCAATCCCACCCTCAGCCCCCCCTCCCTCTTCTCCGTCATCATTCCGGCGCGCGACGAAGAGGAGTCGCTGCCGGTTACGGTCGCGGCGATCCATGAAGTCTTCCAACGCGAAGCCATTCCGCATGAGATCGTCACCGTGGATGATGGCAGCTCCGACCGCACTTGGGAGGTCCTCAACGAGCTGAAAACCACCGTTCCCTCCCTGGCCCCGGTCCGGAATCCGGGCCCCCACGGCTTCGGCCGGGCCATTGTCTACGGTCTCAACCACAGCCGGGGCGACGCCGTGGTCATCATGATGGCCGATAGCTCCGATGATCCCGAGGACGCAGTCAAATACTGGCGCCTGCTGAACGAGGGCTACGAGTGCGCCTTCGGCAGTCGGTTTATCAAAGGCGGCCAGGTTTTCGACTACCCCAAAGTAAAACTCCTCGTTAATCGACTGGCCAATTTTTTCATCAAAACCCTGTTCAACATTCCGCTCAACGACACCACCAACGCCTTCAAAGCCTACCGTCGGAATGTGATCGACGGCTGCCGCCCTTTCCTCTCCCCCCATTTTAACCTGACGGTTGAGATCCCGCTGAAGGCCATGGTGCGCGGATTCTCCTGGCAGGTCACGCCCATCACCTGGCGCAATCGCCAGTTTGGCGAGGCTAAGCTCAAGATCAAAGAAATGGGCAGCCGCTATTTCTTCATCTGCATGTATGTCTGGCTCGAGAAATACTTCAGTCGCGGGGACTACCGGCGTCCTGATGACCGGGTTTGATCTCGCCATTGCATCTCCCGTGGTAAATCCAACCCTCTTTAACACTTCATGATCTATCTACTCGGAGGTTCCGGCTACGTGGGACAAGCCTACCAGGCCTTGCTCACCCAAAAAGGTGTCCCCTTTCGCAATTTGCGCAGGGCGGAACTGGATTACACGGATGTCACCACGCTGACGGCCGCCCTGAAAAAGGACCGGCCGGAATTCCTGATCAACGCGGCGGGCTACACCGGCAAACCCAATGTGGACGCCTGTGAAAAGGATCGGGCGGAGTGCCTGTTCGGCAATGCCGTGTTACCCGGCCGGGTGGCGGCGGCCTGCGCGGCGGCGGGCGTCCCCTGGGGCCATGTGTCCAGCGGCTGCATTTACACCGGCTCGCGATCCGATGGGTCGGGGTTTGCGGAGGAGGATCCCCCCAACTTCTCGTTCCGCACCGACAACTGCTCGTTTTACAGTGGCACCAAGGCCTTGGGCGAAGAGGTGCTCCGGGACCTCGACCAGATATTCATCTGGCGGTTGCGCATTCCTTTCGACCACCGCGACGGCGCCCGCAACTACCTGAGTAAACTGCTCCGCTATGACCGACTGCTCGAGGCCGAGAATTCGATTTCGCAACTGCACGAATTTGTCGCCGCCACCTTCGCCTGCTGGGAAAAACGCATCCCGTTCGGCACTTACAATGTCACCAATCCGGGGCATATCACCACCCGCGAAGTGGTCGAGCTCATCAAAGCAGCCGGGGTGTCGGACAAGACGTTTAGTTTCTTCACCGACGAAGCCGAATTCATGCGTCTCGCCGCCCAAACCCCTCGCTCCAACTGCGTGATGAATTCCCGCAAACTGGCGGCCGCCGGCATTGTCATGACCGAGGTCCGGGAGGCCATCCGCCGTGATCTCGCCAATTGGCAACCCGAACAAAACCCCTCATGAAGATTATCGTCACCGGCGGCTGCGGATTCATCGGCAGCAACCTCGTCCGTCACCTGCTGGAAACGCCGGGACACGAGGTGCTCAATCTCGACAAACTCACCTATGCCGGCAACCCCCACTCCTTGGCGGATCTGGCGGACGATCCCCGCTACACGTTCGCCCAGACCGACATTTGTGACGGCCCCCGCGTCGGCGAATGGTTCGAGCGTTTCGACCCGGACTGGGTGATGCACCTGGCGGCGGAATCGCATGTCGACCGCTCCATCGATGGCCCCGGCGAGTTTGTGCAAACCAATGTGGTGGGCACCTTCACCCTCCTGCAAGCCGCTCGCGCTCACTACGAAAGCCGGTCCGCCGCCCAACGCGAAACCTTCCGTTTCCTGCACGTCTCCACCGACGAGGTGTATGGTTCGCTCGGCGCCACCGAGCTCTTCACGGAGACCACCGCCTATGATCCCCATTCCCCCTACTCGGCGAGCAAGGCGGCCTCCGATCACCTGGCCCGGGCGTGGGCGGATACCTACGGCCTGCCGGTCTTGGTGACCAACTGCTCCAACAACTACGGTCCCTTTCAGTTTCCGGAAAAACTGATCCCCGTGGTCATCCTGAAAGCCCTGCGCGGGGAACCGATTCCGGTTTATGGCCGCGGCGAAAACATCCGCGACTGGCTCTATGTCGGGGATCACGCCGAGGCGCTGCATCACGTCATTGCCCGCGGGAGATTGGGCGAGACCTACAACATCGGCGGCAACAATGAGCGCCGCAACATCGACCTCGTCCGGCTGCTGTGCCAACTTTTGGACGAGCTTCGTCCCCGGGCGGACGGACAGCCCTACGAATCTCAGATCACCTTCGTGACCGATCGCCCCGGTCATGATCTGCGCTACGCCATCGACGCGTCCAAAATCAAAACCGAGCTGGGCTGGACCCCCCGCCAGGACCACACCTCCGGGTTCCGCAAAACCGTGCAGTGGTATCTGGACCACGAAGATTGGATTCAACGCATTCTCACCGGCGACTATCAACTCGAACGCCTCGGCCACGCCTGAGCCCCCCTCACCCATGCAACGAAAAGGCATCATTCTGGCCGGCGGCAGCGGCACCCGACTCTTCCCCCTCACCCTGGCGGTATCCAAACAGTTGATGCCGGTTTACGACAAACCGATGATCTACTACCCGCTGTCGGTGCTGATGCTGTCGGGCATTCGGGAGGTTTTGATCATTTCCACTCCCCAGGACCTGCCCCTGTTCGAGAAATTGCTGGGCGACGGGTCCGCGTTTGGCCTCGAGCTGAGTTACGCCGAGCAACCCAGCCCGGATGGTTTGGCTCAGGCGTTTGTCATCGCCGCGGACGTCGGGTTTCTCGATGGCACGAAACCGTCCGCGCTGATTCTCGGGGACAACCTGTTCTACGGCCACGACTTTGTCGACCGACTGGCCTCCGCCACGGCGCAGGAGCAGGGGGCCACCATCTTTGGTTACCACGTCGCCAATCCCGCGGCCTATGGCGTGGTCGAATTCGCCGCCGACGGCACCGTGCTTTCGCTCGAGGAAAAACCTGCTCAACCCAAATCGAATTACGCCATCCCCGGGCTCTACTACTACGACCGGACCGTGGTCGAATTTGCGCGCGCCCTGCAACCCTCCGCGCGGGGCGAGCTTGAAATCACGGATCTGAACCGCTGCTACCTCGAGCGCGGGGACCTCAAGGTGGAACTCCTCGGCCGGGGCACCGCCTGGCTCGACACCGGCACCCACGATTCCCTGCTCGAGGCGGGAGAATTCGTTGGGATCATCTCCAATCGCCAAGGCCAGAAAATCGCCTGCCTGGAGGAGATCGCTTACAGCCGCGGCTGGATTGATGACGCGCAACTCGATGCCCAAATCGAAAAGCTGGGCAAATCGTCCTACGGAGCCTACCTGCGCGCGTGGACCCGCCAGCGCGACTGAACGCCCTCGCCGATTGTGGTCAAGGTCTCGTTTATCCTCCCCCTGTATAATGGCTTGGCCCTCACCCAGGCCTGCCTGCGAAGCCTGCAGGCCACGTTGCCGGCGGACCTCACTCACGAAATCATTTTGGTCGATGATGGCAGCACGGACGGGACGCGCGAATGGTTGACCACCCTGTCCGCCCCCTGTCGCGTCCTGATCAATGCCACCAATCAACGCTACGCGGGATCGAACAACCGCGGGGCGCGGGCCGCCAGCGGCGAATACCTGGCCCTGCTCAACAATGACCTGGAATTGCTGTCCGGCTGGCTTGAACCGATGCTCGAAGCCTTGGCCGAGGACCGCTCGATCGCGCTGATTGGCAACGTCCAACGGCGGGTGGATGACGATGCCATCGACCACGCGGGCATCCGCTTCCGCGCCGATGCCAAGCTCGAACATATCCGGGAGATGCCTTCCGCGGGCTCGGTGCGCCGCCGCCCGGTCCGCTATGTCCCGGCGGTGACGGCAGCCTGCTGTCTGGTGCGGCGACAGGAGTTTCTCGATACCGGCGGCGGATTTCGTCAGGAATTCGAGAATGGCGGCGAAGACGTGGACCTTTGCCTTGCTTTGGCCGATCGCGGGCACCGCATCGCCATTGCCCTGAACAGCGTGGTGCGGCACCACGTCAGTGCTTCCCGCGGAAAGGCCCGGCCTCACGATGAAGCCAACAGTCGGCGATTGTTTGGGCGCTGGCGCGGAGAAATCATCAACCTGTGCGCCAAGGATTGGGCCAGGACCAAGTTAACCCAATGGCGGCGGTCCTCCGCGGAGGTGCCGCCCCGCATCCTGCTAACCGCCCTCGGCTACCACTGGGGGCTGATCAAACACCCCCCGCGAGCCGCTTGGGTGGAGGTCGGCAGTGCCATTTTTTATGAAGAGCTGCATTGGCGGAAAGCGCTGGGGATTCCCCGCCCGCCCCCGGGGGATGACCCGAGTTCCTACCGCCTGGAAGGACTGCGCAAAGACGAGATCGAGCTCCTCAGTTATTCCTTCCGCAACACCTTCACCGTCACCTTCGCCCCCGGCACGATCGAAAAAAACGTCTTCATCAACGGATTCATCATGCCGCCCACCAAAGATCGGCCGGAGACGGCAGGCGAGTTGGGGCTGCGGCTGACCCTCAACGGCGTGCAATCCGAAGCCTTCTTTCCGCTTCGCGACCGTAACTTCAACTGCGGAATCGACCGCCCCAAAGTGGTGACGGATGAGCCGGTCGAATTGAAGGTGGAGTTGCTCGGCACCGGCAAGGAGAACACCTACGCGTGGTTGGGGCGCATTACCCAAGGCTGGCCGTTGCCGCGAAAGTGGCGCCTGCGGTGGGAGGCCCACCGGCCCCAGTTCAAAAACCGCCGCCTGCGGGTCGAACAGATTCTTTGCGACGAACGCCCGATCTACGATTTTCGCAAACCCCAGCCCCTGCGCATCACCCGACGGGAGAAGAAAGACTACCCGGTCGGGCTCAATGTGGTGGGCTGGTTTCGGGCGGAACTCGGCATAGGGGAAAGCGCCCGCTGCATGGCCCGGGCGGTGGCGGCGACGGACCTGCCCCATGCGCTCGTCGACATGAAACTCCCGTGCCTCAACCGCATGGGGGACTCCACCTACAGTGCCCAGCTGCAGAGCACCAATCCCTACCGGGTGAACGTCTTTCACATCGACCCGCCCGTCTCGGGCGACATCGACCATCACCACGGCGACACCTTTCGCCGCGATCGACACAACGTCGCCTACTGGGCCTGGGAGCTGCCCGAATTCCCCGACCAGTGGGTCGATGCCTGCCAATACTACGACGAGATTTGGTGTCCTTCCGCATTTGTGCGCGATGCGATCGCCGCCAAAGTGCCCCTGCCCGTGCAGGTGATGCCCCACGCCATCGATTTCAGGCTGCCCGGGGGCGATCAGCGTCCCCGCTTCGACCTGCCCCCGGACCGATGCACGTTCCTCTTTCTCTACGACCTGAACTCTTACCAAGAACGGAAGAACCCCCACGCCGTGATTCGTGCCTACCGGGAGGCCTTCCCCGACGAATCCGGGGTGCAGCTGGTGATCAAAACCCAAAATCCCGATCGCAATCCCGAGGCATTTGCCGAGCTCCAACGCGCCCTGGCCGGGCTGAAGCACACCACCCTCATCGCCCGGACCTTGAGTCGAGAGGACGTGCACAACCTGGAATCGGCCTGTGATGCCTTCGTTTCACTGCATCGGTCGGAAGGCTTCGGCCTGGCGGTCGCCGAAGCCATGTTTCTGGGCAAACCGGTCATCAGCACCGACTGGTCCGCCACCGCGGAGTTCGTCAACGCGCAAAACGGCTACCCCGTGCCCTACGACCTGATCGAGTTGACCGAGAGTCACGGCCCCTACGAGCGGGGGCAGATTTGGGCCGAGCCGCGGGTGGAGGCCGCCGCCCAATGGATGCAGGAAATTGCCACCCACCCGGACCGGGCGCGCCAGCGGGGCGAGCAGGCTGCCCGGGACATGCGGGAGCACTATTCTCCGGCCGCCATCGGCCGCCGCTATGCCAAACGCATCGAAGCGATGACGCTCTGGCCCGATTAATCTCCCGCCGCCGCATCCGGCATCACCCGGCCTTCGATCACAAATTTCAGCAAACACACCGCCAAGCGACGTTCGTCGCCAGAACTGGCCACAGTGTTCCGCTCATCCGACTCGACCCGCAACCGATTCTCGCCGGGCGCGAGCACGATCCCCGAGACCCGCCACTCGCGGACGCGGGCGTCCACCGGCTGCTGCCAAAGCACTGCGCCGTCCTGGGTGAGCCGGGCCGTCCTCGGCGTGTGCGCCGTCCACTCCCCGCGAATTTGGATTTCGAGCGGATGAGGATAAGGGTTGGTCAGCACGATATCCGCATCGCTCTCGGACCACCGCCACTGCCGCTTACGGTTTGTTTCGGCCCGATACCACGGGCGGGGAAACTCCACCTTGAGCTCGGCGTTTCTCACGTTCGCAGGCAACGCTTCCGCGTTGGTCAGGCGCACCGAGTAGGTTTCTCCCGGGAGGGGCTCCAGCGAGAAGGGCGCGACAAACAGGGTCAGGTTGCCGAGCAACAAGATCGGCCACCACCGGCGCCCCAGCGGCACCAACAGATTAAAGGCCAGCAACAGGGGCAGCAGCACCCGGCTCGAGGCCCCGGGATACCCCTCCCACACCGCCGGCCCCAGACTGAACGCCAGCACCGTGAACGGAACCATCATCCGCCAGGCCGCCTGCCGCCATTGCCACCAGGCGAGTAAAAACAGCGCCTGCACCGTGATGCTGAGGTGCGTGGCGATGCCCGCCGACAGAAATTTCCACCGGGTCTCGCCGCTGACCACCCCCTGATACAACTCCAGCCAGCGCTCGCCATAGGCCACGAACGGCACGGCAAAATTCCGCGCGCCGGCCAAGGAACCGCTTTCGGCAAAGCGCCATTTCAAAAAGAAAAACCAAGCCAGCAACGGGAGGGCCGCCACCAGCCCCTGCAGCACCGCTCGTCCCCACTGGGGCCAGGCCTGCCATCGCGCCGGAGCCAACCCCGCCGCCCCCAAAACGTTGGTTTCCTTGGCCAAACCACTGAGCGCCAGAACCGCCGTGGCCCGCCACGACTTGCCCTGCTCGATCCAGCGCAGGGCCAGCGCCAGCAACAGCAAGCTCGGGCCATCCACCAACGAGGAAAAGGCGCTGAACCAGACCCCCACCGACAACATGATACCCAACCAACGCACCGCCCGGTCCAGGGTGGTGGGCGGGAACCAGCGCAGCAAAAGCCACCCCAACAGAAACCAGCAGATCACATTCTGCAGGGCATAAATATTGAGCACCCAATTGGGTTGACCCAGACCCAACACATAGGCGGTCCAGGGGAGCAAAATACGACGGGCCCGGTAAGGCAGATTATCCATCGATTCGGTCAGCGTTTCATCCCGCAACGCCGGATCGATGGCCAATTGCGCGTAATACTGGGCGTCGTAGCCGGAGGACCGAAAGTGGCGATAGACCGTGACATCCCGCTCCTCGATCCAGTCGAAGGCCCGCGCGGGTTCATCGCCCTGACCAATCAGATAAGTAAACCCGTATTCAGGGATGTAATACTCGGAAAGCTTGGCCAGGAAGCCTCCCCCCGCGAGCAAGTAGACCAGCACCAATCCCGGCCGAACCCCGGAAGGTGGGCGGGGCGACGACAGCCATGACCATAACCGTTGCAACATAGAAAGGCTCTACGCAGCACCACCCACGCGAGGGCGTCAACCGCTCTTGGCCGCGACCGCTGCGGCGCACCTCAGGCATTGCAGACCGGGTCCTCTTCCACCTCAATCCCCCCCTGATCATGCTCAAACTCTCCATCGTCATCCCCTGCTACAATGAACGCGACACCGTCGCATCGTTGGTTGATGCCGTGCAGGCCGCTCCGATTGATATCGAGCAGGAGATCATCATCGTGAATGACTGCTCGACCGATGGGACCCATGATGTCCTTGACCGCGAGATCGCCCCGCGGGTCGCCAAGGTGCTGCACCATCAGGTCAATCAAGGCAAGGGAGCGGCCCTGCGCACGGGCATTCGCGAGGCCACCGGCGATTTTGTCATCATTCAGGATGCCGACCGGGAATACGATCCGCAGGACTACCCCAAGCTGCTCACCCCGCTACTCAGCGGAAAGGCCGACGTTGTTTTTGGCTCCCGCTTCATGGGGGGAGAACCGCACCGGGTGCTTTACTACTGGCACTCCCTGGGGAATCAATTCCTCACCCTACTCTCCAACATGTTCACCAACCTGAACCTCACGGACATGGAATGCTGCTATAAGGTTTTCCGACGGGAAATTATCCAAAGCATCAAAATTGAGGAGGACCGGTTTGGGGTGGAGCCGGAGCTCACCGCCAAGATTTCCCGTAAGAACTGCCGCATCTATGAGGTCGGGGTAAGCTACGCCGGCCGCACCTATGCCGAGGGCAAGAAGATCGGTTGGCGGGACGGGGTGCGGGCCATTTATGCCATTCTGAAATACAACGTTTGGCATCGCTGAGCGCATGCTCCTCTTCGACCTCTCCCATACCAGCCATAGTCAGGCCCGCACAGGCGTCCAGCGGGTGTCACTCGAGCTGCGCCGGGCGCTTAAGGCCCTGCCCCGGTACCTGACCGAGGTCACTCATGACCCCTACGCCGGCGACTGGCGACCCTTGCAAAAGTGGGAGCTGGACGCGCTGGAGGCGGCGCCCCGGACGACCAAACGGCGGGGGTCCTATTGGCCCCTCGCGGCCCAGCTTCGAGGTCGGATGGTTCGGTGGCGCCGCGGCGATCCTGCCAGCTTCTTGGCGTCGACGAAGCCGACGGGCTTCTTCACGCCCGAGATTTTCACCCAACGCACGGCCCATGCCCTCCCGCGTCTTTTTAAGCGGATCACCGGCCCCAAAATTGCGCTGTTTCACGACGCGATTTCGCTGCGCCTACCCGCTATGGCCCCCGCCAATGCAGTCGCCCGATTCCCCACCTACCTGGCCGAGCTGCATGATTTCGATGGCGTTGTGGCCCTGTCGGCCGACTCCCGCCAATCCCTGTTGGACTACTGGGAATGGGCAGGCTGGGACAACCCTCCCGAGGTGCGGGTGATCCCCGCGGGGGTGGACCACCTCACGGAACCGACAGTCCCGGTTGCGTCCCGGGGGCAACCCAACGCGGGAGTCCCCCCCCTGACGGTGCTTTGCGTCGGGTCAATCGAGGGCAGAAAAAATCACCTCACTCTGCTCGAAGCCTGCGAAATCCTCTGGCGTCAGGGCGAGACGTTCACGCTCCACCTCATCGGAACCCTGCAGCGCCTCACGGGAGCCCCCGCCCTGACGCGTATCCAGGAACTGCAGCAAGGCGGCCGCCCCATCACCTACGACGGCTGGGTCAGTGACCCCGACCTTCAGCGCGCCTATGCCGATTGTGCATTTACAGTTTATCCCTCTCTGATGGAGGGATTTGGGTTTCCCGTCTGGGAAAGTCTTCTCCACGCCAAACCCTGTGTCTGCTCCCCCCAAGGCGCCACCGGCGAAACCGCGGCGGGGGGCGGTTGCCTGACCCCCGATGTCCGATCGGCCCGGTCGCTGGCCGAAACAATGCAGCAGCTGTTGAAAAACACCGACCTGCGGGAGCGTCTCACCCTCGAGGCCCGGAACCGTTTGGCTCCGCGGTGGTCGGATTGCGCTCAAGGCCTGGTCGATTGGAGTGACGAACTGAGCCGAGCTAAATCCAATTGACCCAACTTTCCCCTTTCCGCCGCCCCGCTTGGGTGGCTAGCTTTCCCGCTCAGCACATGGCACTTACTTTTTTCAAGCGTAGCCCCAAAGCGATCCTGCAGCGTTCTCGAGATGACTACGCGACCAAGATGCGCCTCAAGTATGCGCCCTACTATCACGCGATGGAGTCCCAGCAGGGAACTTCCATCAGATTGGATGGACGGGACATGGTCATGCTTTCGAGCAATGACTATCTGGGACTGTCGTTCCATCCTCAAGTCATCGAAGCCGGCCAAAAAGCCATGCTCAAATGGGGTACCAGCCCGACCGGCGCGCGCCCTTCCAATGGGTCGCGACTTTATCACACCGACCTGGAGCAAAAGTTGGCGACGTTTCTGGGCCGCGAAGCCTGTCATATCCACGCCGCCGGTTACCTCTCCTGCCTCACCAGTGTCGCCGCCTTTGCCCAGAAAGGGGACATCATCCTGGCCGATAAGAACATCCATTCCTGTCTTTGGGACGGCGTGCGGTTGTCGATGGCCACCGTCGAACGCTTCTCCCACAACAACCCGACCGATTTGCGGGACATCATGGAAACGGTGGACGCTCGGCGCGCCAAGATGTTGGTGATCGAGGGCGTCTATTCCATGGAGGGGCACATCGCGCAGATGCCCGAACTGATCGGCATCGGGGAGGAATTTGGCTGTTTCAGCGTGGTGGACGACGCGCATGGATTCGGCGTATTGGGTCGGCAGGGTCGGGGCACCGTCGATCACTTTGGTTTGAACGACCAGGTCGACATCATCTGCGGCAGCATGTCCAAATCACTGGCCAGCACGGGCGGCTTCATCGCCGCATCCCATGACATCATCGAATACCTGCGGACCAACTCCAAACAGACGATCTTCAGTGCGGCCGTGCCGCCCTCGCAAGCGGCGGTGGCCTCGGCGGCATTGGACATCATGCAAAATGAGCCCGAACACCACGAACGGCTCTGGCGCAACACCAAGCGCTACACCAATATTCTGCGATCGTTGGGGCTCGATATTTGGGGCAGTGAAACTCCGGCGGTCCCCATCGTGCTGGGCTCCCGCGAAGCGGTTTATCGTTTTTGGCAAGCCCTGTTGGAGAAGGGGATCTTCACCGTCATGTCGATCGCGCCGGCCGTGCCCCCGGGCAAAGACCTGATCCGCACCGCCGTCTCGGCGCTGCACACTGACGACCAAATTGACCGGATCGGCGAGGCCATGGCCTACGCCCTCAAAAAGCTTTAGGTCGGGGCAGCAGGTCAGGCGCTTTCTAGGGTCGCCCTCACGACGGCCGCGGACTCCCGCCAAGTGGGCAGGGTTCGCGTGGCGGCCGACGCGGCCAGTTGCCGCCAGACGGCATCCTCCTGCAGGATTTGACGCAGCCCCTCTCGCCACGCCACCGGATCGTTGACCGGCAGGATCAAGCACCCCCCGTCGGCGGTGTTTTCCCGCAGGACCGGCAAATCGGAACACACACAGGGCAAGCCCCGCCACAGCGACTCGAGCACCGGGAGGCCACACCCTTCGGCAATGGTGGGGAAAACCACGGCCCGCGTGTTCTCCAGCAACCGCGAAAACCGTTCATCTGAGGCAGCCTCATGAAATTTCAATTGGGGGCGCCGACGGGAGAGCTGTTGAATCTGCGTTGCGATGGGCCGCCCATAGTGGGGGTTGATGCGGCCGACGATGTGGAGCTCAAACGGGAGCCCCTCCGCCCAAAGCGACTCGGCGACCTCCAGCAGAAACGACTGGTTTTTGCGCGGCTCCACGATCCCGACGCAGAGCAGCGCGGGACCGGGCACTGCGTCGCGCCGAGGCCAACGGTCGGAGCCATCGAAATCGGCCCCCAACGTCAGGACGGACACGCGGGTTGAGGTCGCATTCCCCTGCCAGCGCCAAAACCCCAACAGGTCCTTTTTGACCGCTGCCGAAATCGCAAACACGTGTTCGAACTGCGAGAGGGCCTGCAGGTATTGCGGGTGGCGCGCCACCGCGTGAGGCCAGGTGATCCGCGGATGCTGCAGGGGAATCGCATCCGCGAACAAGGCGGCCAATCGGCAGGGGGGCTGGTGCAGGAACTCGGCAAACCCGGGTCGTTTCTCCACGTCAAAAACTTCCGTCGTAAAATACCAGTCCTCGGGCCCCGCCTCGCGTGGATCCCACTGCCCCCAAACCACCGGCTTGATGGCCCCCCGCAATTCCTCCGCGAAGCGACGATTCACGCGCATCAAACCCGAAGCATGACGGGCTTTGCCGGATTTGGTGACGTCGAAGTAAATCATGGTATCAAGGCCTTTTCAAAAAGGGCCGCCAACCGCTGCGCGTTTCGGGTGCCGTCGTAGTTGTCCTCCGCCCAGGCCCGGGCGGAGAGCCGCACCCGATCCCACGCCGGGTCGGGATGGCGCAAACCAGCCAACCGCTCGGCCCACCGCACGGGTTGATCCACCGGCAAGACCCAACCGGTCTGCCCGTCGGTTACCGCCTCGGTGGTGGCGGCATGAGGAGACGTGAGCACCAACACTCCGGCGATCATCGCCTCGGGAATTACGTTGGGTAAGCCATCCCGGTCGCCGGTCGCTGCCACCACACCCGTGTGCAGCAACGCATCGGCGCGGCCCAGATCCTCCCAGACCGCCTGCTGGGAGAGGTGACCCGGTAGTTTGACGTGGCGCGCGAGCTTGAGCGCGGAAATCTGCTCCTCCAATCGACCCCGTTCGGGCCCCTCCCCCACGATGCGGGCCTCAAACTCAACCCCTTGATCCGCCAGAGCGCGGTAGATGCGCAGCTGATGATCAAGTCCCTTTTTGGCGACCAAACGGGCGATGCAGAGCAGCCGGAGGTGCGTCCGCTCGGGACGCAATGGCCGACAGGGAGGAAAGTTCTCCAGCCCGCGACGGATGACATGAATTTTCGCTGGATCGAGTCCGCGTTCCACCAAGGTGGCTCGACCCATGGCGGTGGAGGTGTGGATGAAGCGGGCCTCGGTCAGCTTTTCCCGCAACCACCAGTCGCCGCCGTGTTCATAGATGTCGTAAGCATGAGCCGCCGTGCTGTAGCGATGACCGTTCAGGCGATGCAGAATCCACGCCGCCGTGGCGGGCGCGCCCGACCAGGCCGCGTGCACCAGATCCGGGGGATGCCGCCTGAAATGCGGGTAGAACACCCCGGCAAACCCGGCCCCCAAGGCGTCGAGCTGGTGAGCCAGGAGGGAGCGCGGCGGGTGCAGCTGCTCTGCAGAAACGCTCTTGAGCAGGGAGAGCGCCACCCAGGGAATGATCCAAAGCAACTCCAGCAGTCGCCACAGGGAGAACTTGATGACGGGCTGGCCCGCAAAGGTTCCGCCGCCGCCAAAAAGCGAATACAGCCGCAGGTCCAATCCCCGGCCGATCATCGCCCTCACCTCCCGCTGCAGAAACGTTTCGGTGGGCTGCGGAAAGGTGGTGAAAAGATAGGCAACGCGGATCGGAGCAGGACGCACGGCCGCCAATCTGGGATTCAAGCCATCCGGGGCCAAGCGCTTACTCATCCGTCGCCGTTATCAATAAAACCACGGGATCAATCCGCCAGGTTGACCGGCGGAAAGGGTTGGCGGGTCAGAGGGACGTCCGCCACCTCCTGGGCCAAGCGGATCAGGTCCTCGACCAACTCCGTCTGATCATCGGGATATTGCAGGGCCACAAAATCCTCCCGGTAACGCTCATACGCAGCGGCATCCGCCATCCATGCATCGATCAGGGTGGAGAAATCCTGCGCGCTTTCCACCTTCTGCGATCGGGCGCCATTGCGGAAAAATTTCCACGTCAGCTGCTCCTGCGGCATGATGCCTCCGAAGCCATTGAAGATAATGGGACACCCGTAGTGGAGCGCCTTGGCGCAGGTGGTTGTGCCGCCGCGAGTAACGATGACATCACTGGCCTGCACCAGCAGGTGCATCTCGTCCGTGTAGCCATCGACAAACAGCGGCAACTTCGGGTGATTGGCCCGCCAATGCATCAAGGCGTTGTAGGTCTCGATGTTGCGCCCACAGATCGCGATGACCTGCAGCCGCTCCGCGTGCCGGGCCAGCGTGGGCAACAGGGCAAGATGGTTGTTCGCCCCGTTGCCGCCGGTGGCGAGAAAGACGGTAAAACGATCCGGCTTCAAACGGAGGTCGCTGCGCCGGTAGCGGGATCGCATTTTTTCGTCCAAGTACTCCAGCATCGCCTGCGGTCGCATCAGGTGTCCGCGCACCCGGGTTTTCTTGGCCGGCATGCCGCACTTGATGGCGTAATCCCGGGCGGTAGGCGTGCGCGAGATGAACATATCCGCCGAGGGTTCGAGCCAATTTCGGCTGTAGCCCCACCCTCCCGAGAACTCTCCGCAATAGGTGGCGCACCTGACGGCATCTGCTCCCAGCATCTCGCGGGCGAACTGAAAATAGCCTCGGTTGAGACAGTCGTGCACGCTCAAGACCAGATGGGGGCGGTAATCCTCCAGGACGGTCCGGTAGTAGCCCCGACCGATGGTGACACTGGAGCGATTGATGAAACTGAGCAGCTCCACCATCGCGTAGAACAGGTTGTGCAAAAAGGGCAGGCGCAGCTGAATCCAGTTATAGAGGCGCACCCCCGAGCGATTCACCACCGACGACTTTTCCAGCATCTGCTCGATCCGCACGTCTACGCTGTGTTGGTAAAGCACAAAACACCATTGGGCAAAGGCCTGCGCCCGCGCGTCATGTCCCCCGCCGGTGCTGGAGGTTAAGACCAGGATTCGAAGTTTTTTATCCACGTGTGGTGAGGCCGAAGTAACGCCAGCGGATGATCCGGGCCAGCCTTTCTGGTATCAATCGAACCAATACGGGAGCAATACGAGCCTGAAAAACCCCGCCGCTGCGCACCACCCCGGAACGTCGGCGCTGGATCGCCCGCCACATCGCGAGCGCCGCGCTGGCCGCGGAGGGAGCCGCGTCAAGATGGGCTTCGAGGGTGTGCCAGGCAGCGGACACCCGAGGATCCGGGGTGCGCGCCATGGCGACCGCGGCTCGCGCGGCCATGACCTGATTGAAGCCGGTCTTGATATCGCCCGGCCGAAAATCAATGACCACGATGCCCGTCCCCGCGCACTCCATCATCAGGCTTTCGCTCAGGGCACTCAGGGCGGCCTTGGCCATGTTGTAACCCGCCATAAACGGCAGGGGGAACTCCACCGCCAAGGAGGACACGTTCAACAAGATGCCCGTTTCCAGGCCGCGCAGGGCGGCCATCTGCACCCCGATCAAGGCACTCGTGGTGGTGACCATGGCTGCAAGTTGCTGATCCAATTCCGCCGCCGACAAGGTGGTGAACGGGGCGAAGACGCCGTATCCCGCATTGTTGATGATGACGTCGAAACCGCCCGCCTCATGCCAACAGTCTGTAAATTTTTTCAGCGTTCCCTCCCGGTCGGTCAGGTCCAGCACCACCCCATGAAACCCGGGTTGGAGCTGGCAGGCGGCCCAACCGGTCTCGGCCCGCGCTGTCCCCCAGACCGCCCAACCCCGGGTGAGCAGCAACTGAGCGATGGCTCCGCCAATTCCCCCCGAGACTCCCGTGACGAAGGCCCGCCTCGACGGCGGGTGCTGGGCTGCCGCGGTCATCCCACCGAGGGAACCGCCCTCATCACCAGCGCCACATTGGCGCCCCCGAATCCACTGCTGTTATTGAGCACGATTTGGGGCCGCTCGGTCACCGTTTCCCGAATGATGTTCAGATCCGCGACGGCGGGATCCAGATCCGTGAGGTGAGCGGAGCCCGGCATGAAGCCCTGCCGCA
The DNA here is from genome assembly GCA_018402455.1 of Opitutaceae bacterium. Lineage (GTDB taxonomy): Bacteria > Verrucomicrobiota > Verrucomicrobiia > Opitutales > Opitutaceae > Actomonas. The sequence continues at coordinate 26,523 of JAGYIG010000014.1, forward strand.
ATGCCACGGCGCAGAACCCGGTCTCCATCGCCCCCGCCAGGGACAAGCCATGACCGGTCAGGGCCTTGGTGGAGCTGATCGCCGGCCGAGCGCCGGAAGCGCCGAAAACAGATCGGATCGCCTTGCCTTCCGATATGTCACCGATCGGCGTGGAGGTGGCGTGGGCGTTGATGTAGTCAACCGCCTCCGGCTCCACCCCGGCACTGCCCAGCGCCCGTCGCAGGGCGTTGGCGAGCCCCAGTCCGTCGGGATGAGAAATCGCCACGTTGTGGCCATCGGAAGCTTGGCCCCACCCCGCGAGTTCGCAGTAGGGGACCACCCCGCGTCGGGCGACCTCCTCCTCACTTTCGAGCACCAGGACGGTGGCCCCCCCTGTGCCCACGAATCCGTCGCGCCCCCGGTCAAACGGCCGGGATGCGGTATCGGGATCCGGGTTGAGGGAAAGCGCCCGCATGCCCGCGAAAGGCAGGATCGTTTCAACGTTTCCGTCTTCGGCCCCCACCACAAACATGCGTTGCTGACGGCCCAGAAAAATCTCATCGAAGGCATACCCCAGCGCGTGCGAAGAGGACGCACACGCGGAGGCAAATCCAGTGGAGGCCCCTTTGATCCCGAAGTGCGCCACCAGGTTGAACTGCACGGTGCCCGCAATCGAGGCCACAATCCCCAAGGGGGAACACCGCATCACCCCTTTTTCGTGCATGCGGCGCACGTAGTAGGTCAAGAGATTCGGGGAACCGGCGGACGCACCAAACAATCCAGTGTCGTCATTGGAAATCTCGGCCGGAGAGAGTCCCGCGTCCTCAATCGCCTGCAGCATCGCACAGTAGCTGTACAGGCCGTGCGGGCCCATGCTGCGCAGGTATTCCCGTTTGACCCGATAGCGCTCCGGATACGTCCAATCCTCCGGGTCCAACGATTCCGTGTCGAATCCCCGCACCGGGGCCGCCACGGTGACCGGGATATTGGCCGCGGCAAAAGGTGGGTAGGCGATGACGCCGTGGCGCAGCGCTTTCAAACTTTCGGCGACCGTTGAAAGGTCGTTGCCGATGCTGGTGATGAATCCAAGTCCGGTTACGTATACTTTGGCCATTGCAAGTAGAAGTCCGCCGAGCCCCAAGGATACCGGCGGCACCAGTGTTCTGGGGGATACGGTTTTGAGTCGGTGAACAAGAGGATGTCCCCCCCCACCAGTCGCGTCAACGCACCGATTGGCCCCAAGCTAAAAATCCCGCGAGGGAACTGGGGCGTCGTCGAAAAAATCAGGCGCTCGCCGCCTTGGGCTGCGGAGCCGCGGATCGATTAGCGGTGATAGAATCCACTTGATCGTCGATGATCTTGGCGTCCACGTAAGCGAACGTGAGGGTAATTTCCTCGGCCATCGCCGCCTTGTCTTGGCCCACCCGAATCGAGCCTTCGAAGGTGGCCAACGGCATCTTCGTGCGTTTGGGTTTGATCGAAAGCGAAAGCAGATCACCGGGTCGGCAGATGCGGTGGCAGCGCACCCCTTCGCACGAGGTGAAGAAAATCTTGGTGTGATCCACGATTTTGCCTTCGTCGGGCGAGGACCCCTCCAATAAGTAAAGCACTGCTAATTGCCCGAGGGCTTCGAGCATCAAGGAAGCTGGCATCACCGGGTTGTCCTTGAAGTGGCCTCGGAGAAAAAACTCCTGTCCGGTGATTTTATACTTACCCTGTGCCCCTCCCCCACTGAGCGTCGCCTCGTTGAGGAACAGAAAAGGGGCTTGGATGGGCATGACCGAAACAATCTGCTCGATCGGGAGAAATTTGGTCGGGCGAGGCGGCGGCAAACCGCGCACCTTGCAATCAATGAAGACCTTGATGTCGCCCACCGTGCGTAGGTTGCGCAAGTCCTCATTATTGATCTGCATCTGCAACACATCCTCGACCAGGATGACAATTTCCATCATGGTGAGAGAATCGATTCCCAGATCCTCCACTAGGCGGAGCTCGTCATCGGCCTCCTTAAGTTTGGCCCGCAGATCCGGCTCCACAAAGCGTTCGATCACGCCGATGATTACAGCAGGCAAATGACTTGCCTCGTTGGTCTTACGGTAGGCAATGGCCGCCTCGATCGTGGCGGGGGAGCAACGTTTTAGTGACTCTCGCAGGGTGGACTCGTCTTCGACTGTCATCGGTTTTAATCCCGCATCGGTAGGTCTGCGGTCGTTTTGAGCCTTTTGGTCGGCTTGTGGCATGGTCTCCTACTAAGATTCGGCCCTGAGGAAAGTAAACGCTATTCTAGCGACCGATCAGGTGTGCCATACCGACTCTTTTCGGGTGGATTTATTCACATCCGAAGCATTAACCGAGGACGTTGCGACGAGGAATCTTGTCACCCGTTTGTTACCTTAGGAGCGGAATTGCTTCGCTCCCCGACTCGGGATTGATCCATGGTTTGCCCCCCCTTTGTTGGCTGTCCCTGTGAAGAATCCTCCCCGCTCATCCCCGTCGGTCTACCTCATCAGCCACGAGTTTTTCCCCAAACGTGGCGGCATCGCGACATTTGCGGAGGAAATGGCGGGCGCGGCGCAGGAAATCGGCTGGGAGGTCGAGGTCTGGGCCCAAAACAGGGGGGATGCGGCCGAGCCCGCATGGCCGTTTCGGATCTGGCGGCTCCCGCTTAAGGGCACCCATGATTTTTCCTGTCAGCTGAGGCTGGCTTTTCACTTGATCTCGCGACGCCGGGAATTGCGTCGGGCCACCGTTTACCTGCCCGAGCCCGGCCCGATGCTGACGTTGATGTTGTTGCAGCGCTTTCATGCCTTTCGCCCCCGCAACCTGATTCTGACCTTTCATGGCTCGGAAATCCTCAAGTTTTACCATAATCCCTTCATTCGCCCGCTCGCCCGCCGACTGATCGCCAATGCGACCAAGATCAGCACCCTCACGACCTACACCCGGGATCTGCTGCTGGGGCACTTTCCCGAGGCGGAATCCAAGCTGATCAAAACGCCCGGCGCCCTCCGATCCAACTACGTGGTGGTTGACCACCCAGTGCCCGCAGAACGCGATCGAGTAGTGGTGTTGACCGTAGGCCGAATCCACCCCCGAAAGGGTCAGCGGGTCACCTTGCAGGCGCTCCAAAACCTGCCTGATGCCCTTCGCGCCAAGATCGAATATTGGATTGTTGGCGCTTCCTCCCGGCCGAACTACGAGGCGGAATTGAGAGCGGTGGCCGCGGCCACGGATTTCCCGGTGAAGTTTTTGGGGGACCTGTCCGACGACGCGTTGAGCCGGATTTATGATCAGGCCGATATTTTTGCGATGACCAGTGTGGACCACGGTCACAGCGTGGAGGGATTCGGGCTCGTTTACCTTGAGGCCTCCGCCCACGGATTGCCCATCGTAGGGCACGCGGTCGGAGGCGTGCCCGAAGCGGTCATCGAAGCGCAAACGGGCTTCCTCGTACCTCCTCACGATCAGGCGGGATTGGCCGCGGCCTTGACCAAGCTGATCAACTCGGAATCCCTGCGCCGGACCTTGGGCGATACGGGGCGGCACTGGGCCCGGCGACACACGTGGCGGGATTCGGCCCGGACGCTTTTCGGCGAGCCGGATCCCTCGAATTGACGGCCGCACCCAATCCCTGCATTCCCTGTCGGGGTGTTAACTTCTCGATCCCGCATTCGCGTTCGCTACTCGGAGACCGACATGATGGGCGTGGTCTACCATGGCAGTTACCTTCCCTGGTTGGAGGTCGCCCGGACCGATCTGTTCCGCCGATTTGGGCTGTCCTATCGGCAACTTGAATTGGAGGGGTTTCGGTTGCCGGTGCTGGCCGTCTCTTGCCAATACCTCCGGCCGGCTGTCTATGATGATGAGATTGATATCGAAGTTTCCTGCCGGGAAAAACCCCGGCTCCGCATTCGATTGAGCTACGAGTTGTGGCGCGGCGAGGAATTGCTGGCCAGGGCGGGGACCGAGCATGCCTTTGTCGATCAGGAGGGTCGGCCGATACGTCCCCCGGTCGCGTTTACGCAACTGATCGAGCGAAGCTTCGCCGACTAAACCGTCGCCTCGTATTCCGCCCGCACCTGCGGGTCCTGCTCGGCCTGTTTCGACCCGGCAAGCTGCGCCTCGCCCCCCAGCACCCGCACCGCCCACACCGCATGAGCCCGCACCAGCGGCTCCCGGTGGGAAGCGAGCAGCAGCAGCTCGGGCAACAGTTGGTGTTCGCCCCGGTTCGCCGCCACCACGCAGGCGTTGCGCAGCAGGCCGCGCAATTTGAGGCGTTTGATCGCCGTGCCCTTGAACACGGCGGCAAAGGTGACCGGGGTCAGTCGCAGCAGATCGCGCAGGCTGAGTTCCTCAATATGTTCGCTTCTTTCCACCAGCACCGATTTGGCCTCCTGCGCGAAGCGATTCCACGGACAGACCTCCGCGCAGATGTCACAACCGTAGATCCGGTCGCCAATCAGTTTCCGCCAGCGGACGGGGATGATGCCTTTGTGTTCGATGGTCAGGTAGGAAATGCATTTGCGGGCATCCAGGATCCCGGGGGCCGGCAAGGCCCCGGTGGGGCAAGCATCAAGGCAGGCCGTGCACGTGCCGCACAACGTGCCGATGGGTTTGGTTGCGTGGTGTCGACTCACCGCGGGGTCGGGCGGCAGTTCGCATTTGACCAGAATGGCGGCCAGGAAGAGCCAGTTACCAAAATCCCGGGAAATGAGCATCGCATTTTTACCCGTAAAACCCACTCCCGCCCGCGCCGCCCAACTGCGCTCCAGAACGGGTCCGGTATCGACGTAGTAGCGGTGGTCCGCCGGCCCCCCGCCGGTCCATTGCTCGATCACGGCGCCCGCCGCCTTGAGCGCCGGTTCCAGGGTCTCGTGGTAGTCACGATGCAGGGCGTAGCGCGCCCAAACGGGACCGCTCGCCGTCGCCTCGGTCCGCCCGTAGTTGACGCCCAACAAAATCATACTGCGGGCGCCCGGCAGCACCAATTGCGGATCCCGTCGTTTGGGCTCCGACTGTTCCAGCCACGCCATCTCCGCTTGGTGACCGGCTTGGAGCCAGGCGCTGAAGGCGTCGCCGCCGGGCACCTCCCCCGCCAACGTCGTGAATCGCACCACATCAAATCCCAGCGCGATGAGATCGCGACGAAGCTCTGCCGGGTCGGCACTCATCGGGAACGCCGCGGCGGCGAGGCCCCGCCCCACTCCGCCGCCTCGCGCCGGTACACCCGGAGCACATGGGAGATGATCTCACTGGTCGGACGATGGTCGGTCAAAATCACCGCGCCCGCCCGTCGGTAGATTGGCTCGCGAAGGGCGTAAAGTTCGCGCAATCGAGTCATCGGATCATCGACGTGCAACAGGGGCCGATTGCGGTTGGTCGACGTTCTTTCCAACACGGTTTCGATCGAGGCGTGCAGGCATACCACGACGCCCTTGGTTCGCAGGCGATCCAACATACCCGGCTGGACGACCAATCCACCGCCACAGGCCACCACGGCTTGGGAGTCGGGATGACCTGAGGCAATGAACTCCGCTTCACGCTGACGAAAATAGGCCTCTCCCTTCTCCGCAAAGATCTCCGCGATCGTGGAGTTCTCCGCCCGTTCAATCTCATGGTCGCTGTCGAACAGTTGATAGTGCAACCGGTTGGCCGCGGCACGACCGATGGTGGTCTTGCCGGTGCCCATGAACCCCACGAGGTAGAGGTTGAGTGCTGGTTGCGTTGGATTCGCCATGTCGTCCGCTAAACCAACGAAGCCTGTTCGCAATTGCCAAACCTGAAAACCTTGCCGTGGTTCCTCTGCTTATGGACAGCGCGCTCAAGTTCCACCATTTCGCCAGTGACAACACCTCGGGGATCTGCCCGGAGGCCTGGGCCAAGTTGGACGAGGCCAACCAAGGCCCGTTGCCTTCCTACGGCACCGATGGATGGACCCAGCGAGCGTGTGATCTCATCCGCCAGATCTTCGAAAAGCCCGACGCCGAGGTTTTTTTTGTTTTTAACGGCACGGCCGCGAACTCGCTGGCCCTGGCCTCCCTCTGCCAGAGTTACCACAGTGTGATTTGTCATGAGGTGGCGCACGTGGAGACCGACGAGTGTGGCGCTCCCGAGTTTTTTTCCAACGGCACCAAACTCCTCACGGCGCGCGGCGCGCACGGGAAACTCGATCCCGCCGCCGTGGCCGAGGTGATCCAGAAGCGCCACGATATCCACTACCCCAAACCCCGCGTGCTCTCCCTCACCCAATCCACCGAGTTCGGCACCGTTTATGAGACCGCCGAGATTCAAGAACTTTGTTCCGTGGCCCGGGCCCATGACCTGGCGGTGCACATGGATGGGGCGCGATTCGCCAACGCGGCCGCGAGACTGGCCGACACTGAACACGTGTCCCCGGCTGATTTCACCTGGCGAGCCGGGGTGGATGTGCTGTGTTTTGGCGGCACCAAAAACGGCATGAACACCTCCGAGGCGGTCGTATTTTTCCGCCCCGAATTGGCTCAGGAGTTCGACTACCGCTGCAAGCAGGCGGGGCAGCTGGCCGCCAAGATGCGGTACCTGAGCAGTCAATGGGTCGGGATGTTGGAGGCCGGCGCCTGGCTGCGTCACGCCCGCCACGCCAACGCCATGACCCGTCGCCTCACCGACCTCATTCGGGACATCCCGCAAGTGGAGATTTATCAGGAACCCGTCGTGAATGCATTGTTCGTCGACCTGCCGGCCGGCCTGGCCGCGGCCATGGCCGCACGGGGTTGGGCGTTTTACAATTTTCTCGGCCCCCAACGCTATCGGTTGATGTGCCATTGGGCCACGCAGGAATCAGACCTTGACGCGTTCGCCCGGGATTTGGCGACCGCCGCCAACCGGCCGTGAGCCTTCCCCGTCTGCGCCGCTCGACCGATTACCCCCGGCGCCCCCCCGAATTGTCGGGGAACCGACGGGATCGGGGGCCGGGCTCAGGCCGCCTTACCCCGCGAAAGCTCCACCGCCTCGGTGGAGGTGGCCACTTGGCCGGCCGATCAACTGACGCGCCACCGCCGACGGCCGGTCCGCGCCATTAACCGCGCCGGCTCTTGAATTCCGCTGCGGCGCCTGTTTGATTCGCGCATGCAACCGGATGAATTTTGGACGAGTCAGGATGGACAAGTCCTGGCGGTGCGTCCCCAAGGCGACGACCAACCGCTCTCTCTTACCTTGGCCTTCTGGCCCCGCCACGCGGCCGAATGGTCCTTCTGGCAGCAGCACTATGAATCGTTCCGGTTCACCGAACGCTCCACCCTTGCGCGCATCGGCATCGAGATGCTCACCCCCGCCCCCCCGGTCATGGACGGGAACCGACTAGTGCTGGAAGCCACCGCCTTCGTCTACGATCAATCTGTCCCCCATGCCGACTATTGGCGAAAACTGTTTCGGCTGGGCACCCCGGTCGGGCGACTCTACTTCGCGCCCGCCTCCGCGAAACTCAATACCGACGAAATCTGGCAGGCCATTCGCTCCAACACCCTGAAACTACCCAACACCATCTCGATTGACCGCGAAGGGCGGGTTTTTCTCACCCCCCATCATGTCCGCTACACACTGAAAGCAGATCTGGATCGGGAGACGTTCGCCCGGTTGGTAGCGGGCCAAGCGGGCCGCCATCTCCTCGACAAGGTGCAAGTCCGCCAGGTGGCCTCTCCGCTCCAGGTCCCGCCCCACACCGGGGTGCTGACGAGCTGCTCCATGTATCTAAAAGAGCACTACGTGGTGCTCAATCAAGGTGAGGGTAATTTCGGCATCCACACCAGTGCGGTCGTTCTCGACCCGGTGAAGACCTTCGGGACCAACATCATGTTGGAAATCTACAACCAGGGCGACGCCCCTGTGGTGAATCCGATGGTGTCGGTGGAGGTTTTTCGGGCCCCCGACCGGGATGACTCTTGGCTGCAGGCCCGGCGGGACCGGCGGCAGAAACTCACTGCGGTGGCCGAGGGCGCCTTTGCGGCCCTCGACGAGCAGCCGGTCGATGAGTCTCAGACCAAGCGAAAGCCCCGCCTCCGGGTCACCGTGAGGGGGCAACACGCCGCCATGCCCAACCCGGCCATGTTTCTGCGTCTCGGCAAGAGCATGAAACGCTTGAACGAGACCCTCCGCGCGCTGGCGCCGACCCAAGGGCATGCGACGTTGTTGCAGGCACTCGATGCGGCTCCGGAAGGCAGCGACACCCTGGTGGTGGACTTCTTCCCCAATCTGCTGGAGCAAGTGGAATTGCTGGGAGCCCTGCCCGATCTCAAAATCCAGCGAATCGTGTTTCGCCAGGCGTCGCGGACCCATGGGTTTTTCCTCTCCCACAATGCCCACTCCCGGCTCGATACGTTGGAGGCATTGGGCATCGAGGTCTACTGGTTCACCCCGCAACTCGGCGACCTGTATCTGCACACCTACAAAAAGGATCATGGATTTTTTCTCCGCGAGGAGGCCCGGCGGCGCTTTCAGGAGTCCACCATCCTGGCGTTTTACGGCAGCGCGGTCGGGCTCGATAGCCAACAGGAGCTCCGCATCAGTGCCCTCATTGAAACCTTGACCGACTACATGTCGCCCAACGTCGGAATGATCACCGGCGGCGGCGGCGGCGTGATGGGGTTGGCCTGCGAGCAGGCTCGTGCCAAGGGGGGGTTGACTGGCGCCTGCTTTCTGGAGTTGGAAGCCCAACCCCCGGAACTGGGCGTCGATTTTTTCAATACGTTTCAGGAATCGTCCCGCCACTTCCGCCAAAAGTGGTTCGAGGTGGCGGACTTTTGCGTTTTTAACGTCGGCGGCGTCGGGACCTTGGAGGAAATCGGCATTGAACTGTGCAACCTGAAACTCGGCATTCGCCCGCGGGTCCCCTTTGTCTTCTTCGACGCCGCCTATTTCCGGGACCTGCGAAAACAACTCCGCACCATGATTTCGGCCGGACGCGCCCCGGCTTGGATGGCGGACTACCTGCTCTTCACCGATGACCCCGAGGAGGTGGTATCCTTTTACCGCGAAAAGCTTCAGGTGCTGTAGACTGAGTGGGGGACGCGCGCCGGGGTGTGTTGGATTAGCCGCCCCAGCGGAGAACTCGGACGATATCCCGTCAGCCTGCCGCGGCCGATCGAGGCGAGACGCGCCCTATCTTGATTCCGTGGTTTGGCGTGGGGGGGCCTCGATGCCGCCGGACAGCGGGAGCGGCACCCTGCGCTAAAATGCGCTAACTCCGAATCCGGGGATACAGGGTGCCCACGTGCACCAGATTACCCGAGGCGTCTCGTTCGAGGATCGCGCCATTTTCCGCCACCAAGACTTCTTGTGATCCATAGCTACCATACCGGTAGGACATCACCCGCATGGGCTCAGGTTCCATCCCCGCGGACGTAATGAGGTGCACCCGCAGCTGATCGTCTTGAACGATGAACACCACCTGGCTGGGGTCGGCGAGGTCACCGTAGCGGCCACCAAATTCCTGATCCAACCCCGCCACGCGAACCGGATGATCAATGAACTGAATACCTTCCGGGGCGGGCCGGGGACCAAAATTGATCCATCCCATGATCGCCGTTCCGATCAACAATGCCGCGATGAGGGCAATTTTTTTTCCTTCCCCCGCCAGCGCGCCCCAACCTCCGCCTCCGGCGGTGGCCTTCCCTTGGCGGGCGCCCCCCTGACTGCCTTCGACGGACATCAACCACGTCACGATTTCTTCCGGCGATTTCTCCATCGCGGAAGCCCCCTCGCCCTTCCCCTCCACGACCATCAGGCGGCCACCGGTGTTGGTGACCACCAGGCGGAGTTTCCCCCGCGCCAGCGTGATTTTGGCGTTCGTATCGGCCAATTGCAGGGAAGAGAGAGCGGCAAAGGCCCGCAACCGCTCGAGCACGAGCTCCACATCCATCTTGGACATGGGCACCTTGCGCCCCTTTTCGGGTTTGGCGCAGTCAGCCGAGAGGCCCTCAGCGGAAAGAAGAACGGGGATGGCAGTCATGGTTCTCAGATCTCCACGATGTAAAATACTACGGAGCCTGCGCCCCCTACGATGATGTTACCGGTCCCGATGTTCCCATCGTCGATCCACTCGTCAATGAGTTGCATTTCTTCCAGCGAGAGGGTCGCGCCCGTGATCTGCAGGGCCCCAATCTCGTATCGGCCGCGTTGGGCGTCCGCACTCGGGATATTCAGCCAGCGGTAATTCCCCCCCAAGGAGGTCGTCTTGGTCCAATCATTGAGGTCGATATATTCCTCCATCCCGGGAGGAATGATCCCCGGACCCGACGAAGGCGGAAAGGAACCCGCTTCCTGCGCATACCGCTGAAATGCCTCGGAGAATAAACGGGCGTCCGAGGTAAAGGTAGCGGAAAGGGCTCGGAGTTTGATCCGTTTAAAAACGGGGACCGACAACATGGCCAGAAACCCGATCAGGGTCACGACGATCATGATTTCAACGAGGGTGAATCCCTTCTTTTTTCGGCGGGTCGGCATTTTCGGTCATCATTCTCCGAACCTCTTTCACCCGAATCAACCCCATAGTCCTACGTAGTATTCGCATTTCGACGTTGCGTGGACTTGAAGATGCGAGAGTTTTCGGATCATGGCTGAACCGGACGTCCTGCCCCCCCTTCCCTCATCCGTATTGGTCGTCGGCTCCGGCGGTCGCGAACACGCTCTGGTCAAGGCCATCGCCCAATCTCCACGCGCCCCGCGCTTGCTGGCCGCCCCGGGAAACCCGGGTATGGCCATGGAAGGTGCGCTCTGCCGGGCGGTGGCAGCCGACGACATCACCGGACTGGTCGAGCTGGCCCGCGAGGAACAGATCGAATTCGTGGTCGTCGGGCCGGAAGTCCCGTTGGCGCTCGGGTTGGTGGATCAATTGGCCCAAGCCGGGATCCCGGCGTTCGGACCCAAAGCGGACGGCGGTGAGCTCGAGGCATCCAAAATTCGCACAAAGCGGCTGCTGCAGAAATACGGTATCCCCACCGCCCCGGCCGCGGAGTTTGACGAAGTTGCGCCGGCGTTGGCCTACCTGCGAGAGCGGGGCGCCCCCATCGTCATCAAGGCCGACGGGCTGGCGGCCGGCAAAGGGGTGATCGTGGCCGGAGACCTGGGCGAGGCCGAAACCGCGGTGCGGGACATGTTGGAAGGCAATAAATTCGGCGCCTCCGGTTCCCGCGTGTTGATCGAGGACTGCCTGACCGGCGACGAAACCTCCCTGCTCGTCATCGTCTCGGGACGCGACTATCTGATCCTGCCCACGTCCCAGGACCACAAGCGCATCGGCGAGGGCGACACCGGCCCCAACACCGGGGGCATGGGCACCTACTCGCCGGCGGACATCGTCACCCCTGAGCTTTGGCACCAAATCGAACAGGAGATCGTGCGGCCTTCGGTCGAAGGCATCGCCGATGAAGGCATCGACTTTCGCGGCACCCTCTTCATCGGCATCATGCTGACCGCGGAAGGCCCGTCTGTGCTGGAATACAATACCCGCTTGGGGGATCCGGAAACGCAAGTGGTGCTCCCCCGGCTGGGCTGCGACGTCCTCGAACTGCTCTGGCGCGCCACCCACGGGTGCTTGCGCGGATTTGACCTGCAAGTCTCGACGCGATCCGCCCTCTGCGTGGTCATCGCGTCAGCGGGATACCCCGGAGCCTACGCCCAAGGCGATGTCATCGGCCTGCCTGAACCGCTCCCGGCCAACGTTGCCGTGATCCACGCGGGCACCCGCTGCGATGATCAGGGACGCCTCGTGACCGCGGGCGGTCGCGTGCTCGGGGTGACCGCCCTAGCCGACAGCCTGCAGGAAGCGGCCGATGCCGCCTATGCCACCTGCGAGCGGATCGAATGCGTCGCCAAAACCTACCGCCGCGACATCGGCGCCCGCCAATTGCGGCCGGCCCGCTGACCGCACGAGACGGTGGTTTGCTATTTTTGACAATCTCCCCTAACCCTGCGTGATGGATCAATCCGACCTCATCGTCGTCGTCTGCACCGGTAACATCTGCCGTTCACCGATGGCGGAGGGGTTGCTGGCTCACGCGCTCGCCGCGGAGGAGCCCCCGCTTAAAAATCTCCAAGTGGTTTCGGCCGGAGTGGCCGCCGGACACGGCCATCCCGCCTCCGCCAATTCGGTGACCGCCATGAAAAAGGTGGGGTTGGATATTTCCGGCCACTCCAGTCAAGCGCTGACGCCGGAACTGGTCGAACGGGCGCGGGCGGTCTTTGTGATGACGGAAACCCACCGCGCGGTCATCCAAGCGAGCTTGGAGCCCATGCCCCGCAACATCTTCCTCTGGCGCGAGTTTATGCCCCGGGAGGCCGACAAGGAGATCGCCGATCCCTACGGCGGTCCCCTGCCTCTTTACGAAGGCTGTCGGGACGAAATCGTGGAGGCGATCCCCTCCCTTCTCGCGTTCCTGCGCAAAGAAATCAGCTGAAGCCGCATTTTCGGTTTGGGATTTTGTGCTAACCTTTCTGCTATTCATCCTTTCCCTACCATGTTGACCGCTACGCCGCTCGCCTCCCTTGATCCCGAAATCGCCGCCATCATCGCGGCCGAAGGCTCCCGCCAATCCAACCATATTGAGTTGATCGCATCGGAGAACTTCACCTACCCGGCCGTGATGGAGGCCCAGGGCAGTGTGTTGACCAATAAATACGCCGAGGGCTATCCGGCGAAACGGTGGTATGGCGGCTGCCAAGAGGTGGACAAGATCGAGGTCATCGCCATCGAAAGGGCCAAACAGCTTTTCGGAGCGGAGCACGCCAACGTGCAGCCGCACTCCGGCTCACAGGCCAATTTTGCGGTTTACACCGCCGTCCTCCAGCCCGGCGACAAGGTGCTCGGCATGAACCTCGCCCACGGTGGACACCTCACCCACGGCAATCCGGCGAATTTCTCCGGCAAGCTCTACAACTTCGTGCAATACGGCGTGAACGAGGAAACCGGTTACATCGACTACGATGAACTGGCGGCGATCGCAGAGCGGGAGAAACCCAAGATGATCACAGTCGGGGCCTCCGCCTACTCCCGCATCATTGATTTTGCCCGCATGGGCAAAATCGCCCGCTCCGTCGGGGCTTACCTTTTCGCGGACATTGCTCACATTGCAGGGCTGGTGGCCGGCGGCGTGCACCCCTCTCCCGTGCCCCACGCCGATTTTGTGACGACCACCACCCACAAAACCCTGCGCGGGCCGCGCGGGGGGTTGATTCTCTGCAAGGCGGAGCACGCTAAAGCCATCAACTCCGCCATGTTCCCCGGCGGGCAAGGCGGCCCGCTCATGCACGTGATCGCGGCCAAAGCCGTTTGTTTTGCCGAAGCAATCAAACCCTCCTTCAAGGAGTACGCCGCCAAGGTGGTCGAAAACTCGCAGGCCTTGGCTCAGTCCTTCCTCCGACGGGGATACAAAGTCGTATCCGGGGGCAGCGAAAATCACCTCTTTCTAATTGATCTGCGCGCCAACTTGCCGGACCTGACCGCCAAGAAGGCCCAGGAGACTCTCGATCTCGCCCACATCACCTGCAATAAAAACACCGTTCCCTTCGAAAGCCGTTCCCCTTTCCAAGCCTCCGGTATTCGCCTCGGCACGCCTGCCATCACCAGCCGCGGCTTCACCGCGTCGGAGATGGACGAAATCGCCGATTGCATCGACGCGGTCCTCCATGCGATCGATACCGACGCCCTCGAATCCGTGTTGGCGGAGGTGCGCACCCGGGTGGCCAAGCTCACCAAACAGCACCCGCTGCCCTATTGAACCTTTGTCGCGTCCCGGTGGCCGCGCCGCCTGAGATCGTGCCCCGGAATCATGAGTGACCGACTCGACTCTTTGCATCGCCGCCCTTGGCCGATGAAGTGGATTGTGTTGGGGATAGTGGCCTGCATCGTTCCCTACACTTGGCTGACCCTGGCCTACCGCAAAGACGGGCCCGCCCATCAGCCCTATCAGGACAACAAGGATCGGGCCCAAGTCCTGCGACTGTTGGACAGCGGCTTCTACCGGATCGAACTCAGTCTCGCGATTCTGGGCGCCTCCGCCCCGCCTCTTCCCGCCGCTGCCGAGACGGAGAAACTGCCGGGCGGTCTGCCTCCCCTGTTGCGCGACGTTCTGATCGATCCCCCACCGATCCCCGCCCAAATCCCCTTCGTCGTGGCGCCGTCCTCCCTCCTCGCCGGGGCGCCCTACGCCTTCAGCTTTGCCTGCGCGCAGCCCGACAACGACGAACATGCCGTCACCGCCACCCTCTACCGTCGGGGATCCGAATTGGTCGTGCTCGTCGGCTACGACGCCACTCCGGGGTCATTGCAGACGCGAAAACTTGAGGCCTTTGCCCACGTGGAAATGCCTTCGCACACCCTCGAACCTGGCCTTTATCAAATGACCCTGTTGGGCGCCCGGGAGTCCCGACGCTGGAAAATCGAGGTCCTCTGACCGTTGGGGATAAAACCCGGCAATTGACCATTCCCACCCGTTACCCAACAACGCCCCTCCTTAGCACCACCATGACTACGAGTTCCGACCGCAACTCGGCGAGCGCCCTGATCGTTCGCGAGCCGCAACTAAAACCCACCGACCTACGGGGCATCCTGAAGTATATTCCGCGGTTTCGGAACCAGATCTTCGTCATCGCCGTCGATGGGGCGATCATCGCCGACGATAACTTCACCAACCTCCTCGTCGACATCGCCGTCCTGCGCAGCCTGATGATCAAGGTGGTGCTCGTTCACGGGATCTCAACCCAGCTCGAGGAACTGTCCGCCGCGCGCGGCTTGACCATTTCCAATGCCGACGGCACCGGCATCACCAACGCCGCCACCCTCGATCTGGCGGTGCGGGCCTCGTCCCGGGTGTCCCATTTGATTCTGGAAGGCCTCACTCAAACCGATCTGAAGTGCGCCATCACCAATGCCGTGCGCTCCCTGCCGGTTGGGGTGATCAAGGGCGAGGATCGCCAATTCACCGGAAAAGTGGATCGAGTCGATCGCGAGACCCTCCAGCACCTGTTCGCCGCCGACATTGTGCCCATCATCCAGCCGATTGGCTTCGGTCCTGACGGCGGCACCCTACGCATCAACTCCGACCTGCTCGCCATCGAAGTGGCCAAATCCCTCAACGCCACGAAGGTCATTTACCTCAGCCCGCGCAGCGGCTTGTTGATCGACGGGGTCTTGCAACGGGACATTTCCGTCGAACGACTGGCCGACCTCCTCAAATCGCGCCCCGAGGCCATCGCCCCGGCGGAGCTCTCCAAGGCGCAACACGCCATCCGGGCAATTCAACACGGCGTGCCCCGCGTCCACCTGGTCGATGGCCGGATCTACGATGGTCTGTTGAATGAGATCTTCTCCAGCGAGGGCGTCGGATCGCTGATTTATGGCAACGACTACCAACAAATCCGACCCGCCTTGCGTTCGGATGCCCGCTTCATCCACAGCCTGATGCGGAGTGCGGTGGAGCGCGAGGAAC
This sequence comes from Opitutaceae bacterium, assembly GCA_018402455.1. Classification (GTDB taxonomy): domain Bacteria; phylum Verrucomicrobiota; class Verrucomicrobiia; order Opitutales; family Opitutaceae; genus Actomonas. Next base: position 41,963 of record JAGYIG010000014.1, read on the forward strand.
TCCTGCACCGGGACCTCGAAGGGATCGAACAAAACATTAATGACTTTTTCGTTTTTGAAATCGATGAGAACATCGTCGCCTGTATCACCCTGCAGTTCCATGGCGACCTCGCCGAAGTGGGCTCCCTCTGCGTCATGCCCTTCCACCACAAGCGGGGCATCGGCCGGAAAATGGTGGAATATGCGGCGCTGCGGGCCAAGGAGGCGGGCACGGAAAAAATCTTCGCCCTGTCCACCCAAAGCACCTCCTTCTTCACCTCCGCCTGTGGCTTCAGCCTGGAGGACGAAGCGATCCTGCCGGAACCCCGGCGCACCTTCGCCCAGGCCAATGGGCGCAATGCCAAGGTGCTGGTCAAAGCCCTCACCTGAGCCACGCCGATGCGGGCCGTCATTCAACGGGTTTCCGCCGCCACCGTCAGGGTGGAGGATCGCATCGTCGGTGAGATCGGCGGTGGTCTGGTGGTGCTGCTCGGTATCGCCTTCACGGATACGGCGGCCGCGGGGACCTGGCTGGCCACCAAAATTGCCGGGCTGCGCATTTTCCCGGATGACCACGGAGTGATGAACCTTTCAGTGCAGGATAGCGGTGGCCAGGTGCTGATCGTGAGCCAGTTCACCCTCCACGCCGACACCCGCAAAGGCACCCGGCCTTCCTTTCATGCCGCCGCCCCAACCGCGATGGCGGAGCCGCTCTACCATCAATTCGTGGCCGCCCTGCAACAGCAACTGGGCCCCGCCGCCGTGGCGACCGGGGAGTTTGGCGCCATGATGCAGGTGACCCTGACGAATGACGGCCCGGTCACCTTGATCGTGGATTCACCCGATCCCCCCTCGACTTGAGTCCCCCGGGACCGGAGAGTCTCCCGCGCATCCCTCGAGGCCGTCGCAGGCATCAATCGTCTCCCGAGCGTTACCATGCGCTGTTTTACGCATCCAGATTACGTTTTCCCTCTGCCCCCGGAACACCCGTTTCCGATGGACAAGTTTTGGCGCACCGTCGAGTTGTTGCGGGAGGAGCCCGACCTCCGCATCGAGTGGGCGCAACCCGCTCCCCGGCAGGACCTGCTCCGGGTGCATTCCCGGGCCTACCTGGACCGGATTTTCGAGGGAAACCTCGAGCGTATCGAAGCCATCAAACTCGGCCTGCCGGCCGGACCGGAACTGCTGGCCCGCTCCGCCTTGGAGGTGGGCGGCACGCTGCAGGCCACCGTGGCGGCCCGACGCGAGGGCCTCGCCGGCAACCTCGCGGGCGGCACGCATCACGCCTTCGCGGACCGGGGCCTCGGCTATTGTGTGCTGAACGACGTGGCGGTCGCGATCAGGCGGCATCAGGTGGAGCAGCCGGGCAGTCGAATCTTCGTGGTGGATACGGATGCCCACCAGGGCAACGGCACCCACCACCTTTTTGCCCATGATGAAACCGTTTTCACGTACTCGATTCACGGCGGCAAAAACTATCCCGCGGCAAAGGTGCCCGGGAGTTTGGATGTTCCGCTACCCCGGTTTGTGTCCGGCCATGACTATTTGGAGCAGTTGGAATCAACCCTGCCCGACGCCTTCCATGATTTTGCCCCCGATCTCTGTTTCTGGATCGCGGGAGCGGACCTGCATCGCGACGACCGCTTCGGCCAAATGCGACTCGACGACCGGCATTTCGCCGCCCGCGACGAACTCGTGCTCAAACTGGTGACCGCGCGCCAGACGCCGACCGTCGTGCTTTTTGGCGGGGGCTACAACCGGGACCGAACCCACACCGCCCGACTGCACGCCGCGACGGTGATCCGTTGCGCTCAGTATTGGAAAAAACACTACGCAGGAGCTACGGCCCCGGCACCGTAACCGGCTGCCCGTTGTCCTTGCGGCCCAACTGCAAAATGAAAGGGGCCGCGATGGTCACCCACTCCGCGGGCGACGGAAACTGTCGGGCCTCGTCGCCCCAGGCCTGCTGGAGCATGGCGGTGGCGATGATGCCGGGATTCAGCGGCACGCAGGCCAGCGGATCCGGCAGCTCCGCGGCCAGCGCTTGCGACAGGCCCTCGACGGCAAACTTGGAGGCGCAATACGGGGCGACCTGCGGGGAGGTGGTCCGCCCCCAGCCCGAGGAGAGGTTGACGATCACGCCGGTGCCCCGCTTGACCATCGCCGGTCCAAACGCCCGGATCACGTTGAAGACACCCTTCACGTTCACGTCGATGAGCTGGTGAAATTCCTTGGTGGGCACTTCCCACAGATTTCGCGGCTGGTTCATGATGGCGGCGTTGTTGATGATGAGGTCGGGAATGCCATGCGACGCGTCCACCGTCTCAAACCAAACGTCAACCTTGTTGGCCTGGGCGACGTCAACGATGTCAAAACGATGGCTTTCATCACAGCCAAACCGCAGGTCGAGAATGCTCTCCGGGTCCCGACCACAGCCGATCACCTGATGGCCCCCGGCCATGTAGGTCTCAGCCAGCACCCGACCCAACCCCTTGGAGACTCCCGTAATCAAAATTTTCATGCAGCTTCCTAATCACGGTTGCCTTAAAACTCCGAGCGTAAAGCGACCGGAGCGCACTAGGGTCGAGCCTCGGCGAAAGATGCCCCCCGGCCCTGCTCTGCCGTTCCCTCGCAGATTAGCGACTTTGCAGGCTGAACTTGTTGAGCCCGGTCTTGCGGCAGGCATCCATCAGAAAGGCCACGGTCTTGAGCGGGGTGGCTTCGTCCGCCGCGATGAGCACCGGGATGTCCCGATCAATCTCCTTCACCCGCAGGAGCAGGCCTTCGATTTCCTCCTCGGTCACCACCTGGCCATTGAAGGAGATCACCCCGGTATTATCCACCCCGATGGTGACGGTGCCCTTGAATTCATTTTTACCCGCGGTTTCTACTTTCGGCAGCGTGATGTTGAGGGTCGAGGCCGACCGGAATTGCATCGTGACGAAGGCAAAAAAGATCAACATCACCAGCACATCGATGAGGGGCAGCAGGTTCATCTCCGGGCGTTTCCGCCGCCGCTGGTAAAGCCCGCTCATGCGCCCGATTCGTTTTCGGACGTTTCGGTGCGACCAAGGACGCGCTCCAGAATCACGTCCAGCTGAGCCGCATAATTTTCCACCCGGCGTTGCAGATAACCGCCGCCCACCAAGGCCGGAATCGCGATGGTCAACCCCAGCAGGGTGGCCGACAGGGCGAGTGCCACCCCACTGGTGAACGCCACCGGATCCGGCAACCCCGTCTCCCCCGAGATGGAGGAAAAAACGCGTAGGAGGGACCAAACGGTTCCGGTGAGCCCAATCAGCGGGGCAGCGGCATAGATGATATCCAGGTAGGGAATGCCGCGCTCCATGCGATTAACCTCCAGGCGGGCAAACGCTTTCACCGCATCCTCGTCGCCGGGGTGCCGTTCCGAGAACTCGATGATGCGCGCCAGCACCGACTCCTGCCCCCCGGTGATCGGTCGGCCATCGACCACTGCTTCCACCAGATCCGGCGGCATGATGGCGTCGCGGCGCAGCGCGTAGGATCGTTCGCACAGAATAAAGACCATCACCAAGGAGCAGAGCCCGAGGGGATAAATCAAAATATCCGCACCGGAAATGATGTCGATTACAGCGAGATACATGAGGGACAGGACCTTGAGACGCTGAAAGCGCGAAAAGGTTCATGAAGGTTTTCCATGCCCTTGCCAGCGTCAAGCGATCCAACTGATCACCGATCAAATAGGCGGGCGGCGACGGGACGCCAAAAAAAACCGGCACCACAGGGGTGCCGGCGAAAAGGGGATCGGAGCGACCGGAAGTTAGTAGCGGTAGTGGTCCGGCTTGTAGGGACCATCGACCGATACCCCGATATAATCGGCCTGATCCTTCGAGAGCTTGGTCAGCTTCGCGCCAATCCGTTCGAGGTGCAGGCGAGCCACTTCCTCGTCGAGGTGCTTGGGCAGCCGCATGACCGTCGGCGTGTAGGTGTCCCGGTTTTCCCAGAGGTCCAATTGAGCCAGCACCTGGTTGGTGAAGGAAGCCGACATGACGAAGGAAGGGTGTCCGGTCGCACAACCCAAGTTGACCAATCGACCCTCCGCCAGCAGGTAGATGCTCTTGCCGTCGGCGTAGGTATACATGTCGTATTGGGGCTTGATCGTGGTGCGCTTGATGCCCGGTTCCCGCTGCATCTTGACCACTTGGATCTCGTTATCGAAGTGACCGATGTTGCAGACGATGGCTTGATCCTTCATGCCGCGCAGGTGATCGGCGGTAATGATGTCCTTGTTGCCGGTGGTCGTCACGTAGAGGTCGGCGACCCCGAGGGTGCTTTCAATGGTGTTAACCTCGAAACCTTCCATGGCGGCTTGCAGGGCGTTGATCGGGTCGATTTCGGTCACAATGACGCGGGCACCGAAACTCTTCAGCGAATGCGCACAGCCCTTACCCACGTCACCGTAGCCGCAGACGCAGGCAACTTTGCCCGCGATCATCACGTCGGTGGCCCGTTTGAGACCGTCGGCGAGGGACTCCCGGCAGCCGTAGAGGTTGTCGAATTTCGACTTGGTCACGGAATCGTTGACGTTGATGGACGGCACCAACAGCTGGCCCTTTTCCGCCAGTTCGTAGAGGCGATGGACTCCCGTGGTGGTTTCTTCGGAGACACCCTTCCAGTCGGCGGCGAGGCGATGGAAGATGGTGGGGTCTTCGGCATGCACCCGTTTGAGCAGGTTTTTGATGACCTGCTCTTCTTCCGAACCCGATTCCGAGTTCACCCAATCGCTCCCGTTCTCGAGCTCATAACCCTTGTGGATGAGTAGCGTGACGTCGCCGCCGTCATCGACCACCATTTGAGGGCCGAGGCCTTCCGGACTCACCAGGGCACTCCACGTGCAGTCCCAATACTCCTCCAAGGACTCGCCCTTCCACGCGAAGACCGGCACTCCGCCGTCGGCGATGGCGGCGGCCGCATGGTCCTGCGTCGAAAAGATATTACAGGAGCACCACCGCACGGTGGCCCCCAGATCAACGAGGGTTTCGATCAGCACGGCGGTCTGAATCGTCATGTGCAGAGATCCCATGATCCGCACACCCTGCAAGGGCTTGTTGGGAAACTTTTCCCGCACCGCCATGAGTCCTGGCATTTCGTGCTCGGCAACGGCGATTTCTTTGTGACCCCAGTCGGCAAGACTGATGTCGGCGATCTTGTAGTCGGTGATTTCTGCTGTGGTAGTCATTCTAAAATTTACTGGTTTTCTTTAGCTGAGGCGTTTGACCGCGGCCATCAGGGCTTTGGTTTTGGTGGTCTGCTCCCAGGGCAATCCGGCTTTGCCGAAATGCCCGTAGTTGGTGGTGGAGCGGTAAATGGGCTGGAGCAGCTTGAGCTGACGCACGATGCCGGCCGGTTTAAAGTTGAACACTTCCGTCACGGCGTCTGAGATCACACTGTCCGGCACGATTCCCGTGTCGAAGGTGTCCACAAACACACTGACGGGCTCCGGATGGCCGATGGCGTAGGCGAGTTGAAGCTCACAGAACGGGGCCAAACCAGCCGCCACCACATTCTTGGCGACCCAACGCGCCATGTAGGCAGCCGAACGGTCCACCTTGGAAGGGTCTTTGCCGGAGAATGCTCCGCCACCGTGACGTCCCCAGCCACCGTAGGTGTCGACGATGATTTTGCGGCCAGTGAGTCCGGAGTCCCCTTGCGGGCCGCCGATGACAAACCGACCGGTGGGGTTGATCAAAAATTCCGTTTGCTTCGACTGCAGGTGGCGCGGGATGACCTTCTTGACCACGTGCTTGATCAGGTAGGACTCGATCTTGGCCCGGGAGACATCGGCGGTGTGCTGAGTCGAGATGACCACGTTCACCACCTCCTTGGGTTTGCCGTCGACGTAGCGCACGGATACTTGGGTCTTCGCATCCGGGCGCAGCCAGTTGGCCTTGCCGGATTTCCGCACCCGTGCGAGTTCGCGGCCCAACAAGTGAGCCAACATCACCGGCGTCGGCATGAGCTCATCCGTCTCCGTGCAGGCGTAGCCAAACATGATGCCTTGGTCTCCCGCACCTTGCTCGGCGTGGGTCTTGCCCTCCGCCTCCCGGGCGTCGACCCCTTGGCCGATGTCGGCGGACTGACTGGTCAGCAGATTTTGAATGAACACCCGATCCGCGTGAAACACGTCATCGTCGTTCACATAACCAATCTCCCGAATGGCTCCCCGCACGATGTTATCGAGGTTGAGCACGGACTCGATGGGCTTGCCCTTGAGCTTCGGGATGGAGATCTCCCCCGCGAGCACCACGACGTTGGACTTTACCAACGTCTCACACGCCACCCGACTGTTTTTGTCCACTGACAGACAAGCATCCAAGATGCTGTCCGAGATGAAATCAGATACCTTGTCCGGGTGCCCTTCGCCCACGGATTCCGACGAGAATACGAATGAATTAGCCATAATTGAGCTTCCACATACAGACCGCGACCTCACAAATCGCAAGGGTTATATCATCATATTTTGATTTATTGATATGTTTTTTCAGCCGTTAAAGTCGTAAAAATTTTTACTCGCGCGGGGAGAAGCAAATCGGCTTTGGTAATTGATTCAGCAGGCGGCAGCACCCCAGCAGACTGATTCATCATGTCCGACTCCACCATTCTCGACCCTTTGACCATTGAAAACCTGCGTGCGCTGGGGGACGAGATGGATGATGACACGTTTCTCAAGGAGGTCATCGACATCTATCTCAATGACACGCCCAACCGTCTGGCCGAGATCGATGCATGCCTCTTGTCCGGGGACATCACCACACTGAACCGTGCCGCACACAGCATCAAAGGCGCCTCCGCCAATCTGGGCGCCAAGAAGGTCATCGAGGTCGCCCGCCGCATCGAGGAAAAATCCAAAACCTCGATCGACGATTTGGCCTCCGACATTGCCGAGCTGAAGGCGAACTTCGACGAGGTGAAGGCTGCGCTTTCCGCGCTCTGAATCAACCTGACAGCCGGGGCGATTTCACCGGCTGCACGGACTGAAAACAGGATTCCGGCGCGGCGGAGCGGATTGGCTAGTAGTCCCCCAGGCGGGCGCCCTGAAAAGCTTTCCAGCAATGGTTGCCGATGAAGAGAACCAGGATCCCGAGCCACAGGCTGCCCCAGGTAAACGCCAGCCCGGCCAACCCCAGCGTGCCGACTAACCCGAAGCCGGCGGCGTAGAGCAGGCTTTGGCGGGGACCAAATTTGAACCAAAGCAACGAGCGCAGAATCTGGCCGCCATCCAAGGGGTAGATGGGCAGAACATTGAAGACCAATAGGACCACGTTGATCAGGCTGACCGAATAGAACCAATTCCAGAAGTCGGTGGATTCGGCCGCCACGCCCGACTTGGCCAGCACCCAGGAAACGAGCAGCAATACCGGCACCAATACCACGTTGACCAACGGACCGGCCGCGATGCTCCACAGTTGGGCCCCCGGCCGGGCGGGAGCATTCACGTAGGCCACTCCCCCCAAGGGCCAAAGCACGATCTGGTCGGACTGCCCGCCGACCTGGCGGCAGGCGAGGGAGTGTCCAAACTCATGCATCAACACGATGCCAAAGAGCGCGATATACTCCGCCAAATTCCACAGCGGGGACGAGTAGAGTTGTTGCCGCTCGGACAGGGCCCAGATCGCCACGATCGCCCAGCTCCAGTGGAGCCATACGTTGATCCCGAGAAATCTGAAAAGGCGGACCGATCCTTGTTGGGTAGGCAGCATGGCTGGGAACCTCTACCGTGGCCCCATCCCCGCCAAGCCTCATTTCGATCAAAGTCGTTTCATGGTAGCTCGGGTTCCAACTCCCCCGCCCGCTCCGCTCCTCCTGCGCCCCGCTCCAGACGGCGGTCATCGACCCGCCCCGCCATCAGCGCGCCCGCCGCGAGGCCAAACGCACCGGTGATCCACCACCAGTGCACCCCGATCTGCCCATAAATCCAGACACCGGCACTTCCCACCAGGGCGGAAAGCCCCCACATGATACTGAAAAACCCAAAATAGCGGCCCCGAAATTCCGCCGGAGCCAAGTGTGCCCCATAGGCCGCGCTCACCGGCAAAGCGACCATCTCACCGAGGGTGAACAGGGCCATTGCCGCCAAAAACCCTGCCATCGTTTCCGCCCCGGCAAAGGCCGCACAACCGAGGCCGATCACGGCAAAACCCAGTCCGGCCACCAGCCGCGGCGGAAACCGTTTGATCGCGTGAACCAGCGGCAGCTCCACCAGCACGATGATGAGTCCGTTGCATCCCATTAGGAGACCATAGTCCACCAGGGAAAGCCCTCGCGTGGTGGCATCCAGTGCCAGCACATTAAAAATCTGCACGAACGCGACCGCCATCAGCAGCTTCGCCCCCAACAGTTGTAAAAACGGTCGGTTCTGCCCCGCGTCACGCGCGGCCTCCCGCCAGCTGTTCCACACAACTTTCGGCGACGACACCCTGCCCTTCACCGTCTTCAAGCCGGTCGGCAGCAGGGTCCCCGCCAGCCCCGCAAAAATCAGGGTCGTGGCGGCATCCCCCCAGAAAATCAACGCCGGTGACAAGGTGAATAAAATCCCCGCCACCGCCGGCCCCGCGGCAAAGCCCGCGTTCAGGGCCAGGCGAAAAACCGCGAAGGCCACCACGCGATTCGCCGCGGGCACCAGATCCGTGAGCAACGCGTTGGCCGCCGGGCCAAACATGTAGGTGAGCCCGCCGTGCACCACCGCCCAGACCAGCAATGACCCCAGACCGGGGCTGTAAAACATGGCCAGCACCGAGACCGCTGAGCCCACCAGGGAAATGACAATCGTGTTCCGACGGCCGATGGCATCGGCCAAATACCCTCCGGCAAACGGCGCGATCGTGCCGCCCAGCGATATCGCGCCGAGCACCCAGGCAATTTCCGCCAAGGCCAGCCCGCGGTCCTGCAGATACAGCGCCATGAACGGGAAGACAAACGAGCCAAAGCGATTGATGAACTGCCCCCCCGTCAGCACCCACACGGCCAGGGGCAGCGTGCGCATTTCGGCGAGGAGGGTGCGAAAAAAAGTCAGCATGACGGCACCGCCCGTCGGCGGTCACCGGGCGGCGTCGTGATAACGGCAGCCCGGCCCGCGAAGGCAACCCCGCCGCAGCGAAAGTCCTGCCACCTTACTTCGACTTAAAAAGTCCCGTTGCTGATCGGTGATCGGTTCCACCCGCGCCATCACCTGCAGCAGATCCTCCCAGATCGCCCGCTTCGACCAGTTCGGATTGGTTCCGCAGAATGCAACTCGGGTGGTAGGTCACCATCACCGGCGTGCCGCAAACTCATGCCATTTCCCCGCACCTCGCCCAGGCTTTGAACCGATCATGCCCCAACAGTCCCTTGGCCGCCGTCGTCCCCAGCGCCACAATCACCCGCGGTTGCACCACTCCAGCTGGGCCTGCAAATAGGGCAGACAATACGCCATCTCAGCGCCGGGCGGACGATTCCCGACCTGCTCCCGCCCGCCGCGGTCGGAATTGCGGACGCCAATTCATGATGTTGCCGATGTAAACCTGTTCGCGCGTCAGCCCCATCGCGCCGATCATTTGGTCAGCAATTGCCTGCGGACCGACGAAGGGCTCCTGTTGCTCCTCCTCCGCGCCCGGTGCTTCGCCGCAAAAGAAAATCGGGGCATCCAAATCCCCCACCCCATCACGACCTGCTTGCCCGACGCAGCTCTTGGCAGACCGGGTCCTGTTTCACTTGCGCCAACAACGCATCCCACCGGTCCGCTTGTCCCCCGCCGGCAGGACCACCGAGGGAGCCGGGGGCAACGCGCGAGTCGCGGGCGCTTCTGGCGCGGCGGAGGCAGTCGGCTGCGCTTCTCCCCAAACGAGGGACCGGCCACGGGCGTACCCGGAGGCGGGCGGGGGGGCGCAGCCGCCGCAGCCGCGGGCGCAGGGTTCGGCTCCGAACGGGCCCCCACCAATTCGCGCAACCGACTGAGCGATGCTTCAGAAATGGCCACATGCTTCACGCCGACCGACTTCAGTCGGATCAATTCCTCGTTAAGCACCAGTAGGGTCGCCCGCATGCCGTCAACCCATCAGCGCAACGTCGGAGCGACGAGCTTTTCCACGTATTTTCCGAGTTGGTCGAATTCCAGATTCACGCCGTCGCCCACCTGCTTATCGCGTAAGTTGGTGGCGCTGACCGTATGGGGAATCAGCCAGACGGCAAAGACATCACCGCTGACCTCCGCAACGGTGAGGGAGATGCCGTCGATCGCGATGCTGCCTTTGTGCACCAGATAACGTCCCGTGCCGGCGGGCGCTGCGACTTCCAGGTAGGTGTCTTTGCCGCGTACTTCCAACACCGTGATGCGGCCGAGCCCGTCAATGTGGCCCGTGACGAAATGACCACCCATCTTGCCATTGAACCGGACCGCCCGCTCCAAATTCACCCGCGCACCCGGCTGGATCTCCTGGAAAGTGGTCAACCGGCGACTCTCGCCGAGCACATCAAAACCCACTTTCTGGTCGTCGTGGACGACCGCCGTCAGACAGCAGCCGTTGACGGCAATGCTGTCGCCGAGATCGAGCTCTTGCAGCACGCGTTCCGCCGCAATCTCCAATCGCCAGCTTTCGGCTCCTTCCGTGAAGGAGAGCACCCGACCGGTCTCTTCAATAATACCCGTAAACATGCTTCCATGCACACCCGTAGGGGCCGCCGGTGCAATCCCGGACCGACCTCCCCCCGCAATTAAGAATCGATCTTGGCGCGCATGACGGCGGTCTCTCCACCCCGGCTGACCAACAGCACCAATTCGGGTCGGCCGCTGCGCTCGGCCTCTTCCAGCAATTCCAAGGCCTGCGCGTAGGATTCCACCGGGGTGCCATTGATTTCCTTCACCCAATCATCGCCTTGCACGCCTGCCGTATCGACCGGGCTGCTGGGCTTCACGAAGTGCACAATCACCCCCGACAACACACTTGGATCTTCCCGCCGGGCCACCACGTCGGAAAACACCGTTTCCCGCACGGTCACCCCCAGATCCTCGAAGTAGCGCCGTTCCGACTCCTGTGGTGTTTTTGGAGCATCGCCGAGCTCCACCGGCAGTTCCAGTTCAAGCTGCTCGCGCAGGATGGTGAAACTGATGACGTCCCCCGGTTGCCGTTTCAGAATCTCCCGCATCAGGTGGGCCGCCACCACTTGATCCGGTTTGAGCCGGGGCAGCGGCCGACCATCGATCGCGATGATGATGTCACGCGGCAGCAACCCTCCCGTCTCGGCCGGACTGCCCGGCAAAACCTCCGAAACCACCAAGCCCGCGGCGGAACCCAATCCCAGAAATTCCGCCACCTCCGGGGTGACGGGGTCGATGCCATCGATGCCAAACCACGGCAAGGGGCGACCAAACGGATTGGTCGGAATCCGGCCCACCGCCGACAATACCTCCGACGCCAACCGAAATCCGGCGGCCTCATCGGGGTTGAGCAGCACGGACATTTCCCCCCGGCGGCGCTGGGAATAAATCATCATGCGTTGACCAAAACCAGACGCCCCGATCCCCACGAATTCACCCGCGGCGTTGAACACCGGGCAGCCCCGCCCCGCCACCCCCTGCAGGGCGATTCCGGTCAACTGGGGCAGGCGTTGGATCATGCTGATGCGCGACTGCAAAAAATAGGGTTCAAAATCTTCGTCCTTTTGCCGGAGCCCGATGCCCCAAACCGGTTCGGCCATCCGGGGCAGGCGGGCCGGATCGGCGGCGGCGAAATCCGTGATGGGGCGCAGCCGGTGCCGCCCTTCCGGCGCCACGCGGATGAAATGCCACGTGGTGTAGCCATCCTGCCCGATGTATTCGGCCCGTGAATACTGCGTGGACGGTTCGCCCGGGCGGTAGACCTTGAAGTCGACGAGTTGGTCCGGCGTCGCGCGATCACTGATCGCCCCCGATTCGAGGATCACCGTGCCCGCCTGGTCAATCACCAACCCAAAGGCAAAATTCACCGTGCGATCCATCTCGTGTTCAATCGCGAACTCAACCGCCACCACCGACGCCAACCGCTCCTCGAGCATGGCCGGATAGTCGGGCAGGTCAGCTCGACCGAGGGAAATCAGGAGGGCCGCGGTAGCCGCGAGCAGGGGGCGAAATTGAGGTATCATGGCTTGAGGACGTAGAGGGAGACCCGGAATTTGCGCCGGGCTTCCACCAAAACTTGTTGCGGAGCCTCTTGGTAGTTCTCCGCGGCTTGCACCACATCGATGATCGTGCGGATGGGACGATCGTTGATTTTGGTGATCACATCCCCCGTGCTGAGCCCCGCCACCGCCGCCGGGAACCCGCGCTGCACTCCGATGACCAAGACCCCGTCCTCATTGGGCAACTGATTCTCGCGGGCGTAGGGCCGGGACACCTCCCGGATGCTCAGGCCCCAGACTTCCACCACCGATTCATCCCCCACCCGGCTGACCAACTCTTCGGTGACCAATCGATAATCCTGCGTCGTATCCGATCGCTTGATCGAAAAAATCAGTTCGCTGCCGAGGGGTCGCGAGGCAATCAGGTGCTTGATCGGCGGCAGTTGCTCCGGGAAACGTCCGTCCACGGGAACCCCGTCAATCGCCAACAGGATGTCTCCGCCCCGCAACCCCGCCTCCGCGGCCGGGGAACCGGGATCCACGCTGTTGATCAACATCCCGCGATTGAGCTCGAGTTCATAAAATTCTTCCAGATCCCGCAGCGCCCCGGGCACGATGCCCACGTAACTACGGGTGATTTTGCCGTGGCGAGCCAGCCCCTCCATCACTTGCTTCGCCGTCGCGGAGGGAATGGCAAAGCCCAGATTGTCCGCCCCGGAATACCCCCGGGAGTTGATCCCCACGATCCGGCCATTGGCCGTCACCAGCGGTCCGCCACTGTTCCCCGGATTGATGGCCGCATCCGTCTGCAGCCAGGTGTTGAACTGGCCGGTCTCGTATCCCTTCACCCCGCGGGAATCGGCAAAGAAGCGGCGCGGATTCGAAATGATCCCCCGCGTGACCGTTCGCGTGAGCCCATGCGGCGTCCCCACCGCATACACCGTCTCTCCCGGCTCCAATCGCGTGGAAACGCCAAACCGGGCCACCGCAAACTGGTGGTCCTTGCGCGCGATTTCGTCCGGATCGAGCCGCAGTAGCGCCAGATCCGTCCAATGGTCCCACCCCACCAACTCGGCGCTCACCCGTTCCAGATTGGCCAAGGTCACATTGATTTCGACCGCGCGAGGCCCCACGACGTGCGCATTGGTCAGGATCAACCCGTCGGCCGAAACGATCACCCCCGAGCCCACGCCACTCTGGAACCGCTTCGCGCCGGCTTCGTAGGCATACTCGCGGACGTCGATGCGCACCACCGCATCGAGCAACTGCCGAAACCCGCGGGACGTCTCGCCAGCCAGGGTCCCCGCTCCAATCAGCAGCGCCAATCCGCCCAGCCCGAGGCGCGTCATTGACCGGGGTAATGAAAGTGTCACAGTGGCCGATTCGTTCCAATGGCAACCCATAGTAAAGACTACGACTTTTCTTCGATTGAACCCCGGTGGCAATCCCGCTGGGCAGAAAATCAAGCGTTTACGGCAGAGCCCCCGTCTCCAAAACCTAAATACTACGCGCTGGATATGTTTCCCTACCCGTCCGGCGCGGGTCTGCACATCGGGCACCCCGAGGGCTACACCGCCACCGATATCCTCTGTCGCTACAAACGCGCCCGCGGCTTCAACGTGCTGCATCCCATCGGCTGGGATGCCTTCGGCTTGCCCGCCGAACAGCACGCGGTGAAGACCGGCACCCATCCCGCGGCCAACACCGCGGCGAATGTGGGCAATTTTCGCCGCCAGATCAAAGCGCTCGGCTTCTCCTACGACTGGGATCGAGAGATCAACACGACCGACCCGGACTACTTCCGCTGGACCCAGTGGATCTTCCTCCAGCTGTTCCAGCGCGGCCTCGCCTACGTTGACGAGCGGCCCGTGTGGTGGTGCCCCGAGCTCAAGGCCGTGCTGGCCAATGAGGAGGTCGTCGACGGCCGCTCCGAGGTGGGCGGCCACCCGGTCGAACGCCGGGCACTGCGGCAATGGGTGCTGCGCATCACCGCCTACGCCGAACGTTTGCTGCAGGACCTCGACGGCTTGAACTGGCCGGAATCCACCAAGCGCATGCAGGCCGCCTGGATCGGCCGCAGCGAGGGGGCGGAGATCGAGTTCATGCTTGAGGACCCACGCTTGGGCAGCCTGAAGGTGTTCACCACCCGCCCCGATACCTTGTTCGGTGCGACCTACATGGTGATCGCCCCGGAACACCCGCTGGTCGAAAAACTCACCACCCCGGCGAATCTCGCTGCCGTCGCCGCCTACCGACGACAGGCCGCGGCCAAGAGCGACCTGGAGCGCACCGATCTGGCCAAGGACAAATCCGGGGTGTTCTCGGGGTCCTTCGCGATTAATCCCGTCAACGGACAAAAACTCCCCATCTGGATCGCCGACTACGTCCTCATGGGCTACGGCACCGGAGCCATCATGGCCGTGCCGGCCCACGATGAACGGGACTACGAATTCGCCCGGAAATTCGATATCCCGATTGTGCAAGTGATCGAGCCGGCGGACCACTCCAACAACGGCCACGGCCAGCCGCCCTTGCCCTACACCGGCGAGGGAAACCTCATCCATTCCGACGGCTACAGCGGCCTGCCCTGGCCAGAGGCCAAACAACGCATCACCGCCGATCTGGCAGCCAAAAAGCAGGCGAAGCCCACCATCAACTTCAAGCTGCGGGACTGGCTGTTTTCCCGTCAGCGCTACTGGGGTGAACCCATCCCCATTGTGTGGGTCAGCCAGGCCGACTACGACCGGGCGGTCGCCGCCGGCATCAGCGGACTTCCGCCTGAACCGGTTGCCTACGAAGCCGATGGGACCACCCACTACGCCCTGCCTCTGCCCGACAGCGCCCTGCCGCTGGAACTCCCTGAGGTGGAGAGTTATCAGCCCAGCGACAGCGGGGAAAGTCCGCTGGCCAACGCCACCGAGTGGGTGGATGTCTGGTTCAACCCCACCACCGGTGAAACCCGACCCGGGGCCTCCCCCTGCCCCGCAACCGGACTCTGGCTCTCCGGTCGCCGGGAAACGAACACCATGCCGCAATGGGCGGGTTCGTGCTGGTATTACCTGCGCTACATGGACCCCCGGAACCGGACCGCGGTGGCGGGGCGCGAAGCCCTCGACTACTGGGGCACCCCCGACATCTACATCGGCGGGGCCGAGCATGCCGTGCTGCACCTGCTGTATGCTCGATTCTGGCACAAGGTCCTCTTTGACAGTGGCCTCCTGCCCAGAGATGAGCCCTTCCAACGCCTGTTCCACCAAGGCATAATCCTCGGCGAGGATGGCGAAAAGATGTCCAAAAGCCGGGGCAATGTGGTCAGCCCCGACACCATCATCGCTTCCCACGGTGCCGATACCCTGCGGCTGTACTTGATGTTTCTGGGCCCGCTGGAGGCCATGAAACCCTGGAATCCCCGGGGAATCGAAGGCGTGCACCGCTTTCTGCTAAAAGTGTGGCGAGGCTTGATCGGGGATGACGGCGCGATTCACGAGCGGGTCGTGACGTGCGGCGGCCACGAACCCGCCGAGCTCACGCGCCTGCTGCATGAAACGATCAAAAAAGTCACGGATGACATTGAGGGACTGAGATTTAACACGGCGATTTCGCAGATGATGATATTCGCCAACGCCTTGGTCAAAACCTCGGCCATTGATCGCGCGTCCGCCCAAAAACTCGTCCAACTGCTGGCCCCGTTTGCTCCGCATATCGCCGAGGAACTGTGGCACCGGTTGGGCGGCGAGGGGCTCGTGCAAGCCGCGGGCTGGCCCACGTTTGATCCCGGACTGTTGGAGACGGAATCCCAGAAGATCGTGATTCAGGTGAACGGAAAACGCCGGGCCGAGATCGAAATCAACAAAACCGCCACCGAAGCCGACGTCGTCGCCGCCGCCCAAAAACAGGCCGCCGTGGTCAGCCAAATTGAGGGCAAAACCGTGCGACGCGTGATCTATGTGCCCGGCCGGATACTAAATATTGTTATTGCGTAGGCAGGGTTTGTCTTCATCTAGGGTGTATTCCTTAGTCCGTTTAGTAGTAAAGAACCGCTGGAACAAGGAGATTATCCCTATCTGTCGGTGTTTGCGAATTCAAAGAAACTGGAGACACTTTAACCATGAAAACCACCGCATGCCCGACCCGACTGTATCGGGTCATCGCCGTCGGGTTCCTCCTCGGATCGAGCTTGGCGCTCGCCGCCAACCGCAACCCCACCAGTAAACTCTATATCGCCGACTTGGAGGGCCAATCGGAGATCGACACCG
The DNA here is from genome assembly GCA_018402455.1 of Opitutaceae bacterium. Classification (GTDB taxonomy): domain Bacteria; phylum Verrucomicrobiota; class Verrucomicrobiia; order Opitutales; family Opitutaceae; genus Actomonas. The sequence goes on from JAGYIG010000014.1 coordinate 58,311, forward strand.
GCGAGCGCATCGAGGAGATCCGGGCCAAGTCCGTCCACAACGCCCAAGGCACGGTGATCGAAACGCTGTCCGATTCGAATAACTCCATGGTGTTTTCCAACGGCACGGGCGTGTTTCTGGATCCCGACACCCGGATGGAAGTTCGACGCTTTTCTCAAGCGCCCTTCACGCCCAACCGGACCGACTTGGAGGTGGAGCCTTCGATTTCGCAGACCTACGGCTACATCCCCCGCGGCCGGGTCGGCATCTGCGCCCCCAAAATGGTCGCCGGAAGTTCCATGGTCTACGCCACCCCTCACGCCTCGGCTTCCATCCGAGGCAAAAAGGTCGTGGTGGAAGCGGGCGACTTTGAAACCACCATCTCCAGCGTGGAGGGCGAGGTCACCATCACCGGTGAGGGCACCGGCGCCAATGGCCAGACCATCAAGGACGGCCAGCAGGCCGTTATCCGGCGGCTGCCCGGCCAGCCTCCCTCCATCGAGATCGGTCCCATTCCCGACGATCAAGTTTCGGTGATCGAGGACAAGGTGACGATGGCCTGCAACGCCCGTCGCACCGTTTATTTTGATTCGGTAAAGAAGAAATCGGAATCCGGCATGCCGACTGATGACACCGCCCCCGACAGCCTGGAACAGGGCGACTCGGAATCCTCCGAAGACGAGCTGGGCGGCGGCTTCGGCGAGGTCTTCCTCGAAGATCCGGCAGGTGAAGGGGATTCGGACTTTGAAATCATCGCCGTCGTGGTCACGCCCACGGATCCCGTGCCCGAAGTGATTGCGAGTCCGTCGAGCGCGCGAACCGGCAACTGATTCCCGCTCCTCGATGATCGCCCTTCCCTTCAAACCACTCCGCTGGCTGTTCGCCGGAGCCCTCACGGCGAGCGCCGTGGTGCCCGCATTCGGCTTGGTGCGGTGGAATGAGGGCAAGGATCAGGTCCACGTGAGAGCCCGTGTCGCGTGGATGACCGATTCCAATATCTACTACAACGCGTCGAACGAGAGTGATACCATCATGCAAGGTTCCTTGGGGGCCGAGTATCGACGCCAGGCCGGCATCATTGGGGTCAATGCCGATCTCGGCATTTCGATTTCCGACTTTGCGGAAAACGTGGACGAGAGCTTCACCAATCCCACCATGCGGGTCGAGTTCACCAAGGATACGGGTCGCACGACGGGAACCCTGGGCTTCACGGGCTTCCGGGACAGCCGCGCCGACCCCGCCGCCAACCTGCGGACCGACTCGTGGAACTACGGGACGGAACTCCGCATCAAATACCCGGTCAACGAACGCCACAGCTTTTCCGGCGGGATGGATTGGCGACGCTTGGATTACACCAACAACGAATTTCTCGTGGACCTCGACACGACCAGTTTATCCGCCGATTGGTTCTACGTTTTCACGCCTGAACGAGACCTCTTCGGCGGTTATCGGCTGCGGCTGAGCGAAACGCTGCGTAATGTCGTTGCTTATGCCGACCATTCCATCTCCGGCGGCATCGCCGGGCGCCTGATTCGTGGCCTCAACGGCACCGCCCGGGTCGGTTTTCAAAACCGTTACGACCTCACCGATGGAGGCAATGACACTTCCGGTTACAACGCCAGCATCAGCGCCACTTGGAACTTCACCCGCGCCCTCGCGTTGACGGGACGCATCTCCAAGGACCTCAACATCACGTCCACCAACATCTCCACCGACGTCCTCAGCGGCAACCTCGACCTGCAGTATGCCCGCACCGCCAAACTCGTTTTCACCGGGGGCGTCGGCGCCGGCATCACCAAGTTTCTCGGGGAAGCCGGGGGCAACCGGGAAGACACCTACTTCACCGCTTACGGACGGGTCCAATACACTTTCTCCGAAAAGCTGTCCATCGGGGCGACTTATTCCTTCTTCGAAAACTGGTCGTCCCTACCGTTTTCTGATTTCTATCGCGATTCGATTACTTTTGACGCTGCCACCAGATTCTGAGGCTACTTTTATCATGCAACCGCTACAAAAACCATTCATGAACAGACGCTTAATCGGTCTCTTCCTGGTGCTTTTGCTGGGTTCACCCGCCTTGGCCCAACCCGCCCCCGCCGCGTTCACGCCCGGACCCGGGAGTCGGGCCATCACCTACATCATCGCGCTAACGGACAGACTGCGCGTGGATATATTTCAGGAGAACGATCTCGGGGTGATCTCCCGCGTGGACTCTAGGGGACGCATCAACTTGCAATTGGTTGGACCCGTGCAGGTCGTCGGAATGACCATTGAAGAAGCCCAAGATGCCGTCGAAAGGGCCTACCGGGATCAACGCTTTTTGCGCGATCCGCAAGTGACCATCATCGTCGAAGAGTATGCCGCCCGCGAGGTCATCGTGCAGGGTGAGGTCGTCCAGCCCGGACGGGTTCCCCTGCCCATCGAATCGGGTATGTCGGTGCTCGATGCCATCACCAAATCCGGTGGCTTCACCGACTTGGCCAAGGGTGAAGCAGTCACCGTCACCCGCACCCTGCCCGACGGCACCAAGTCTGTCAGCACGATCGACGTGAAGAGCGTCTTGCGCGGCAGGAAAACCGCCGCCGAGACCGAATCCTCCATGCTTCTGCTGCCTGACGACATCGTCTACGTCCCGATCAGATTCCTGTAGTCTTCTTCCATGGCCTCGCGCGAAACCGACACACCACCAAGTCAACACCAGCACTCGGGTCCTGCTCAAGAGGATCCGGTGACGGAACGCCGCACGCTGCGTGACTACATCATCATCCTGCGGGAGCGCTTTTGGATCGCATTCCCGCTGGCACTGCTGGTGTCCATCGGGATGGGTTACCACAAGGCCAGCCAGACCCCCCTGTTTCAGTCGGCGGCCACCCTCCAGTTCGAGCGCCCGCAGATCACCACCGGCACCCAGTCCGTCGCGGAAGTCGGCGTGCGGGCCGCCATCGACCTGAACACTTACCTGCAGGTGCTTGGTAGCGCCGATATGCGCGGCCGGGTCGTCCGCTCGCTCACCCCCGACGAAATCCGGATCCTCCAACGCCCCTACTTGAGCGATCTGGAACCCGGGCAGGAGCCCCCCACCGCCGCCGCCGCGCTAGGCAGCCTGAGTATCAATGATGTCCCCGACAGCTACATCGCCCGACTGAGTGTCGTGCACCGGGACGGCGAAGCCGCCGCTTTGATCGCAAACCGATTTCTGGATGAATTCATGCGCTACATTTTGGAGCGCAGGTTCGAAGGCGCCTCGGGCGCTTCCGACTTCCTCGAGGAACGGGCCAACCAACTCCGCCTCGACGCCGAGGCCGCCGATCGGGCGCTGCAGGACTATCAACGTCGCTACAATCTGGTGTCGTTGGACAACAGCACCAACTTGGTGCGCAACCGGCTGATCGCAGCGGACCAAGCCCTGACCCAGGCTCGCCTCGAACGCATACGCGTCAGCGAGATTCTCAATCAGGTCGACAGTTACCGATCCCAGGGCCGGGACATGATGGAGATCTCCTTCATCTCCGGTTACGGGACCGTGAGCGACATCGCCGTGCGCCTTTCGGAATTACGCAAAAACCAGTCCATTCTGGCCGAACGCTACCTCGAGCGCCACCCGCGGATGATTCTAGCCGCCAACGAAATCGCCATCACGGAACAGCAACTCGAAAGCCAGATCACCAGTGCCATTGCCGACCTCCGGTCGTCCTTCGAAAAAGCCCAATCCTCCGAAGCAGCCATGCAACGGGAATACGATGTGGCGGAGACCGACCAACGGCGACTCAACGACCTGTCCAGCGAGTATCGGAGTCTGCTCAACCAAGCGGAAATCGCGCGGAATAATTTTATTCAAATCAAAGACCGTCTCGCCGACGTGGATTTGGAAAAGCGGCTCGAAGATGTGCCGGTGCGGCCTCTCGACCGCGCCGTCCAGCCCGGCGGCCCCTTCCAACCCAACATGCGGGCGATCATTCAGTCGTCGGTCATGCTGTTCTTTGTCATCTTCATCGGCGTGGCGGTGGGCCTCAGCTTCATCGACGATCGCATCAAGAGCGCGTGGGACGTGGAGCACTTCATCGGCGTCAATCTGCTCGGCATCATCCCCGACCTCAGTTCCCTGAACGACGAGGAAAAATACTCCTTGGTGATCAAGAATCGCCAGACCCCCGGCACCGAGTCGTTCCTCAGTATTTACAGCGCCGCCAAGATCCACTCGAAGCTGGACTTCCCCAAATCTGTCATGGTCACCAGTACCATTCCCGGAGAAGGTAAAACGCTGGTTTCCTGCAACCTCTCCGGGGGATTCGCCCGCCACGGGCGCAAAACCCTGCTCATCGACTGCGACCTCCGCCGGCCCATGCTCCACCGGCACTTCAACCAAGAAAACGAAAAAGGCATCATCACCTGGTTCGAGGCCGGCGGCGATTTCCAGGACGAGATGCGGTCCCACCCGGAACTCGGCATTCTCGAAGTCGGCGACAACCTGCACCTGCTTCGATCGGGCGGGCGCTCCCGCACCCCCACCGAGATTCTCGAGTCCAAGGCGTTCGGCGAGTTGATCGAACACCTGCAACGGGAATATGAACTCATCGTGGTCGACACCCCCCCGCTGGGTGCGGTCACCGATTCCCTGCTCATTGCCGAACAAATCGATGAGGTCATCTACGTCTGTCGGTTCAACCGCGCCTACAAAAAGCACATCCGCCAATACGTTCGCGCCCTGCAGGGTGCGAAAAAAGACCTGCTGGGCATCGTACTAAACGGGCTCTCCCCGCGCCGCATCGAGTATTACTCCAACTACCGATACTATCGGAGCTATAAAAAATATTACGGGGCTGAGGCCTGATCCGGCACCGGTTCGGCCGAACCCGGAATTCGGATCGTCATCCGGTGCCGTCTGCACCAGCTTGGTCGGACTGCGATGCTCTCCCGATTTCTTCCTCCCGACTTTGACCCCGCTCAACCGATCGCGCTGATCGCCGGCCAGGGGATCTATCCACAATTGGTGGCGGCGGCGATACGCGAGGCCGGCTTGGAAGTGCGGTTGATTGCTTTTGAGGAGGAAACGAACCCCACCCTTTTCGATACCTTCGCCGCCGAACACCGCACTCAAATCAAGGTCGGGCAACTGGGCAAAATGCTCAAATCCCTAGAGAAATTTGCGTCAAGATACGCCATCATGGCGGGCCAGATCACGCCTCGCCGCCTCTTCAAGGGACTCCACCCCGACCTCAAGGCCACCCGCATCCTGTTTTCGCTCAAACGGCGCAACGCCGAAACCATCTTCGGCGCCATCGCCGATGAAATGGCGGCCATCGGGGTGCACCTGCTGGACGCCAGGTCATTTCTCGACCGCGAACTGGCTCCGGCCGGCGTCATCGGGGTCAGAAAGTTTCCCATCGAAACCGAATACCTCGATCACGGTATCGATATCGCCCGGGAATGCGCCCGCTTGGATATCGGCCAGGGGTGCGTGGTCCGGAAGGGCACCGTCCTGGCGGTGGAGGCCTTTGAAGGCACCGACGAAATGATCCGCCGGGCCGGCGCGTTCAAAACCGACCACACCCTCTTTGTGAAAACGGTCAAAGCCCACCAGGACTACCGGTTTGATGTGCCCTGCTTCGGACTAAAAACCTTGGAGACCCTGCGCGAAGCCGCCATCCGAGCAGTCGCGTTGGAAACCGACAAAGTCATCCTGCTGGACCACGCCACGGTGGAAAAACAGGCGCGCGAGTGGGGCATCAGTATCCGCGGCTTCACGCGCTGATGCCTCCCCCCTCCGCTTGCGCTCCGTCCGCCAACCCCTCACCTTAAGGACCAATGGCCCAAAGTAACATCGAAGTTTCCGTCAAAGGAGTCATGCCCACCGCCAACGGTTGCGCCGTATTTCTGGGCAATACCGATAAAATCTTCGTGATCTACGTGGACCACTCCGTCGGCAACGCCATCCAAATGACCCTGGACGGGGTGCGGAAGGACCGTCCCCTGACCCACGAACTGATGAGTCAGATATTCGTGGGCCTGGACATCCATCTGAATCACGTCCTGATCAACGATGTCGATGAGGGCACCTTTTTCGCGCGCATTTTACTGCAGATGGAAAATGAGCTGGGCAAAAAAATTGTCGAAGTGGATGCCCGCCCCAGCGACTCCATCGTATTGGCCCTGCAGAACAAGCGGCCCCTCTACGTGACGCGCAAGGTGTTGGACCAGGTGGAGGACATGACCGAAATCCTCGAACGGGTGATGCGGCAGCGTGAGGAGGATTTGTCTGAGGAGGAATGATGGGGACCGGCAATTTGCAACCGCTGCCCCCTTCCATCCAACCGGGGCAGCCGCTGACGGCGTTGGCCCCCATGCAGGATGTCACCACCCTCGAGTTCATGACCGTGGTGGCCGAATATGGGCCCCCCGACCTGTTTGTGACCGAGTTTTTCCGGGTGCATGAGTCCTCGCGACTGGAGAAACCCATCGTCCGGTCGATCGATGAAAATAAAACGGGGCGACCGGTCTTCGCCCAACTGATCGGCGAAGCCATCCCGCATCTCCAACGCACCGTGGCGGAGCTCACGCGACATCCCATCGCGGGCATCGACCTCAACCTGGGGTGCCCCGCCCCCAAGGTTTACAAAAAAAATGTGGGCGGCGGATTGCTGCGCGATCCCGCCCGGGTTGATCAAATTCTGCAGGCGTTACGCGAGGTCTGCCCGGGACGCTTCACCGTCAAAATGAGACTCGGATTCGATGACCCCAGTCCCTTTTACGAAATCCTGGACTCGGTCCGCCGGCACCGGGTCGATCTGCTCACCGTGCACGGTCGCACCGTAAAGGGAGGCTATCGCAGCGCGGTCGATTACGATTTGATCGCCGAGGCCGTGCGGCGGGTCCCCTGCCCCGTGCTGGCCAACGGCAACGTGACCTCGGCCGCCCGGGCCGTCGACATCCTCGCCGCCACGGGAGCCGCCGGCGTGATGATCGGACGCCATGCCATCCGCAATCCCTGGATTTTCAGCCAGTGCCGACAAGCCTTCGCCGGTGAGGCGGTGACCCGCCACACGCTGGCCGAGGTCAACGGCTATGTGCGACGGCTGTTCACCGCCACCCACCACGCGCACATCCCGGAAGGCGCCCACGTGAATCGAATGAAGAAGTTTCTCAACTTCGTCGGACAGGGCGTCGACCCCGAGGGCGCGTTCCTGCATGATATGCGACGGACCCACTCAGCGGCCGAGCTCTTCACGGTCTGTGACCGCCACCTCCTGGCCCGCGGGTCCACTTGGTTCGCCGATGAGCCTTATGCGGGAGTCATCGCCCGACCCAATTGCGAGGCCCCCGCGGCCTGATCCACCGGTCACTCCAAACCGAGGACCTTCCGGCCTTCGTCGGAGATCATGTGCGGCGACCAAACCGGGTCCCAGACGATGTGCACCTTCGCCGCCGCCACCGTCGGCAGGTCCACGATTTTCTTGCGGGCATCCTCCGCGATGACCGGGCCCATCCCGCAACCCGGGGCGGTGAGGGTCATTTTCACCTCCACCGTCCGTCCGCCTTCGCCATGGTCTTCCACCGCCAAGTCATAGACCAATCCCAGGTCGACAATGTTCAACGGAATCTCGGGATCAAAACAGCTCCGCAGCGCGTTCCACACGGATGCTTCGCTGAACTCCGCGGTCGCATCCGGGCTTTCACCCGCTGTCTCCGAGGGCGTGTAGCCGGCAATGGCCCCCGCATCATTTTCGGCGATGCGGCACAAGCCTTGGTCCGTTCTCACGGTGACATTCCCGCCCAGCGTCTGGACAATGTGGACCTGAGTGCCGACCGGTAATTCCACCGGAGTTCCCGCGGGGATGATCGTGGCGGCCACGGCGTGAGCAAGGGTGTGTTCAGACATCGGGGTTCATTGGAACGGGCATTGCGCGCGGAGGAAAGCTCGTTTCTCCCATTACAGTTCGAGTTCCAGCGGCATGCGGGCGTAAACCCCTTGCGGATCGTTGAATTGCTCCATCTCGGCGGCCAGGTCAGCCAGCGGCTCCATCAGGTCGGCCAGCAGGGAGCGCCCCTGAACGCGCGATTGAAATCGGTTCATCGCCTCCGCAATCGCGTCGGCCAGCTCCCGCTTCTGCGGGAACTCCTCCAGTTTCACGTCGGCGCCCAGTTCCGCCATTTCCGCCGCGGCCGCGATCGCGTCCCCCAGCCCGCCAAGGGCGTCCACCAATCCGAGCTCCTTGGCTGCCAGGCCCGACCAAACCCGGCCCTGCGCCAAGTCCTCGACCGCCGCGCGATCCAATTTTCGACCTTCGCTCACCAGATCCAAAAAGTCGTCGTAGGTGGCGGTGATGGCCCGTTGGAAGAGCTGCATCTCCGGCTCGGTTTTGGGCCGAGCCAACGTCATCGCATCGGCAAAGGTGCCCGTTTTGACGCTGTCCCAGGTGATACCAAAATCGCCTCCCAGCTCCTGGATGTTTGCCAGCAAACCGTAAACGCCGATCGATCCCGTGATGGTGGCGGGCTCGGCAAACACCCGGTCGGCCCGAGCGGAAATCCAATACCCCCCCGACGCGGCGTAGCCCCCCATCGAAACCACCACCGGCATCGATTCGGCCGCCAGCGTGAGTTCCCGGAGGATTTGATCCGAGGCACTGGCCGAACCGCCGGGCGAGTTCACGCGGAGCACCAGGGCTTTCACGTCATCGTCTTGGCGCAGTTGGCGAATCGCCCGGGCAAAGCGCGCGCCGCCGACCTGATCAAAGCGGCCTTCCCCGTCCACAATGACGCCCTCGGCAAAAACCACGGCCACGCGACCCGATTCCTTCCCCTCTGCCGCGGGGGCGGCCTCGACTCCCGCCGCCACCTTGCTGATCTGCCCCACGTAGGCCCGCAACGAGACCTGTTTAAAGGGCCGCGAGGAATCGAGGCGCCCGGTGGCCTCCTTCATTTCCTCCAGAAATTCGTCAAAATAAATCAACCGGTCCACCAGACCATGCGCTGCGACATCGTCGGCCAAAAAGGCATCCCCCGCGTCGATCAGGTCCTGCAGGTCCGCGGGTTCGATGGTCCGGGCCCGCGCGATTTCATCCCGCATTTCCACCCAAAGGTCATCCAGAATGCGCTGGAGTTGTTCCCGATTTTCGGGGCTCAGGTCCTTGCGGACGTAGGGTTCGATCGCGCTTTTGAACTTGCCGGCCCGGGCGGTTTGAATCCCCACCCCATACTTCTCAAACGCCCCCGCATAGAACGTGGGTTGAGACGCCAGGCCGGGGGCGAGGATCGCCCCGTTCGGGTCCATCGAAACTTCGTCCGCCACGCTGGCGATGTAGTAGTCCCGTAGGTCGGCATATTCCAGATAGGCTTTGATCGGTTTCCCCGCCGCCTTGACGGCGACCAGGGCTCGGCGGATCTCCTGCAGGGAAGCAAAGGAGGTGCCAAACCCGGCGGGGGTGAAAGATCCTTTGATGACCAACCCATCAATCCGATCGTCCGCCGCCGCCTCATGCAGGGCGCGCACGACCAGTCGGTGTTGGAACTGCCCGGGCAGATCGCTGCCACTCAACGCGGCGGTGAACGCACTGTCATCGAATTGCGCGGGCGCCTCGGTGATGTTCATGCGCAGGTCGAACACCAGATAAGAACCGGTGGTCACCGCCGCACTACGGGGTTCACTCAGCGCCGCGGCCGCCACCAAAAGTCCGAACAGCGCCAGCCCTCCCATCACCACGAGCACCCCAAACGCCGTGAGGGTGCCAAAAAACGAAGCAAAAAAAGATTTCATACTTATCGCGACCGTAGGGATAAACCCGGCGGGTCACCAGCGGTTTTCGATGGTCGGTTCCATCGGCCAATGAATGGTGACCGGAAGAGAGGATTGCGCCGCGCCGGGCACCCCCCATAGTCCGCCGGGATGAAAGAGGACGCCGGACTGCTGACCACCAACCGCAAGGCCCTGACCACTAACCTGGACGAGCGGCGGTATGGCACTTTCGCCGAGATCGGGGCCGGCCAGGAGGTGTCCCGCCTGTTTTTTCAGGCCGGCGGCGCGGCCGGCACGATCGCCAAATCCATGTCGGCTTATGACATGACCTTCAGCGACGAGATTTACGGCAAGGCCCCGCGCTACGTCTCCCGCGAGCGCTTGGTGACGATGCTCGATCACGAATACGGCCTGCTCCACGAGCGGCTCTCCGCCCAGCGCGGAGTCAGCACCACGTTTTTCGCCTTTGCCGACACCGTGGCCGCCAAAAGCTATCGCGGTAACAACGAGTGCCACGGCTGGATGGGCATCACCTTCCAACCCGAACCCGGCGCCCCGCCTTCCAGCATCATCATCCATGTGCGCATGTGGGACAAGGACCACCTCCTGCAGCAACAGGCGCTGGGCGTCGTGGGCGTCAACCTGGTCTACGGCGCCTTCAACTACCTCGAACAACCGGATCGTCTGATCTCTTCCCTCACCGACAATCTGGGTAACGACCGCATCGAGGTCGATATGCTCAAGTTCGAGGGCCCCGCCTTTGCCCAGATCGACAATCGTCTCATGTCGCTGCACTTGGTGCAATTCGGCCTGACCAATGCCGTGATGTTCGGACCCGATCAGGAGGTCCTCCAGCCGTCCGAAATCTTGCGCCGCAAGGCGATCCTGGTCGAACGCGGCAGCTTCCGCCCCGTCACCCACGTCAATGTCGACATGCTCAACTGCGCGTGTGCCCAGTTCATGCAGGAGCCCGCGGTGAAGGGTAAGGAGATGGTGGTGCTCATGGAGATCACCATGAACAACCTCCTCGCCTCCGGTGACATCGACGGCGAAGACTTCCTGTCCCGGGTGGACTTGTTGGGCAACATCGGGTTGACGGTACTGATCTCGAACTACCCGGAATACTACCGGCTCACTTCTTACTTTCGGCGCTACACCGACGAGATGATCGGCGTGGCCATGGGCATCAACAATCTGTTGGAGGTGTTCAACGAGAAGTATTACGAGTCCCTGCAGGGTGGCATCCTCGAGGCGTTCGGGCGACTTTTCCGCAACTCGGTGAAGCTCTTCATCTACCCCATGCGACGGTCGGCCTATGACAGTTACCAAACCCCCGACCAGCCCGACGAGCTGCCTCCCAGCGTCGGGGTTTCCCATGCGTTCGCCAAGGATGTGCTCGTGAACGCCCGCAACCTGCAGGTGGCGCCCAAACTGCACAACCTCTACGCCCACCTGATGGAAAACCACTACATCGAGTGCATCAGCGGCTACAACGCCGAGTTCCTCGACATTTTCTCCCGGGATGTGCTCCAGCGGATTCGCGCGGGAGACGCTTCGTGGGAAACCATGGTGCCGGATCCCGTCGCCGCCGCCATCAAGACCAACGGACTGTTCGGCTACAAAGCCTGAGCCGGACCTTCCCCTCCGCCGCCCGCCGCCGCGAGAGACACGCCCGGCCGCAAATCCGACTCCCCACCGCTGAATGTCTTGCGGGCCGCGATCCGCCTGCTTCCTTTTCCTCCGATGCAATTTCACAAGTATCACGCCCTCGGCAATGACTACATCGTCCTGGACCCCGCCAATTTCCCCGCGTGGTCGGAACCCGACACCGCGCAGATTCGGGTGATCTGCCACCGCAACTTTGGGGTCGGCTCGGACGGCATCCTGTGGGGGCCGCTGCCTTCGGATTCCTGCGACTTCGGCCTGCGCATCTTTAACCCCGACGGTTCCGAGGCCGAGAAATCCGGCAATGGGTTAAGGATTTTTTCCCGCTACCTGCGGGACAGTGGCCACGCGCGTTCCCCGCAGTTCACCATCGAAACCCCCGGCGGAAACGTCACCGCCGACCTGCAGGATGAGGGCCGTATGATCACCGTGGACATGGGTCAGGTCAGCTTCGACAGCGAAGCCATCCCGGTGACCGGCGAGCCGCGCGAGGTGCTCAATGAGGAAATCTTGATCGATGGCCAAACCTTCATCTTCTGCGCCGCCACCATCGGAAATCCCCACTGCGTCATTCCCATGGTCAAGGTCGATGCCGAGCTGGCCCACCGGTTTGGACCCGCCTTGGAAATCCACTCAAATTTTCCGCGCAAAACCAACGTCCAGTTTCTCGAGGTCATCGATCGGCAGAACATCCGCATCGAGATCTGGGAGCGCGGGGCCGGCTACACGCTCGCCTCCGGTAGCAGCTCCAGCGCGGCCGCCGCCGTCGCCCACCGGTTGGGCCAGGTGGACAATCGGCTGACCGTGCACATGCCGGGTGGTCAGATCGGCATCGAGATCGATCCCGCGTGCTACGCCATTCGCATGACCGGTGGCGTAACCCAAGTCGCCCGCGGGGAGCTCCAGTCGGAGATCTTTTCCGTCAGCGTTTGAAACTCAGCGGACCTGCGGTCCTGACCTGACCGTTCAATACTTCACGCTGCAACCGTAGGGCTGGGTGGCGGTGCGCGCGGGCATGGTGCCCGCCTCGACCGCCGCCAACGCGGTGGCGACGTAGTTCTCCGCCTTCGCAATGTCCCGAGGGTTCGCCGATCGAATACTGTCGATCGCGCCTTGGTAAACCAGCTCCCCCGCGGGGTTGATCACATACATGTGAGGCGTGGTCTGGGCACCGTAAAGGCGCCCCACCGTCCCGTCGGAATCACGCAAATAGGCCGTGGGAGCGGCCCCGTGTTTCTCCAGCCACGTCGTCGCCTCGGGGGGAGCGAAATCACCTTGCGCCCCGGGGGAACCCGAATTGATCAAGAGCCAAACCACCCCATCCGCCGTGGCGGAAGACTGCAGCGAGGGCAGGTTGCCGCTGCCGTAGTGTTTCACCACAAACGGGCACTCGGGATTGATCCATTCCAGCACCACCGTCTTGCCGGAAAAATCCGCGAGTTGGTGGGTCTGGCCGTTGAGGTCGGAAAGAGAAAAATCCGGCGCCGAGTGACCAATCTTGGCTTTGACCGCGAATGTCGGCACCGCAAAAACCGCCAGCATGCCGGCGGCGACGAAAAGGCGTTGGAGAGGTGTTTTCATGACTTGAGGGGAGGTTCGGAGGACCATAACGAACCTGAGCCTAAAATCCACCCGTCCCGACGTTTTTCGGCCGTTCGTTCCCTTGATGTTACAGGTTGCGGGCCAGCGGACGCCCCACCATCGTCGCGAGTTCGTGCTGGGCTGGATTCTCGACCTCTTCCGCATCCTCTGGGGGTTCCTATTCTGGAACTCACGCAAAACGCTGTTTCGATTGCGACGGGGCCGCGGGCGGTGCCCGTGTCAAAATCCCTCAGACTCGGGGGCGGGCGGTAAAACCGGCTGCGATCCGTCGTTGCTTTTCGCCAAGCCCATCCGATTCCGCGCCGTCTGTCCCCTGCTCAAGCCCAATGCCGAGGGCCTCCTCATGTGCAGCGTCGACACCAAGGACGTGCGCCCATTCTGGGGTCGGGTCGGCTTGGCGGGACTGGCCGCGGCTTTGCTCCTCTACACGACGGGCGTGCTGACGATGTTTGGGGTGATGCGGCAGGTCGGCTATCCCGTGACCCTCACCATGATCGGATGGCCCCCGGCTTGGTCCTCCATCGATCAGGCGCGGTCGACCTATTTTCTCCACCGCGCTCAGGCGGCGTTCCAGCGCAACGATCTCAGTGAAACCGTGATGTCCTTGTCGCTGGCCTATGACTACGATCCGGAAAACTACGACGCGGGGTTCTTCCTCGCCCGACTTTGGCAGGCGGGTCGGCCGGAGGTCTCCAATCACATTTATCAGAAAATAATTCTGAACCATCCGGAACGACGCACCGAGACCGCGCAGGCTTGGTTGCGCTCCCTCCTCCCCCGGGCGGACTACCTTTGGATTGAGCGACTGGCCACCTCGGCGTTGAAATTCTCGGACGACCACGCCTCGGCCTGGCTCTATGCGCTGCTTTTTGCCAACGCCCGCACCCAGAACGAAGCCACCCTCACCAATCTTTTGGCCGCACCCGATGTGCTCACCCCGGGGGTGGAATCGGTGCTCGAACTGGAAATAGCGGTGCGGGACTCCCCGCCCGTCATCGCACGTCGCCTGCTCCAACAAGCAATCCCCGCCGACGCGCCCAGCTTCCTGCTCTACTATCAGGTCCGCCGGTTGATCGATCTCGGACTGCCGGTCGAGGCCTTGGAGATTATCGAACGCCATGAGAACCGGTTTTCCGATCGGGATCGGGTCACCCTGCAGCTGCGGGCCTTGGCCGATGCGGAATTCACCCGTTCCTATCGAGGGTTGTTTGATCGCCTGCTGCGGCTCCCCCCCAGTTCGTTTCAGTTCGACATCATTGCAGCTCATCTGGTGAGCCACCCCCAGGCCTCGCTCTATCGTCAGGCCAAGGCGCGACTGAGACCCGACGCCCTCGACTCCCCGGAAAGTCCCTAAGAAAAATACAGCCGGCGCCGTAGCGCTGTTCTGCATGGCGGGCGCTCATGGCGACACCGCCTATCAACTGGAATTGGCGGCTTTGATGCGGAAGCTCACCGGCAGCCGGTTCGCGATTCTGGACAGCCATTGCGGTGATGGCCCAAGCCGACTCGACCGGGATCCGGATCGAACGCGTCCTGCCCTCCCTGCAGCCCATGTCTTTGGACCTCACCTACGCGATGCTCGAGCGCTATGAGTCCGTCGCCCTTAACCGGATCGCCCCGTGAACCCGTCTTCATCCCTCCCGTCGTCCCGTACTTGGAAAGGCACTTGGGCCCTGGTGCGCGAGGCTGGTGTCTGGGGCTACCTCTTTGTCGGCCTGGGCCTTCTTTTAGCCCTCACTTGGATTCGCCTGCTCTTCCCCCAATGGACCCAAAACCCCGACCTCTCCCACGGGCTTTTCACCCCGATTCTCTTCGTGCTGCTCCTGCGGGAGAGCCGACTGCGTGGCCCCTTGCGTTGGCTCGAGAGCGGACCCCGCCTCACCATCCTGATGATTCTTGGCGTGCTCCTGAGCTTGATCACGCTGGTGGTCGGTTCCGCCTTCGCGTCGGCCGTCGGTTGGGACCATCCGCTGGTTCTGTTTCTCCTCGGCTGTAGTTTTGCCGGCGGGCTGGCGGCCACCGGCTTGTTCGCGGCCTCCCCCCAGCTCCGGGTCGTGCCGTTCAACTACGTTGCGCTGGTCGCCATTCTCCTGTGGTTTCTCAGCCTCCCCGTGCCGCCGGGAACCTACGCGAGCCTCACCCTCAACCTGCAACTTTGGGTGTCCGCCAAGGTGCTGGCGGCGTTGCATTTTCTGGGCATACCGGCCGTGCAAAACGGCAACATCATCGAATTGGCCCGGACCACGGTCGGAGTGGAGGAAGCCTGCAGCGGGGTGCGCAGCCTGATTTCGTGCATCTACGCGGGGTTCTTTTTCTCGGCCGCTTTTGTGCGCAGCTGGCTGAGCCGGGGGCTGCTCATCGTGCTCGCCCCCTTGTTGGCCATCGGCATGAACTTCGTGCGCTCCCTCACCCTCACATTACTGGCCAACGCCGGGATCGACATTGAAGGCGCCTGGCACGACTACACCGGGTTCGCGATTCTGATCATCACGGCCCTCCTCCTCGGTGCCTTGGCGCTGGGACTGGAGAAATTGGAAGGGCCTTCCCCCTCCCCCGCCATCGAGCCCGCACCGGCGGCGGTTGCGGCGAAGGCGCGATACGCCAAACTGCAGTCGCGACTCCTGACCGGTGGCTACGCCGCGGCCGTCCTCAGCGTGGGCATCTTTTTTGTGCTGACGCGGCCCGCCCCCATCAACCCTCAGGATGTGCCGAGGATCTTGTCTTTCCTGCCCGCGACCCCTGCGGGATGGGGCACCGCCACCAGCACGGGGCTGTATCGCTTTGCCGATATTCTTGAGACCGAACACCTCGGGCAGCGTACCTATGTCAAGGAGGGGCCCGATGGGAAAATCGTCCAAGTGACGTTCTACCTGGCTTACTGGCCGCCCGGACAAGCGGGGGTCAGTGTCGTGGCCTCCCACACGCCCGATGCCTGTTGGCCCGGCGCGGGTTGGACTCCGCTGCCCACCGCATCGTCGGACGTGGAGCTTCCCTTGCCCGATCGCACGCTCGGTCGCGCCGAATACCGCATTTTCACCAACGAACGCATTCCGCAGCACGTCTGGTTCTGGCACTCCTACGATCGCGCGTTGATCAAGGAGTTCGATCCGCGCCGGCCGATTGAGCTGCTGGGCTCCGTCCTCAACTACGGCGTGCGCAGCAAAGGCGAACAACTGTTCGTGCGGATGTCCAGCAACCGGCCGTGGGAGGAACTTAAAAACGAGCCGCTGATCGCGGAGATTTTTAACACCCTCAAACCTTTTGGACTCTGAAGCCCCGATGTTCCGACTCACCGCGCAAGAACGCTTCGCCCTCACCGTGCTCGCCGCGCTGCTCGTGCTGGGATTCCTCGGCCTCTGGCTGCTCTAAACCTCTTTATTCAACCCGTGTCCCCCCTCGCTCCTCCCCCCGCCCCCGCCGGTTCGCTGCGCCCTTGGATCCTCACCGCCTGCTTTGCCGTGGCAGCGATCCTCGCCGGAATAGGCTATTGGACGGTCCGCGAAAAGAGCCTCGTCCGCGAACGGCTCATCGAACTCCAACAGGTCGAAATCGCCGCCCTGCAAACCGCCTTGGAAACCGAATCGATGGTCTCCGCCGGAACCCTGCAACAACTGCGCCCGATCGGCGCAGGTCGGTCGATTTCCGCGTGGGCCCTCCTTCGCCTCCCCGCCGACAACGGCGGGCATGAATCGATTGTGGCGTGCTGGTCGGACGAACTTGCCGCCGGGTTTTTGGTCCTGCCCGCCCTCCGCTCCGCCCCACCCTTCGCGGACCTGCAGGTGTTTGTGGCCAGCGAAGGCCATGCCGGACTCGAGCCGTTGCCCCTGATCCCGGGCAAGTCCGCTCACCTCATCGGGTTCACCCAACCGGCCGGCAACCCGTCTCCGACTCGACTTATCATCCAATTTTCCGACCACGGACCCGGCCCCGCGCCCCTTCGCCTCGAGGCCGACTGGCAGCGGTGATTCACCGCCCCGTTTCGGGCCTTGCCAGCAAGCCACCACGCCTGAAGCCTCCGCGCATGGTCATCAAACCTCGTGTTCGCGGCTTTGTTTGCGTGACGTCCCACCCGGATGGCTGCGCAGCTCACGTTCAACAGCAAATCGACTACGTAAAATCGAAGGGACCCATCGGCGATGGACCCCGACGCGTGCTGGTCATCGGCTCTTCGACGGGATTTGGGCTGTCCTCCCGGATCACCGCCGCCTTCGGCTGCGGCGCCAGCACCATCGGCGTCTTTTTCGAACGCCCGTCCGACGAGGACCGCCTCGGCACCGCCGGGTGGTATAACACCATCGGGTTCACCGAGAAGGCCCGCGCGGCCGGTCTCTACGCCCGCAACTTCAACGGCGACGCCTTCTCCGATGAGGTGAAAACCCAGGTTATTCAGGCCATCAAAGAGGATCTCGGCTCGGTTGACTTGGTTGTTTATTCGCTCGCTTCGCCGCGCCGCACCCACCCCGACACCGGCGCCGTCCACAAGTCTGTGCTCAAGCCCGTGGGCAAGCCTTACGCCAACCGCACCGTGGACACCGATCGGGGGCTGGTCAGCGACATCACCATCGAACCGGCCTCGCCCGACGAGATCGCCGACACCATCGCCGTGATGGGCGGGGACGACTGGGAGCGCTGGATGCAGGCGCTGGCCGATGCCGGCGTGCTCGCCCCGGCCGCGACCACGGTCGCTTACTCCTACATCGGACCGGAAGTCACCTGGGACATCTACAAAAACGGCACCATCGGCCTGGCCAAAAACGACCTCGAAGCCGCCTGCGCCCGGATCCATGGCAAGCTCTCCGCCGACGGCGGTCGCGCGTTGATTTCAGTCAACAAGGCCCTCGTCTCCCAAGCCAGCTCGGCCATTCCCGTCGTCCCCCTCTACATCTCCATTCTCTACAAGATCATGAAGGCCAAGGGCACCCACGAGGGCTGCATCGAACAAATGCAACGCCTCTTCGCTGAGCGGCTCTACCAGGGCGCGGACCTCCAGCTCGACGTGGCCAATCGCGTGCGGATCGACGACCTGGAAATGCAGCCCGAGGTGCAGGCCGAGGGAGCGAAAATCTGGCCGCAGGTCACGACCGAGAATCTGGCGGAACTGACCGACATCGCCGGCTACCGGGAGGAGTTCCTGAAGATGTTTGGCTTCGGCCTGCCCGGGATCGACTACGAGGCCGAATGCGAGCCGCATCGTCCCATGATCTGAAGTTGGCTTGGTCCCAAAACTTAGCGTAGACCAGGGCTTTTGAGGAGACGGACGGTGGCGTGGGCAGGGGCGGCGCTTGACGCCGCCCGTGGCGGTGAAAGGAGCCCGGCGGCGCCGGGACTTCCCCTACTCGGCGACTTCGGCGACCACTTGGATCTCCACGGTGGAGTCCTTGGGTAAACCCGCCACCGCCACCGCCGCCCGGGCGTGCCGTCCGGCCTCGCCGAAAACCGCGATGAACAAGTCACTCGCCCCATTGATGACCGCCGGGCTGTCCGCAAAACCCGCGACCGCGTTCACGTAGCCCCCCACATACACCAGGCGCTTGATTTTGCTGAGCGAGCCCACAGCCGCCTTCAAATTGGCCAGCGTGTTGAGGGCACAAATTTTGGCCGATTCGTAGCCCGTCTCCACCGTTTGCGTCGCGCCCACCTGACCCACGTGGGTCATGGCCCCATCCTGCACCGAGATGGTGCCCGCACAATAGAGCAGGTTGCCCGTGCGCACGTAGGGCAGGTAGTTGCCGCCCGAGGCCGGCGGACCGGGCAGGGTAAGTCCGAGTTCAACAAGTTTCGCTTCTGGATCCATTCGCCCAAACGTAGCGCGATTGTCCCAGTCGCCAAGCGGATTGTCCGGCGCGGGGCTATTGCCTTGAACCAGGGAGCCTCCCAAGGTCGGGCCCGATGGACATTTCCGCCTGGCTCGAGCTCCACCGCAAAGACGACCCGACCGCAACGGCCGCTTGGCAAAAGTTGCTCATGCGCCTGTCGCCGCCCCAGCGCCCCGCCGTATGGGCATGGCATCGCCCCGATCCGTTTGGTCCCCCGGGGACCCACCGGAACGGTCCGCTCGCGGGGGTGCCGTTCGTGGCCAAGGACCTGTTCCCCTACCGCGGCACCCCCACCCGGGCGGGCGGCATCCTGCGCCGCCCCCCCGCCCGGCGGACCAGTCACCTGATCAGCCGACTGGAATCTCTCGGCGCCACCTTGGCAGCCAAAACCCACCTGCACGAGTTTGCCTACGGCTTGACCGGAGAGAACCCCCACTACGGCGACGTCGAACACCCCCACCATGCCGGGCGCACCGCCGGAGGTTCATCAAGGAGATCGCGGTCGCCGCCGGGATCGCCCCCTTCGCCCTGGGCACGGACACGGCCGGGTCCCTGCGCGTGCCCGCCGCCTATTGCGGTCTCTACAGCTGGCG
The DNA here is from genome assembly GCA_018402455.1 of Opitutaceae bacterium. Taxonomy (GTDB): domain Bacteria; phylum Verrucomicrobiota; class Verrucomicrobiia; order Opitutales; family Opitutaceae; genus Actomonas. Next base: position 77,699 of record JAGYIG010000014.1, read on the forward strand.
CGGCCAACCGGGCGAACCGGAAATCACCGACGCCTTTCCGTTGGCTCCCTCCTTTGATACCGCCGGCTGGCTCACCGCCACCCTCGCCGACTGCGCCACCCTGTGGCGCCTGCTGCACGCCGATCCCGTCCCCGCCGCACCGGCCCCTCTGCGCGGCGCCTACCTGCCGGCCTCGGCTCTCGGGCTGTCCGGCCCCGCCGAGACGCGGCAAACCCTCGACGCCACCGCCGCCCGGTTTACCGACCTCGCGCTGGATGAAACCACTCCCTTGGCGCAGGTCGCACGTGGGGTCGGCGACACCTACTCGATCCTGCAAAGCACCGAAGCCTACGCCGTCCATCAAGCCACCCTGGACGCCGAACGGGCCGCCTACGGCACACCCGTGTGGCAGCGCATCGACCGAGGCCGACACTGGACCGCCGCCCAACTCGACGCCGCCCGTCACCATGCCCTGCGCATCCGTGCGGCCTACGACACATTCTTCGCCACGTTCGATTTTCTGATCACCCCCGTGACGCTGACCCCGGCACCGCTGACCAGTGACAACCGGCCGGAAATTCGCGAGACGCTGCTGGCCCTCAACACCCATGTGAGCATCGCCGGGCGCCCCGCCCTCTCGATTCCCGTTCACGTGGAGGGAGACCTTTCGGTTGGGTTGCAGATCGTCTTCGCCTCGTCCCGGTCACCGGCGATTCATTCCTGCTTCGCCCGGTGCGAAACCTGCTTGCCCGCCGCCTCATGATTCGCGCCGAAACCTCCACCCACTGGATTCTGATCACCCATTCCGACCACGCCCGGCTCGCCGGCGACTTTGCGGATGCCTGGGGCAACGCTCAATTCGCTCCGCCCGAACCCTTCCCTTCGATCCGCTATGCCGTCCATCACCACGACGACGGCTGGCTGGAGCGGGATGCCGCGCCCCACCTCACCCCCGCGGGCAAACCGGAAGCCTTCACCCGCGCCCTCGTCGGAGCCTATTCCGCCTTTGAGGAAATCGACCTGCCCAGCTACCTGCAGGTGCGGGCCCAGGCCACCGCCGCCGTGGCCCGGCAGGACCCGACCGCGGGCATCGTCGTCTCCCTGCACACCGTGAACCTGCTGACCGAACAGGCCGACGTCTCCACCATTCGCCCCGAACACCGCGAGGCCCATCGGGCCTTCGTCGCGCAGCAGCAAGCCTGGCAGCACACCGAGCGCGAACGCTTGGGCCTGGACCCGGCGGCCCTGCAACGCGGCTTCGAGTTTCTGCAAGCCTGCGACAACCTCTCCCTGATCGCGTGTTCGGGCTTCGATGCGCCCCGTGCCTTGCGCCACCTCCATCCCGACCGGACCGGCCAACGCCACGAGCTGCACTGCCACCCGCACGGCGACGGCACGTTCAGCATAACTCCGTGGCCCTTTGGCGAAACGACCCTGCGTTTCCAACTGCCCTTCAAACAGGTCGCCAAGACCGCCTGCCACGACCTGGCCAGCTTCCGCGCAGCCTTTGCCGCCGCCCCCCTCCAGCAGCAAACGGTCACGCTCCTAGCCGCCTGAGCCACCGCGCCGGGACCGCCCGGCGACGGCACGGATACCACTCGCCATCCCTTCTCACGTTGGCACCTTCGATGCTACTTCCTGCCTCCTACCAGCATGTTCGAACGACTGTTTAAACTCTCCGCGCACGGGACCAGCGTCCCGCGTGAACTTCAAGCCGGGCTGACCACCTTCGCCGCCATGGCCTACATCCTGGCCGTAAACCCCTCGATCCTTTCCGCCACCGGCATGGATCAAGGGGCCTTGATCACGGTGACCGCCCTGACCGCCGCCGTCAGCACCCTGCTGATGGCAGCGTTGACCAATTTCCCCCTGGCCTTGGCCCCGGGAATGGGGATCAACGCCTTCTTCACCTACACCATCGTCATTGGAGCCGGCATCCGTTGGCAGGAGGCCCTCGGCATGGTGTTCATCAATGGCATCGCCTTTCTCCTGCTGTCGGTCACCGGCGTGCGCGAGAAAATCGTCAAGGCCATCCCCTACTCCCTCAAAATTGCCATCACCTGCGGCATCGGGCTTTTCATCGCCTTCATCGGCCTCAAAAACGGCGGGGTGATCGTGGACAATCCCGCGACGCTGGTGAGCAACGGTGACTTCACTTCCGGGCCGGTAATGCTATGTCTGATCGGGATTGCGCTGACCCTCGTCCTCGTCGCCCGGGGCGTGCCCGGCGCGATCATTCTGGGCATCGCCGCGACGACCGTGCTGGGCCTGTTGGTGCCGGACGGCGCCGGCGGCCGCGTCACCCGTCTGCCCGAGAGTTTCTTTTCCGCGCCGGCTTCCGCCGCCCCGGTCTTCCTGAAACTCGAGTTCGGTTTCCTGACCTCCTCCACCGCCCTGCTGGCCGCGCTGCCGCTCATCCTCACGCTGCTGATGGTGGACATGTTCGACAACATCGGCACCCTCATCGGCGTCACCAAACGAGCGGGCATGCTGGACGCCGACGGGCACCTGCCCAAAGCGGGCCGGGCGCTGGTGGCGGATTCGATCGCCGCGATTCTGAGCTCTCTCTTCGGCACCTCGACCGTGGTCAGCTACATCGAATCCGCGTCCGGCGTGGAGGCCGGCGGGCGCACCGGTCTCACCGGCGTCACCGTCGCCGGGCTCATGCTGCTGGCCCTGTTCCTGACGCCCCTGATCCTCGCGGTGCCGGCCGCGGCCACCGCCCCGGCCCTCGTGGTGGTCGGCATCTTCATGCTTCAGTCGGTCACCGAAATCAAAATGAGTGATTTCAAGATCGCCGCTCCGGCCCTGCTCACGATCCTGTGCATTCCGCTCACCTTCAGCATCGCCGAGGGCATCGGGTTGGGCCTGATCGCCGCCGCCCTGTTGGCGGTCACCGCGGGACGGGCCAAGGACTTTCCCGTCACCGGCTACGTCATCGCCGGGTTCTTCTTCCTCGAATTCTTCCACATCTTTCCGTTTTCCGGTTAGGCTCGGCGCGCCCGGCAACCGGCCTTTGATTTTCCCTTCATGAGTGATTCCTCTTCCCCTCCCTCCGCCCGCCCGGCGACGGAAAATGACCTGCTTTTTCCCAATATCCCGGCGGAGTTTCAACGCTTGTTGGACCTGCAGCAGCTT
>JAGYIG010000015.1 GCA_018402455.1 Opitutaceae bacterium
TAACTTTGCTCTTCCGCGGGTCAGGATCAGGAGGCGGACGCGGGGATTGCGACGGTGAACCCGTAGTGTCCGGAGGAGAGGAGAAAGGTCACGGCTTCGGTGGATGCGGCGATTTCGGAGACTTGGCGAATATCGGGCAGGGGCTTCGCCTCGCTGGTGATTTTGGTGCTATCGGTGGCCGGCAGCGTCACGTGGGCGTGGGTGTTGGGGGGGACGATTATGTCGATTTCGAATCCGCCCTCGTCGGCTCGCCAATGACTGGCGGCCAGCCCGTAGGGCGTTTCCACGCTGGCGCGGGCATGGGTCAGCCCTCCGCCGGGTTGCGGCGCGATGGCGAATTCCTTCCAGCCGGGATGTTCCGGCAAGGGGCACAACCCGGCGATGGTGTCGTAGAACCAACCCACCACGGATCCGTAGGCGTAGTGGTTGAAGGAATTCATGCCGGCCGAATTGAAGCCGCCTTCGGGCGTCCAGCTGTCCCAGCGTTCCCAGATGGTGGTGGCCCCGTTTTTCACGCTGAAGAGCCAGCCCGGGTAGGTTACCTGTTGGAGCACCGTGTAGGCCAGGTCACTGCGGCCAATGGCGGTCAACGTGGGCACCAACAGGGGAGTGCCGAGGAAGCCCGTGGCCAGGTGGTTGTCTTTTTCCGCTACCGCGCGTTGGAGGTGTTGTTCCATCCGGGGGCGCAATTCGGCGGTCACCAAGTCGAACGCCAAGGCCAGCAGGTAAGCGGTTTGTTCATCGCTGGTGATGCGACCATCCGCCGCCACAAACTCGCGGTTAAAGGCGGCTTTGACGCGGGCGTGGAGCTCCCGATAACGCTGGGCGATCTCCGCCTCGCCCAGGACTTCCGCGGTGCGGGCGGTAAGCAGGGTGGATTGGGCGAAAAAAGCTGTGGCGATCAGGACGTAGGGCGTCGGGGCTTCGCGGGGGGCATGGCCCGGTGCCAGCCAATCACCCCAGCGGCGTTTACTGATCCGGATCCCGGCCGGCGCGGAGGCCTCCTGCAGGTCCACCCATCGGCACATGGCGTTGAAGTTGTCCTCCAAGATCCGGCGATCACCGGTGTGGACCCATGTGACCCAAGGCACGATCACGCCGGCATCCGCCCAACCGGCGGCGCCATAATCGATGCCGGTATCGGGAGCGACGTCCGGAAAGCCACCGTCCTTGAACCCATCGCGCACCGCGGCCATCCACTGGCGGTAAAACCCGCCGCTTTTTAAGTTGAAGTGCGCCGTGTGGGCGAAGACCTGGGCGTCACCCGTCCAGCCGAGCCGCTCGTTGCGTTGGGGGCAATCGGTGGGAAGTTCGAGGAAGTTGCCTTTCTGCCCCCACCGGGTGTTGGCGTAGAGTTGATTGAGCAGTGGATCGGAGCATTCGAAATCTCCGATGCGTTCGAGGTCGCTGTGCACCACCACGCCGGTCACGGCATCCTCGCGGGGCCGCTCGATGCCGGTGAGCTCGACATAGCGGAAACCGAAAAAGCTGAAGGAGGGCTCCCAGGTTTCCACGTCGCGGCCGGCTGCAACGTAGCGCCCGGTGGCTTGGGCGGTGCGCAGGTTGGCGGTGTGGAGGCGGCCGTCGGCTTCAAGCATCTCGGCGTGGCGAATGCGAATCTCCTGGCCGGCTGCGGCCTGCACTTTGAGCCGCACCCAACCCACCATGTTTTGACCGAGGTCGTAGATGAAGACCCCGGGCTCTATCTCGGTCACGCTCTGAGGAGTAAGCTCTTCGATGCGGCGCACCGGCGGGGAAAGCCGGGCTGCGATGGGCACGGTGACCGGCGGCAGGATGGCGACACTCTGCCACGAGCCGGTGGCATGGCCGGGCTTCGCCCAAGTGGGCATTTCGCGTCGGGCGTCGTGGGTTTCGCCGAAGTAGATGCCTTGGGCGCGAATCGGACCCTCGCTCCATTGCCAGGACGAGTCCGTGGCAATCGTGAGGGTTTGGTGGTCCACCGTGGTGATCTCGATCCAGCCGGAGACGCTGGCTATTTCGCCATACTGATGGTCCTGCATCAGCGAGCCGGAATACCATCCATCACCCAGGACGATACCGCAGGTGTTGTCGCCGGCCTGAAGCTGGTCGGTCACATCGTAGCTCACGTAGAAGTTGCGCTTTCGATAGTCCGGCCAACCGGGCAGAAAATAGTCCTCACTCACGCGCGAACCGTTGAGCCACGGCTCAGCCAAACCGAAGGCGGAGAGGTAGAGGCGCGCGCGAACCGGCGCGGCGGGCAGTGCGAAGTCCTTGCGCAGGTAGCGGGCGGGCGGAGCCTCGCGCTTGGCGACCGGTCGGTTGTCGCTGATCCATTCGGCCCGCCATGGCCCGCCGAGCAGACTGGTCTCGAATTCAGCAGGCTCACTCCAACCGCTGTCGCGGCCGAGGCGGTCCCAGACGCGGACTTTCCAGGCGTAGCGGGTTTGCGGAGCAGCGGAAAAACCGGGCAGAGACACCCACTGGGATTGACTGGAGTGGACGGGTGACCCTTCCCAAGCCGAGCCGGTGGGTTGGCCGAAGGCATCCCGGGCGGTGACGTGGAGTTGGTAGGTGGTCTGGACGACACCACGCTCGTCGGACTCGAGTCGCCAGGAGAACCGGGGATCGGGCGTGTCGACCCGTTGGGGCGCATCCGTGTCTTCGACGCGGAGTTGAGTCGCTCGCAGACCGACGGGCGGGGGGGCCGAGGAGGGAAGGGAGGAAAGCGTCATGGCCTTGAATCCGATCTGAGGAAGGGGAGGAGGACGAGAACCGGCAGAGGGTCAGCTTCAGCCTGCGTCATGGTCGGAAGAGCGCCGAGCCCGAAAGAGGAATCCGCCCGCGGGACGATCCGGACGGGCCCGTTCGAAGGGACGCTCGGGGTTCATCGTTGCCGATCGCGGGGAATTTACGGGCGACATCTTGATCCCACTCCGGGTTGACCGATTTTCGCAATGTCGATCCACTTTCCCGTTTTCCTCCAACCCCTTCCCTCGTCCCCTCCCTCTCCGATGAAATTCCTCTCTTCAACTCTTTTGGCCGTGGGCACGCTTGTCCTTCCCTTCACGGTTTTGGCGGACCCCTCGGCCAGCCGCGAAGTGCCGATGACGAATCAGCTCATCGTGATGAGTCTGGGCGCGGCGGAGGACAAAATGCTGCAGTTGGCGGAAGCCATTCCCGCCGACGCCTACGGTTACACTCCGATGGAGGGGGTGGCCAACGTGGGGGAGGTGCTCAAACACCTCGCCGGCGCCAACTACTACATCAGCAGTATGCTGGGCCGACCGATCCCCACCGGCATCACTCCACGCGAACTCGGGGAAGGGGCCGACAAGGCCACCCTGATTGAGATTTATCGAGCGTCGGTCACGCATGCCAAGCAGGCCTTGGAACAGGTCAGCGCAGAGGCGATGGCTGAAGAAATCGAGTTTTTTGGGATGACCGCACCCCGGGGTCGGCTTGCGTTGATGGTGGCTGATCACCAACACGAGCACCTCGGCCAGTTGATCGCCTACGCCCGGGCGAATCACATCGTGCCACCCTGGAGCCATTAGGCCGTTGGATCCGAGGCCAGTCAGTTAACCCTTGCTCATCGGGCTGCAGGCTCGGGCCGGCGTCGCGCCCGTCATCCAATCGGCACCTCCGGCCTCCGGCCTCGTGGTGAGGCCGGAGGTCGGATCTCCGGAAACCTATTTTGCCCGGCGCGGCAGTATCGTCTTACCGGTATTCTTCGCCCGTGACGGCGTCGACGATCTTGAAGTTTTCCACGTGGAAACTCAGATCGGCCCGGAAGGCCAGCTTCACGCCAAAGTCGCGTTCCATGCGCACGAGCAATTCGGCGTCCTCCTCGCGCAGGCGCTCCAAAATCGATGGATGCACCAACACGCGCAGCGCTTGGCCGGTATTGCCGTTCCGCACGTTGAGGCGCCGCACAATCGACGAGAGCCGACGTTGCAGTTCCACCGAGGTGGTGGTGGCTGATTTGACGATGCCACGTCCCCGACAGTAGGGGCAGTCGGTGTAGAGGTTGGACGAGAGGGACTCCTGTTGGCGCTGGCGGGTCATCTGCAGGATGCCCAGTTGGGAAATCGGCAGCACGTGGGTTTTGGCCCGGTCGTGGGACATGAGTTCCTGCATGCGCTCGTAGACCGCGTTGCGGTGTCGCCGCTCCTTCATGTCGATGAAGTCGATGATGATCAACCCACCGAGATTGCGCAGGCGAATCTGGCGCGAGATCTCCGTGGCGGCCTCGAGGTTCACGGCATAGATGACATTCTTGTCCTCGCCGCCGCGGTTCTTGTGGGAGCCGGTGTTCACATCGACCGAGATGAGGGCCTCGGTCTCGTCGATGACGATCTCGCCGCCGGAGGGGAGCCCCACTTTGCGCAGGGCGGTCTGCTCGATCTGGCGCTCGATGTTGAAGCGCTCGAAGATGGGAATATTGTCCTGGTAAAGCGCGATCTTGCCTTTGGAACGGGCGGAGATCTGCGCGACCGCCGCCTGGGCCCGGGTGTGGTCGGCGGTATTGTCGACCAGCACGCGATCAACCTCCTCGGTGAGGAAGTCGCGCACCGTCCGCTCCACGATATCGGGTTCCTGGTAAAGGCAGGCCGGGGAACGCTCGCTCGACTCGCGGGCTTGGATTTGCGCCCAGGTTTTCAGCAGGAGGTGAAGGTCGCGCACGAAGTAGCGGGCCTTTTTGCCTTCCCCGGCGGTGCGCACGATGACGCCCATGCCTTCAGGGATGGTGAGCTCATTGATCAGACGCTTCAGGCGCTGCCGCTCGCGGTTGTCCTCAATCTTCCGGGAGATGCCACACTGGTCGCTGTAGGGCATGAGCACGAGAAAGCGGCCGGGGAGGGAAAGGTTGGTGGTGGTGCGCGGTCCCTTGGTGCCGATGGGCCCCTTGGTGACCTGGATGACGATTTCGGAGCCGGCCGGATAGAGTTTGGGGATGTCCTTTACGGTGGGCTCGCTCCCGGACTTCTTGGGCTTCTTCTTGCTGTTGACCCGGACCACCTCCACCGAGGAATCGGCGGCGGCGGGCAGCATGTCCCAATAGTGCAGGAAGGCGTTCTTATTGTAGCCGATGTCGACAAAGGCGGCCTTGAGACCGGGATCGAGGTTTTTGATCCGGCCCTTGTAGATGCCGCCGACCATCCGGTTGTCGGACTCGCGTTCGATCTCGTATTTTTCGAGCACGCCGTCGACGAGCAGGGCGACCCGCTTCTCGAGCGGTTCGGCATTGATGATGAGCTCGCGGAAGGAGGATTTCTCCTTTTGGAAGGCAGCAACGATTTTCTGGAGCAGGGGCCGCTTTTTGGCGCGGTCCTGGGCGCCTTTTTTCAGGCCTTGGCGGTCGGTTGCGTCGGCCTTGCGCTGGGGGGGCGGCTGGGCAAGTTCTTCGTCATATTTCGAGGAAGGGTCGGCCGGGGAGGCCGGGGAGGGAATCTGATCGCTCATTTCGGGTGGTGTCCTTGGGTTGGACGGTGGTCCCGGTAGCGGAAGTTGCGGCGCAAGGGGAGTCGAACCGGCGTGCGATATCGAAGGAAAGGTTCAGTTTCACGTGAAGTCCTTTCGAAATCGATAGACGCTCTGGACGAGTCCTTGCAGCAGACAGCAACTGAGCAGGAAGGAACCACCGTAGCTAATGAAGGGAAGTGGTATGCCCGTGATGGGCACCAGCCCGATGGTCATGGCGATGTTAACGAATACGTGAACCGAGAACAGCACGGTGACGCCGAGGGCGATCAAGGTGCCGAAGCGGTCGCGAGCGAGGCCCGCGATACGGATGCCGTTAAACAACATCAAACCAAACAGACTGAGAACCGTGAGGCTTCCCAAAAGTCCTTTCTCCTCGGCGATGACCGAGAAGATAAAGTCGTTGTGGGCCACCGCGCGCGGCAGGTATCCGAGTTGGGCTTGGGTGCCCTCGGTCCAGCCTTTGCCCAGCAGCCCGCCGCTCCCGACCGAGATGAGGGACTGGCGTTGATTCCAGCTGATGCCCATCGGGTCGATTTTGTCGGGATTGGTAAAAGAGATGATGCGATTGCGCTGGTAGTCCTTGAAGGGCACCCAGCTGTGCGGCTCGTATTTGCCGCGATCGCGCACATAGGAGTAGTCGTTCTCCTCCATGAACTTAATGTAGCGGGAGGCGTCCCACGCCACCGTGCCCATGACCACCATGAAGGCCGCCAGTGCGCCCACGAAAAACCGCGTCGACAAGCGGGAAACGTAGAGCATTGAGAAAACCATGGGGGGCAGAACGATAACCGACTTCAAGTCGGGTTGGAGCAGGATAAGGACCATGGGAATTCCTACGGCAAGCGCCAACTTGCCGAGCACCCCGAGAGATTGCGCCACCGTGCCGACCTTCTCCCGCATCAGAATGGTCGCGGCCACCAACAACACCGCCGCTTTGGCGGGTTCGGAGGGTTGCAGGCTGAATCCGCCCAAGCTGAGCCACCGCTGGGCGCCGTAGCGCTCCACCCCGAAGAAGAGGACGAGGAGGAGCAGCAATATGCAACCTCCGTAAAACCAATGGATTACTCTCAGCCAAAACCGATAATCGACCAAGCTGGTGGCCACGTAGATCAGAATCCCGGCCACCAGCCACACGATCTGCATCTTCCAAGAGCTGGCTGCGACCGAGTATTGCGCACTGTAGATGAAAGCGACGCCGATGACACTGAGGGTCGCGATCACCAAGGGGGTGCCGATGTCCCAGCGCTCCCGCGTCGTCAGTTTGAAGACGCTGAAAACTTCGAGGGGCGTGCGGAGGTTGACGGCCATGGGTTCGCGAGCGGGGCGCGGGCGGACAGGCTCCGTCGTGCCACAACGTCTCAAGTTGCCGGCATTCTGGTCAGGAGATCAAGCGCGGTTCTTTACTATCGCGCTGATCCCCCTGCGAAATTGCGGCTGCAGCTCCCAGCATCACCCAAAAGACCACCGCTCCCATCGGACCCTCCAACACCACCCCGAAGCACGCTCCGGTAAACACCATCGTGGCCATTAACGCCGGGCCCAGTTGTTCCAGATTATTCCGCCGCGCCGCCCGCCACACCCAGACGACCATCTGGGCGACGATCCCGAGGAAGAGCCCCAGTCCGATGGCCCCCATGCGCGCGAAAACGGTGATGACGATGGAGTGAGGGCTCCGGGCGTTGAAGTCTTCGGGGAACACGCCGTAGTAGACGCGCTGAAACCGCGCGGCGAGGTCGTAGCCAAACCCGAGCCCGAAGACCGGGGACGTGTCGAGGGTTTCGTTGATCACCTCGGTCCACCAGACCAGCCGGAAGCGGTTGTTGTCCCCCTTGTTGGCGGTCTCTTCCCCTTGATAATTGCCGGTGCCCAAGGGGTCGACCAAAGAGACCACCCGTTCGTAGGCCTCGATCAGCGGAGTGTCGCGCCAATCGTCCCCGCGCCACGAGGCCACCGCCACCAGGAATACGGTGGCGACCACCGCGCCCCCCGCCAGCAGGGCGGGGAAACGCCATCGCCCGGCCAGCCCGAGTGCGGCGGCTCCCACCGTCAGCGCCAGCAGGGCGGAGCGGTTGTTGGTGGCCAGCACCACCCCTACCAACAGCAGGCTGAATCCCACCGAGTGCCACCGGCCGGTTTGTTCGAATCGGATAAAGTGTAGCAACGCCCCGATGCCCGCGAAGATCCCCACCAGATCGGCCTTGTAGAATATCACCGGCACCCCGCGGAGGGTGAGCGTCGACTCCAAGACGTTGGGCCATAGCAGGGTCATGAAAAACAGGATTCCCATGATCACGCTCGCAATCCTCAGGGTGTCCATCAGCACCGACAGTTTGCCGAAATCGCGGTGCACGATGTTGGCCGCCAGAAAGAAAAACACCGCATAATAGACCATGGCAAAGTCCCTCACCGCGACGAAACCAAACAACTTGGCATCGAAAAACATCCGAGCGATTCCGAATACCACCCAAGCTACGATCAGGGCATCGATCCAGTGAATCCGCCGTCTCAGCCCGCCCCGAATCCGCTCGAGGACCTGCAGGGCCACCAGGGTCGCCAACGCGGCCTCGGCGGGCAGCAGGGGAATTGAGGGCGCTGGCATGAGCTGCGCGAATCCGCGGTTGCCGATGAAATATCCGGCCAGCAAACCTGCCAGCACGAAGCTGCCCAAGGACTCGGCCTTGAGCCGATAGAGGGTGAACAGGACCACCCCGGCTCCCAGCAGGCCGGGCAGCAGCCAACCCCCTTGAGCGATCTGCACTCCGAGCACCACGGCGAGCACGACCGCGCCGCTGATCCATAATCGTTCTCGCCATGCCGGAGTCAGGGAATTCATGCGCCAGCCGGATTCAGCCGCAGGCCTTGGCGGGGTGCAATCTCAGGTTGTCCCCCCCCCCGGGAGGGGCCGACGGGAAGGGCATTGCCTCCCGCCCGCCGTCGTGGTGGTTTCACCCGATATCCCATGACCATGGTCAGCGTCATCCTTCCCACCTGCGATCGACCCGACATGGTGCCCCGGGCCCTACGCAGTGTGTTGAGTCAGAAGGGAATCGAACTGGAGGTCCTGTTGGTGGACAGCAATCGCACCACCGGTCCGGTGCGGGAGAATCCGGCGCTGGCGGACCTACTCGCGGATGCCCGGTTGAAGGTGCTCGTGCCGGAACCGCGTCCGACTAACGCCTCGGAGGCCCGCAACGCGGGGTTGGATGCTGCGCGCGGGGGTTGGATCAGCTATCTGGACGACGACGACGTTTATCTGCCGGGGAAACTGGCCCGGCAATTGGCGCGGGCCGAGCAGGATGGGGCGGACTTGGTCATTTGTGGTTATGAAGTCGTGATGCCGCAGCGCCGACGGGTGCGGCAGTGTCAACAATCCGTCTACCGGGGGGATGCGTGTTTGGTGGGGGCGGACTACCCGACCCCGGTGATGTTTCACCGGGCGGATGCCCAAGTGCGCTTTGACCCGACCGCGATTGCGGCGCAGGACCATCTGTTCGCCATCGCGTTTCTGGCCCGCCGACCGGAACGGTGGGTGGCTTGTGTGCCGGAAAAACTGCTGGTCATGTATACCCACGACGGTCCCCGCGTGAATTCCGGGAATCGGTTGGCGGTTTGGCAGGAATACCGGGTTTGTCTTCAGCGCCATGGGCACCTTTTTTCGCGGGAAGCCCGACGCGCTTTCCTCGCGATTGGTTTGTTGGCGAGGGCACAGGCTTTGGAGGTGGGTTGGGCCGAATACCTCCGCTGCCTGCGGCGCATCGTGGCCACGCAGGGGTGGGGGAATTGGCGCTTGCTGGTCAATGCGCTGGCCCGACGGTCCCCCCGGCTCAGCCGTTGGGTGGTCACCTAGGCCGCTCGAGCGAGGGCTCGCCGGGCCAACCATCGGGTCAGCGTCCAGACCACGATCGGGCTGGCCGTCAACCAGAGTTTGAGGGCATCGATGCTGACACTCGCCGCCACCAGTCCCCCGCCGATCAACACGGCGCTTGAGACCAGTTCGGGGGGCGCCGTCTCGCGCTCCCGCTTCGCCGCCAGTAGCAACAGGTTAAAGAAGTGCATCGTGTTGAGCGCGATCGCGAAACAACCGGCGGGCAACAGCCAGCGAAAGGCCGCCGTGTAGCGGGGATCAATCAGCCAGCCCAAGAGGGAGGGGGCGATTTGGATGATGACCACCAATGTGCCCGCGGCCACGAGGTTGTAAGCCAATGCGCTCCGGTCGGTGTGCCGGGAGAGCCGTTCGCGATCGCCGCCAGCGGTGTCCCCCATCGCGAATAATCCCGGTCGAAAATACTGCACCCAGGCATTGCTGATCATGGTCACCGCGACGACGGCCATGCTGCTGGCCAGGGTGAAAAATCCCGCCTCCTCCTCACCAAAGAACCCGGCCACAATCCAGCGGTTGACGCCGGTGAGAGCCCAAGTGGACAGGGCCAGAACGATGAACAGCGAGCCTTGGTAGACCGGTGGAACCGGCGGGGCGCTGTTGCCGCTTTGCCCCCATCTCAGGTAGTGCCGCATCAGCCCCAACCCCAGAACGGCCGTGGCCAAGGCGTGGAGGCCGAATCCCCACCACAGCGTTGCCGCCACCCCACCGCTGACCGCGAACCAAAGGGGCGGCACCAGAGTGCGGGTGACCGAGCCGAAGCCACTGACCCAGAAATCCCGCCAGTGGGCCCGCTCGGCCTGCAAGGCGGAGTGGACCAGCGACAACAGGGCGAGGCTGGCGGTCGCCAAAAACAGGGCGCCGGCCACCGTCGCGAATTGCCCCGGTAGCAGCGGCCGCAGCAAAGCGGCTCCAGCCCCCGCCCCAGCGATCAACCACGGTAGCCTGCGGGCCCAGATTTTTGAAACCAAGCGCATCATCCCGGGGCGGTCGGGGGTGCTCGCCCAGTAGCGCACCAAGTATTTTGCGATCCCCGCATGCACGACCCACGCGCCGATGGGAGCAAAGGTCAGAAACACGCCGTAGATTCCGAGCATGGCAGGCGGGAGCAGATGGGAGTTCAGCCGCAAGCCAATGATCCCGCAGGCCAAGCCCACCGCTTGAGCGGCAAGGATGGGGAGCAGGCGCAACGGAGTCGCAGAACGGGAGGCGGACACGTGGTTCGGAAAGGGCGGGTTGCAGCGGTGGCTTGAAGGCATCGCCAAAAAGGCGAACGATGCAGCGTGGTCTTGCCCCCGACTTCCGTCACCTCCAAATCGCTGCTTCGCTTGGTCCACGTTGCGGCGTGGATTCGAGGGAGGGGCGGAGTGGAAACCCTGTTGGCCCATCATCGGCGTTGGGACGCGACCGTCGGATTTCAGTCGGCCGAGATTGCGCTGTTCGACCAGTCGATCGCACCGACCGAATCCCGCTACCGCCCGCTCCGATTTGGTGGATGGGATACGCCAAGGCGCATGCGCCGGGAAGTTCGGACCGCCTTGGCCGGGTTCCCCGCGGCGGTGGTGCTTTGGCACAACGGCGGGGGCCTGCCGTGGTTTGCGGATACCGATGGGTCCCACCGTCGGATCGTGGCTTGGTGGGACAGCCGCACCCATTTCGAAGCCGGGATGGCGGCGGTGAAGCCCTGGGTGGACGGGGTGATCTGCATGAGTGAAGCGGCTGCCGCCGATGTCGCCCAATTGTGGCCGGAGTTGCCGCCCGAGCGGTGCCAGATGCTGCCCGTGCCTGTGGAAATTTCGCCCGCGTTTTCCGCCTCGCGGCCGTCAGGAGCGGAATGGGTGATCGGTTGCGCCGGCCGGTTGGTCCGGCCGCAGAAACGAGCGGACCGATTGATCCCTTTCGTGGCCGCCTTGAGAACCCTCGGGGTGCGTTACCGCATCGAAGTGGTCAGTGACGGTCCCCTGCGGGCTGAATTGCAGCGGGCGCTGGGCGACGACCCCGCCGTGCGTTTTCTGGGTTGGCAGTCGGCGGAGGCCTACGCGCAAAGCCTGCAAGGGTGGGACGCCATGGTATCGTTCACGGATCATGAAGGGGGCCCGATCGTGATGCTGGAGGCCATGGCGGCTGGCGTGCTGCCGGTGTTTCCCGCCATTGCCGGCAGCTTGATAACGGACTACCTGCCCGGGTTGAGCCCCCACTGCCTGTATCCCCCGGGTGACGTCACTACGGCAGCGGCCAGAATGCAGACGCTGATGGCGCTGCCCGCCGCCGACGCCCGGCGATTGAGAGAGCAGGCGCAACGCATCGCGCTCAACCACACGGTGGAGCGCTACCACGGTGCGTTCACTTCCTTTGTGAAAAGGATCGACCAACTGCCCCGTATCTCCCGGGTGCCGCGCGGCCAGCGCGGTTCGAAGCTGGCGGACTATTTTCCGCTGGGGATATTGACGCGGTTTAGGCGCCAGGCCCTGTGGCGTTAGCGGCGATTTGACCCCATTTGGGTCGGGGGTGCCGATCACCCGTTGGGGCTTGCCTCGCGGCTGATCGACTCTCTGTTGTCCGGCCATGAAACGGGTCTCAGTCGTCATGGCGGTGCACCAAAAAATCGCGCCCCTGCGCGAAGCGGTCGCGGCGATCCTCAGCCAGCAGGACGTGGAGTTTGAACTGGTGCTGGTCGACAACGGCGCCGGCCTCTCGGCGGCTGATCTGGGGGTCGCTGATTCGGACCGTCGCCTCCGGTGGGTGAGGTTTTCCGCCAATCAAGGCATCCCGGCCGCGCATAACGCCGCCGTCGCCCAAGCCCGCGGGGAGTTGGTCGCGTTGGCGGACTACGACGACCGGAGCCGTCCCTGGAGATTGGCGACTCAGGCCGCCGCATTGGCGGACGATCCCACCCTCGATTTGGTTTCGGGTCGAACCGAGTGCATGGATCAATCCGGTCGATCCTTGGGCTATCCGTTGTTCATGCTGACGGAAAGCGCCCAGCAAAAGGTTTACTCCGGGGTTGCGGCTGCGGTGGTCACTCCGGCGAGCATGATCCGCCGTTCGGTTTTGGCGGCGCTGCCCTATCGCGAGGCGTTCGCCGTCGCCGCCGATCTGGATTTTCAGGCGCGTTTTTTCGAAACCCATCGCGCCGCCGTCTTGCCCCAGACCGTGCTGGATTACCGCTGCTATGAAAAACAAACAACCAATCGTCGGCGGGCGGAAATCTGGGGATCCCAAGCCATCATTCAATTGCTGGCCGCTCGTCGCCGCCGCTCCCAACCGGAAAACTTTGCGTCAGCGATCGCGCTATTGGATCCGCGGGATTCCGGCCATACGCGCCAGAGGGTGGCCCGAGTTGCGGCGTGGGAACAGCAATGGACCGTGGTCGCGTTGCAAGCGCGTCGACTGCTGGTCGAAAGCCGCCGGCCGTCGGGGTGGGCGCAGGCACTGCGGTGGGGATATGTTGCGATAGCCCAGTCGCCACCGGGCGAGAGAAAAGCGAATGCCCGCTTGTTTTGGCGGGGACCGGTCAAGGCCTGGGGGCTTAAACCGCAGACCTAGGGTCCGCCGGCGGACGACCGCGGGCGAGCGGGCGGGGATTTGGTTGGGGGCGGAGTTACGGCTTTAACTGGTGCGCAATGCGTAGTTGGTTCACCGGGGTGAAAGACGTGTTGCACTACGTGGGTTACGATTCCGACGCGGGCGGTATCGTTTCGGTCGTGCACAACGTGGCGGCCACCGGGCGTTTTGGAGTCTGGCTGGGCCTTAACCCCGGGGCCCGGCAGCAGCGCCAGCCCGCCCTGCCGCAACTCGAGTTTACCGCCCTGGCCGGGGAGTTGTTGAACCTCCGCACGTTCTGGCGATCGCGGCAGGTCGCCCGGGAGGTTCAAGTCTGGCTGGCCGGGGGCAACGAGCGGGTCTTTCACGGTCATTCGCGGGCGGGCATGGCGGTGGGCTACTGGCTTCACCAATGGGGCGAGCGTCGGGTGGTGGTGAGTGTGCACTGCTACGCCCGCCACCGGTGGTTCTATCGACAGATGGCGACGCGGCTGGGACGGCGGCTGTTTTGGCTGAGCCCGGCCATGAAGCAATACTACGAAATCGTCGCGCCGAACACGTGGGAGCAGTGTATGCCGGGTGGGGTGTCCTTAAGTCGTCCGGCGATATCGAGAGGTGAGTCGCCATCGAAGCTCCCGGGTTTCTGTTTGGTCGGTATTGGCGACTGCGTGACGCGCAAACGATGGGACCTCGTGCTCACGGCGCTGCGTGATATGCCGCGGGAAGTGACCTTTGAGCATATAGGGGGAGGGTGCGATGCCGCCGTCGCGGAATTGGCGCGGCAAACGGCTGGGCTCGGCTTGGCGGATCGGGTGACTTGGCATGGTCGTCAGCCGGACTCCCAGCGGATTCTGGCGAAGGCGGATGCTTTGGTGGTCGCCTCAGAGAATGAACCGTTCGCGATGGCCATCCTGGAGGCGATCGCGGCAGGGGTGCCGGTGATCACCGCTGATTCGGGGGGCACGGTGGACGTCGTGGAACCAGGAAAAAACGGAGAGCTGTTTAAAAGCGGCGACGCTGGTGATCTGGTTTTGGCGGTTAAACGCTGGCGAGACCGCAAAGAGGATTGTCGGTTAGCCCCTCCGGACGAGTCGTGGAGATTCGCCGCCTGCAACATCGCGAAGCACTGGGCTGATATTTACGAGTCCCTGGCCGACTGATCGAGCCGATGAGAATGTCGGGGATAGCATGGTGGGCGACGTGACAGATGGCGCAGCACGCTTTGGATAGAATGTAGCGCCGAGCTTTAGCCGGCGTTTCTGAGTGCCGGCTGAAGCACGGCACTACGCCCAATCCGCACATCGATTCCCATGCCTGACAGCTCACCACGTCCGACCTACAAATCGCGGAGCACCTGCGCAAGGTGACGGCCGAAGTGTTCGCTGGTGTAGTGCTCAAGAAAATACGCTCGGTGGCGTCCTTGCGGGGGATGGGCGACTGCGGCCGCGATGGACGCGGCAAGATCGGCGGGAGCATCAGGCTCGATGAATCCGCGGTGATCTTCGGGAAGCAGGTCCGGAATGGCGCGCCAGCGGGTGGTGACGATGGGTAGATCAGCGGCGAGTGCTTCGATAAGCACCAAGGGAAACCCTTCGTGGGCGTAAGTGGTGGGCAAGGCTAACACGTCGCTTGCGCTTAGCAGTTGTCGGCGGCCGGTCGCGTTAACAAACCCCGCCTGTTGCAGGCGATCGCCGTAGCGTGATTTGGCGGCGGCAAAACGTCGCGCCGACGCTGCGTCGGGAAAGCCCCCGGCAAACGTAAGCCGGAAGGTTTGAGGCAAATGCGCGAGCGCATCGATGGTCCGGAAGAGTCCTTTGTCTCGGCTTCCTATTCCGAGAAACAGAATTTGGCGTGGATCCGTCTCACCGAGGATGCGGCGTGGGGGAACTCCGGTTTCGGCAAACGGATCGGGGATGCCGTTGGCGACGATCGCGGTCTGTCGTGGCGCAAGCTTTTGGGTGTCGGGCAACAGGGAGGGCGCGAGCGCGATCGAAAGGTCGGCCTGACCTAGCGCGCGCGTCGCCGCCCGCTGCTCCCAACCCATGGCCTGCGTTTCCAACCACTGCCCCAGCCCACTGGCGTGCCAATGCAACACGAGGCGTGATACCCGGGGGCGCAGGGACCCCAGCAACAGGATGTCCCGCCACAGCGCGATGCGTTTTCCGGGGGCCGGCACGTAGTAGAGCGTATCGCAGCCCGTCCGGCTGATGGCCGCATGGGCGGCGCGAAGCGCGCGTCGCGCCGCCAAAAGTTTGGTGGGTTGCCAGCGCCCGATGGCCGCGTCGGTGGAGGAGAGGGCGAGGTTGACGTGGTGGAGTTCGATTGCGGGAGCCGCCCGCGGCAACTCCTCCAGCAGCAGCTGCACCATGGCGCTTTGGCCGTGATGGGGCGGGGGAGTTTGGGCGAGGACCAGGAGCTTCATCGCGGGCTTGGAAAACCGTGCGGAGAACGGAACACTGCCGGTCATCGTGAACGCTGCGGACTCGCCAAACCAGTCTGGAATCAAATGGACGTCGCCCTGGGTGGTTGCCGCGGGGTGTGCCTTGGTGGGCTTCGTGGTCTTTCAGTTCTGGGGCAACGCCGTGCGGGGCTACATCGACACATCCTCGGTGTTTTGGTGGTGGGGCTGGCAATGGTTTAACCCCGCCTCGGAGGCGCAACACGGACTGTTGGTGTTGGGGGTCGCCCTTTGGCTGGGCTGGCGAAACCTGCGGCAAATCAAAGGCGCAACGTCGAAGGTCGGAGGTTCCGGGGCCGATCCGGCTGCGTGGTGGCCCGCGGTGGTGGCCATGCTGGCGGGCCTGGCGTTGCACCTGTTGGGCTACGCCGTGCAGCAGACCCGGTTTTCCATCATCGCGGTTTTGATTTTCACCTGGGGGGTCGTGCGGCTGGGAGGTGGGGCGCGGTGGGGCGCTGCCCTGATGTTTCCGCTCGGGCTGTTGGTCTTTGCGATCCCGATGGGCGTGCTCGATGCGGTGGGCTTCCATTTACGCCTCGGGGTCATCGCCACGACGGAGGTCCTCGCCCAGCAGGCCGGCATCGAGGTGGTGCGCAACGGCACCCAACTCTTCTCGCCCGACGGCTCCTACCAATACGATGTCGCCGCCGCGTGCTCCGGCATGCGCTCGCTCATGGCGATGCTCGCCCTCGCGGCCATCGTGGGATACCTCGGACCGCGATCGCCCGGCCGGCGGCTGATCGTCTTCCTGCTGGCGTTTCCGCTGACCTTTGTGGGCAACGTGGTGCGAATCAGCACCATCGTATTCGCCGGCGAGTGGTGGGGGCAGCGCGCCGGCGAGATCGTCCATGATTGGGCGGGATTCATTGTCTTCGTCATCGTCCTCGGCGGGGTGCAGTGGGCGGCCGGTCTGCTGGCCGAAAAAAGCCCGCCCCGCCCGACGACTCGCCGGAATGAAAGTAACCTAATAGGTGACTTGGCGTCCGCCCGGCGGGCGCGGGTGGTCCTGTTGGTGGTGGGGTTGGCGGGGATGGGCACGGTGGCGATGATCGAACGGTTGGACGCGTTGGGGCGCACGGCGGTGGCAGGGGTGGCGCTGGCGGCGGACGCCCTCAACCCGGCTCCGCTGCCGCAATTCATCGGCACGGACTGGATCGGTCAGGCGGTGGCGGTGACCGCGGTGGAGCGGGAGATGTTGCCCGCGGACACCGGCTACGCCCGGAAGCTCTACGTCTCGCTCGACGACCGGCGCCATGAGGTTTTCGTGTCCGTGGTGCTGAGTGGGCAGGACCGCTCCTCGATCCACCGTCCGGAGCTCTGTTTGGTCGGGCAAGGGTGGTCAATCATGGGGCAGGAGCGGCGACGGTTTGGCGACGCGGTGCCCGCGACGGTGTTGCAGTTGGAACAAGCCGGGGTGACCGCGGCGGGTGAGCGGTGGCGGGTGCCCGCGTTGTTTGCGTATTGGTTTGTAGGCCGCGACCAGGTGGTCGCATCCACGGCGGAACGGATGGGGCACGCGGCGCTGAATCGGCTCCGCTTACGACCTGACCGCTGGGCTTATGTGGTGGTGCAGGCGGTGGTGCTGGACGGCGAGACCAAGGACGAAACGTTGCGCCGGATGGAGGCCGTCGCCCGGCCGCTTTTGGATCAACTGACGCCGCCGGATTAAGTCGCGGCGGAGAAAGATTGAGTTTTATGGGGGGCGTCTCACCATCCCGCCTCTTGGAGTCAACCAGCGCTGCCGACTACGTTCTGTTGATTGCCGCCAGCGACCTGAACATGTGGTCGCCGGCGGTAGCTTTGGTCGTGGGCCTGTTGCTCGGCGTGGTGTTGCTCAAAAACCTGTCCCGCCGCCAGCGCAATCAGGCGCAGGAGCAGGCGGACCAGATCATTGCGGTGGCCAAGCGGGAGGCGGCGGTCGCGGCGCGGGAGCAAAAGCAGGTCGCGGAAAAGGCGCTGGCGGCGCGGGAGGCGGAGTTGGCGCGGGATCGGGATCGGCATCAGATCGAAACGGACGTGCAGTTGCGCGAAATTCGTTCGCACGAGGAATCGTTGGGGGCCCTTGATTTTGAGCTGCAGCAGAAGCGCGAACGGTTGAATCGGGAGGCCGATGCGGTGAAGCAGGCGCGGGAAGCCTTGCGGGAGAAATCGCGCAACCTGCGGCGGAAACTGGAGAAACTCGCGGGAATGGATGCGGAGGAGATTGCGTCCGCCCTGCGGGAGGAAGTGCAGATTGAGTGTCAGGACGAGCTGCGGGCCTTGCGGCGGCAGTTTTTGGAGCGGTCCGAACAAGACCTGCAGAACGAGGCTCGCCGGATGTTGATCGCGGCGATGCAGCGACTTTCCTCCCGCCCGAACAACGATCTGACGGCCACCATCGTCCAGCTTCCGTCGGAGGAAATGAAGGGCCGGATCATCGGCCGCGAGGGCCGTAACATTAAATCCTTTGAGGCGTCCACGGGGGTCACGCTGCTGATCGATGAATCGCCGCAGATGGTGCTCATTTCATCGTTTGATCCCGTGCGGCGGGAAGTGGCCCGAGTGGCGTTGGAGGGGCTGATTCAGGATGGTCGGATCCATCCGGCCAACATCGAAGAGTTTGTGCAAACCGCGCAGGAGGAGATCGAGCTGAAGGTGGAACAATCCGGGGAAGAGGCGGTGGCGCAGTTGAGCATCAATGGATTGCACCCGGAGGTGATCAAATTGCTGGGGCGCATGAAATACCGGTTCTCCTACGCGCAAAATGCCCTCGATCACTCGGTGGAGGTGGGTTTCCTGTGTTCCATGTTGGCCAGCGAATTGGGGCTCGATCCCATGATCGCAAAACGGGCCGGCTTGTTGCACGACATCGGCAAGGCCATCGAAAGCGATTACGAGGGCAGTCATGCTGCGATGGGCGCGGACTTCATCAAACGCCACGGTGAAACGCCGACGGTGGTGAATGCCGTCGCGGCCCATCACGAGGAAGTCCCCCCCGAGTCGGTGTATGCGGGATTGGTCATTCTGGCGGACACCGTTTCAGCCGTGCGGCCAGGCGCGCGAGCCGAGTCCATGTCCAGTTACATTCAGCGGTTGGACCGGCTGGAGAGTCTGGCCAAATCAGTGGATGGGGTGCGCCAGGCCTACGCCATTCAGGCGGGTCGCGAAGTGCGGGTGGTGGTGAATCCCAACGTGGTGTCCGATGACCGGGCGAGCGAGATTGCGAAGGAGCTGCGTCAACGGGTTGAAGAAGAGCTGCAGTATCCGAGCACGATTCGGATCACCGTGATTCGCGAGAACCGCTACACGGAAACTGCGACCTGAGATTACTGCGACCGGATCGCCCAAGGCGCGCGTCGGCGCCGTCGCAACAACGCGAGCGCCAGCACCGCGGTCCCGCCCAGGCCGAAGAAGGAGGGCTCCGGGATGACGGCGAACGCCACGTCCTGAAAGAAAATCCCGTTGACGCCGGCGAAGTCGAAGCCGCCGGCGGTGCCCTCGCCATCCGGGGTTCCACCCGGGAAATAGGTGCTGTTGGTCCAGTCCACCAGGTTGGCACTGTTGCCGCCCGTGCTGACGTCGTAGCCGAAGAGCGAGTAGCCGTAGATGGTTGAGCCGGCGGAGACGCCGAAGTCGCCGAGGGTGAAGATCACCCCGCCGGGCCCTTGATCGTTGGTGGTGTTGAAAATCGTGTAAGGGGTGCCCGAGGTATCGTCGCCGGCGCTGAATCGTTCGATGGCGAAACTATCGTGGTTGTGGATATTGGGGCGTGAACGGGGCGGTGCTGGTCGCTGTAGCCAGTGGGATTCCCGGCGCCGTCGACGGAAGTCACCAAGGCGATGGAGAAGGACTCGTGCTGGGGGTTGATCCCAAAGTCGAATACGGGGATGGCAAAGCCGGTGTCGGCCGTCATGCCGCCGCTGACGATGAGGTCGACGCGTTCGATGTTGGCGGAGGAGGCGTTGACGTTGGCAAAAAGGTTATGGACCCCGACGTTGAGGTTGTTGCCCAGAATCGCATCCTCGATGTTGGTGATGTAGGGACCGAGTCGGTCGCCTTGGTTGCTGGCGGTTTCATACCAGATGTGGGATCGGGCGGCGCCGCTGGAACCGCGGCGCACAAAGACCAAGTCAGCCTGGCCAGTGACCGCGTAGGTATCCCCTCCAGCGGTGAAAGTATCGAGAGCCAACCGTTGGTTACGGTAGGTGAAGCCGTTCGCCACCGTGTCGGCGCCATCGGTGAGGCTGGTGGTGGCGGAAGTGATCGCGATTTGGGCTCGAACGGGAGTCCCCCCGGCCCCCCAGAGGGCCGCGGTAAGCACCACAGCATTAGCCCAACGACGAACCATATCTAGGGGTTTAACCCTATTCTCGTAAAAAACACAACCCGGGATTAATGCCGTCGTGTTTGAGGATCAATCCGGTGGTTTGGCCGGTCGTCGACGCAGCGGGAACCTTGAAAGGAGTCGGGCAAGTTGCGGGAAAACCAGGCCGAAGAGCTGAGAGGAATCCACCCTGGGGCGGGTAACCGGGCGTCACGACCGGCCTCCTCCGGCTTAGCGCTCGGGATCAGGGTAGGGATGCGACGGCTGCGATGAGGGCATCGACTGTCGGACGATCGCGGTAACCCGGTTCGCCGAGTTTGGCCGCGATTCGCCCCTCGGCGTTGACGACGAAGATGACGGGATGAGGGGTGCCCTTGGCCCGTCCGCCGGACTGCTGGTTGAGGATGCCGTAGGCGTCGATGGTCTTGCTGCCGACATCGGCCAACAGCGGGAAGGTGATGCCGTTGGCTTGGGAAAATTGATGCAGGATTTGGGGGGAATCGTAGCTGATTCCCACGACGGTGATTCCGGCGGCGTCCAATCGGGCCAGATTTTTCTGAAGATCGTCCAGTTGGCGCTGGCAAAACGGACACCACTCGGCCGATCGATAAAACACCAGGGCGACGGGCGCCGCGGAGGTGAGATCGGACAGGTTGACGGTCTGGTTCGATGCATTCGGCAGCTCGAAGGCGGGGGCCGGTTCTCCTGGTGCGAGACCGAGAATGTCCGGTTCCGCCGCGAGGGGGGGCACCGCGGGCAGGAAAACAAGGAGGGCAGCGACCAGCCCACCCCGGAACGCGGGTCGGATCGGACGGAAAAAGGAATCGATGGTCATGGCCTGGTAGGAGCGCCATCCGGCAGCATATATTCCCGGCAAGCCGGCCGGAATGGCGCTGGATTTTGAAACCGGTGCGATGCCGGTTTCATCGTCCACATAAGAGAGCAGGTTCAAGAAAGCCTTCCGACGGGGAGGCTTTTTTATGGGGAGCGCAGAGTTTGCAGAACGGCCTGATGCAGTTCGGTGGTCGCTGCGGCGATGGTGGATTCGGCGGGGTAGGGGGCGTTGCCCTGCCAATCGGTGATCATGCCGCCAGCTCCGCGCACGACCGGGATGAGGGCGGCGATGTCCCAGGGGTTCACGATGGGGTCCACCGCGATGTCGATGAACCCGGCCGCCAGCATGAGGTAGCCGTAACCATCGGCCCACGTGCGGTAGAGGCGGCAGGCATCAATGAGGGCGTCCGTTTGGGCATCGGGTTGGTAGCGGGCCAGGTTGCGGTGATCGCTGGTGACCAGGGTGGCCGCGTCCAGGGTGGTGGTGCGGCGGCAGCGGACAGGGCTGCCGTTCAGGGTGGTGAGGGCGTTGTCGCCGATGGCCAGTTGCCCCAGCGTGGGCTGATGGATGGCGCCGAGGACCGGTTGGCCGTGGTGGAGCAGTCCGATCAGGGTCGTCCACAGCGGCACCCCGGTGATAAAGCTTTTGGTCCCGTCGATGGGGTCGAGCACCCAAACCCACTCCGCGTCCTCCCGCACACTGCCAAACTCCTCGCCGATGATGCCGTGGTCGGGAAAGCGGGCGGTGATCATTTCCCGCATGACCTTTTCGGCGCCCCGGTCCGCGGCGGTGACGGGGGAGTCATCGGCCTTGAGCTCTACGGCGGTGCCGGGGTTGCCAAAGTAGGGGGCGATGAACTCGGCGCTGGCACGGGCGAGTTCAAGGAGCAGATCGCGTTGGGAAGTCAGGTCCACGGGAAAAGTAAG
Source organism: Opitutaceae bacterium (assembly GCA_018402455.1). Classification (GTDB taxonomy): domain Bacteria; phylum Verrucomicrobiota; class Verrucomicrobiia; order Opitutales; family Opitutaceae; genus Actomonas. The sequence goes on from JAGYIG010000015.1 coordinate 21,412, forward strand.
GCCGCGGAATTCACGAAATGACACGAAATTCTGCAAGCCCCGGGAAGACCCGATGGCGGCCCCGAGTGGGGCTGGTCCCTGCAGGCGGGTTGAATCTGGAGCGGCGGGCTTGTCATGTCCGAAGCAATCTCAAGGCTTTCGGCGACGATGCCTTGGACCGAGCACTTGATTCATTTCCTGGATTTTGAAGGGAGCACGGTGTCGGGGGTGTTGGAGTATGGGGTCGTGACGATGCGGGGGCCGGAGATTTTGGCGACGTCGACGCGGCTGTGTCGGCCGTCGGGCCGTGTGCGGGCTGAGGAGGTGGCGGTGCATGGGATCGAAGCCGCGGCGGCGGCCGCGACTCCGCCGCTGGCGGATGATTTTGAGCGGTTCGTGGCCTGGCGGGCTGCGGGACCGTGGGCGGCGCATTTCGCGCAGGCCGAAAACACGCTGATCAAATCGGTATGGGCCTATGGCCGTCGGGCGCCGGATTTTGGGCGGGATCAGGGCGTGACCAACGAGTGGGGACCGTGGGTGGATACGGGCCGGCTCTATCCACAGCTCTATCCGGCGCTGAAGTCGGCCAAGCTGGGCGACGTGATCGCGGCGATGGGGTTGCAAGAGGAACTCAACGCCGCCGCCAAGGAGCACTGCCCAACGGATCGCTGCCACTATCATGCGGCCCTATACGACGCGTTGGCGGGGGCGGTGCTGCTGCGGCGTTTGGCGTGGGAACCGGAAGTGGCGAAGCAGTCACTCGCATGGCTCCTGCGGATGAGCACCTTGGATCTGCAGAAACGCGAAGCCATGACCCAAGGCGATTTGTTTTAGGCGGATCATGGAGGTTGAAGAGCCCGTCACCGCGTTGGAGCGCATCCTGGTAGAGGCCTACAAGGAAGAGATGGTCGACTACCTGAATGCCCATCCGGAGGACTTCCCGGCGGCGATCGCGTTGGCGGTCGGAGATCGTCCGCGGTATGCTTGGCGGGCGGCGTGGCTGGTGGGCAATGGGATGGAGGCGCATGATCCGCACCTCCGGGATCACGTGGATCGGCTCATCACTGCGATGCTGGGCAAACCCGACGGTCACTGGCGGGAGTTGATGAAAATCGTCATGCGGATGCGGCTGAACGACGAACAGGAAGGACGACTTTTTGAAATGGCGCTGCAACATTGGCAGGATCCGAAAAAGCAGTCCTCCGGGCGGTGGATGTCGTTTCGGTTCATGGCCGACATGGTGAAAAAATACCCGGAATTGGCGGCCGAGGTGCAGCTGGTGCTGCGTCCGGACTTGGTGGATGGGCTGTCGCCCGGGATTCGCCGCTCGGTATCGCGCGAGGCCAAGCGGATCTTGGGGATGGAGGTGGAGTAGTTCGGGCGGAGTTTGAGGAAGGGCTCGACCGCCCGACCTCCGCCAAGGCATCGGTGGGCAGGCTGGGCGAGCTGTGCAGTGGAGTGGGGGCGTGCGCGGATGGTTGGCCTGCTGAAGACCTTGGGGGTGAGCGCGCGGGGAAAGGGTCACGTCGGAAAATGCGAACTACGGCTACGCCTTCGTTGCACATTTTAACGACATGACCCCGTGGGCGGCGGACCTGTCATAGTTGCCGACCCACCTGAGAGGCAAAACGGGGAGATCCGGGTTACTCGATGGGGTAGCGGATCAGACCGAAACGCTGAGCCAGCATTCGTGCGGCAAAGGACGGCACGGTCACGCAATAGCGGGGGAGGAGTCGTCGTGGTTCCCGGCTCAACCGCCACAGCCACTCCAGCCCCGACCGTTGCCATGGCAGGGGGGCTTGCTGAACCCGGCCGCTCAAAAAATCGAAGGCGGCGCCCACGCCCAAGGTGATTCCGGGGTGGTCCGATTCCTGATGGTAGTGGGCCATGAAGGCCTCCTGTTTGGGGGTGCTGAGACCGATCCAAACGAAATCGGCGCGTGTTTGCCGGATGCTTTGGGTCGAAAGCTCCCGGATGTCATCCGACCAATCCGGGGTCTCGGTGCCAGCGATGTTCAATCCCGGAAACTTCGCGGATAGTTTTTGGGCGAGTTCTTCGGCCACGCCGGTTGATCCGCCATAGAGGTAGTGAGTCAGTTCAGTATCGGCCGTGGCGGCACACAGCGCCTCCATCAAGTCGGGACCATAGGTGCGTCTGACTTGGGCAAAGCCTTGCCGTTTTCCGGCCCATACAAGTGGCATGCCGTCGGGGGTCGCCAGCAGGGCGCGATTGAGGACGTGGCGGTGGCGGGGGTGACGGCGCGCTTGCGTAATCGAGTGGGCATCGCAGCAACACACGTAGCCGTTGGTGCCTGCTCGCGCCGCCGATACGAGATGTTCGGTCGCCGCAGAAAGATTCACGGCGTGAACGCCCACTCCCAGAACATTGTAGCGTGGCAGCTCCACGCTGTGACTCTCGGGTTCAGGCCGGGGTTGGCAAGACGAAGTCCGCCAACGACGCCAGCACTTGGCGAGCGTAAGGGAAATCGACGTGACGCGTGCTGGGATTGGGGACGACCACCACGGTCAATCCCGCCCGATGCGCGGCCAGATGGCCGGGGGCCGAATCTTCGAAAGCGATGGCGTCGGCTGGATCAACCCCGAGTTGACGGCACACCTCCACATAGACGTCCGGGGCGGGTTTGGCGTGAGGCACGTCTTCCCGGCAGACCACGGCGCCGAAGTTCGGCCGCAACCCGAGGCGCTCCAGATGCCCGTCGACGTGGGGGTGGGTGGAGTTCGACGCCACGCCCACCGGGATGCCGGTCTCCCTGGCTTGATCGAGCAGGGTCTTCACGCCGGACAGAACGGGTTGTTGCACGATGATGGCTGATTTTATCGCTTCGAATTGCGACTCGAGGGCGGCTCGGTCGGCATCATCGGGGAATGCTTCCCACGGGTCGTAATACACGCCGCTGTGGCCGATAATGGTGTGCCCCTTGGCCCGGTCGTAGGTCAGACCATGCTGACGATGAACTTGATCCCAAGCGTCCAGCAAGGGGGTCTCGGTATCCAGAATGAGTCCGTCAAAATCAAATATCAGCGCAGCGGGCCCGGGCATGTGAAAATAAAGGGAATATCGACGGCGGTGGCGCAAGCGGCGCGCGCGATACGTGGGAAGTTATGGGGACTCGAACGCGCCAAGGGGTCGGGTCGGCAAAAGTGAATTACGTTTCACTGCATTCACTTTTTAACGACGCCGACCCCGTGGGCTTCGATCGGGTCAGGCCTCGGGCTTGGGATCTTCGGTTGGGTCCGGTTCCGGCGTGTCGGCGGAGGTGTCGACATCGTCAGAAGTATCCGTGGATTCACCGGTGGGAGTCTCGACCGGTATCGCTTCCGCATCGTCCGATGGTGTTTCCCCGGTTTCCCCGGCGGCGGCGGCATCGAGTTCCTCGTCGGATTCGACCACCTTGGCCAGGGAGAGCAAGGTGTCGCCCTTTTTGCCCAGCGTGAGGAGTTTGACGCCCTTGGCGCCGCGGTTGGTTTCGCGGACGGTGTTGATGGGGCAGCGCACGCTTTGGCCCTTGGAAGTGAGCAGCATGATCTCGTCGGTATCTTTGACCCCCAGGGCGCCGACCAACGCGACCGAACCATCGTCGGGCAGGTTGATGGCGGTGACGCCGGTGCCGCCGCGGTTGATGAGGCGGTAGTCTTCGAAGCGGGTGCGCACGCCGAGGCCGGCTTCACTCGCGACCAGAAACTTCTTCTCGTGGTCGACGACCTCGATGGCTTGGAGGTAGTCGCCTTCCCGTTTGAAGCGCATGCCGGTGACTCCGCTGGTGGCGCGACCGGTGGGGCGGAAGAGCACCTCGCCGGTATCGGGATTTTTTTCGCGGAAGCGCACGGCCAGGCCCTGGTGGGAAACCAGAATGATCTCGTTGGAGCCATCGGTGAGCACACAACCGATGACATCGTCGCCCTCGGCCAGGTTGATGCCGATGAGGCCGCTTTCCCGGGTGGCGTTGGTGTAGGCGGCGAGGGCGGTCTTTTTGATCTGGCCGGACTTGGTGGCCATGACGAGGTAGTGTTCTTCGTCGAAATCGGTGTGGGTGAGCATGGCGGCGATCTTTTCGCCCTCGTCGAGAGCGAGGAACGATTTGACCGACTTGCCCTTGGAGACCCGGGACCCCTCCGGAATCTGGTAAACCTTTTTGGCCAGGCACTGGCCATCGGTGGTGATGAACAGGATGTAGTCGTGCGTCTGGGCGGTGAAGAGATGCTCCACGAAGTCTTCCTCGTAGGTTTCGGTGCCGATGACGCCCTTGCCGCCGCGTTTTTGGGACCGGTAGTCGGCGACGCGGGTGCGTTTGATGAAGCCCAGGTGCGAAATGGTGATGACCATACCCTCGTTGGGGATGACGTCCTCCATGCGGAAGTCGCCGATGGCGTGGCTGATTTCGGATTTGCGGGGGGAGGCGTATTTCTCCCCGGCGGCAACCAACTCCTCCTTGATCACATCGAGCAAGAGGCGCTCGGAGGCGAGGATGGCGCGCAGGCCCTCAATGATCTCCATCAACTGGCGGTATTCCTCCTCGATTTTTTCGCGTTCGAGGCCGGTGAGTTGGTAGAGGCGCAGTTCGAGGATGGCATCGGTCTGTTTTTCCGACAGCGGATATTTCGCCATCAATTTTTCCTTGGCCTCGAGCCGGTTGGCGGATGCCCGGATGATTTTCACGAAGTCGTCCAGGTTATCGAGGGCGATCATGTAGCCCTCGAGGATGTGGGCGCGGGCTTCGGCCTTGCGCAGGCGGAACTGGGTGCGGCGGGTGACGACCTCGCGGCGATGCTCGATGTAGCAGTCGAGCAGCTCGCGGATGTTCATCTGCTTGGGCCGCTTCTGGTCGAGGGCCAGCAAAGTGACGCCGAAGGACGACTCCAAGGCCGTCTTCTTGTAGAGTTGATTGAGGATGGGCTCGGCCTGTTCACCGCGCTTGAGCTCGATGACGATGCGGGTGTTTTCGTCGGACTCGTCCCGCAGGTCCCGGATTCCCTCGATGGATTTTTCCCCCACCAGCTCCGCGATCTTCAACACCAGATTGGCGCGGTTCACATTGTAGGGCAGTTCGGTGATGATGATCTGTTCGCCCCCGTTTTTCATTTCCTCGGCGTGGGCGCGGCCCCGGGTGCGGACGATGCCCTTGCCGGTGCGCAGGTAGGAGTCGATGCCGGCGGGGCCGCCGATCAGGCCGCCGGTGGGGAAGTCGGGTCCCCGGATGTGGGAGCACACCTCATCGAGGGAAATCTCCGGGTTGTCGATGATGGCGCAGGTGGCGGCGATGAGTTCGCCGAGATTGTGCGGGGGGATGTTGGTGGCCATGCCCACGGCGATACCGGTGGAGCCGTTCATCAAAAGGTTGGGCAGGGCGGACGGGAGCACGGTGGGCTCCGTGGTGGATTCCTTGTAGTTGGGGGCGAAGTCGACGGTGTCTTCCTCGATATCGGCGAGCAGGGTCTCGGCCAGGGCGGTGAGGCGGGCCTCGGTGTAACGGTAAGCCGCGGGCGGGTCCCCATCGACCGAGCCGAAGTTGCCCTGCGGGTCGATCATGGGGTAACGCATCACCCAGTTCTGGGCCATGCGCACGAGGGTGTCGTAGACGGACGAGTCACCATGCGGGTGGTAGTTTTTGAGCACCTCGCCGACCACGCCGGCGCACTTGTCGAACGGGCGGTTGTGGAGGAGGCCCTCCCGCAGCATGGCATAAAGGATGCGGCGCTGGACGGGCTTGAGGCCGTCGCGGGCATCGGGTAGGGCCCGGGATACGATGACGGACATCGAATAGTCGATGTAGGCCGTCTGCATGATATCGGTGATATTGGCCGTAGTGAGTTTTTCGTTGGCAGTGAACACGAGTAGGAAAAGTAGCGGGTAGGAAAGGGTTTTAAGCGCGAAGTCGCAAAGACGGCGAAGCGGACGCGAAGAGGTTTAGGAACGGAGGTCGAGGTTCAGGACGCGGCTGATTCCGTTTTTAATAAGGGGAACATTAAAGTTGATGAGCAGCCCGAGCGGCAGCTGCAGAAGCTTGAGGTAGGTGGCGAGCTGAACCCGGTGAATGGGCTCGATTTGAGTGACTGCTTTGAGCTCAACGAGGAGCTTCGTATCCACGAGCAAGTCGATCCGATAGGCGTGGGGAATCTCGGTGTCCCGATAGACGAGCGGTAGCGATTTTTCGCGTTCAATCTGATGCCCCCGGGCCGAGAGTTCGATCGCCAGGCAATCCCGATAGGTGCTCTCCAGCATGCCGGGACCGAGGGCGCGATGAACGGCCAAAGCCGCATCCACCACCACTCCGGACAGGGTTTCCGTCTGGACGGGAATGGCTACGGTTCCAGGCATCTTGGCGTCACCTTTGCCCCCTTCGCGGCTTTGCGCTTCTACGGAGTCGACCACCATTTCAGATGTCGAGGTTGGAGACGTTGAGGGCGTTGTCTTCGATGAACTGACGGCGGGGCGGGACTTCGTCGCCCATGAGCAGGGTGAAGAGCTCGTCGGCCTTGGCGGCATCGGCGATATCGACCTTGAGCAGCGCCGCTTGTTCGGGTCCACAGGTTTCTGAAAAAGCCGCTTGGGGTCATCACCAAGCCCAGCTGGATGGAAAAAGGCTCCTTGCGTCCGAGGGTGCGGATGTGGGTCGAGGATCCCATGGCGCCGAGCCCGCGGTGCTTTCCGTCTTTGGCCGGCGCGCTTGGTGACGACATAACGGGCCTCATCCGTCGCGTGGAAGCGGTTGATTTCGAGCCCGGAGTCGGTTGATGGCGCGGAGGAGCTTGGTCATCCTGGTGGACTCAAAGATCTCATGGTGTGACGTGGCGGGGATAGCAAAGCGCCATTGGGTGGAAGGACGATGCCGGAGGAGGGGAAATGTTCTCTGGGCTGTCCCCAAGATCGGCGTCCACGCCCCGAAACCACGGGAAAACCCGCTCCGGGCGTGTTCCGTCGCGCAGGAAGACATGGACTCCCCGTTGCCCCCGCGAACTGGGCGATGTAGCGCGGCAGGTGATCAGGCTGTCCTTCTCAGGTTGGTCAAGGTATTCGGTGAGGGAGGCGCTGTAGTAAAGTCACCCTGGTAATCAGCCTTGAGGCGCCAGGCTTTCAATAATGCGATCGATCTGGGCCGAGGCGAAATGTGCGGTTGTCGCGCAGGCGGGGGGTGAGGGTGACGTCCCCGGAACCGAGTTCGAGCAGGCTACGGTTCAGCTGTTCGTCGCTGTCGACATACCGTTCGCGGCGCTTGCGTTTGATTTTGTAGAGGGGCGACAAGGATGTAGCACGCAGCTGCGCTTCGATCAGGCCCTCATCCGATTTGCATGGTAGAGAAAGGTCAGCAGCAGGGTGTGGATGTGGAGCCATCGACGTCCGCATCGGCCATGATGATGGGATCTTGTGGTAGCGGGCCTTGTCGATTCGCTGGAAGTCGCCGAGCGCTGTCGCCCCCGCCGATCCTGCGCCGATGGCGGTGATGAGGGTGCGGATTTCCTCGTTGGAGAGCAACTGTCGAGACGCAGCCCCGGAGCTGATGAGCTTACCGCGCAGGGGGTGGGAGGGCATGGCCTGAAGGGCGGTCCCACCGGTTTGGATGGAGCGCCGGCGGAACTTCGCCCTCCACGATGTAGGGATTCGTGACTGACGGTCGCGTTCGGAAGAAGTCAAGAGTTTGCCCGGCAGACCGCCGCTGGTGAGGGCGCCCTTGCGGATGGTTTACCGAGCCTTGCGGGCGGCCTCCCGGGCGCGGGCGGCGTTGAGGGCTTTGTCGACGATGCGTTTGGCCACCCGAGGGTTGGTCTCGAAGTATTGCATCAAGCCCTCGTAGGCCGAGGAGCTGACGATGCCCTCAACCTCGGGGGAGAGCAGTTTGACCTTGGTCTGCGACTCGAATTTGGGGTCCGAGTGTTTGATTGAGATGACGGCGGAAAGCCCCTCCCGCACATCGTCGCCGGTGATTTGCGGATCCTTGTCCTTGAGCAGTTTGTTGGCGCGGGAGAACTGATTGATCGCGCGCGTCAGGGCCCCCCGGAAGCCGGACAAGTGGGTGCCGCCGTCGGGGTTATGGATGGTATTGGTGTAGCAGAGGACCTGGTCGTTGTAGGACTCGTTATACTGCAGCACCAATTCGAGGTGCACCTCGTTGGGCTTATCGTCGATCAACACCTCGGTGACTTTGGAAACGCGGACGGGATCGGGGTGCAGCGGTTGTTTGCCGGTGTTGATCTGGCGCACAAACTCCACCACGCCGTCCTGATAGTAGTAGGAGATGGGTTTGGGCGCGGCCGGGCGTTCGTCGACGAAATTGATTTCCAAGCCGGAGTTGAGGAAAGCGAGTTCGCGCAGCCGTTGGGCGATGCGGTCCGCCACGAACACGGTGGTTTCGCGGAAAATCTCGGAGTCGGGTTTGAAGGTGACGTAGGTGCCGGTGCCTCGGGCGTTACCGATGACTTCGAGCTGCTTGATGGTCTTGCCCTGTTCAAATTTCATGTGGTGGACCTTCCCGTCGCGGGACACCTCCACTTCGAACCATTCGGAAACGGCGTTCACACACTTGGCGCCGACCCCGTGGGTGCCGCCGGAGAATTTGTAGCCTCCCTGACCGTATTTACCACCGGAGTGAAGCGTGGTGAGCACCATCTCGACCCCGGGGATGCCATACTTGGGGTGGACGTCCACGGGAATGCCGCGACCGTCGTCCCGGATGGAGATCGAACCATCGACATGGATGGCGACATCAATCTTTTGGCAATGGCCGGCAAGATGCTCATCGACGGAGTTGTCGAGCACCTCGGATACGCAGTGATGGAGGGCCCGTTCGTCGGTGCCACCGATATACATGCCCGGCTTTTTCCGGACGGCCTCAAGGCCTTCGAGTTTGCCGAGCTGGGAGGCATCGTAGTCGCCCAGAATGGCTTTATTGAGAGGAGGAGGAACCGGATCAGGTAGGTCGGACATGCAGAAAGTGGGCAGTAATGGATTCTAAGAGGAAAAGAGCATAGACAAATACCCCCCCCCACAACCGAAATTTCACCGAAACGAGACCTGTTTTGCGTCTATCGGGGGTATTTTAGGTTGCCGACCTAAGATTCGACTCTAGCGTCCGCTCTTAAGTGAAATTGTCGGTTAAAGTAGACTACGCGTGCCGGGTATTGGCCCAATTGGCGCGCAGCTATGGGTCCGACCGGCTGGCCCACATCGAAGATTTGGCAAAATCCGAGGCGGTGCCGGCCAACTATCTTGTTCAGATCCTGTCGGAGCTGCGCAATGGCGGGCTGATTTCCAGCAAGCGAGGCAAGCAAGGGGGCTATGCCTTGGCCCGCGCCCCGGGGGACGTCACCCTTTATGACATTGTGCGGCTGATCGAAGGCGACGTGCTGGAGCTGAGCGCGTCGGGCGATGGCTTCAGCGGCCCGCAAGTCGATGCCGTCTGGCGGGGGGTGAAACACGCGCTCGAGGACTATTGTCGGCAGCAGACACTCGATCAGATGACCAATCTAAGCGGCGAAGAGATGTATTATATTTAGTCGTCCCGATTCCCTTACTGCCATGCGACATCCCGCCATCGAGTCCCTCCTGATTCTTCAAGACCGCGAACAGACGCGTCGCGCGCTGGGGCAAAATCTCGGGATGATTCCGGCGGACAAGGCCCGGGTGGAGCAGAAAATTGCGGCGGAGCGGGCGGCGATTGAGACCGCCAAGGCGGAATGGCGGGGACTGGAGTCCCGCAAGAAGCTGTTGGAGACCGAAATCGGCGGGGCGGAGGATCGGTTGGCCAAGTATAGAACCCAGCAGTCACTCGTGAAGAAGAACGATGAGTATCAGGCGTTGGGTCACGAGATCGAGACGACCGAAGCTAAGATCGGCGAGCTGGAGGAGCAGGAGTTGGAGATCATGTTTGCCATCGACCAGGCCAAGGAGCGATTTGCCGCGGCCGAGCAGGAATTAAACGACAACATTGCCGACCATACGGACCGGCTCAAGGTGCTGGACGATCGCGATGCGAGCCTGCGTGCCGATTTGGGCGCCGCAGAAACGGCCTGCGAACAAGCCAAAATCGGCATCGAGGCCCGGGCGCTGCGGTTGTTTGAACAAGTGGCTTCACGGACTTTCCCCGCCTGTGTTGCAGTGGAGGGGGGGAAGTGTGGGGGGTGTCACCTGCGGGTTTCGGGCGAAGCCGAAGGGGTGGCTCGAAAAGGCGAAGAGCTGGCGCGCTGCGATCAATGTGGCCGCATCATCTGGTGGGAGTCGTCGTAGGGTTGCTGGGCCAGGGGGTCACGTCGGAAAATGGTAATTCCGTCCTGGCGGACTCCATTGCCATTTTAACGACATGACTCCGCGTTGGCGGGCTTGCTTTCAACGCCGCGGTGGGAGAATTTGGTCCTCTTGGTTCCGGGGCCTGATCGTCGCTCCGGGGTTCTTTGATCCCAAGGCTCAGGTAACGCTGAGCCCGTTAAGTTAAATCCTCGGAGAGGAAAGTCCGGACACCATCGGGCAGGATGCCGTGCGAGCTTCACCGCAAGCACGGGCGGCCTGCGTCAAGGCAGGTCGACGGATAGTGCCACAGAAAACAGGTAGCCTGGCCGCGCTCGGTTTCGCCGAGTCACGCCGGGTCATAGTGAAAAGGTGGGGTAAGAGCCCACCGCGCCGGCTGTGAAGTCGGTGGCAGGGTAAACCCCTTCCGGTGCAAGGCAAAATAGGCGACTGGCCGGCCCGGCCTTAAGTCGCGGGTATGTCGCATCCGCCGCCGTGCCAGCTGCTTCGCAGTTGACGCGGCGACGGGCAGGTCCTCCTCGGAGGGCTTGAGATAAATGACGATCGAAGCGCCCTCGGGCGTGGAACAGAATCCGGCTTATCGGTCCCGGAACCAAGATCTCTCCGCGGCACGCCCCGCCGGGCGCGAGCGACACCCGGTTTCATCCGGTGGGTCGCTCCTGCGCCCCTCCACGCGACGGCCGCAGCCGCTGATCTTCGATCCCACCCCTGTTGGCCCCGTTTCGTTTTGGGGCCCAAACCCACGCTAGAAATTCAGCAGGGAGGCGTAGGTTGCGCGTTGGGCGGACGTGCTCAGCTCAGACCAGGTGGCGACGCCAAACGGGTTGCCGGTCGACAGGGCGGCCAGGGCCTCGTCGTAGTGAAATTCGCTGCCCCCGGTCACGGTGATGGAATCGGCGACCACCGCCCCCATCACCTGTCCGCTGCTGCCGCCGCCATTCATGGTGACATCGGCATTGGGGGCGTAGACCACGGCGCTGAGTTGGCCGTTCCCGGAAACGCTGATGGATTGGGTGCCCGCCGCGCCGCTCGGTCGGGTGCTGTAGAGCATGAAGGCGGCCGGATCGTTGGAGTTGGCGATGCCATTGCCGCCGATGGACACATCCGATTCGGCATACAACTCCAGCGACGAACCGGCGAGAACCTGCATCGAGGCATTGCCTGACACGCTCACGCCGGTGGTTCCGCCGGGGGCGGTGATGCGGATCACCACGTCATTTCCCGGCGCGATGCTCAGGACTTTGGAGGGCGCACCACTCAGGGAGATACTGGGCACATCGTAATAAAACTTACCATCCGCGGCGGCGACATGGCCGCCCAGCGGCAAAGTGGTGGCACCCCCGATGGCGGGGATGGTGTTCCCGATGACGGCCGGGGCGACGGCATCATCAAAATTGGTGGTAAAATCCGTGGTCACCCGGCTGTAGTCGACCGTGCCGGAGGCGGTGCCGAAGTCTCCGACCAGGCCATTGGGTCCCACGCTCAAACCCGAGTAGTCCGAGGTGCCGATGGAGACATTGCCGTAGATGGAAGAGTTGCTGAGGGTGAAGCTGTTGACCTGCACGGAGGCACTGCCCGCGCTGCCGTTGTCGTTGCGGTTGAAGACGCCGCCGCCCAAGTTGGCGTTGTAGGCGCCTTGGCGGGAATCGTAGCTGTCCACCACGGCGTTGCCGCCGCTGAAGGTCAGGGTGTCCTTTGCCACCAATCCGTTGGCGAAGAGGGAGCGCTGGAAAAGGGTGACCCTGATCCACTTTTCGATCGGAGCCCCACTGGCGGGGGTGATGGTGGCCCGGGCGATGATCTCGGGGGCGGCGCCGAGAGCGTAGTTGTTGACGTGGACGCGCACGAAGCCGGTGGTGTTGGCGTCGTAGGTGAACCCGCTGAACCGGCGTTGAGCGTTGGCGCCCGAGGTGGTCCAGCTTTGCCAGGCCGCGGCGTCGCCCTCCACGGCCTTGCCGATCGACCACATGGCCTGTTCCAAGCCGGATTCGGCCAGATTTACGGCGGCATTGGCGTGGAAGGCCCGGTTGGAAATGCGCAGGTTGGTTTGGCCCAGCTTGAGAAAGGACACCAGCGAGATGCCGATGGCCAGGGTGAGGATCATGGCGGCGATCAAGAGGGATCCCCGATCCCGGGGGGAGGAGGAGAGGTTCATGCGGAGACCCTTTTGTTGCGGAGGATGTAGCGGGCTGACAGGACGGTGTTGGTGGCCGTGGTGACGGTGGTGGACTGGCGGGAGGCGAGCACATAGAGCTGGACCTGTTTGGTCACGGTGCTGGCCGCGGTGCGGTGGCTGGCGGTGGACAGGTCACTCAAATCCACGGCTTCCCCCGTCACCTTGTAGCCGGAGAAGGTGAAGGAATTGATGCCCTCGATCAAGGTGACGGTGGTGGCTCCCGTGGTGCGGGTAAAGGTGCCGGTGGTCGAAGAAAAGGCGTAGGTGATGGCGTTTGCTCCCACCGTGAGGGTGATGCTGTCGGCCGAGTTCCAGACCAAATCGGCGGCCTGGCGGGTGTCCTGCGCGAAGTATTCCAACCCATTGCGGGCCTCCGCTTCCATCTCGGAGTAGTTGATGATGTTGGCGCTGCTGCGGCCGAGAAACAGGAACATGGTCAGCACCCCGGTCAGGATGAAGGCGGCGAGGGTTGAGCTCACCATGAGCTCGACCAGCGTCATGCCGCGCACGGCTGGGCTAGGAGCGGGCAAGGGTGTAGTAGTAGTCATAGAGGCCATCCTTCGCGTAGTAGGTGGTGAACTGGCGGGAGAGGGAGCGTCCGGTGGCGTTGGTCCAGCTCACGGCCAAAGTGATCTGTTTCATTTCGCCGACCTTGCCCGAAACATCGCCGATCTGGCGCACCAAGGTGAAGCGAGCGGCGAGTTGCGAATCCGAGGTGAAGACGGTGCCCAGATCCACGGTTTCGGTGGGGGAGAGGCTGGCGATCTCGGTCCAGCTCATGAGCCGCAGCCGCTCCATTTCGCTCTGAAGGACCTGCGACGACAGGGTCAAATTGCGGGCGACATCGATCGATTTGAAGCCGCTCATCAGGGTCAGAATCGAGGTCGACATGGCCATCGCCATGATGAAGGTCGTCATGGTCACCTCGATGATGGTGAACCCACGTTGGCTGCGGCGACGGCAGGGCAGGGAGGCAGGCGTGGTGGTCATGGGGAAGATCATAGCCGCTTTCCCCATTGGCCGTTAGTGGTGAACGGGCCAAAAATAGGCCCTAGTCCCCAGGGGCCCGAACGGGCCTAGGCCCGACCCGCCACCGTGCGCTCACCGGCGCATCCCCTCCACCGCATTCGGCGGGCTGGGCCCGCGCGGCCTATGGCCCCCGTCGGTGTTCCGTCCAGATGGCGGCGGCTTGTGATCGCCGCCGAATCTTCAGTTTATCGAACACACTGCCGAGGTAGTTCTTCACCGTGTTGTCGCTCAGGTTCAGGGCCGCCGCGACTTCCTTGTTCGTGTGACCCTCGGCGACGAGCTGCAACACCCGGGTCTCCTGCACCGACAGTGAAGCCAGTTTTGAGCTGGAGTTTTCCGGGCCTCCCCGGCGCATCATGTGCATGACCTTGTCGGTGATCTGTTCCGAAAGGACGGATTTTCCCGCCAGGGCATCCCGGATCGAAGTGATCAAACCCTCCGGTTCGATTTCCTTCATCAGGTAGCCCTGGGCTCCCGCGGTGATGCTCGCGTAGATAAAACTATCGTTGGTAAACGCCGTCAGCATGATGACCCGGGTTTCGGGAAAATCCGCGAGGATGGCCCGGCAGACATCATAGCCTTGTCCGTCCGGCAGCCTCACATCGAGGAGCACCAAATCCGGGCGCAGCAGCCGCACCTGATCCAAGGCCTCACTGCCGGTGCCGGCTTCTCCGCAGATCGAAAACTCATTGGAGGAGTCGGCCGATTCCAGCACGGACCGCAGTCCGGTTCGGACCAGGACACTGTCGTCAACCAAGAGAATGCGTTTCGAAACGGTGGGGGTGGGGCTAGCGGGCATTGGCAGGACGGTCATGGGGGCGAAAGTCTAGGTCAATCCGGGTGCCTCCCCCGGGTCGAGATTTGATTTTTAGTTCGGCGGCGGCAAGTTCAGCCCGCCGGTGGATGTTGTGCAGGCCCCGGGAGGAGGATTCCGGAGCCGCGCGAGGCAGGCCCACACCATCATCCTCCACCCGCAGGCGCACCAGTCCCGGGCGCACGTGCAGGTGCACGGTGATGGTCTGCGCCTGGGCGTGCCGCAGGGCGTTGGTGACGGACTCCCGCAGGATCTGGAGGAGGTGGATTTTTTGTTCGGGATCGAGCAAGTCGTTGGGCACCTCGTCGATGTCAGCCTGAATTTGGACCTGCGAAGTGTTTCGCAGAAACGCCAGCATGGTGGTGATCGAATCGGACAGGGAGTTATCGGACAGCGTTGTTTCGGTCTGGCCGATAAAGGAACGCAGCTCGTCAATGGTGGTTTGCAGGTTGCGCCGCACCTCGCGGATGGCGGATCGGGTCTCGGCCGGCAGATCCGGGTTCCGGTTTTCCACGGCGATCAGGCTCATGCCCGAGGCGTAGAGGGTCTGGATGGTGCTGTCATGGAGGTTGAGGCCCAGTTGAGACCAATCCTGCAAGGTGCGGCGGAGGGCCTCCTCGCTTTCCCGCAATGCGCTTTCGGTATCGCGCCGTTGTTGGGTCTCTGAACGCAGACGATCGGCCTGCGTGAAGGAGTCGATGATCAGCCGGGAAATCTCGCCGAATTCGTCGCCCGCTCGGCTGAGCCCGAGAATGGGGGTGGGCGTTCCCGACCGCAACGCCCGGTCGATTTCGCGGATGGGGCGAAACACCCAGAGCCCCAGACAACCCAGCAGCAAAACGATCGATCCGAGGGCGTAGACCAGCATCACGGTGGTTTCGTCGAGCCCCGAGTTCTTCCAGTGTAAAATTTCGTTTTTATCGAGCCGGGCCTGCAGGTGAGCCACGAGGCGCTCGCTTTCGTCGCGCAGGGGTAACCGCGCCTCCAGATGGGTGGGATCGGACGCGGTTTCGCCGTCGGCAGTGGGCGGCACGATCTGCAGCATTACCCCGGTGTCCGCCGGAACGAGCTTTTGGAAAAGGCGCTCGTCCCACCGGCGTGCCACCAGAAACCATCCCTTGGGTTCGGAGGTCCGCTCCGCGTCTTCGCCGGGTTGGATGGGGGCGCCCCGCAGTTCGAGCATCCCTTCAGGGGTGGAGCGAAAAAAGTGAGGAAAGGGGTCGGCCTGACAGGTTTCCCAGAGGGCCGTTTGATCCAAGGGGAACGCGAGTCCCGCGGGGCCGAGGTCGGAGTGAGCGTAGACCAACTCAGCCGAAGGGTCGAAGACCCAAAGCCCGGCAACCTGCCAAAACTCCAAGGCATCCTCGAAATTGACCTCGGCCCACGTGGGGTCGGGGTCGGAGACAAATTCGACCATCTCGTCCCACCAACTGTAGTCTTCCACAAACGTGCGCATCCCCTCGCTCGTCAGCTGAACCGCGTGCTCGAGGTTCTGCCCCAGGGCGGTTTCCCCCGATTCGACCAACACCGCCTGCTCGATCTGTTCGGTGCGGTGGATGACGAAGGTTGCCGCCAAGGCTAAACCCAGCAGGGTCGCGGCGAGCAGGACGAGTCGGGAACTTAGCTTCAAGGCCCTGAGACTGAGAGAGAAAGGGGGGTCTTGGCAATTCACCCTTGACTCTCGAGCGCGGGTTTGAGTGTTTCGGCCCTTTCCCTTTTAACCATCGTCATGGCCAACACCTCCTCCGCACTCAAGGCAGCCCGTCAAACCGAGCGCCGCACCCTCCGCAACAAGGCGGAAAAAACCCGTCTCAAAACCCTGCGCAAGCAGTTCAACGCTGCGGTGGCAGCGGACGACAAGGAAGCGGTCAAACAGGCGGGCCCCGCCTTCGCCTCCGCCATGGACAAGGCTTCCAAGACCGGCGTGGTGCACAAAAACGCCGCGGCCCGCACGAAGTCTCACGTCGCCAAGGCGCTCGCCTAAGGCCCGCGGCACCCCGCATAATTTTCCTCAGCCCCGCTGAACCTTCGGGTCGGCGGGGTTTTTGTTTTGGCCCCGCGCCCGCGGGCCGCTAGAGGAACGGGTTCGTGATGCCCGTCCTCCCCCCGTCGCCTCAAATTTCCGTGTTACCGTGGCAACAACCGTTGCCCGAACAGGTGGCGGCGTGGCTCATCGAGCAGGCGGGCTGGGCCGGGGACGCGCCCCTCGATCTCGGCCACTGGTTGATCTTGGTGCCGACCCGGCAGTCGGGTCGACGCCTCCGCGAGGCCCTTGCCGTCGCGGCCGCCGCCCGGGCGCAGGCGGTCTTCGCCCCGCGGGTGGTGGTGCCCGAAGCGCTGCCCGCCGAGGTTGTCCGGCGACCGGACCCGGCCTCACGCGAACAGGTGCTGGTGGCCTGGATGCGGGTGTTGTTGGCCGCGCGGCCGGCCGCCTACCGGGCGGTCTTTCCCGTCGATCCGCCGCGCCGGGACGAGGCCTGGGCCCGGGGATTGGCGGGGCGGTTGCAGCATGTGCAACAGGAACTGGCCGCGGGTGGCCTGCGCATGGCGGACGTGCTCCGGGTCGAGGATCTGCCCGAAACCAAGCGCTGGGAGGAACTGGCCCAGCTCGAAGCGCAGTTCGATGAGGCCTTGGCCAGCCAGAACGTCGTTTCGCCGGTCGAGGCAAATGCGGTCGGGCTGGCGTCGGTGCAGCCGCCTATCGGGGTGACCGCCGTGGTGCTGGCGGGTTGTCCGGATCCCAATCCGGTGGCCCTGCGGTATCTTGAAGCGTTGGCGCCATCCGTCGCGATTCACGTGTTGGTGTTTGGGCCGGAGGAGCCGGCGGTCCATCAGGTTTTCGACGGGTGGGGCAAACCCCGGCCGGAGGGTGGACGGGCAGGCTTTGCCCTCCCGGATTTTTTATCGTCAGGTCGAGTTGGCGGCGGACCCCTCTCCCAACAAGCCATCAAGGTGGCGGAGCGGGCTTTGGCCGAGCCTCACCCGGACATTGGCTGGCGCTGGCGATCGTGGACCCGGAGGTGACCGCGCCGCTGGCCCGGGAACTCGCGGAACAGGGGCACCAGGTCTTTCTGCCGGAAGGCGAGCCGTGGCGCCAAGGCCCCCTGTATGGCCTGCTGCAGGCGCTGGCGAATCTGGTCGAGTCGAGCGACTGCCGGGCGGTGGGAAACCTCTGCGCTGTCCGGATGTGATGGATGCCCTATCCGCCCAGCTGTCGGGCGGGATCGCGGCCTCCACGCTTTTGCGGCATTGGGATCGGTTGCTGGAAAACCACCTGGTGGCGGACCTGACCGAAGCTCCTGACGCGGGGGCCATCACCCCAGTTGCGTCGGACTCTTGTTGCTCGTGACCGGATGGATCGAGCGCCTGCGGGGGGAGGCCTTTGGCGAGGTGGCGATCCGGCTACCGGCCGAGATTTTGGGGAGCGCCGGGAGGCCGGCGATGGGATCGTCGCGCAGGGGGCCCAGCGTTGGGTGGACGTGGTTTCCCGGGTGGAAAAGGCGGGGGCGATGCTGCCCGGATTGTCCGCGGCGGAATCGTGGCGACTGGCCCTGGAGGGATTTGCTGAAGGCACGCGGTTTGGGTCCCGGATCGCAGGGGCAATTGAACTGGGCGGCTGGCTGGAGGTGCTGTGGGCGGATGCGCCCCGACTGATCCTCGCGGGCGCCAACGAGGGTCGGCTGCCGGAGTCGGTGAGCGGGGATGCGTTCCTGCCCGAAGCCCTTCGCGAGCGCCTCGGGTTGAAGACCAATGCCCAACGGCTCGCCGTGGATGCCTACCTCTGGCGGCGGCGGTGGCCTGCCGCCCGGATCCGGATGACGTGTTGATTCTGGTCGGCAAAACCGCCGCTTCCGGCGACCGCTCCGACCATCCGGTTACGCCGCGGCGACGACGCGACGCTGGCGCGGCGGAGTCGTTTACCTCTTCCGCCCCTTGCGCACGGCGGTCGACAATCTGCCCTGGCGTCGGGCTTGGAAACTGCGGCCCCTGCGCGGTTTCCACTGCCCGCCTGTCGGTGACCGGTCTCGGGACTGGCTCGAGTGTCCCTTCCGCTTTTATCTCTCCCGCGGGCTCAGTGCAGGCCGTCCGAACTGCCCAAGACGGAACTGAACGCCATGGATTTTGGCACTCTGGTGCGCGGGTTTTGGAAGAGATGGGCCGGGACCCCCTGCTGCGTGAAGCCAGAGTGTCTGGCAGGCCACTGAAGCGGGGATGTTGGCTGATCTGGAGCGCAGGATCAGGCGCACCTATGGCGGCCAGCAAAGCGCGCTGCCACATTGATTCAATTTGAATCTGCGCGGCAACAACTGCGGCGGGTGGCGGCGTTGGAAATCGAACAGCGTCTCGAGGGCTGGCGGACCGAGCGGGTCGAGTGGGAGTTCACCGTGCCGTTGGGGGAGCTGACGGTCCGCGGCAAAATCGACCGCATCGACCGTCACGAGGACGGTCGCATCCGGGTGATCGACTACAAAACCTCGGACGAGGCCGCCGATCCGTTGGCCAAGCACCTCGTGCTCTGGCGGGCGGACGATGCGGACCGGCCGGACTGGTTGCAGGTCACCCATCAAGGCAAGGCCCGGCGTTGGGTGGACCTGCAGCTGCCCTTGTATCGCTGGGCGGCGACGGCGGAGTTCGGGCGGGAATTGACCTGCGCTTATTTCAACCTGCCCAAGGCGATCAGCGAGACGGGCATCGTGGATTGGGTCGATGCCGACGGCGCGTTGCAGGCGGCGGCGGAGGCGTGCGCGCACGGCGTGGCGGCCGCGATTTTGGCGGGGGAATTCTGGCCCCCCGTTGAACAGCTCTCCCGGCACGATGACGCGTGGCGGACCCTGTTTCATCACGGCCTGGCCGCCAGTGTAGATGAAAAATGGATACAACAGGAGGTGGTCGGTGAGTGAGTTGGGCCACCTGATGATTCTGGCCTCCGCCGGGTCGGGCAAAACCTACGCGCTGACGACCCGTTTTGTGCGGTTGCTGGCGGGCGGCGCTTCCCCGGAGCGGGTGGTGGCGCTCACCTTCACCCGCAAGGCGGCCGGGGAGTTTTTTGACGAGATCCTCAACCGATTGGCCGGCGCGGCGATGGACGCGGAGCGGGCCGCGCGGTTGGCGGCGGAAGTCGGCCGGCCGGAGCTGACGGCGCACTCGTTCCGGGCCCTGTTGCGCGTGATGGTGGATGCGATGCCCCGACTCAATCTGGGCACTCTCGATGGGTTTTTTTCCCGGATGGTGCAGGCGTTTCCGCTGGAACTGGGACTGGGCGGGGACTTCCAGTTGTTGGAGGACGCCGTGGGGCAGCAGGAGCGTCAGCGGGTGCTGGCGCTGCTGTTTCAGGCGGGGGTGGCGCAGCGGGAGGCGCGACAGGATTTCATGGAGGCCTTCAAGCGGGCGACCTACGGCGTGGAGGAAAAGGCGCTGCAACGGCGGCTGGATGGGTTTTTGGATGAGCACGGGGAGACCTATCTGGCGGCGCCGGATCCGGCTGCGTGGGGCAATGTTGCCCGCATCTGGCCGCAGGGGAACGCGTGGTTGGAGCAGGCGGACACGATGGAGCACGCGGTGGAGCGCTGCCGCACCCTGCTCCCGTGGGGTGATTGCAACGACCGGCAACGCGGGGTGTTGGCAGGGTGGCTGGATGCGATGCTCGTCTGGGAAGTGGGCTCGTCCTTGCCGGCGGCGGCGAACACCCCGGTCAAGAACATCCTGGCCCATTGGGCGGCGTTGTCGGCGGGAACGGCCGAAATGCCGGTGGGCGGCAAGCGGATGGCCTTTGGGCCGGAGGCGGGACGGGCTCTGGTGGGCGTGGTGCAGGCCCTGCTCGCGGCGGAATTCAACCGCAAGCTGGAGATCACCCGGGGAATTCACGCCGTGGTGCGATTGTATGAAGAAAGGTATGACAAAGAGGTGAGACGGGCCGGACGCCTCACCTTCGCGGATGTGCAGCGTCTGCTGCAGCCGGTGGCCGATGACCCGGGGGCCGCGCTGCGGCGCCAGTGGCTGGATTGGCGTTTGGACGCGCGATTTGATCACTGGCTGTTGGATGAGTTTCAGGACACCAGCCGCGAGCAGTGGCGGATCCTGCAACCCCTGATTGATGAAGCGGTGCAGGACCCGGAGGGGGCGCGCAGTTTCTTTTACGTGGGGGACGTCAAGCAGGCCATCTACGGTTGGCGGGGAGGGGATGCCCGGCTCTTCCGGGAAATCTTCGATCATTACAACCGCGGTGCCACGCCGGTCATTGCGGAGCAGCATCTGGCAAAGTCCTGGCGCTCGGCGCCTCCGGTCATAGCTCTGGTCAACGCGGTCTGCGGCGCCGAGGCCGCGCTGGGGGAGATCGTGCCGGCGCCGGTGGTATCGCGCTGGATGCAGGAGTGGCAGGATCATGAGTCCGCCCATGCCGATCTGTCCGGCCATGCCGCCCTGCATTGGGCCGACGATGAGGAGGCGCGTTGGGCCAAGACGCTGGAGATCCTGACCACCGTGGATGCTGCCAATCGTGGGCTCACCGTGGCGGTGTTGGTGCAAACCAATCGCCGCGGCGCCGAGTTGGCGGAATACCTGCGCGCCGAGGGCGGCTTGGCGGCGGTGGCGGAGAGCGACCTCCACGTCGCCTACGACAACCCCTTCACCGCGGCCCTGTTGGCGTTGATTCGGTGGGCGGCTCACCCCGGGGATACCTTTGCCGCCGAGACGGTGGCCATGACCCCTCTGGCGGCGCTACGGGCCGAGCTCGGCGGGGACGGCGGCGCGGAGGTTTCCCGCGGGGTGCTCCGCGAGGTGCACGCGGAGGGATTTGCCGGGGCCTTGGCGAATTGGGTTCGGCGGTTGACCCCCGGATTGGCGGCCGATGACGCCTTCAGCCGGATGCGGGCCCGGCAGTTGGTGGACGCGGCGCGGGCCTTTGATGAAACCGGTTCGCGCGACGTGGACGAGTTTCTGACCTGGATGGAGCGCCACACGCTGCGGGAGGCGGAGTCGCCGGGAGTGGTGCGGGTGATGACGGTGCACAAAGCCAAAGGGTTGGGTTTTGATGTCGTGGTGCTGCCGGATCTGCAGGGCAACAGCGTGGCCCAGCGACGCCAAGGTCTGGCGGTGCATCGCGATGCGAATCAAGTGGTGGATTGGGTCCTGGATTTGCCGAACAAGGCGATGGCGGAAATCGATCCGGTCCTGCGGGCGCAGATGGAGGAGGAGGTGGCAGATTCGAGTTACGAAGCCCTGTGCAAACTCTACGTGGCGCTCACCCGGGCGAAGCGCGCGCTGCACGTGGTGATTGAGCCGGTGGGGAAAAGCCGATCCCGCAACTATCCGCGGCTGCTCACGGCGGCGCTGGGAGAAGAATGGGAGCAGGGCGATGCGCGATGGTTTGAATCGGTGGAGGCGGAGATCGGGCCGGATGCGGCGGCGGTCGCCCCCAGCCCCCCGGTTGATCCCGGGCGGCGCAAGGTTCGCCGGCAGTCGAAAACGCCCACGGGTGACGCTTCGATGCGTCTGGCGGCCCACCGATGGTTTGCCCCGACGGATGCGGGGGCCGCGCAGCATGGCCTGGCGATCCACGCCCTGTTGGCGCAAGTGACGTGGTTGGAAGACATGGATCCGGACACGCTGCGGGCAAAGCTGACGGCGGTCTCGACGGATGCGGGGTTGGTCGAGGAAGCGCTGGCCGTGGTGCGGTCGCCGGCGCTGCGTTCGGTCTTCAGTCGGTCAGACCGCGGCGAGGTTGAGTTGTGGCGGGAACGGGCTTTTGAAGTCGCCGAGGAGGACAGCTGGATCACCGGGGTGTTCGATCGGGTGGTGGTTGAGCGCGATCCCCAAGGGCGGGCGTTGCGGGCGACGGTTTGGGATTTCAAAACCGATCGGGTGGAAGGGGAGAAAGGGCGCGATGACGTGGTCAGAAGGCATCGAGCCCAACTGGAAACCTACCACCGGGTGGTTGCCCGGATGACGCGTTTGTCTCCGCAAGCAGTTGATGCACAATTGGTTCTAACGGATGTGGCTCAGTTGGTTGGTGGGGAGTGAATTCGCGCTTTACAGGGCTCCTCCCGGTCGGCACGTTGGCGGGCTCTTTACTTCAAATCGTCCAATTTTCAGTCATGGGTAATCTCAAAAAGAAACGTCGTCTTCAGATGAACAAGCACAAGCGCCGCAAGCGCTTGAAGTCGAACCGCCACAAAAAGCGGGTTCGTTAACGGGCTGGCGACACGCCCGGCCCGCCCCCCCGTCTGCCCGGTCAGAAGGAAAATCACCCGCCGTCCCGGCGGGTTTTTTGTGGACGGAGCGACCCGGCTCACGCTGGCTCCGGCCACCGGCGGATTTTGGTGAAATGCTAAGCGATGGTAAATACCGCCGGCGGAGGATGTAAGGGGCGGGTTTAGCCTTGTGTTGCGACAGTCAGATGAAGAGTTTTACCTAGCAGCCGCCGCTGGATTACCCGAGCCTCTCGGGTCATGCCATCGACAGCCGCAGTTTTCTAATCAACCGAGCTGCATGCTTTTTGCCTCTAAACCCAAAGGTGTTTTTATCGAGTTTACGGACCACTCTCGACGGGTGATGCGGGCAAACTCTCATAAAGCCCCCATGGTCATCGAAGCCTTCGCGGAATGCGAGGTGGATGACGACGAAGGCTGGGACCAGATCGTGGAGCACTTTTTACCGAAGAATGCGCCCAATGGTCTGCTTCAGGCCTGCTGCGGGGTGTATCCGGTGAAGCGGTTGGTGCGCCAAGCCGAGATCGATGCCCGCAAAATCGGTTCCGATGGTTACATCGCCGAGTTCGCTTCGAGCCAGTTTCGCATCGACCCGAGCACCTACGCCCTCTCGCTGCTGAACGCGAAGGACGGCTCTGATTACTTGCTCGCCGGGGCCTCGGAAAACCGGGTGATCTTCGCGGGGATGCCTCGCGACACGATCGCCAAAGTGCAGGACAATCTTATCGAACAGAACGTCTACCCGGAGCGCTTGGAGATTGGCACCTTGTCCTGCCTCGGGGCGTTGGTCGATTACCTCAAGTTCGCGAAGATCAAGCATCCGGTGGTCGTGCTCGAACTCGATCTCGACATCGCCTACTCATTCATCGTTTCCGAAGAAGGGCTCCTGGCCTCGCGGTTGCTGCCGCAGGGGCTCAAATCCATGATTCCGGTGGTGCAAAAGGAACTGGGCCTGAAGGATGAGGAGTCCGCCCGGAAGCTCTTTTTCTCCAACACCTTCGATTTCACCGGCATGGGGTCCAAACTGGTGGCTCGACTGGCCAATGAGCTCCAGTCCTCGATTGGATTTTTCGAGGTCCAGACCGGGCAGTCGATTGGCAACGTGATCTGCCCCAACCTGTCCTCCAAATTGGAGTGGTTGGAGGGAGTGATTGTGACCCAGATGGGCTTGAGCCCGATCGAAATGAATCTCAAACCATGGCTGGAATCCCGGGGCATTACGTTCTCCGCGGATACGGCTGATATGGAAATCACCCGCGAATGGCTGGGGGTTCTCAGCCTGATGCCTCGATACGATGCCGCCCAAAACGACCAAACCGAAGAAGCCTGAGTCCAAAGGTGCGGTCGTGCCGGCCTGGCACGTCGACTTCCGGAACGCCGATGGCTTGCCGGACGTGAAGCCGATCCGGACTTCGTTCTTCATCAACGGCATTGCCGCCCTGGTGGCGGCGGGCATCGCGCTGTATTTCGCCAATCAGGAGTTGCAGTTGTATTCCCTGCGGAGTCAGGTCGCCCAATTGGATGCCCAGATTGAGGCCGATCGGCGACCCAGTGCGGAGGCGGTTCAACAGTTCCAAAAATTCCGGGCCGAGGAGAAGAAGCTCAAAGAGGTGGCGGCGTTTGTGGACCGGCGTATCCACCCCTCCGATTTCCTCCTCCGGCTCGGGGAGATTTTACCGGAGAACATCATCATCGAAGTCGTTGATCTGCGGGATGGGACCTTCACCCTGCGGGGATCCGTTTCCGGCACCCCGGATGAAGCCAGTGGCTACGCGTCGGGTTTGGTGGAGATCCTGAATGAAGACGAGACCCTCGGCCCCCTGTTCGATGATGCGGCACTAACCAGCCTGGTGCGTAACCCGGCGACCGGGATGCTGAACATGGAAATCCAACTTCCCATCACCCCCAAGGAGTAACCCGCGGTGAACTTACAAGGACTCATTCTCTTCGTCAAAAAACACCCGGTGGGGGTGGGGTGTGCGATCTTGGCGGTGGTGCTGGGGGGGCTCACCTTCGTGCGCGGGGGCAGCGTTTCCGAATTGGAAACGATGCTCCAGGAACGCACGGACCAAGGCGACCGGTTGAAAAACAACCTGCGCTACTCCGCCCAATTGGGTGAGCACCTCGCCCTGGTGGAGCAAGCGGTCAGCACGGTGGAACGCAAGGCGATCAACCCCGGAGCGCTGGCCATCAACCTGCAGTTTTTCTATCGGCTGGAACAGGAACTGGGCCTGACTTTGGTGGACCTGCGCCAAGGCGTGGTCACCGAAAGCAAGGAGCCGCGGGAATACCTCAGCGTGCCCTATCTGGTGTCTGTGCAGGGAACCTACCTGCAGATCCTCGACTTTGTTCAACGCCTTGAGCAGGGGGAACGCATCGTGCAATTCGCGACCGCGAACATCTCCCCCGCCCGGGGGCTGTCCGCCCAACGCGCGGACCCCACTGACCCGCTGCTGGTGCTCACCCTCGACCTCGTATTACTCGGTAAATCATGAAGTCGTTCCTTCTCCGTTTTGTTATGGTGGTGATCTCGCTGACCGGTTCGGCCGTCCTCGCGCATGCCCAACGGTCTGACATCCTGCCCCCCCAGCGACGCCAACCCGTGGTGGAGCAAGCGGAGACCTTCATCTCACCGCCCGCCCAGCCGGAGATCCACTCCCGGCTCAATAACCCGTTTTTCCCCAACAGCCTCAAACCGGACGATGAGCTCCTGACCGCCCCGATTCCGCAAGACACCAGTGCGGCGGTGCCGGTGGCCCCCGCCAGCGTCTACGAACTGTTGGAGACCATCGCCCCCCAAATCAATCCCACCGGATCGATCAGCCTGGGCGGGGAACCCCTCCTCCTGTTTGGCCAGAAAAAGGTCCGCGTGGGGGATGAACTTCCCGTCATTTACGATGGCGAGCGCTACACCCTCGTCATCAGTCGCATCGAACCTTCGAGTTTCACCCTTCGCCTCGGCGCCGCCGAGGTCACCCGTCCGATTAATTCCAATTCATCGCCATGAGGACTTCCATCATCGCTTTCACCCTGACCACTGTTTTGGTGGCGGCTCCCCTCCACGCTCAAGTTCCCGCCGATCCGTCGGACCCCATCACGCCGACGGGCGAGCCGATGGCGGAGATGCCGACCGCCCCGGTGGCCCCGATCGACGCCGAGCCGCCGGAGCCCGCTCCGACCGCCCCGACCGTCGTCATCGCCGAATTGGACACGGCCTCCAGCATGGCCCGGGCGACGGACACCCTGTCGGTGGACTTCCCGGACGAAGAGATTCGCAACATCCTGCGCAACGTCGCCGACCTCTTCGAGCTCAACCTCGTGATTCCCGACACCCTGCAGGGCAACACCTCGATCAAGCTGCGGGACGTCACGTGGCGGCAGATCTTTGAGGTGGTGCTGGCCCCGGTGGGCTACACCTTTGTTGAAGAGGGCAACATCATCAAAATCGTGAGCCAGGAGTCGCTCCTGCAGGAGCCGGTCACGACCGATGTGTTCATCATCAATTACGCCCTGGCCGAAGACATTCGAGGCTCCGTCGAGCCGCTGATCGAAGCCGCAGTGGGGGGTCGCATCGTGGTCAACACCCGGAGCAACGCCCTCATCATCACCGAACGCCCCTCCCGCCTGAGCAAAATCCGCCCCATCATTGAGGCCCTCGACAAGGCCACGGATCAGGTGATGATCGAATCGAAGTTCATCGAGGTCACCGACCGCAATGTGAAGAACATCGGGGTCAACTGGGCCTCCCTCAGCGGTTACGAACTCGGCGTCGGCTCGATCAATCGAGCCTACGATTCCACCAGCGGCAATTCCTACAACAACGACCGCACCAACGAGATCATCAACGGGTCCGGTCGGCTGGGCGAGCGGCTCTCGGAAGATGAACGCATCAACGGCCGCACCAACAGTTCGGACACCGGATTGACCTCCACCGTCTCCAATAACAACGGTGCCACCACCTCCGAAAGCGAAAGCAGCCTGGCCTCCTCGATCGCCAACTCGATTGAAGACACCTTGACGGTGACCGATACCATCACCGACACCAGCGAAGTCAGCAACACCCTGACCCAGCTCAACAACCTGATCGGTCTGGGGGGGACCACCCGCACCGACTCCGCGGTGTTCTCCGCCAGCCAGTTCAACCTGATCCTGAGCGCGCTCCAGACCCAGAACGACAGCAAGCTCGTTTCCAATCCGACGGTGGTGACCCTCAATAACACCGAGGCGCAGATCAACGTGGGTTCCGAGTTCCCGATCCCCAACTACACTTACAACGCGGAGCGGGGCACCTTTGAAGTCAGTGGCTTCGAGTATCGTCCGATCGGCATCATCCTCCGGGTCACCCCGCAGGTGAACGCCCAGGGGTTCATCAAGCTGCAGGTGGCCCCCGAGGTCAGCAGCCAGAATGGCTTCACCAGCTTTGGTGGCGCCGGGGGCGCGGAGATTCCGATTATCGCCACGCGCAGAGCGGTGACCCAAGTCTCGCTGCGCGACGGCTACACCATGGGCATCGGCGGGTTGGTCGAGACCGACTCCCTGGTGGGCAACACCAAGGTTCCGGTCCTGGGATCGATTCCGGGCCTGGGCCGACTCTTTCGCTCGGACAGCAAAAACGAGACCAAGCGCAATCTGTTGATCTTCATCACGGCCAAGACCGTATCGGCGGACGGAGCTCCTCCCGAGGTGCTGTTCGATCCTCGCCAGATCAAGAGCATGAACCTGCAACGTTCCGATCTACCGGGATACCGCGAACCGGGTGCAGATCCGTTCCTGCCTGAAACGACCCCCTCTACCACCCGGTGAGAATGAACCCACTTCAACCCAAGGGGATATCATCATGAAAACGGGAAATCTTACGTTAAGGGCCTTCGCCCTCGTCGGCCTCTGGGCCGTTCTCCCTCTCTTCTCTGCCGCGCAGGAATCCCCGGTCATTCGGGTGGATGTCACCCAGATCGCGGTGAGCTCAGGCGGCGTGGCCTCCATTGCGGTGCAAGCCGGTGGCACGGGCTACACTGCACCCACGGTGACGATCAGCGGCGGCGGAGGGGCCGGGGCAACCGCCACCGCGAACCTGACTGGAGCGGTATCTAATATAAGCCTATCCAGCGGGGGATCGGGATACACCTCAGCTCCAACGGTGACACTTAGCGGCGGGGGCGGGACGGGTGCGACGGCCACGGCGACCCTCACTGCCGACGCTGTTACAGCAGTGACTATAAACAATGCGGGTTCGGGCTACACCTCAGCTCCAACGGTTACGTTTACTGGTGGAGGTGGAGGTTCGGGCGCAGCGGCGACTGCCAGTATTGCCGTTGCCGGACAAATTTCTAGCATCACGGTGAACGGACCCGGTTCGGGTTACACGTCGATCCCCACCGTCACGATCTCGGATGCGGCGGGAACGGGGGCGACGGCCACGGCGACCCTGACGGCGACGGTCCAGAATCCCCCTAACGAAGCCTCAGGGCCAACCAATAACACCATCTTCATCACGGCTTTTGCGCAGGGCACCTTCACCACCGAGAGCTTCACCTATAGTTTTTTTGTCAACGGCCAGCCCATCGGTGAGAGTCCTGAAGCCACGACGGCACCCTTCACCGCTCCGTGGTCACCGCCCCGCCCAGGCGTGTATTTCATCACGGTGGAAGCCACCGACGGCTCCAACACCGCGACCTCCCCGACCATTCGTTATTTCGCCACCGGGGCTACCATCACCAGTCCGTTGCCGGGAACTCGTGTGCCGGTCGGGTCCTCGGTGACCATCAAGGCGGACGCCACCGCGGCTCAGGCCTCCATCGCCTCCATGGAATTCTTTGCCGATGGCGTTTCAATCGGCACGGATTCCACCGCTCCCTACTCGTTCAACTACACGCCGTCGGCCGCGGCGGGAGTGACGGTCAACGTAACGGCCACCGCGACCGACAGCAACGGCGCGACCTTGTCGAGTGTGGTCACCCCACTCACCATGATCGCCCCGGTGGGGTTGCCGCCTACCGCCAGTATCGCGGCCCCGGCGGACAACTCGATCATCGCGGTGCCCACTTCGCCCATCGGTATTACGGTGACCGCCAATGACTCCGATGGTCGCATTGAGCGGGTGGAGATCTATGTTGATGGGGTCTTGTTTGCGACGGACCTCACCTTCCCCTACACGGCGGAATGGACGCCGGTGGCGGTGGGCAGCTACGGGATCAGCGCCTTGGTTTACGACGACAAAAACAACGTGGTGGCGTCAGAGGTAAACACCGTCCTGATCTCGGCGCCCCCCGCGGTGTCGATCACCTCTCCCGCCAACGGCGTTTCGGTCTCGGCCGGGTCGTCGGTGAACATCGTGGCCTCGGCGTCCGACAGTGACGGCACGGTGACCTCCGTGCAGTTCTTCGCGGCCGGCGAGTTCGTGGCGGAGGACTTTACGGCCCCGTATACGGCGACGTGGACTCCGGTTGAGCCCAGTGATGATCCCACCGTGGCACTCGTGGCGATAGCGATCGACAATCTGGGCCTCTCCACCGCCTCGGCCGGGGTGTCAGTATCGGTGCAAGGCTCCGGGGGCACCGGGGGTGGGGCTCCCGTGGGGCAAGTCCCGACGGTTTCGCTGACCACCCCGACCGGGGGCACGACCTTGGGGGTGAACACGCCGGTGTTGTTGCAGGCGCAGGCGGCCGACACCGATGGTAACATCACCAAGGTACAATTTTATGCCAATGGCCTGTTGGTCGCCTCTGATGAGGTCTATCCTTACTCAACGGAATGGACCCCCACCAGTCCCGCGGATTACGAACTGGAAGCCCGGGCCACCGACAACGACGGCAATGTCGAATCCAGTACCCCGGTGGTCGTGACCGTGGCTGACCTCAGTGGCGGCTTGCCGGTGGTCTCGATCACCTCGCCGGCCAACGGGTCCACGCTGCAAACGGGAACGGCTTCATCCATCATCGTTTCGGCTCAGGACCTCGACGGTTCGGTGGCGAATGTGGCGGTGTTCGTCGATGGCCAGCCCTTGGGGACCGACTCCACGGCGCCTTATGTTGTTATCTGGGAGCCGGCGTCTCCCGGTTCTTACTCCCTCACCGCGCGGGCGACCGATAATTCCGGCAACATTGCCATCAGTGCGGCGGTGACCGTCGCGGTGGCGGATGCGAGCTCGGCTCCGCCGCAGGTGTCGATTGCCGCGCCGCTGGCCAGCGACTCATTGGTCGCGGGAACCTCCACCTCCATCATTGCCACGGCGATGGACCCCGATGGGCAGGTGGCATCTGTGCAGTTCTTTGTGGATGGCCGGCCGCAGGGCCCCCCCCGACTTGGTGGAACCGTTTGTGGTTCCGTGGACGCCCACTTCGTCGGGCACCTACTCCCTGCAGGCGGTGGCTGTGGACGGCTCGGGTAATCAGACGACCAGCGGCACTGTTTCGATTCAGGTGGTGGGCAACAACCCGCCGCAAGTGGTGCTCACCTCTCCAACCAATGGCGCCACGGTTTCAGCAGGATCGATTGTGAGTTTGGTCGCTCAGGCCTCTGACACCGATGGCACCGTGGCGACGGTCAGCTTCCTCGCCAACGGTGTGATCGTGGGCTCCGATGCGACGGCTCCCTTCTCTTTTGATTGGATACCGGGCGCCGCCACGACCTACACGATCCGGGCGCGGGCCACCGACAATTCCGGCAACGTCACGGATTCCGCCCCTGTCACCCTGACGGCTTCCAACAACCAGTCGCCGACTGTGACCATGCTCACGCCCACCAACGGAGGCTCGGCCTCGCTGGGCAATGTGGTGGAGATCATCGCCGATGCGACCGACCCGGATGGCACGATCGCCTCCGTGGAGTTTTACGCCAACGGAGTCCCCATTGATACGGTCACCGCTTCTCCGTTCCGGGCCGAATGGAAGCCCTCGGTGGAGGGGGTATATGCCCTGACCGCCCGAGCCATCGACAACGGCGGCAATATCGCCACGACGCCGGACGTGTTCTTCGCCATCGTCAACGTCGCTTCCGGCGACGTCGAAACGATCTACGGCGGCACCTACATAGACGCGCTGGCCAACGAACAAGGTGAATTCTCCATGGTGCGCCGCGGTTCGACTTCGGCCAGTTTTCTGGCCCGCAGCAAAGACGGCGCCCAGACGTATTCCTTCAACAACATCCCCGTTGATTCGGCGGGTAATTTCAGCCTCATTCAGGGCGGAAAAACCCTCATCTCCGGTCAGTTCGCCGGCACCAGTGCGGTGGGCACGTTCAAAGAGGGTGCAGCTCTGATGGTGGGCACGGCTCGCCAAGCGTCACCCAGCTACACCGGTCCCTCCGGCACCGTTTACGGCAGCATGACGGGTAACAGTGACAGCGAGGTGGTGGTGGTCAGTGCTCCGAATGGCCAAGTCACCGTCTACCTCAACGACGGCGCCTCGACCGATGTCGGATTCGGCAACTTTGGCAACGGGGGTAACTTCACCGTGCTGACGGCCGGGGGTCGCACGGTCACCGGTCAACTTGAGTCCTCGACCGGGTTCCTGGCGGGTTCGGTTTCCGGCATGGGCGGATTCACCGGGGCCGTCAGTTCCAGTGCCTCGGTCAGCGATGGCTTCCTCCGCAACCTTTCGACCCGAGGCAGCGTTGGGGCGGGCGAGGATGCGCTGACCGTTGGCTTCGTGGTGAATGGCCAAAATCCCAAACAGGTGTTGATCCGGGCGGTTGGTCCAACCTTGGCCGACAACGAAGTCACCGGCGCCCTTTCTGATCCCACCCTTGCGGTCTTCAACTCCACCGGCATCAGCGTCGGCGGCAACGACAATTGGTCCAACGATGCCGCCGTTCTCAGCGCGGCGAACACCGTGGGCGCCTTCCCGCTACCGGCCGCGAGTTTGGACGCGGCGGTGGTCCTCACGTTGGGGCCGGGACCCTACACCGCCCAAGTGACGGGAGTCGGGGGAGCCACGGGTGTGGGTCTGGTGGAAATTTACGACGTGGACACCCTCACGCCCTTCTCGTCGCAAAAGGTGCTCAACGTTTCCACCCGGGGCCGGGTGGGCACGGGCGATCAACGGCTGATTGCCGGCGTCGTCATCAATGGCACCACGCCGAAGCGGGTCTTGATCCGCGCCGTTGGACCCACCCTCTCGAACCTCGGGGTCAACGGCAGTCTGGCCGATCCCACCCTGCGACTGATCCGTCAGGATACGGGAGCGAGCGTGCGAG
Source organism: Opitutaceae bacterium (assembly GCA_018402455.1). GTDB lineage: Bacteria > Verrucomicrobiota > Verrucomicrobiia > Opitutales > Opitutaceae > Actomonas. Next base: position 53,066 of record JAGYIG010000015.1, read on the forward strand.
AGAACGACGATTGGGGCCGGGGCAACGACGCGGCGCTGGTGACAGCGGTCGCTGCCCAAGTGGGGGCGTTTGCCCTGCCATCGGGCAGTAAGGATGCTGCTCTCCTCATCACCCTGCCGCCAGGGGTGTATACCGCGATCGTCGGCACCGCGACCGGGGCCTCGGGTATCGCCTTGGTCGAAGTTTACGAAGTGCCGTAGAGAGGCGCCCGCTCGGCCGGCCCGACCGGGGGCGAATCATCTTCTGGCTGTGGTTGGCCTCCCTCGATTGAAAAGAGAGGGAGGCCGGCTCCTCCGGAGCTAAGGGAAACAGACGACCGGCAACGTAGCGCCGAGCTGTAGCCGGCGTTTCTGAGTGCCGGCTAAAGCACGGCACTACGCCCGACGGGGGAGTTACCAGAACCCGACCACGAAGCCTTGCATGGCCTTGATCACAAAGACGCCCAGGTTCTTGGTGAAGTGGGCGGCGAAGCAGGGCAGCAACGAATGGGTGGGGTTGGAAGGCATGAAGCGCACGGTGTAGAACCACAGGGAGCCGAGAAAAATGGCGCCGGTGCTGAACCACCCCTTGGCGTTGAACTGCCAGCTCCATTCCCCGTCGTCCCACTCCCAGAGGAAAGGATGGAAAGCGGCGAACAGCACGGAAGCACCGAGGATGCCCAGCCACCGCACGGCGACGCCGTGGCGTTCGATCACGAGAAAACCGCGAAACAGGACCTCTTCGATAATCGCTGCCGCGAGGGTGTAGATTCCAAACAGCACCGTCATTTCCGACTGTTGCTGGTCCAACCCGAGGGCGATCTCTCCCGCGGTCTCCGCCAGCAACAGGACGAGTGCCCCGATGACCGCGATGATGATGGGTTTGCGGCCCGCCCATGTCGCGCCGGGCAGTCCCCCCATAATGGGATTTCCCCGCTCCGCCGACCGCATATCGAGGAACCACATCCGGGCGATATACCCCCCTGCCACGATCATCAACAGAGTAAGGAAAGGGGAATCGTTCATCGTCAGAGCGGCAGATTAGCACTTAAGGGTTTTAGTCAAAACCCTAAGGTGTGCTAATTCCGGTCATATTGAATAGCCAGAATCGACGACCTGCGCATGGTGTCCTTTTTTCATGAATCCACCTGAGTCCCCTCCTGCCACGGACGCTGCTCCGCTCGATTTCGAAGCGGTCTTTGCGGGTCTGGGTCCGCATGTGGAGGCGTTGGATGCCTGTCTCCGGGAGCAGGTGGCCTCCTTTGAGCCCGAGATTCGGGCCATGGCCGATTATTGCATCGATACCTCGGGCAAGCGGATTCGGCCCTCGCTGGTGTTTCTCAGCGGGTGGCGCGATGAGCGGATCAACCCGGATCTGGTGCGGGTGGCGGCGGTGATCGAATTGGTCCATCTGGCGACCCTGGTGCACGACGACATCATGGACGAAGCCGACCTGCGGCGGGGCCGCGATTCCGCGGCCCGTTCCTACGGGCCCGAGGCGGCGGTATTGCTGGGCGATGCATTGTTTGCCCATGCCCTGCACCTGGCCGCCCAATTCCCCACCACCCTGGTGTGCTCGGCGGTCGCGGAGAGCACTCGCAGAGTGTGCGCGGGAGAAATCATTCAAACCCTGCGTCGGGGCACCACCGCGATTTCCCGGGAGGACTACCAGCGGGTGATCGACTTGAAGACCGCGGAGCTTTTCCGGGTGTCGTGTCGTTTGGGCAGCCACCTGGCGGGGTATGCGGAAAACTTTGTCGCAGCGGCGGCGACCTTTGGCCGTCATCTGGGCATCGCCTACCAGATCTACGACGATCTGGCCGATTTCTTTGGGGAGGAGTCCAAGATCGGAAAGACGCTGGGCACGGATTTGGGGAGCGGCAAATTGACCTTGCCCCTGATGGAATTGGCGGAAGTCCTGCCCCTGGCTGAACAAGCCACCGTCATCGGTGAAATCACCGGGAAGCAGCCCCCCCAAGCCGAGCTCCGATTGGACCAGATGCGCGAGTTGGGGATTTTTGGCCGGGTAGAAGCGGCTTTGGAGAAGGAATTGGAGGAGGCGGAGCGGGCTCTGCGGCCCCATGGAGGGCAGCCCGCCACCCCCCGCTTGCTCGCCTTGACCCAGGTTTTGCGCAACCAAGTGGCCCGCTTGCGATCCGGGTAAACGGGATCAGGGCGCCCCGATTGGTGATTTGCGGTTGCAGCGCTCCCCAGATTGCGCCAAATCTTTCCTCCCATGTCGGTCCTCGCTAAAGTTCTCGGTAAGTCGCTGGTGAGCTCGGAAGAGCGCCGTCGCGAAGCCGACAGCGACTGGGCCATCGTGCAACGGGTGCAGGAAGGCGAGGTGGCCGCATTCGATCAGCTGGTCCTGCGCTACCGCGAGCGGGTTTATGGGGTGGTTTACAATATGACCTCGAATCGGGAAGATGCGGCAGATCTTACCCAAGATGCTTTTATCAAGGCGTTTAGATCCATAAATCGATTTCAGGGCCAATCCTCGTTTTTTACCTGGCTGTACCGAATCGCGGTCAATTCGGCTCTCAGCCACCTGCGGAAGTCGAGATTACGCACCTTTTTCAGCTTCGAGAAAATCAACGAAGATGACAAAACCACCGAAATTTTGGCCCAGTTGACGGACAAACATGGGGCGGATCGGGAGGTTTACGTGCGTGAACTTCAGGAAAAATTGAACGAGGCGATGCAGAAACTGTCTATCAAGCATCGTACCGTAGTGACTCTTTTCGAAATAGATGGGCTGAGCCATGAGCAGATTGCCGAAGTGGTGGGCTGCTCCGTTGGCACGGTCCGTTCCCGCTTGCATTACGCAAAACAAATTCTCCAAGCCGAATTGCAGTCCTATTTGAATGCATGAAATCCGATAACAAAAATCAAAAGCAAGTATCTCTCGACGACCTATTTGCGTTGAAACGGGCCGAGCGGCCCGGCGATGATTTTTGGGCCGATTTTGAGCGCAATCTTCATGTCCGTCAGCGGGCCGAGGCGATTGAGCCCAAACGGTGGTGGTTCGCGTTGCCGCGGGTTTTTGCCGGATTTGTCCGCTACCAGATGCCAATCGGCGCCACCGCGGTGCTCGCGGTCACCTTTTTGTCCTTTCGCGATTACAGTGAGCCGGGATTCGAGGTCGCCTATCTCGAACCGTCCGTGACGGCGGTGGAGCAACCGCTCCCCTCATTCGAGGAGACGACGGAATCCTTCCCTGCGCCCGAGGCGCCTGCCCTCGCCGTTACGGCGTCCGAAGCGGTGACTGAGGTCATCGAAGCGCAAGTCGTGGCGGCGACGACTGCCCTCTCCAATTCTCCGGTGGAGCTGGCTCCCATGGTCATCTGGGCCGGTCCCTCGATTTCGGCCGAGGACATGGTTCCTCCGACGCCTTCGCCCTCTGAGCGCTCGATTGCGGCCAACCTGGCCAAGGTGCAGGCCGAGCAACTCCAAGTTGGCCGCTTGCTCGGTGAGCCCCAAGTGGATCTGGCGGCCGCCGTGACGCGTTCTGAATCGTTGGGTCAAGTCACGGTGTCCGAGCCGACCCGTGAGCGTCTCTTCGTCTATCAGGCACCCACCGAAGGTTTTGCGATGACCGCGGAGGGGATGTCCGGCCGCGACACGCCCAGCTTGATCGCCCGCCGGATCAGCCAAGACGAACTGTATGGCTCGGTCAGGCGCGTCACCGCCGATGGGGATCGACTGACCCTCAAATTCTGAGTCAGCCACGCTCCTGATTTTATCACCCCGACCGCAAACGATCGGGGTTTTTTTATGTTTAAAATTCGCCCGGCAAGCCGCACCCGGGGGTGTTTCGTTCCCGTGCTTCCGCGCAATGATTCAAATGGCCCCTCTGGCGGGCCGCCCAACCCGACCCTTATTTTCGAAAAAGCCCTCGTTTAACACACCGTTCTCATGGCCGTCTTTCAGGATACAATCACGATACCCACCGGTGGCGCAGGGATGCGGGAGATCACCCGTGAGATCGGACAAGTGGTCGCGCAAAGCGAGCTCCAGGTCGGCACGGTCACGGTGTTTTGCCAGCACACCAGTTGCAGTCTGGTTATCATGGAAAATGCCGATCCCACCGCGCGACGGGATCTGGAGCGGTGGATGGATCGGTTGGTGCCGGAGAATGACCCTGATTTTCGGCACACCTTGGAGGGCCCGGACGATATGCCCAGCCACATCAAGATGGCACTCACGCGGACCAGTGAGGCCGTCCCGATCGAGGCGGGTCGCCTGGCGCTGGGGACCTGGCAGGGGATTTTTCTGTGGGAGCATCGGGCCCGGGGCCACCCGCGCAGCATCGTGGTGACGGTGGTGGGGGAGTAGGGGCCGAGCGGGGCTTTCACTGGGCTTGGCCCCGTCACCAAATTGGTCCACTGTGCGGTTATGACCCTGTTTTCCGCGGCCGCCACGCTCCTGCTGATCCTCGATCCCTTCGGCAATATCGTGATGTTCAATGCGATTCTGTCGAAAGTGCCAGCCGAGCGGCGGCGGAAGGTCCTGCTGCGGGAGGTGCTGATCGCGTTCGGCATTCTGATGACCTTTTTATTGGTGGGAGCGCAGCTGCTCACCTTCCTGGGATTGGAGCAATCGTCGCTGAGTCTCGCCGGAGGTATTCTGCTGTTCCTCATTGCCATCGGCATGGTGTTTCCAAACCGGGCGGTGCAATTGGGTGTGCCGGGGGATGACGAGCCGTTTATCGTGCCCCTGGCCACGCCGATGATTGCGGGTCCCAGTGGGATCGCGTTTCTGCTGCTGCTGGCCAGCAAAGAGCCGGATCGGATTTGGGAGTGGATGATTGCGTTGGTGGCGGCTTCGGCGATCTCCGCGGGGATTTTGATCATGGGTGAACGGGTGGCCCGTATTCTGGGCACCCGGGGCATGCGGGCGGCTGAGCGGTTGATGGGCATGTTGCTCATCCTCATCGCCGTGCAGATGATCACCGACGGCATCAGCCTGTATTGGCTGGCGCTGCAGGAGACGCAGGCGGCGATCAACTGAGCGCCACCCGGGTGATGGGGCCGGAGGAGGGGACTACTTTGCCGGCGCGCAGGCGGAGCAGCCGTTGACGAAGAAGTCGTTGCCCTTATCATCCACCAGAATGAAGGCGGGAAAGTTTTCCACCTCGATTTTCCAAACGGCCTCCATACCCAGCTCCGGGTATTCGAGGACCTCGACTTTTCGGATGCTTTCCTTGGCCAGAATCGCGGCGGGGCCGCCGATGGAACCGAGATAAAACCCACCGTGCTGGTGGCAGGCATCCGTCACCGCCTTGGAGCGATTGCCCTTGGCGAGCATGATCATGGAGCCACCCTGCTGCTGGAAAAGATCCACGTAACTGTCCATGCGCCCAGCGGTGGTCGGGCCGAAACTGCCGGAGGCGTAGCCCGCGGGGGTCTTGGCCGGGCCGGCGTAATAAACCGGGTGGTTTTTGAGATAGTCGGGGAGCCCCTCGCCCGCATCGATGCGTTCCTTGAGTTTGGCGTGAGCGATGTCGCGAGCGACGATCATGGGACCATTCAGCAGGACGCGGGTCGTCACGGGGTGGCGGGAGAGCTCGGCGAGGATGGCCGGCATCGGCTGCGAGAGATCAATCTTCACCACCTTTTCCTGTTTGAGGGTGCGCATCGCTTCCGGAATCAGTCGGCCGGGGTTGGTCTCCATTTTTTCGAGCCAGATCCCATCGCGGTTGATCTTGGCCTTGATGTTGCGGTCGGCACTGCAGGAGACGCCGATCCCCACGGGACAAGAGGCGCCATGACGGGGCAGCCGCACGATGCGCACATCGAGGGCAAAGTACTTACCACCGAATTGAGCGCCGATGCCGGTGCTTTGGGCGAGCTTGAGAACCTTGGCTTCGAGCTCGATATCGCGGAAAGCGCGCCCGTGTTCGTTGCCGGAGGTCGGCAGGGTATCGAGGTATTTCGTCGATGCCAGTTTGACGGTCTTCAGGCAGGTTTCGGCGCTGGTGCCACCGATCACAAAGGTCAGGTGGTAAGGCGGGCAGGCGGCCGTTCCCAGGGTTTGCATTTTCTCGAGCATGAATTTCTCGAGACTGGCGGGGTTGAGCAGGGCGCGGGTTTCCTGGTAAAGAAAGGTCTTGTTGGCGGATCCGCCGCCCTTGGCCACGAAGAGGAATTTGTAGTCATCGCCATCGGTCGCAAGCAGGTCGATCTGGGCGGGCAGGTTGGTGCGAGTGTTTTGCTCCTCGAACAGGGTGAGCGGCGCCGTCTGGGAATAGCGGAGGTTCTCCCGGGTGTAGCAGTCGTAGACGCCGCGGGAAAGGGCGGCGGCATCGCCGCCCCCGGTCCAGACGTGCTGGCCCTTCTTGCCCATAATGATGGCCGTGCCGGTATCCTGGCAGAAGGGCAGGATGCCCTCGGCGGCAATTTCCGCGTTTTTCAGCAGGGTCGTGGCGACATAGCGATCGTTGTCGGAGGCCTCGGGGTCATCCAGAATCGCCGCGACCTGTTCGAGGTGCTTCGTGCGCAGCATGAACGAGCAGTCGTGGAACGCCTGATCCGCCAGATAGGCGAGGGCGTCAGGCGTCACCTTCAACAGGGTCTGACCCTCGAACTCGGCCGTGCTGACTCCCTCGGTGGAGAGGAGGCGGTAGTCGGTGTCATCCTCCCCCAGCGGGAAGGGTTCCTGGTAAAAGAATGGAGGCGTGGCCATGGCGGGGATTATTGAACGATCTCTGGGAAAACGGGGATGAAATTCCGTGATTTGCGCAAGGAATGGCAGCGAATGCGCACCGTGCCATGCGGGTCCTTACACGATTTTAAGTTTGGGCAGGTCCTGGCCGTCGACCAAACCCACCGGCTTGCCGGCCGAGTTCACCACAATCAGGTCGTCGATTTTGTGGAGTTCAAAGATCCGCAGGGCCTCCACTCCAAGCGCGTCCTCTCGAATGGTTTTGGGCTGACGGGTCATGAAGGTTTTGACCGGTTGTTCCAGAAATCCATCACCGGTCAGGGCGGCCCGCCGAAAGTCGCCGTCGGTCAGGATACCGGTCAGCTTGCCCGTGCGGGCACTTACCAGCGCAATGCTGCCGCTCTTGGCCTTGGTCAGGCCCAGAATGGCTTCCTGCGTTGTGACCGTGTCCGGCGCAATCGCGAGCCGGTCGCCGGTGCGCATGATATCGCCCACACGGAGCAGCAACACCCTCCCCAGATTGCCCGCGGGGTGGTATTTGGCGAAATCGTGGCGGGTCAGTCCCCGGGATTTGAGCAGCACCATGGCCAACGCGTCGCCGAGGGCGAGGGCGGCCGTCGTGCTGGCGGTCGGGGCCAGTTCGAGTGGGCAGGCCTCCCGCGGCACTTCGTAAATAAGTTGGTGGTCGGCTTCCCGCGCCAGATCGGAATCCGGGTGGGAGGTGCACGCGATCACGGTCACATCGAATCGCTTCAACATCGTGAGCAGGCGGAGGATCTCTTCGGTCTGGCCGCTGTTGCTGAACAAGATGGCCACGTCGCCCGGAGCGCAGAGCCCCAGATCCCCGTGGAGAGCTTGGGTCGCGTCCAGAAAACAGGTCACCACGCCGGTGCTGTTGAAGGTGCCGACCAACTTTTGCGCAATGTGGGCGGACTTGCCGACCCCGCTGCAGATGAGTTTCGACCGGCCGGTGGTCGCCGTTTCGATTGCGCGGGCGACCGCCACGAACCGATGGTCCAGTCCGGCGGCGGTTGCCGCGATGGCGTCCTGTTCGATCTGGAGGCAAGCGCGGGCGCGTTGCAGGGCGGATTTGGGTGTAAGGGCCATTTAGGGTTTGAGTCGGCGCGACCAATGGCAGACTTAGAATTCAGCTTGCTGGCATTCAATTCCTTTTCCCTCTCGTCTTTTCAGCGGCGTGGCCTGATCGGCGCCGTCCTGCTCTCCATGGTCGGTTTTGTCGGGTGCAATCGGTTGCCCGACGGCGAATCCATCGCGGAAGTCAACGAGCCGGCCTACGAAGAGGGGAAACGACTGCTCAGACAGGGGCGGGAGCAGGCTGCCTTGGCGGAGTTTAACTCCGTCATCCAGACCCGCCGGGAGGGCGCGCCCGAGTCGCACCTCGAGGTGGGCTTGCTTTATCAGTTGGAGATCAAGGATCCGATCGCCGCGATTTACCATTTCCGCAAATATCTCGAATACAAACCCAATGCTCCCCAGGCGGATCTCGTGCGGCAGCGGATCGACGCGGCCACCCGGGAGTTTGCGCGCACGCTGCCGGCTCAACCGCTCGAAAATCAAGCTTTGCGTAATGATCTGCTCGATGTCGTCGATCAACTGCAGCGCGAAAATACCCGATTGAAAGACGAGTTGGCCCAGCTTCATGGCAGCCGCGCGACCAGCCGGGGCACGGTGGCGACCTTGACCGATCCGACGCCGTCCGGGTCGCGCAGCGGCCTCGCCGCGCCATCGCCGGTCCCCTCCCGTTTCAGCCGGGCTCCGATCACGCTGGACCCGGAACCGGTCAAGACCGAGCCCACCCGCCCCGATGCCCCGGGAATCGGCACCGCCGAACCGACCCGCACGCACACGGTGGTCAAGGGTGACACTCTCTACGGATTGGCCCGCAGCTATTATCAGGACCCCTCCCGTGCGAGGGACATTTACGCGGCCAATCGCAACAAGATGCGCTCCGAGAATGATCTCCAAGTGGGCATGGTGCTGGTCATTCCCCGCTAGCTTTGACCCCGCCGCCGGGCAAGAACCGCTCATGGGCCCGCAATCCGTGCGGAGCTAATCAGGGCGGGATGTGAGATTGTGACGGCGTAAATTCCGCCTTTCATGATTCTGCCGCACGACCCACCCACCGGCGATGACGCTGCCTTGGACCTCGATCTCATTCGTAAGTATGCGATCCCCGGTCCCCGCTACACGTCCTATCCTCCGGCCAACAAATTTCACGACCGCCTGGTCGACCTCGATCTGACCGGGGCGATCGCCGCCGACAACGCTGATCCGTCTCGACCGCTTTCCCTTTATTTTCACCTGCCGTTCTGCCAGTCGCGCTGCTGGTATTGCGGTTGCACCACCATCATCACCCGCCGACAGGATTGGGCGACGACCTATTTGGCGGAGCTCAAAAAGGAAATCGCTCTGGTGGCGGCGCAGCTCGATCTGAATCGTCCGGTGGAGCAACTCCATTTCGGCGGCGGCACCCCCACCTTCTTCTCGGCCGAGTTGCTCGAGGACCTCGGCCAGGTTTTGCGCCGGACCTTCCGGTTCGCCCCGGAGGCGGAGTGCAGCATCGAGATCGATCCCCGGGTGGTCTCGCCGGAGCAGGTGCAGGTGCTGGCGGCGATGGGCATCAATCGGGCCTCCCTGGGTATCCAGGACACCAATACGGACGTGCAGCAGGCCATCCACCGCCGGCAGTCGGCTGAGCTCAATCAACGTGCGGTGGACCTGTTGCGGGCGGCCGGGATTCAGGACATCAACCTCGACCTCATCTACGGCCTGCCGCTGCAAACTGAAGCGACGGTGGCCCAAACGGTGCAGGAGGTGCTGGCGCTGGCGCCCGACCGCTTGTCGGTGTTCAGCTACGCGCACGTGCCCTGGATCAAACCCGCGCAGCGCATCTTTGATCAACGCGGGCAGATGCCGGAGCCGGAGCAGAAGCTGGCGATGTTTGGCGTGATCCGTCGGGGGTTGAGGGACGCAGGATTTGTGGACATCGGCCTGGACCATTTCGCCCGACCGGATGACCCCTTGGCCATCGCCCGGCGGGAAGGCACCTTGCACCGTAATTTTCAGGGCTACAGCACGCGCGCGGGGGCCTCGCTGTATGGGTTTGGCATCTCGTCGATTTCGTCCTCCCCGGATGCCTATTGGCAAAACCCGAAGTCTCTGGCCGCCTATCGACAGGCCTTGGCGGAGGGCCGACTGCCGACGGAGAAGGGGTATCGACTCTCCGCGGAGGACAAATGTCGGCGTCGACTCATCATGGGCATCATGTGTGATCGGCGACTTGATTTCGAGGCGCTGGGGCGGGAGTGGGGGTGCGACCTCACGCAACGCTACCGGGCGGAGCTGGCTTCGCTCGCCCCCCTGGTGGCGGAAGAGCTGGTGCAGTGGGATGACTCCGGGCTGACGGTGACCCCCCGGGGAGAGCCTCTGCTTCGAGTCGTGGCCATGGCCTTTGATCAGACCTTAGCCCGCACGGGCCGCGCTCATGCGCTGACCGTCTAGCGCCGGCCGGCGGATGGGATTGTGCTTGGGGGGTTGCCAAACTTCCCAAATCGGAGAGATTACCGGCTGCATGTCTGATCTCACGGACCTTTATCAAGCGGTCATCCTCGACCACAACAAGCGACCGCGCAATCGCGGCAAATTGCCGCGAGCCACCCGCGTGGCGTCGGGGGACAATCCGACCTGCGGAGACAGTTGCACGGTTTATCTCCAAATGAAGGGGGATCGCATCGACGAGATCCGCTTCGACGGATCCGGTTGTGCGATCTCTCAAGCCAGTGCCTCGCTGATGACCACGCAGCTGCAGGGCAAGACCTTGACCGAGGCCGAAGCCGAGTTCGACGCGTTCAAGGAGATTGTGACCACGGGCAAGGAGCCGACCGAGTTCAGTGAGGTCGCCGCCTTCGCGGGGGTGCATGCCTTCCCCGCCCGGATCAAGTGTGCCACGCTCTCATGGCACGCCGCCATCGAAGCCCTCAACAAGCCGGATCAACCGGTCGAAGAAAGCGCCTGATGCGAGCCGACCTAGCAAACTTGCGGGTGGATTTTCCGGTGCTCGACCAACACGTCGGAGGGCATCCCTTGGTCTATCTGGACAACGCCGCCACGACGCACAAGCCGCGATCGGTGATTGATGCGGTCGCCCGTTTTTACGAGCGGGACAACAGCAACGTGCATCGCGGGCTGCATGCCCTGTCGATGCGCGCCACCGACAGTTATGAAGCGGCCCGGAATCGCACGGCTCAGTTCATCAAGGCGGCGGATTCCGCCGAAATTATTTTCACGAGTGGCACCACGGCTTCGGTCAATTTGGTGGCGCAGAGTTGGGGTCGGGACAACCTCAAGCCCGGCGACGTGGTGCTGTGCACCGAGATGGAGCATCATTCCAACATGGTGCCCTGGCAAATGGTCTGCCAGCAGACCGGGGCCACGCTTAAATATGTGCCGGTGGTGGGCGAGGATGCCGAAGGGGGGCTCGATCTGGACGCGCTGGATGCCTGCTTGGACGAATCCGTCAAACTGGTCGCCTTCACCCACATCTCAAACACGCTGGGCACCCTGAATCCTGCGGCAGAAATTTGCGCCAAAGCCAAGGCGGTGGGGGCGCTCTCTCTGGTGGACGGTGCCCAATCCGCCGGCCATGAAGAGGTGGATGTCCAGGCCATGGGGTGCGACTTCTATGTTTTCTCCGGCCACAAGATGGCGGCTCCCACGGGGATCGGGGTGTTGTATGGCCGCCGGGCCCTGCTGGAAGTTGACGGGTATCGGGTCGCCCGTGGCAGGGCGGGGGGCATGATCAACGTGGTGGCCTACGCAGGCAGTGAGTGGAAACCCTCGCCCGAGCGATTCGAGGCCGGCACCCCCAATGTCGCCGATGCGGTGGGGCTGCACGCGGCGATGGACTACCTGGACTCGGTGGGCCGCCCCCGCATCGGCCAGCATGAGGCGGAACTGGCCGCCATGGCCTACGACCGACTCAGCGAATTGCCGGGCATCCGGATTCTGGGACCGCGGTCCGGCCAACCGCGCGCCGGATTGGTGAGTTTTGCCTTTGCGGGGGTCCACGCCCACGATGTCGTGACCTTTGCCGACCAAGATGGGGTGGCGCTGCGGGGCGGGCATCACTGCAACCAACCGTTGATGCGCAAGCTCGGTTTACCCAGCACCACTCGCGCCAGTTTCTACCTTTACAACACGCCCTCCGACGTGGACGCCTTGGTGGTTTCGATGCGTCGAATCCTCAAATTTTTTGAGGTCGACTAGCCGCTCCTCAAACTGATTGCCCGGCCGACTCCCTTCCGCCATGAACCTCTCGACCACCTATTTGGGCCTCCCCTTAAAGAATCCGTTCGTCGTCGGGGCTTCACCGTTCTGCGACAACCTGAGTGTTTGCCAAAGCCTGGCGGAAGCGGGGGCTGCCGCGATTGTGATGCACTCGTTCTTCGCCGAACAAATCGAAGCTGAAACCCGGGCGCCGTTCGCCTCTTGGGAGCAAAGATCCCGGCCGGAAGGGGAGGGGGCCGATGCCCTGCCGGAGTATCACGACTACCATCTGAACCCGGAGCACTACCTGCGCCAGTTGAAGCATTTGAAACGGTTGGTTGATATTCCCATCATTGCCTCGCTCAACGGCACCCGCTTGGGCGGTTGGGTGGACCACGCGCAGCGGATGGAGGACGCGGGAGCAGCGGCGATCGAGTTGAACCTGTATCAGCTTGCCGCGGATCCGGCGGTGCCGGGCGACGAGATTGAGGCCGACATGTTACAAGTGGTTCGGACCGTGGCGGCTTCGGTCACGTTGCCCGTCGCGGTTAAATTGTCGCCGTTTCACTCCTCGCTGCCGCATTTTGCCGCCCGCCTCAGCGAGAACGGGGCGGCAGGCATCACGGTATTCAATCGTTTGCACCAGTCTGACATCGACCTGGTGAAGATGGAGAAAGTGACTCACCTTCGCCTTTCGGAACCCTCGGATTTGTTGCTGCGCCTGCGTTGGCTGTCGATCTTGTCCCCGGATTTTCCGGGCTCTCTCGCTTGCAGCGGGGGCGTGCACCATGCCGCTGATGCGGCCAAAGCGCTGTTGGTGGGAGCCGATGTGGTTCAAGTGGTTTCGGTGGTGCTCAAACATGGTCCCGCGCGCCTGGCGGAAATGATTGCGGGACTGGAAGCGTGGATGGGAAGTGCGGGCTACGATAAGTTGTCCGAATTTCGTGGTCGGATGAGCCACCGCCGCTCCAGTGACGCGGGCAGTGCGGAGCGGGCCGACTACATCCGGGTGTTGCAAACCTGGAAGGTATGACGTACCGCGGGTTTAGTCGGTTGAAAATCCCGCTGGAAAATCCCATTGACCGCTGAGCCGAGATCCGGCTTAGCTGATCGTCTTTCGCCAATTACGAGGTGTTTCAAACCATCCCGTAGAGCAACCTGGAGAGGTGGCAGAGTGGTCGAATGCGCTCGCTTGGAAAGCGGGTATAGGCTTAAACCTATCGGGGGTTCGAATCCCCCCCTCTCCGCCATTTTCGATTTCGGATTTCAGATTTACGAATTCAGATTGAGCTTGGGAAAACACGGCGGGCAACGTGGCGGGGGGATGAGAACCTCAGGGTTCGACGACCGAAACGAAGTGAAGAGAAGGGGCACGGCAAAGCCGTGGTGCGCGCAGCCGGTCCGCAGGACCGCCAATCCCCCTCTCCGCCAATTTCGATTTCGGATTTCAGATTTACGAATTCGGATTGAGTTGGGAAAACACGGCGGCAACGTGGCGGGGGATGAGAACCCTCAGGGTTCGACGACCCGAAACGAAGTGAAGAGAGGGAAGGGGCACAGCAAGCCGTGAGTGCGCACCAGCACCGGTCCGCAGGACCGCCAATCCCCCTCTCCGCCATTTTTCGATTTCCGGATTTCCAGATTTACAATTCGGATTGAGGTTGGAAAACACGGCGAGGCAACGTGGCGGGGGATGAGAACCCTCAGGGTGTCAGGCTACTCGTTTCACTCGTGAACGACGGAACGGAGCGCGCAGCGTAGTGGAGAAGGGACGCGCGAAGCGCGGGTGCATAACACTCCACGTAAGCGGGACCAATCCCTCTGCCGCCATTTTCGATTTCGGATTTCAGATTTACGAATTCGGATTGAGGTTGGGAAAACACGGCAGGCAACGTGGCGGGGGGATGAGAACCTCAGGGTTCGACGACCGAAACGAAGTGAAGAGAGAAGGGCACGGCAAAGCGCGGGGTGCGCAACACTCCCGCGTAAACGGGACCAATCCATCCCCTCTCCGCCACTTTGATTTCAAATTACGATTTACGGTTTTGGATTTGGTTTGGGGATAGCAGGGCGAGGCAACGTGCCGGGAAGGGGCCGTTGAATTGAGCCGCGGCGTTTATGGGTTAACGTCTACCTCGTGATGAGTGGCATCGGCCGAGGTCGAGTTCTATCCCGTTGCTTGCGATCCCATTTTCTTGGAGCTTGTGGCGATGCTATTGTTAGAATTAAAATGCATTAACCAAACCGGCCAAGATAACTGTCATCGCACCGTCTGCAACCCAACCCCTAACCCTTAAGCCCCGTTAAGATCACCCTACCGCCCGCGGTTATTGATTCCACCCCTTAGTTTTCATTTCCCGTCGTCTCACCCCGACCGACCCCGATCGTATCTCGGTGGACCCCGGCTAAACCCGTCCGTCCGGAAAGCCTCAAGTTGGCCGTCGTGATGTTCAATCTTTCCTGACCCTTCGCGGGCAATCCGCGGGGGAAGTAACCAAACCATACCATGCATACCGCTACAGAAAAAACCCTCCCCAAGTTCGCTTTGGTAGCGTTTCCAGCCCTATTGACGGCCGGTTCTTCGTGGGCTCAGGCAGTTGCCGAGTCCTCTGAGGTGATGACAGAAGAAATCATCGTTCTCTCCCGTTTGAGGTATCTGCAGGGGGAAGAGCAGGGCTACGCCGCTGCCACTCTCGCAGGTAACCGTCGAACACGAAACCGCGATATCGGTAACGCTGTTACCGTCGTCGCAAGCAGTTCCTCGATGACATTGCGGCGGTGGACAATGAGTCCCTCCTCCAATACACCGTCGGCACCGAGGTCGGTAACGTTCAGGGTAGCTACCGGCACGGGCGATGGCACGCTCGATGAATCAAAACCGATTTGCCAACCCGAACCAAAACACCCGGGTGCGTGGCCTCGCGGCGGCGGACAATACCCGTGACTTCTTTCTGTCCAACATCCCGTGGGATGGCTACAACGTGGACCGCGTTGACCTCCAACGCGGCCCGAATTCCATTCTGTTCGGTCAGGCAGTCCGGCCGGTATCATCAATGTCGGCACCAAGCAGGCGATGTTCAACAACGCCAATGAAGTCACCTTCCGGGTGGGCAGCTTCGGGTCCGTGCGCGGCGCACCGCCGATTTTAACCGCATCCTCATGGACGACCAGCTGGCCATTCGGGTTGCAGCGACCGACAGCCAGAAGTTCAAGCGAAGCCTGCCTTCTCCGATCGATCGGATCTATGGGGCCGTGCGTTCGAACCCGGTTTCCTGAAGAAGGGCTCCGCCCGCATCCTCAAGGCATCTCTGGTGAGATCGGGTCAGTTGACTCCAACCGTCCCCGTACTTACCCTCCGATCGATTTGATCACTCCACTTGGTTCCGCGCCGCGGCACCACCAAGGCACCAGGAATGACAGCGGAACCATATAACAGCCTCAACCGCAGGCTGTTCAACCAGCACCAGGGTGCAGGACGACAACACCGGCCGGGATAACCGGTTCACGGCGGCGTCGCCTTCGATCAACGGGGGTCCCCAATGCGGAGCCAGCCCAATCCAGCTTTCCAGCGCGGATCGGCAACTTCGGCCAACAGTTCGGTACGGACCAGTCTGTTTCTTCGACGGCAACAGTCCGAATCACAACAGTGCGTGGATCCTGGAGGTCAGGAGATACATGATCAACGCTGCCGGTGAAGTTGTGAAGGCGGCATCGGAAGCTGGCTTCAATCGCTCCGGCGTGTCGACAACTACTCAGGCTTTGCCCGTAAAGCCGGGCTTCCCGTTCTCGGAGTTTGGGGTCTACCGCAACAACAACCTGACGGATCCGTCCGTTTCAGCTTCTACAACAGCACCTGTATGATGGCCCGAACAAGGAAGAGTGGCAGGACTGGGGGATCGCTTCAACATCAGCCTCGCTCAGACTTTTCATGAACTTGATAAGTTCGGTTTGAATACACTCTCAACGAGGAACTACGACCAGCGGTCAATACGCCTCGATGGTGATCGTCAGATATCTACGTCGACATCAATGGCGTTTACGGTGACGGATTTCCCCGAGCACTTCGATCTCTGCCGGCAAATGGTGATCCCTCCCCACACGGATGGCACTTCAACCCCAATGCCGGCCGTCCTTTCATCACGGACTCCGGTCGAATTCGGTAACAACTCGTTCGACAGTCAATCATGCCTCCCGCCTGACCGGTTTCTTCCGTCACGACTTCTCCGACGGTGGCCGCGAGACAACTGGCTCCCGCGCCTGCTCGGTCGTCACACCGTCACGGGGCTTCTGGCCACCGATAGACAGACTTCCGGACAACCGCGGCACAACGCTTCGCCGTGAGTGGACGACAACTACTCAGCTTCTTGGATGCAGTAGCTCCGTGCGTTTCAACGATAACCTCTTCGCGGTGAACCGCGATGTATCTCGGCCCGCTGCGCGGCGGCACTCGGCTGCCAGGCCAACATCCCACGCCGACGGCCTTCGCTTCGGTACCGAGTACGGTCAACC
Source organism: Opitutaceae bacterium (assembly GCA_018402455.1). Taxonomy (GTDB): domain Bacteria; phylum Verrucomicrobiota; class Verrucomicrobiia; order Opitutales; family Opitutaceae; genus Actomonas. Next base: position 69,502 of record JAGYIG010000015.1, read on the forward strand.
TCTACGTTTGACTCGACGCCGGGTCGCCGGGCGTTGACCAAGCGGCCTTCTGGGAGAATGGTTACCACGCCCGGCACCGACGGTCGCACTTCGACTCAGTGGAGAATCCGGCCAACTACGTCGGCTGGCGTTATGTCCCAGTCAACGTCGTGTCGGCTGAAGATCCGCGGCCAATCGGAACCTCCTCACCCCGTGCGCGTCTCACCCAAATCAAGGTCGAATCGGAAGCGATTTGTTTGGCGGGTAACCTGTGGAACAACGCGATCGTCGGCACCTACGGTAAACATTGAAGACACGGCCTACTCCTGGGGCCTCGCCAAGAGACGTCAACAACTTAAGCTTCGGCCAACAACCCGCGGGGTTACCTGCGGTGGGACATTACGCCCGCAATAAGTGCTGCTGATAATGAGCTGACGGTTGAGTCAAGTCTCTCCACTCATCGTGGCCCACATCGACGAACTGCCTTTCCTCGGCAACTGCTGGAGCCGCTGCCGTTCCTCACACCACGTTCTTCACAACGATTCCGCCAGCCCCGTCGGAAGCCAGATGTATGGATGTCTGCGGTGGAGTCCCATCGCCGCGCCCCAAAGGTAAGACGGTCGACCGGGGTCTGCTCTTTGAGACCAAGGACGGCAGTCTCCCTGAAGGTGAACAGAGAGCAAGACGACGGTTACCAGTGGCACGCTCAGTCTGGGCGGCGCCCGGTTCATCGGTGCCTCCCAAACTTGGTCCATCAACTGGGTCAACAAGTTCGAATTAACCTCGGGGCGGGAACACCCTCGCCAATCCCAGGTGAATCCGAGCGCGCCTGATGCGAAACCGACACCGAGTTCAGCTACGGCGCTGCGCCGGGTGGGGAACCGCGGCGGACTGCCAGATATTGACTGGCTGCCATCGCCGCTTGGCGTTCTGGCGAGGCGAAGGGTCGGCCCCTTATGCGTGGTCTCGACACCGGAGCCAGAACCGCTCGAACCATTTGGCAGCTACCGCGGTGACGGAAGATGCGATCTCCGAAGGTTATGAAGTCATTCAGTGCCTCGCCGACCCGCAACTGGCGCTTGACGCTCATGCGTCAGACCAAAACCCGACGCAACAACATCGGCCCGGTACGAACCTCTCGAATTCGGTGGTGCGCCATGGTGCAGCCAGAATGAAAGGTGTGGTGACCCTCACCATTTGGTGGGGCGGTGCTGGTAACGAGACCGCCCTGTTCCAATGGAATAACAACATCGGTTCCAGTGGGCCCGCCCATGCTCAGGAGGCACCAGCGTTCCCGACTACCCAGTGGCGCTTCCAATGCCATCTCCAGCCTTCCCCGAACTTCTCCGAGGTTTCCTCAAGGGAGTCAGCGTGGGTGGTGCGATCCGCTGGCAGGACAACGTGGTCATCGATTATCCACCGCAAGCGGTTCCCGACAGCATCTCGTTCGATCTGGCCAGCCCACGTGGGTCCAGCGGAACGAACTTCGATGTCTGGGTGGGCTATCGCCTGTAAACTGAGCGAGCGCGGACTGGAACATCCAGCTCAGCGTCCGCAATCTGGGTCAGGGCAGCGACCTGATTCCGATCACAGCCCCAACCGGATGGCTCGCCGGCAGGTTACCGCATCGCGCCTTGCAGGGCATTGGTCAGTGACCAACACGTTTAGCTTCTAAATCCGAAGCAAAACGCGAAATTCTCAACGCCTCCCTCCGGGGAGGCGTTTTTTTGAAACGGGCTTCGTCAAGCGAAGCCCCTACGGCGTGCCCGGGACGGTGGAGTGGGTAGGGCGGCGCTTGACGCCGCCCGCTGCGGTGGAGTGGCGGACAGGCTGAAACGGGCTTCGTCAAGCGAAGCCCCTACGGTGAGCCCGGGACGGTGGCGTGGGTAGGGGCGGCGCTTGACGCCGCCCACTGCGGTGGAGTGGCCGGACAGGCGCAGAGCGGGCTTCGTCAAGCGAAGCCCCTACGGCGTGCGGAGCGACGGGCGCGTCGCTGCGGTGGAGGGGCAACGACGGACGGCCCAGCGGGTCCGTCCTTTCGCGCCACCGCGGCTACCAACGGGTCCTGACGATGAAGGCGAATGGGCTCGTCTCTAGCGCTTTACCGAGCCCAGCATTTCCTGCAGCAGGGCGGCGGTCTGAGTTTGGCCGGACGCCTCTGCCAGTTTCAGTCCGTTTTCCAATAATCCGATGGCCCGGCGAGTCCGGCCATCCATCAAATGGGCCTGAGCAAGAAAAAGATGTGCGCTGGGGTCGTTGGGCCGCAGTTCCAACAGGGTTTCCAAGGGCGCCAATGCGGCACGGAAGTTGCCCTGAGCCAACTGCAGCGAGCCCAGCTCGAGAGCCAGTTCCTCATCTTGCGGGTGCAGCTCAAATCCACGTTGGAACTGTTTGATCGCGCTCTGCCTAGCCCCTGCCGCCAACTCCGCTCGTCCCCGGCGCAGGTGGTAGAGGGACACCAACTGTCTGACGTCCGGGTCGCCCCAATAGGCCTGGAGAGCGGTAGCGGCGTAGTCTCCTGCTTCTGCCAGTCGATTGGTGGCCAGGGTGTATTGCAGGAGGTAGCGCAGTGCCGGAGCGAAGGTGGGTTGCTGAACCAAGGCAGCCTTGAAGGATGCCATCGCCGGTTCGATGCGCTCAGCCTGCAGGTGAAGCTCACCCAGATTGAAATGGGCGGCGGTGAAGTGGGGGCTAAGCTTCAGCGCTGAGCGGTAGGCCTCCTGGGCCGCATCAAACTGCTGCAAGGCGTCGAGGGTGAGCCCCAGTTCGACCCATAACTCCGGTGCTTGCGGATGGGCGGCAATTCCAGCCTTGGCGATTCGCTGTGAGGCTGCGAGATCACCCTGTTCCCGCTTGATGGCTGCCAGGTTGACGAGAGAGAGCAGGGGAGGCGTGCTCCCCTGCATTTCGGCCAAGGAGAGGGATTGACTTAGGGTGGTCACGGCCAAGTCGGGTTCGTTGATGGTGCGATAGTAGTCGCCCAGCAACTCGTGGTTCCCCGGATTCTTCGGATCCACCGCCACGGCTTTTTCATATTCCGTCCGTCCCCGATCGCCCCGGTTCGTTTGAAAATCGACCATGCCGATGACGAACAGCTTCTCCGGGGTGAAGCACCACGGGTGGAGCTCCCGGATCCAGGGGTCATCGGCCGTCGCGAACCGACCGGACTGGAACCCCAGCCAGCGATGCTTTTCCGCCCGGTCCTCGTCACCGTTGTCGCGATACAATCGGGATAAGAGATTGTGGGCCGAAGCGAATGCCGGGTGATCCGCGACCAGCTTGAGGAGTGCTGCCATCGCCTCAGCCGGGCGATTTTCCTGCAGGTCGATGCGCGCCAGGCCCAATCTGGCGTAGGGGTCGCCGGGTTCCTGATCCAGCCGCGTTTCATAATAGGCCCGGGCGACGGGGAATCTTCCCGATTTAAACGCAATGTCGCCCAACTGGAGCCAGGCGGGAGAGTAGTCCGGAGCCACGTCGGTCGTGGCTTGGAGCAGGGCGGTGGTTTCGCCCACGTCGCCGGCATCGCGGTAAAGATGCGCCAAATAGTAGGGCCAGCGGCCTTCCGTCGGATCCTCGTGGAGCAGCAGTCGCCACGTTTGCATGGCCTCCGCCGCGAAATCATTTGCTTGGAGCAACCGGCCGTAATCCGCCAAGTCGGAAAGCTGTCCCGACCGCTGCACCCGGGCGTGCGCTTCGCTCAATTTGGTGCGCAATTGGGGGACAGCTGATCCCAGATCAGGCAGCGGCGGCAGCGCCGCTTGAATCCGCTCCGTGGGCGTGGGCGCCATCACGACATAAGTGAGGCCACCGCCCAAGCCCGCCACGGCGACGGCCAACGCACCGTTTAGCCAGAGGCCTCGTTTTGAAACGGAATCACTCACCGGCGTCGCCACAGCGTCACGCTGCTCATATGTTGGAAGGGCGGAAAAGCATGATAGCCTCCGGTCACGATTTCGGGGATGCCGTCGCCATCGATATCACCGGCAGTCGCCGTGATCAACTGAATCGGACGCGTGGCGAGTTCGACCGGTCGGAAGTTCTGCTCCCCGTCGTTGAGCCAGGCCATGAGCGTCACCGTGTCTGCCTTCGACCAATCGCCGAAGCCACTCACCGCCACCAGATCGAGGTGACCGTCGCCATTCAAGTCTGCGGCGGAGGGGGCATAGGCGCCCGGCATTTCGCCGATGCGGTGGTATTGAAACTCGCCGTTGCCCCTGTTCTCCAACCACTGCACGCCGTGCCACGCGCGGGGCCCGCGCACGGAGTAATCAAACCCGTCGCCGTTGCTGAACACCAGATCCGGCCGACCATCCTGATTGAGATCCGCCACCTTCATGCCGCTGCTGCCGAAGTCCTCGTTGGTGGATCCCCACAGGATCTCGTCGCTGAATTCACCGTTACCCAGATTGCGAAAGAGGTGCACCTCTTCCCACTCCTGCGAAATCAAAGCGGCGATATCCAGCCGCCCGTCGCCGTCGAAATCCGCCACCGGGGTGTGAATGCAGCCGGACTGACCATTTAATTGGTGGCTCTCAAACGTCCAGTTTCCCCGGTTCTCCATCCAGCGGGTTTCGCCCTCAAAGTAGCCGAATTGACCCACCACGAGGTCGAGCCGGCCGTCGGTGTGGCCTTTTAAGTTGGCGGCCCGCACATCGGTGACCCGGGAAACTTTTTCCAGCAGAACGTGCCGCCGGAAACTGCCGTCCGCCAACGCTTCGTAGGCGAAGAGGCTGCCGATCGAATCCCCATTGGGCAGCACCTGGCCCATGCTGGCGATCAGCAGATCCAGCCGACCGTTGCCGTAAACGTCCTCCGCGGAAACGTAAACGGGGCCCCGGACATCCTCCGCGACCACCGATTCCTCGAACTGATTGCGGGCGGTCTGGCGAATCCAGCGCACGGTGTGGGTGGAGGCCTCGCAGTAGAGCACGTCCATCAAGCCGTCCTGATCGAGGTCGATCATCTGAACATTGGTCACTTCCGGGCGGCCGAACGCGCTCACCGGGGAGCCGATCGCCTCCGGGGTGTAAGCGATTTCAGGCGCGACCTCTAGAGTGACCGGCGGTGTGGCTGACGTCGGGGCCGCCGGCTCGATCCACTTGATGATGCTGATGGCCGCCTGATCCCAAACACGGCCCCGGCGGACCACCATGATCGGAGTGAGAGATTTTTTAGACATGCTGGAAAATCCGGGGTTCAGAGCTCCGCTCGCATCTGCTGCGGCAAAAGTTGGCGGGCCAGTTCCTCGAGTTCCGGTTCGGGGAACGGCTCGTTGAACGATTTTGCCAGCAGCATGAAACGGTAGAGGTTGGGTGCACTCACGGTGGTGAGCAGGTACGCGTCCATTTCGTCCATGCAGTAGCCGACTTGTTCCCGGGCATATTCCGCTTCGCGTCCCAGCATCAGCACGTTGGCCAGACTCACCCGGCGATCGAATTCGAGGTCGCCGTCCCGTTCCTCCTCCACGTAGGGAATGATCCCGGCGAGGGCATCATTGAAGACGGGGAGTTTGCCTTGGGTCACGGCGATCTGAGCTTGGGCGACGAGTCCGCTGAGGTCGGAGGGGAAGGACGCTTGGAGCGTTACCGCGATGGCGGCGGCAAACTGTGGCCGGCCGGTTTCGGCAAAATATTCGCCGAGCCGACTCAGCGCCGAGGCGTTGTCCTGCGTTTCGGTGACTTGGAAGATCACGCTCGAAAAGTCTTCAAAAACATCGGCCTCGGGCAGTTGGTGTTGGACCGGCCGCATCCAGCGCGGCGCCAGCCAGTTGTCCAGCATCGCCATCAGACTGTGCTCGGGCTGAGCCGCCCCCAGCTGGGCATATTCAAAAAGGAAGGGGTCCCACGAGGGGATGACCACGTGGGAGAGTTCTCTTTGCGTGGCCAAGGCGAGGGATTCGTCGGGTGAACTCGCGCTCGCGATGCGCACCGCGGCGATGAACCCATCCTGATTCTCGGCATAGGGTGAACCCAGTCCCCGCACCCCACCGTAGAAATAGAGCGCGGGAGTGGTGTCCGGGGGGGACAGCACGACGGACCGATACTCCTGCTGGCGCGACGCCAGCCAGTGCGCCAGATCTCGCTCTGCCAGACTCCGGATATCAGCGGTGGTGAGCTGCGGGTCCTGGGCCTCACGGATCCGGGGAGCCAGATTTCCCCCGGCCGCGCCCACGGCCATGAGCCCCACGCCCGCCCAGACCAGTTGGGCCCGGATCGAGGTCATCGCGGTGGCCGCCAGCGCTGTGATCGCCGCTAAACCGCAAAACACCACGCTCCACCAGGCGAGATTGGAAAGCCCCATGCCCGCCGCCCCGACGGTGACGATAAGGGCCGTCAACAAAGCTCCACGGTAGGGGACCGGCACCTTGCCCCGCCCGAGCAATCCGCCGGCCAGAGCGATCAACCCCAACGGGAGGAAAATCCCGGCCGCGGCCCCGCGGGTGCTGTGCTTATTGACCCACTCGCCGAAGGAGGTCGCCGAAGTCGTGTCCGGCAGATGCGTCATCAAATCGGAGCCCAATCGCGTGGCCAGAAAGCCGGGATCCTGCTTCACCAGCATGACGATGCCCAATGACAGGCCGGCCAACGCGGACGCTCAGTGGGGCAACGAGCGGCACGGCCCCAGCGGCCGCGTTGGAGCAGGGCCGCCAGCCAAGCCACGCCCACGACGGAGAGAGCGTAGAGGGGATGGACCTGATGGAGCCGCCCGCCGCTCCACGTGATCTCGGTGCCCAGATAGTCGACGGCGAAGCCCAACAAGGTCACCGTTGCCACTGCTGCCCCCCAAATGCCCCACGGCCAAGGTAGGGATTCGGCGGCGGTTTTTGATCGATTGAGCCCCCACGCGGCGATCACCGCACCCGTCGCGAGCCCCAGCGCCACAGGGTAGCCGTGGGCGGGGGCGATCCAGATTCCGAGGCCCGAGGCGATACCCGAAGCCGCCCACCAGAGACGATGGGCGGTTGGAGACCCGGATTTTCCGAGCCCGATAAAAAAGGTCACCATCGCCAACGCAGTCGCCAGCGTGAGCAATCCGCGAGCCGAGGGAGCCCCGGCCTGAAATGCGCCGACCACGGGAAATCCCCAACCCAGCAGCAGGGCGGCCATCGCCCCGGGCAGGAAACCCCATTGCCACGTCACCAATCCCGTCACCCCAACCACCAGCATCAGGTGCAGCAGGGGTTCGGATTTGAGCGCGGCATCCACAACCGCGGCCCCCGGGGCTTCGGCGCGACCCAGCCATGGGGTCACCGCTGCCAGCCACCAGCGGACGGGCGAGGGCGACTGCACGGTGCGACCTCGCGGGGCATTGTCGTAGTCGATCTTCCGATTCCGCCAATCTCCGGTGTGGCGCAGGGTTTCCGCCTGCACGATCCACTCGTAGCTCTCGAGGTTGTGGCCCGGCACCACGTGAGCCCGCCGACCTTGGGCGAATCCACTGGCGGACCCCTCATCGGGGGTCAGCGTCAAATTGGCCGCAAACTGGTCCGAGACCGCCTTCACCCGGTCGATGGCGGCCCAGTGAAACCAGACGACCACCGCGATGACGATGAGGGGAATTATCGCCCAGCAGGGAGAGGAGTGGCGGGAAGTGACGGTCATTGAGGGCAGGGGCAGTCCACCTGAAGAACGCCCCATGATTCGCAGCTGGAAGGGGCTGGCAAGCGCAGTCCCGCGGTGCGGATACTGGGGCTGCTCCAATTATTGCCTTCCCTTGACCCCGGGGCCTTGGATTCTCTGATCTTCACCTCTTTCGCATGAGCCCGTTACCCCCCAATTGCCGCCGCGTTTCATTCGGAGAATGGACGCTGGTCACCCTGCTGCTGGCGATAGCCGGCGGTGCTTGGGGGCAGGCCCAGCCGGTATCGACTCCTGGCTTGACGGTTGAGGAGTTGGCGCCCCGTTCACCCGCGATGAGCTCAACCCTTTTCCGGGAGCTTGATGCTGCCGCCAGCGGTATTTTAACCCGCAACGACTACGCGGATCCGCGGATGTGGGGCGACCGTTATCAGGAATTTGCCTTGGGGGGAATGGGCACGGGGGTGGCCATCGCCGACTACGACAATGACGGCTGGCCCGACGTGTTTGTGGTGAGCAAGACCGAGTCGAGCCGTCTGTTTCGCAATCTGGGAAACCTGCAATTTGAGGACGTGACGGAGGCCGCCGGTTTGGGGAGGGGGCCTTTGGCGAAATCGGGAGGTGGGTTGTTTGGTCCCGACAATGAATCGGAGACTCACGTGTGGCAGCAAGGCGCCTCCTTTGCCGACGTGGATAATGACGGCTGGGTGGACCTCTACGTCTGCCGGTGGGGGGCGCCCAATTTGCTATTTATGAATCAGGGGGACGGCACCTTCCGGGAGGAGGCGGCCGCGCGTGGTCTCGCCCTGGTTGACGCCTCCGGCGTGGGGGCGTTTGCGGACTACGATCGCGACGGCTGGTTGGACGTTTACGTCCAGACCAACATGCTCAACGCGACGGCCAGTCCCCATGGCCAGCCGGACCGCCTCTTTCGCAACAACGGAGACGGCACGTTCCGCGACGTGTCGGCCGAGGCCGGGATCGGCGGACCCAACCTCGCCCATTCCACCACCTGGTGGGATTACAACCACGACGGCTGGCCCGACCTCTACATCGCCAACGATTTCGGCCCGGCCGATTTCCTCTATCGCAACAATCAGGATGGCACCTTCACCAACGTCATCCACGAGGTGGTGCCGACGATGCCCTATTCTTCGATGGGCGCGGATCAGGGTGACATCAACAATGATGGCTTGATCGATTTTTTGGTCACCGACATGGCGACGACATCGCATGAAAAGGACCAGCGCGGCATGGCGAGTGCCCGCGAGTTGAGCCGCGAGGACAGCGACAGCCCGACCCTCGCGCCGCAGACCATGCGCAACACCCTGTTTGTTAACACCCCCGCCCACCGCATGTTGGAGGTGGCAAACATGGCGGGGATCCACGCGACCGACTGGACCTGGTCGGTGCGCTTCGAGGATTTGGACAACGATGGCTGGGTCGACCTCCACGTGACCAACGGGATGAACCGCGAGTATCAAAACGCCGATCTCCGCGACCGCATCATCCTGGCCGAAAATCCCACCGTGCGCCTGCGCATCATGAAGGAGAGTCCGCGGCTCAATGAGGCCAACCTGGCTTACCGCAATGAAGGCGAACTGCGGTTCACGGAAGTCGGGGCGCAGTGGGGGCTCGACAAGGTGGGGATCAGTTTTGGCGTGGCGATGGGGGACCTCGATCGGGACGGCGACCTTGACATCGTGCACGCCAACTACGGCGAAAGTGCGACCGTGTTGATCAATCAGGGCCAGACCGGCAACGTCGTGCAGGTGGCGTTGCGCGGCACCGAGTCCAACCGGTTCGGGGTGGGATCCCGGGTGACTTTGGAGACTGAGCGAGGTCGGCAGGTTCGCGATCTCATCCTGACCCGAGGCTATCTCTCGTCCAGCGAACCGATGCTGCATTTTGGGGTGGGAGGGGACGAAACCGTGCAGCGCCTCACGGTGGAGTGGCCCAGCGGATTGAAGCAGAGCTTTTCTCAACTGGCGGTTAACCGCCGGTATGTGATCGAGGAAACCTTCGCGGAGCCGCCCCTGCCCCGAAATGAATGGGTCACAAAGCAGTCGCCGCCCGCTCCCGCCTGGCGCGATGACTCCGCTGCGCTCGGGCTGGCTTTTGAGTCTCGGGAGGGCCCGTTTCGGCAGAACACCCGTCAGCCCCTGGTGCCCACCCGGTTTGACCGACTAGGCCCGGCGTTGGCGGTGGGTGATCTAAACGGCGATGGGCGCGAAGACCTGATTATGGGCGGCACCCCGGAAACCCCGGCCCGCATCATTGCGGCGACCCGCCAGGGCCGATTTGTTTCGGCCTCGTTGGGTCAACTCACCCGGCACGCGGTGCTCAACGACGGACCGGTGCTGATTTTTGATGCGGATGGTGACGGTGACGCGGATGTGTTGATCACGCGGACAACGGATGCGTTGCCCGCCGGGGACCCCGCCTATCAACCGCTCCTGCTGCACAACAATGGTCAGGGCGGTTTAAGCCCGGCTCCCCTCGACGCCCTGCCGGAAATGGCGGTAAGCGTCGGCGCCGTGGCCGCGGCCGACTTCGATCGGGATGGCGATCTCGATGTGTTTATCGGCGCCCGAGTGATGCCGGGTTACTATCCGGCCGCGCCCCGCAGCTATTTGTTGGCCAATCAGAACGGCCGATTCAGCGATGTTACGGCAGCGTTGGCCCCACCCTTGGCGGCGGTGGGCCTGGTCACCTCCGCCCTGTGGTCTGATGTCGATGGCGATGGTTGGATCGATTTGTTGGTGGCGACGGAATGGGGCCAAGTGCGCGCTTTTCGCAATGAATCAGGCCAGAGGTTTTCCGATCAAACGGCGGCCTGGGGATTTGCCGCGGCGGGAACCGGCTGGTGGACCTCACTCGCGGCGGGGGATTTTAATGGCGATGGACGTTTGGACTACGTGGCGGGCAACGTGGGGTTGAACACCCCTTACCGGGCCTCGGCCGACGAGCCGGCGGTTTTGTTCCACGGAGATTTTCGGGGGCGGGGTCGCGGCACCAAGCGCATCATCGAGGCCCACTTCGAAAACGGCCGCCTGCTGCCGCGGCGCACGAGCAAGGCGATCGGTGCCGTGGTGCCCACCGTGCGTCGGGAATTTCGCCGGAATGATGATTTTGCGGCCGCGACGCTGGGGGAAATCCTCGGCGAGGACAAACTGGCCGCGGCGGATCGGTTTGAGGCGACCGAGTTTCGCAGCGGCGTCTTCCTGAGCCAATCCGATGGCAGCTTCCGCTTTACCCCGCTCCCGCGCGCGGCACAGATCGCGCCTTGGCAAGGCCTGGTAGTGAACGACTTCAATGAGGATGGTCATCTCGACATATTCGCCCTGCAAAACAGCTTTGCCCCGATTCCGGTGGTGGGGCGGTTCGACGGGGGGTTGGGGGTATTGGCCTATGGTCAAGGTGACGGCACCTTCCGGGTGCCGGAGCATCCTGACCCCGCTCTGAGTATCGCCGGCGATGCCAAGGCGCTCGTGCAAACCGATCTGAATGGCGACGGGCTCCTCGACCTGATGGGCACCCGCAATCACGGGGTGTCCTTTGCGGTCCTTAATTTATCTGATCAAGCCCAATACCCCCCGTGGGATGCGGGCTCGCGGCTGGTGGTGACTTTGCAGGGCCGACCCGGCAACCCCCGCGGGATTGGGGCCAGACTCAGTTTGAGGTTTGCGAACGGGGACACCCTCGTTCGC
>JAGYIG010000016.1 GCA_018402455.1 Opitutaceae bacterium
GAGCTGGCGCGAACCCCGTAGAGCGACTGGCCGCCTAGGATGTCATCGGTTGCAACCGTGTCGATATCACTCACAAACGCGTTCATGACCGCACTGACCGATTGCCCGCTTTCGTCGGGATGATCGAGACCGAGCGCATGGCCCAATTCGTGGATCAACACCCGGCGCAAGTCGTCGACATCAAAGCGCCGGGGACCGCGGTAGGAGTTCCAGTTAAGATCGGCTTGATTGTTAAAAACGATGTCGGCCTCGGTGCGGGGCAGCGGGCGCGAAAACCCACTGAAGCGGTTCAAGGTGATGGCGAGGGTCGAACCGCCAAAGGAATCGCCGTAGACCGTGTCGGAGAAGAACAGATCATTGACTTGGTCATCATCATTCTGACCGTCCACCGCGGCTTCGACCATGTTGAGCTGCACATTCTGCAGGTGTTGGTTCCACTCATTCGCCGCCGCTTGGGCGACGGTGGTCCAACTGGTGGATCCGTCGATCAAGGTACCGCTTGCGCTGCCACCCAACCGCACCTGATAGGTGATGGTTCCATCGGGCCACAGCCCCAGGTTTTCATCGGTGTTCACCACAAAAGCCGACCCACCGGATGCCGCCACCAGCGCCGCGATCGCGACCCACCCTCGACGCGAGATTCGATTCCGGCCGATCATCGGATTTGCCTCGAGGGTTCGATTTGCCGGCGCACCGAAAGCCGGAACTGGTCCAGGGTCATGCCGGGAACTCCCGCGGCGCGCTGACTCAACGCGGCGGCCTCCGGAGCCGAGTCGATGGGGTGGGAAATTTGTTCCAGGTGCTCCAACGCCAGACCGTTGGAGCGGCGCACCCGAGCCACGCCATCAGCCCCCGACCGATCGACTTGATACTTTCCGTGCCCCCAGCCCACCGTCGGACAAACGAAACGCCCTGCGGGGTGCAGAAATAGAATCACCTCCTTGCCCAACTCGAACGTGGGCATGGCGCCCACCTCCAGCCGAAGCCCGGGGATCTCTCCGCCCAGCAAGTGGATCTTCAGCCCCCCGGGTTGAACCTCCCCCGCCAATGTTTCCAGCACGTTGAGCGTGACCTCGGTGCGAACCAGCGCCTCGCCTTGATAACTGTCGGCATACGGCCTGACCTGATCGATCCGGGCCCGGACAATGTTGCCGGACTGGGCGACGAGTTGCGCGAAATCCGGCGGTCGGATGGAGGTGCCGGTCAGCGGCACGGCCGCCAGCATGATTACCGTGAACAGACCGGAATACAGGCGGAGAAAGCGAAAACGATTCATGGGGCAAAGCGATGGGGCGTTAACACTCAACGAGTGTGGCGCAGCCTTTGCCTCATTTTCCGCCGGAGCAAGCCAGCAAGCGGCCCGCCCTGCCCTCGCCCGCTGGTGCCCGACCACGCCCCCTACCCACCGTTCACCCGCTTGGTTTATTCCCGGCCCCCCTAGGCGGATCGCATGTGCTCGCGGAAAAACTGCACGCAGCGCGCTTCGATTTCAGCTCCGGACGCCAGGGTGAGGGCCTCGCGGGCGAGTTCCTGTGCTTCGGTGAGCGACATGCTGCGGATCAAATACTTGGCCGCGGGCAAGAGCGGCGGCGTCATGCTCAGCTCATCGACCCCGAGACCGATAAGCAGGGGCACATAAAGCGGGTCTCCGGCCATTTCCCCGCAGACACTCACCTTGACCCCGGCGGTCCGCGCCTTTTCCACCACCTCGGCCAAGACCCGCAGGACCGCCGGGTGGGTGGGCTCGTAAAGGTGCGCGATCCGGTCGTTCACCCGATCAATGGCGATCAGGTATTGAATCAAATCGTTGGTGCCGATGCTGAAAAACGCACACTCGGGGGCCAGCTGATCGGCGGTGAGCGCCGCACTTGGGATCTCGATCATGCTGCCAACCGGCATGTCCTCGTTGAACGGAATCCCCTCCGCCCTCAGCTCCTGCCGACACTCTTCCAACACGGCCTTGGCCTGCTGCAACTCCGCCACGCCACTGATCATCGGAAACATGATGTGCACGTTGCCATGCGCACTCGCGCGCAGGATGGCCCGGAGTTGGTTTTTGAAAATATCGCGATGCTTCAGGCAAAACCGGATGGCCCGAAACCCCAAAAACGGGTTGTCCTCCCGAGGAAAAAGATGGGGGGCGCCGGTCATGGGTTTATCCCCCCCGAGGTCGAGGGTGCGGATCACCACCGGTTCATCGCCGAACGCTTCGGCAACCGTGCGATAGGCCCGATACTGGGACTCCTCGTCGGGCACCTTGGGCACCGCCAAATAAAGGTATTCGGACCGAAACAACCCCACGCCCTCACCGCAGTGGTCCTTCACCAACTGGCACTCATCCTCCTTTTCAATGTTGGCACGCAACGGCACCAAGTGGCCATCGGTGGTGACCGATCGTTCTCCCACCGCCTTGAGCAGACGCTGCTCCAGCGCCGCCTTTTCCTGCCGAATTTTCCCGTAGCGAAAGAGGGTTTCCTCGGAGGGGCGCAGGATCAACAGGCCGTCATAGCCGTCAATGATGACCTCCTCATCGGCTGCGATGGCATCCATCGCCTCGCGCACCCCCACGACTGCCGGGATGTTCATCGAGCGAGCGACGATCACCGCATGACTGGTCTTGCCCCCACTGGCGGTTACCAGCCCCAACGCGGAGGAGCGGTCCAAGGACGCCGCATCGGAGGGGGCGATTTCATCCGCGATGACAATGTGGCTGCCAAGGTGTTCGCTGAGCGACTCGGCCGTTTGCCCCAACAACGCATGCAGCACGCGCGACGCCACGTCGCGGATATCGCCCGCCCGCTCGCGCAGGTATTCATCATCAATCTCGGAAAAAGCCTGGATGTAACGCTGCGCCACCGTGTTGAAACAGGCCTCCACGTTTTTGCCGGTGGTTTCAACCTCGCGCTCGGTTTCCCCGATGAGGGCCTGATCCTCCAGCACCATGAGGTGGGCGTCAAAGATCCGGGCCTCGGCCTCGCCGAGGTTTTGTTTCACCTCGTCCCGAATCGCGCTGATCTGCCCGCGCGTCTGCATCAGCGCGTGGTTTAACCGCTCAAATTCGCCGGCGCGCTTGTCCAACGGCACTTGGTATTCCGGCACTTCCAATTCCGACTTTCGATAAATGAAGGCCCGGCCGTGAGCGATGCCCGGGGACGCAGAAATCCCCTCGAAAACGACTTCCGATTGTGAGGGGGACACAGGCACGGGCGGTGAAAGGGAAAGCAGGAGGGACGAAAAAAACGCGAAGACGAACCCGGTCGCGGGCCCCTAAGATAACCGGGGCGCGGCGGGGGGGGTCAATCAGGATTTAGCGTTTGGCAGACAAGAAGCTCGGGCCAACCAGGTGCCGTCTCCCCAGCTTTGCCGCACAATTGCCTCCACTGCGGCGAGGTCGGTTTCCGGTTCGACCCAGCCGAAGCACGCACTGCCGCTGCCGCTGAGGTGGAGTTGCATCCCGCAGGCCTCCCGCAGCCGGCGAGCGAGCACCGGCAGCGCGGGATACTTCGCCGCCACGATGGGCCAAAAGGCATTAAACCCAACCCCCAAGGCCCCATCGTCTCGTCCGCACCACGTGGCGAGGTCCGCTTCCGCTTGAGCGGCGGTCTGATACGAGTGGGGGGCCCGCTGGGCCAACTGCGCATAGGCCCAGACCGTGCTGACGCCAAAACCGGGTTTCATCAGGACCAGCTCCCGGCCCGCGAGGCCACGGGAGAGCTGCTCGTCCCCTGCGAGGTGCTCGCCCCGCCCCCGCATGACCACCGGTTGTTCGCGCAGAAAGAGCGGACAATCGGAGCCCACCCGCGCCGCCGCTTCCTGCATTTCCGGGGGGCTTAGCCGACCACCGGAAATTCGATTCAGCGCCCGTAACGCGCCCACGGCGTCACTGCTCCCGCCGCCCAGGCCCGCGCCACTGGGCAGGGCCTTGCGCAAATGAAATTCCGCGCCGCCCGTCCACCCGGACAATTCGCGAAAGACGGTGGCCGCCTTGATCACGAGGTTGGCTCCATCCGTGGGGAGGTCCGCATCATCACAGGTCATCCGAAAGTCCGAGTCGGCTGCCCGGACCTCCAAGGTGTCGCCCACCGAGACGGGCGCGGCCACTGAAATCAATTCGTGAAAGCCATCGTCCCGTTTCCCAGTCACGGCCAGGTAGGGGTTTATTTTTGCCGGACAAAACTCAGTTACCACATCCACCACCGCGCCATCTCACCCTATTTTCCGCAAATGAAAATCCCAAACGGTCCCCTTCCCCCTGGTGAATCCATCCGCGCATTGGCGGGGTCATTCATTTCAGTCTTTTAGCTTTTCCGATTTTCGGCTTTCAACCAGACGTGCCTACCGAACTGATTCTCCCCCTCGATGTTCCCACCCGGGAAGCGGCCCGGCCTCTGTTGAAGCAACTGCAGGGCACCGTGCCGTGGATGAAAGTCGGGCTCCAAATGTTCACGGCCTTTGGCTCGGATTGGGTGCAGGAGGTCGCTGACGCCGGCTACAAGGTCTTCCTTGATCTGAAGTTGCACGACATTCCCAATACGGTCGCCAAAACCATCGATTCCCTCGCCCCCCTGCCCATCTCGATGCTGACGCTGCACACCTCCGGCGGCAAAGTCATGATGACCAAGGCGCGCGAAGCTCAGGCGGCCGCCAATCCTCAATTACTCCTGCTCGGTGTGACCGTGCTGACATCCTTCGACGCGGTTGAACTCGCTCGCGTGGGCTGCCCGGACACCCCTGCCCAGCAGGTGTCACGACTGGCCAGGTTGGGCAGCGAAGCCGGGCTGCAAGGTTTTGTCTGCTCGCCGCTCGAGGTGGCCGATTTGCGCCGCGATTTGCCGACCGGAACTCAACTGGTGACCCCGGGGGTGCGGCCCGCTGGCGCCGACCACGGCGATCAATCACGGGTGATGACCCCGGCGGATGCGGCGCGAGCAGGCTCCACCCACATCGTGGTCGGGCGCCCCATTTATCAGGCCCCCGATCCCCTGTCCGCCGCTCAGGCCATTCGCGCCGAACTCGAGTCCGTCCGCTAGCATGGGTTTTGAAATGAGCGTTCCGATCGCTGCCCCCGGCCCAAGGTAGGGCGCGTCTCGTCGAGACCGCCGCTTCGGGCTGACGGCCCCGGACCGCCGTCGGACCGGATTACCCCTCGGTCAGCCGGATGACCGTCGTGAACACTTCCGCTCGGCCGGTGGGCGGGGAGCCAATGGGCCGGATGGTTCGGAACGCCGCGATGATCGCGCGATCGAATTCAGCACTGCCCGAACTGCGGGTGATGCTGACATCGGAGATTGCCCCCTCGACGCTGACGCTGAATTTCACCCCGGCTTCGCGGAGTTCATTGATGCCGGCCTGCTCCAGGGATTGCCGGATCCGCTGGATGATCATGGCGACGTAGCGCTTCGACAGGGACAATTCGTTGGACGTCATCGCCGTGCCGCCTGCTCCCGTGGTGATCACGTTGGTCGACGACATCACGCGATCCACGTTGATCTTGGTCGCCTTGATCGGAGGGGGCGCTTTGACGGTCTGCGTCTTGGGCGCGCCGTGGGTCTTGGTGAAATCGGAGAACGAGACCTTTTCCCGCGCCGGTTCGATGTTCACCGGCGGCTTTTCGGGTGCCCGCTTGATCACCACGGGAGCCGGTTCGCGCTTGACCTCCTTGGGTTGAGGCGGGGGCACCGGTTGGGGCTCCGGTCGGGGCTGAACCTCAGGGCGCGGGGGGGGGGGCGGAATGTTCAGGGTGACCGTGGGGGTCGTCACCGCCGTGGTGGTAGGAGCGACCTCGGCCGCGTAGTTGTCGCCCGGTCCGGCCACCAGCTCGAACGGTGGGGGCGGAGTCTCGTCCAACCGCTGCGACCACCAAGCCGAGAAAATCATCAGTCCAAAAATCAAAAGGTGCAGGAAGGCGGATAAACCGGCCGACCGGGGCATGGGACTGGAAGTAGCGGTGCTCACGATAACAGGAACGAACGAAGCCCGAGTTTATTGGGTGGAAACCGTGGTATCAAACGTGATTTTGGAAAGGCGCTGGTTTTTCAGGGCGTCCATGACCGAGATGAACTGTTGGGCGGTGGAGTCCTGATCCATGCGAATGCGAAACACCGGCGGTTTCGGCATGGCGGCATATTCGGTCAAAGCTGCTTCCAACTGCGCCAAGGGCACTTCGTCTCCCGCCAACGAGACGGCACCGTTGGCGCGGATGGTGATGGTTTCGAATCGGGTGTCGGGATCGGGTTTGTCCTGCGGGCGCTGGGACTCCGCCGGGAGTTCGATGGGGATCGTCTGCTCCTGATTGATCAACGGAGTCGCGATCATAAAAATGATGAGCAGCGTGAACCCCAAATCAATGAGGTTGGTCACGTTGAGCTCCGAAATGGGAGCTGCCTTGCGGTCTCTTCTAAAGTTGCGAGCCATGGCCGCCGGGGTCAGAGGTCACCCGCTGAGGTGGATTCCAATTCGATGCGATCCGCCAGCGAGCTGGCGTAGTTTTCAATCTCGGTGATCAACCGCTTGGTGCTGGCGAACAGGTAATTGTAGCCAAAAACCGAGGGGATCGCGACCACCAGACCGGCCACCGTGGTGAGCAGGGCCGCCGAGACCCCGGGGGCGAGGGTCTGAATGCTGGCGGTCTGCTGCACCGACACCGCGCTGAACGCATCCATCACGCCCCAGACGGTGCCGAGCAGACCCATAAAGGGAGCGCCGGACACGATCGTGGCCAGGAACACCATATTGGACTCGTAGCGTAAAACCTGACGACCGAGGGCACGTTGCAGGGCATTTTCGGTGTGCTCGAGCCGAAAACGGGAGGTGTCGACCCCCTTCTCCCGTCCGATGGAGGCGGCGCGCCAGTAAGCCTCCATCGCGTCGGCAAACAAATCGCCGTAGGGAATCGACCGCCTCTCGCGGTAGGCCTCCGGCAGATCCAGCAGGGTGCGTTCGGTTCTGAGGCGGTGCTCGAAGCCCTGATTGAGCGAGCGCATTCGTTTCAGATCCATGTGCTTGTCGATCATGATCGACCACGCGATGAAGCTGAAGATGACGAGTCCAATGGTGATCGCCTGCCCGACGAGCGTCGAAGCGAGGAAGGAATCGATGAGGGTGGTTATGGCAAAGATGGGGGTAATCACGATAGATTCGGCGGATCTTCAGCTGTGGGCATTTGCGGGCGGCGCTTCAATGGCAAATCGGACTTGTACGTTCATCTCCTTTCAGGTTGCCCGCGGGCTGATCCGTCGGTTCGGTCTCCGTTCCCTTATTCTCTACCGCCCATGGACATTCCGACCCAGACCCTTGCCGAACTCAAAGCCGCCGCCGCTCGCCCGAGTGATAAACGGGCCTTGGTCGGGCTTGATGGCTTCGTGGACACCATCGTGACTCCCGTCGGGTTGCGGCGAGGTCAAGGGACCGATTTTGATCCGATTTCCACCATCGCCGAATTCGGCCAGCGGATCCAACGGGCCGCGGGCAAGAGTGCCAACCTCGAGTTCTATCCCCAAATGGACAAATTGGGCGGCAATGGTCCCATCATGGCCAACGCCCTCATGGCTCACGGGGTGGCAATGACCTACGTGGGAGCCCTCGGCTCCCCGACCGTGCACCCCGTTTTTCAAGACTTTGCCGCTCGCGCCCGGGTGATTTCCATCACCGAGGCCGCCCACACCACCGCCGTCGAGTTCGACGACGGCAAGTTGATGCTCGGGCAAATGAAGAGTCTGGATGACGTGACCTTCGCCACCTTGGAGGGACACCTCGGCCGTGAGGGCCTCGTCCAACTGTTCGCCGAGGTCGATTTGGTCAGTCTGGTCAACTGGACCATGATTCCCAACATGACGGACGTTTTCCGCCAGCTGGTGAAACACATCTTCCCCCTCCTGCCCCCGGCGGAACGCCTCTTTTTCTTCGATCTGGCCGATCCGGAAAAACGCGCGCGGGCCGACCTGCTCGAGGTGCTGGAAGTGATCACCACCTTTGGCGACTTCGGCCGGGTTACGCTCGGTTTGAATTTGAAGGAAGCCCAGCAGGTGCACCTGGCCCTCGGCTTTTACGCGCTGACGGAGTCACCCGAGGATTTGCAACAAATGGCCGCGGACATCCGGCACAAGCTGGAGCTGACCACCGTGGTGGTGCATCCCAAAGAGTCCGCGGCCTGCGCCCTGGCCGACGGCACTCACTGGGTCCCGGGGCCCTACGTCACCAAACCCAAGATCACCACCGGAGCCGGTGATCACTTCAACGCGGGTTTTTCCCTCGGTCAGCTGCTGGGCCTTTCGCCCACCGCCTGTTTGACCACCGGAGTCACCACCAGCGGTCACTACGTGCGCACCGCCCAAAGCCCGACGCTGGCCGACCTCGAAACGTTCCTCGCCAACTGGCCGGAATAGGCTCAACTTAAACCCATGCCTCTCACGGAAGACCCCCAAGGTGTCCTCATCTCCTTCGAAGGAGCTGAAGGCAGCGGTAAATCCACCCAAATGTCGCGTTTGGCCAAGCGCTTGGCCAAGCAAAAGCACCGGGTGCTCAGCGTCCGCGAACCCGGCGGCACGGAAATCGGCGAACAGATTCGCAACATCATCGTGCACAACTCCGATGGCGACGAGATGTGCGCGGAGACCGAACTGCTGCTTTTCGCCGCCGCCCGCGCCCAGCTCGTCCGCGAGACGATTGCCCCGGCTTTGCGGGAAGGCTTCGTCGTGTTGAGCGACCGGTTCATGGATTCTTCGACTGTGTATCAGGGCATTGGACGTAATCTGGCCGCCGATCCGGTCAGCATGGTCAACCGTTTCGCGGTCGGCAATGTCATGCCCACCCTCACCATCGTTTATGATGTGCCCCCCGCCATTTCCAAGCGGCGGATTCGCCAGCGGGCCTCCGACGTGCCGGATCGCATGGAGCGCGAGAACATCGAATTTTATAAAAAGATCCGCCAGGGCTACCTGCTGCTGGCCGAGAGCATGCCGGAGCGCATCGTCGTGATCGATGGCACGCAATCCGAAGCCGAAATCGAGCGGCAGACTTGGAAGATCGTCAAAAAAGCCATCGCCTGAGCCAGATGCCCGCCGCTGCGCCTTCCTGGCCCGAATCCTTGCAGGGCACCGCCGCCGTGGCGGTCATCGAACGAGCCATCGATCGCCAGCGCCTGTCGCATTCTCTCCTCCTCACCGGAGACGAATACGAAACCTTGGTCGCCGTGGCGCAGGCCATCGCGGACCGGCTGCTCTACCCGGCCGGAAGCCCCGCCACCACCCGTTTCCATCCCAACGACCATCCCGACGCGTTCTCCCTGCGCCCGGCCGGAAAGATGCGCCAGATCAAGGCGGGCAAGTCGGCCGACGACCCCGGCACCATGCGGGAATTCATCCGCAAGATCGCCGTCTCCGCTTCGGTTGGCGACCACAAGGTCGGCTTCATCCATGAGGCCGATCGGATGAACACCGCGACGGCCAATATTTTCCTCAAAACTCTGGAGGAGCCACCCGCCCACACGACCCTGCTCGTGCTGACCACCCGCCCTTACGCCCTGCTGCCCACCATTCGCAGCCGGTGTTTGAATTTTCGCTTCCCCTCCGCGGAGGTGGGCTATCTGCCCGATGGTTGGCGGGCCTGGCTGGATGACTACCATCAGTGGCTCACCCGGCTTTCGTCGGGGGTCAGCGATCGAGCGGGCGTGGCGGAGGCGATTTTTGGCGCCTACGGCCTGACCGCCCGATTTGGCGTGATCCTGGATGCGGCGGTCGGCGAGGCCTGGAAGGCCCAAAAAGCCAACCTGCCCGGGGATCTGGAGGACGACGAAAAGGTCGCCCTCGAAACCGGTTTGGCGAACGGCCTGCGGCTGAAATTGTTCGCGGGTATCGAGCACGCCACCCGTGACTTTGCGTTGGCCGGCATCAGCTCGGGCGACGAGTCCTATCGCCGGGCCTTCACCACCGCGGTGGAGAAACTGGAGTCGTCCGTGGGGCTGCTGCGAGTGAACCTGAACGCTCAAGCCGCGCTGGAAAGCTTTCTGCTGGCTTCGTTGCGCATCTGGGCCGCCCGCAAATAGGCCTATCCATCGGCTTAGCCGTAGTGCCGTGCTTCAGCCGGCATTCTGAGTCGCCGGCTAAAGCACGGCGCTACGTTACTAAAAGACGAGCGCGTTGATCAACGACGAGCGGCGTGCCGCTTGAGCTCCCGCTCCCACCCTGCGGAGCTCCTCCCTTTCCGATCCTGCCACCATGTCTTCGCCGGTCACGCCCACGCTTTTTCGTCTCGCGCTTCCCCTCTTCGTGGAAAACGCGATGCATGTGCTGACCAGCACCATCGACGTGCTGATGGTGAGCACCATCAGCGATGACGCGGTCGCCGCCTTGGGGGTCGCCCATCAATACGTGGTGCTGGCGGTCATGGTGTTCAGTTTTGTCGGGATCGGCAGCAGCGTCGTGGTGACCCACAGCCTCGGCGGCAACGACGTGGTCGGTGCCCGGGAAACGGCCCGCACCGCCCTGGTGGTGAATTTGGGCCTGGGTTTGATCATCAGTGTGGTCGTGGTGGCATTGGTGCCCCAGTTGCTCGGCATCATGCAGATGCCGTCAGCCCTACTGGTCTACGCCGAACCCTACCTGCTAATTCTCGGAGCGACCCTCTGGCTGGAATCGCACAACGTGGCGGTGGGGGCAATTCTCCGGGCCTACGGCCACACCGCCGATGCGATGTGGGTGACCCTCGCGCAAAACATCCTCAACGCGATCGGTAACGCGGTGCTGCTGTTCGGCCTGTTGGGCGCGCCCAAAATGGGCATTGTGGGGGTGGCGCTCGCCACCGCCGGCAGCCGGGTGGTAGCGGCCGGAATGTTGGCCTACTTGCTGCACCGCCGCACGCAGGTGCGCCTGCGTCTCCGCGACCTTGCCCAGGTCCCTTGGTCGCGCCTGAAACGCATCATGCGCATCGGCCTGCCCGCGGCCGGCGAGCACCTGAGTTGGTGGATCGCCTTCATGACGGTGACGTCCTTCACCGCCCGCATGGGCCCGACCGAACTCGCGATCCAGTCCTACACCATGCAGGTGATGCATTTTGTGTTCTCCTTCAGCTTCGCCCTGGCCATCGCCAATGAGATTCTGGTGGGTCGAGCCGTCGGGGCGGGCGACTTCGACGCCGCTTTTCGGCGCCTGCTGCGCACCCTGCGCACCGGCCTGCCCATTGTGGCGCTGGCCATGCTCCCGGCCGCTATTTTCGGCGAGACGATTCTCCACTGGTTCACCGACAACCTCGCGGTCATCACCACGGGAGCGGTGCTGTTAAAAATGGCCCTGGCGATCGAGCCTGGCCGGCTTTTCAACATGATGTTGGTCTGCGGCCTGCGCGCCACCGGGGACGTCGGTTATCCCTTGAAGCTGGGGATCCTGGGTATGTGGGGCCTGTGGGTGCCGCTGTCCTGGGTTTTTGGCATCACCTTGGGCTGGGGATTGCCGGGATTGTGGGCGGCCATGATTGTGGACGAAATTTTCCGGGGCAGCCTCATGTTTCGACGCTGGATGAAACGGCAGTGGGTGCCCCACGCCCGGCGCAGTCGTGCAGGCGTCGAAGACTCGCTGGCCGAACTGGTGCCCTAACCGGTGCCGCGAAACCAGGCTTGGACACAGGCCCCGAAGGCCTCGCGACTTTGCATGTGCGGGTTATGCCCCGAGTCGACAATCACTTCGATGGCCGCCGCCGGGAAATGTCGGCGAATGAGGGCATGGTCTTCCGGACGCACGTAACGGGACTTGCCGCCCAGCACAAATAGAACCGGACCGGCAAAAACCGCGGAGTCCGCCAGCGGGTTAGATTCCAACTCCGGCAGGGCCGCCGTGATGGCCGGAAGATTGATCGACCAACGCCAGCCCCCGTCATCCGTTCGCTCCAAATTCGTGGTTAGAAATTTCCGCATGGCCCAATCCGGCACGCGGGATTCCATTTTCAGTTCCGCCTCGGTCCGGGATTTGAGTTCCGCCAGCCGAATCTCGTGCATCGCGGCAAACTCGGCCCGGCTGCCTGCGGAGTGGTAGGCCTTGGGGGCGATGTCCACCACGATGAGGCGGTTGAGGCGATCGGGGAACTCACTGGCCAACCGCATGCCGACTTTCCCGCCCATGCTGTGCCCCATCAGATCGACCCGCCCGAAGCCGTGAGCATCCATCCACGTCAAAACATCGCCCACCAAATCGTCGTAGCGCATGGCCTCGGCGTGAGGCGACTTGCCATGATTGCGCAAATCCAGGGCATGAACATGCCAGGACTCCGCCAGCATCGCCCCTGCCCCCAACCAATTGCGCGAAGAGCCCAACAGGCCGTGCAATAAGATCAACGGGGGGTTTCCGGCGCCGCCCAAATCCCGGGAAAAGAGTTCCATTACCCGGTTACTAGTGCGGAGCGGGTGGCGCGTAGCGAGTAGATTTGAAATCGGTGACAAACCACCCCCCGACCACGCAAAAACTCTTGGCGCCCGGCGCCGCTTCCTCTGCATTTTTCCCCTCGCTACCCACCACCACCTGCCCGCTACTCGTCCTCATGTCCGCCGCTCCCAAGCTCACTCCGATGATGCAGCAATACTTCGAAGTGAAGCGAGGGTTGCCCCCCCGCACCCTGCTGCTCTTCCGATTGGGCGATTTTTATGAATTGTTTTATGAGGATGCTGAAGACGCGGCCCGGATTTGTGGGCTCACCCTGACCAAACGGCAGGACTACCCCATGGCGGGCATTCCCCATCACGCCGCAAATAATTATGTGCCGAAGCTGTTGGCCGCGGGGCGCAAGGTCGCCTTCTGCGATCAGGCCGAAACCGCCAAACCCGGCAAATTGGTGCGGCGGGAATTGACCCGGATTCTCTCTCCCGGCACCACCCTCGCGGCCGACCAACTCGACGAATCACGGAACCATTACCTGTGCGCCCTGCATCGGGATAAAAAAGGGCTGCACGCCGCGTGGCTGGACCTGTCGACCGGCGAATTTCAATTGGCCTCCGACCCGGCTCCCGAGAATCTTTTGCCCATCCTGACCGCGCTGGAGCCGGCCGAACTCCTGCTCATTGAGGGCGATGCCGCAGCCTGGCGGGAGGCGCCTCACGACGACACCGCGGCCCACGCCCTGCGGGATTTTTGTGCCGACCGCATTGTCACGGAACTCCCCGGCTACCACTTTGAAGCGGCCAGCGGAGCCCGCACCGTCATTGACACCCTGAAGGTGCGCAACCTCGAGGGATTTGGCATCGCGGAAACCCACCCCGGGTTGGGGCCCGCGGGCGCCTTGGTTTACTACGCGACCGAGAACCTTTGTGCGAAGCCGGAAAACCTCCGGAGCCTGCGGGAGTATCGCAGCGCCACCACGTTGCTGATCGATCCCGCCACGCTGCGGAATCTGGAGATCTTCATGTCCAGCCGGGGCACCCGCACGGGCTCGTTGTTGGCCGCGATCAACCGCACCGCGACGGCCGCCGGGGCCCGCTTGTTGGAGCGGTGGCTGGGGGCGCCGGAACTTGATCTGGCGGAGATCAAGCGACGCTCGGCCACCGTGGGCGAATTGCTGGCGCAACCCCTGCCCCTCGGCGAGTTGCGTGAAGTGCTGCGGCAGGTTCGGGACGTGCCACGGATTTTGGGGCGGCTCCAAAATCGCCTGCGCAATCCCCGGGAACTCGGCGGCATTCGCGACACGCTCACCCAACTGCCCGAAATCAACCGGGTGCTCACGACGCTGGGCGGACTGCTGGCCCGCCATTACCCGGCGCAAATCGCGGAACTGCCCGAATTGCGGGAGCTGCTGAACCGGGCGCTGGCCGATGAGATGCCGGCCGACGTCAATGACGGCGGCACCATCCGGGCCGGCTTCGATGCTGAGCTGGATCGGATCTACGCGCTGACCCGGGACAACAAAACCTGGCTCTCGGCCCTCGAATCGAGCGAACAGGCCCGGACCGGCATCAAGAGCCTGAAGGTCAAATACACCAACAACTTTGGCTACTACATCGATGTCACCAAAGCCAATCTCCACCTGGTGCCGGAAGACTATATTCGGCGGCAGACCACGGTGAACAGCGAGCGCTACGTCACGAATGAGCTGAAGGAAAAGGAAAAGGAAATCCTGCACGCCGAGGAGAACGCATTGGCCCGTGAGAAGATCCTTTTCAACGACCTGATCACAGCCGTGCTCGACCAATCCGTCGCCCTGTTCAACTCCGCCACCAGTTTGGCGGAGCTGGATGTGTTGGCGGGTTGGGCCGTCCTGGCGCGGGAGTGGGACTACCACCAACCGGAGATTGATGATGGCGATCATTTGGAAATTACCGAAGGGCGGCACCCGGTGGTGGAGCAAATGCTGAAAGCCCCGGAGACCGCGGCCATGCGGGGGAGTCAGAGTTTCGTGCCCAACGACACGCGGCTCAGCACGACCGAAGATCAATTGGCGCTTATCACCGGTCCCAACATGGCCGGCAAATCCACCTACATTCGGCAAGTCGCCTTGATCACGCTCATGGCCGAAATCGGCTGCTGGGTGCCCGCCACGCAGTGTCGGATTGGTTTGGTGGACCGGATTTTTTCCCGCGTCGGTGCCAGCGACGATCTGGCGCGAGGCAACTCCACCTTCATGGTCGAGATGAATGAAACCGCCAACATCCTCAACAACGCGACCGATCGGTCCCTGATTATTCTGGATGAGATCGGCCGGGGCACCTCGACCTACGACGGCCTGAGTATAGCCTGGGCGGTGGTCGAGCACTTGCACGGGACCTCCGACCAAGGCCCGCGCACCCTGTTTGCCACCCACTATCAGGAGTTGACCCAATTGGACAAACACCTGCCGCGGCTCAAGAACTACAGCGTCGCGGTGAAGGAGTGGAACGACGACATCATCTTCGTTCACCGGATCCAGCCCGGAGCGGCCGATCGCAGTTACGGGATTCAAGTGGCCCGACTGGCCGGTCTGCCGGCCGCGGTCATCGACCGGGCCAAATCCATCCTCGGCAAACTCGAATCCGATGATACCGCGGTCGAGCTTAGCGCGCCGAAGGCCAGGCCCCGCAAAAAAATCTCGGTCAAGACCGAGGATGATGCGCAGCTGAACCTCCTCTAGCCGCCCGACCACCCGCACGGGCGATGGCGAGCGAAGCGAGGCGCCCAACCCGCACTTAAACGGTAGCGGGGATGGCGCCGCGGGTCAGGTTCCAGAGGGCCTTGGCTTGGCTGATGGTCTGGGCCAGCGCCGCGGGGTTCAGCGCCTGCTTGGGGTCATCGCCGATGCCCTTGATCGGCTCAACATGAGCCTCCATGCACAGACCGTCGGCACCGTAGGCGACGGCCGCCATGGCGCAGGCCGGCACGTAGGCCGCTCGTCCAACGGAGTGCGACGGGTCCACCACCACCGGCGCCCAGCTTTTTTCTTTTAACAACGGGGTGATGCTTTCATCCGGGTGATTCCGGTAGCCGTCCATCCCGGGCTTGGTTCCGCGCGGGCACAGCAGGATGTTGGGGTTGCCAAAACTCGCGATGTATTCGGCTGCCGCGATGAACTCTTCGATCGGTCCCATGTGGATGCTGCGCTTGAGCAGCACCACCGTATCGCGCTCGGCAATGGCTTTGCCAATGGAGCTGAGCAAGGAGTAGTTCAAGGCGTTGCGGGCCCCGATCTGGAGCATGTGCACCCCGGCATCGAGGGCCATCTTGAGGTGCACCTCGTCCATCACCTCCGCGTCGACCGGTAGACCCGTGCGCCGGGAGGCCTCCATCAAAATATCGAGGGACTTGTGATCCCCTTGGAAGGAATAGGGATTGGTGCGGGGTTTCCAGACGCCGCCGCGAATCACCTGCCCACCGGCTTCCTTCACCGCCGCCGCCGTCTCGTAAAAGAAATGGGGATTTTGGGGATCAATGGTGCATTGGCCGGCGATCACGAACAACTCCTCGCCCAAGGTGACCCCGCCCAGGGAGATTCGATGGGACGCGAGATCCGACCGTCGGTCCATCAACTTGAAGGGCGACTGAATCCGGTCCACCCGATCGACGTAGGGGAGCCCCTCGATTCGGTTGATCATGAGCTTGTCCCGCTCGTCGCCGAGAATGGCGTAGATCGTGCGGACGGCGCCAATGATCGGTTGGATGCTGCAGCCAAACTCGCTCACTATGGCGGTGAGTTCGTTCACTTGGGCATCGGAGAGTCGATTGGTTTTAGGCAGAATCATGGGACAAAAAAACCGCCCCGGGGGGCGGCGATACGAGGGAGGGTTACCGAGGGGAAACGCCTACGCACAGCCGCCGGGGGTCCGGCCAAAGCCAAACCAAAAGCGAAACCGCGGATAGGCACAGGAGAACATGGCGGAGGATCACGGCCCACCCGCTTCACGTTGTCAACGCCACGTTAAACTCATCGGGCAACGGAGCCTCCGCCAAAAAGCGGTGGCTGCGTCCGGCCCAATCATAGGTGAACGCGGTGCGAAAGGAGTGCAGAAACAGCCGCGGAGACCCGCCCAGTTTGGCGAACCCTCGATTCCGGCGGAAATCTCCGTAGGTGGCATCGCCCACGATGGGCAGTCCGCGGTGCGCGCACTGAACCCGCAATTGGTGGCTGCGCCCCGTCTTGGGTTCGAGCTGTACCAGGGTCAGGGTGCCAAAATTCCCCGTCACGCTCTTCACCTGCTGCAGGGTGGTTTCAGCCGGAACATGGCCCCGGGCGGAGGTGCGCAGGCGCCCGCCTTTTTTGGCGGTGCTGAGCCGATCCCGCCAATCCGCCCGAAGGGACCCGGGGCGGCCAAACACCAAGGCAGCGTAGATTTTCTGAACCTGACGCTGCTTGAATTGCTGGCGAATGTGCTGCGCCAGCTCGGCCGAGCGGGCGAGCAGCATGACCCCGGAAGTCGCACTGTCCAAGCGGTTCAACAGCCACGCCTGGCCAGTCCCCCCCTCGCCTTCGGGCTGTGGCCACTCATAGCACTCGGCATCCATCGCGTAGCGGCAGGTCAGCAACGAGCGCGATTCATCGCCGGGAGCGTTGGGGTGCGACAGCAGGCCGGCGGGTTTGGCTACCGCCACCAATCCCGTCGGCGATTCGCTTAGCACGGTGACCCCGGCATGGAGCGGGGCATGGGCGGCAAAGGAGTTCATGGATTCACTGGTAGTAGAAGGCCAAGCGAATCGGGGTTTGGTCCCCCAGAATGGTGACCATTTCCTGTTCCCATTCGCCGTAACCATCGGACAGCCGCGCGGGGGCCGCCACCGCCTCAACCGCGACTCCGTTCCACAACGGGCCAGCGTTTCCCTCCACCTTGTCGATTGTCACCGTGCCATCCTGATGGAGGGTGAACCACACCAGCACCCGACTGCCGTCCAACGGAAAACCCAGTCGGCGTTCGATCTTGGATCGGATATCGTGACTCCAGCCCAGTCGAATCACCTCCAACATGCGGGCGAAATAGTCCCCGAAGGTGGTGCGCAGCGCCTCGTGGGCGACCACCCCGATGTTGTCGGTGCCCGTCACTCGATTCGAAAAGATGGCCGGCTTGGTTTGCGAGCGAGCGAGATTGGGGCGAGGGGCGGGCCGATCCGGATTCGGCCGATAGTAGATGCCCCGCCCGGTCTCCGAGGCCTGCTCCGGGTCGGTGACGCCCTCGATCGGTTCGTCGATGTCCGCTTGCGGGTTTTCGGGCAGCTCGACCACATTGGTGCCGATGCCCTCTTCCGCTTCGCCGCTGATGGCCTCGAAACCACTGAGGGGATCTTGCGCCAGCGCCGGGAGTTCCTCCGGGGCTTCATCCGTGGCGGTGGCATCCGGCGCCGGGGGGATCAACACGGCTGGCGGAGTGGGCGCGGCATCGTCACCCGAGACGATGGAAGTCGATTCAATGTCGTCCTCCCCTTCCGTCGACGGCATGTCCCCCAGTTCTTCCGCCGCCACTTCCTGCGCGAGTTGTTGGTTGCGGTCGGAAAACTTGTCGGTCTCGTCGGGCGGATTGTCGGGGGCGTCGGGATTGGCGTCGACGTAGGTGTCCGGGGGCGGCGGGGGCAAGGTGGCGATTTCAATATCAAACTCTTGGACCCGCGGAGCGTCGTCAGGGCGGAGGGCCAGTTCCCCGTGCCGGAAGGCCCCGCCCATCCTGGGCGCCAACCACATCAGGAGTAGGTGCACAATGATCGTGCCCGCCAGGCCGGCTCGCCAGGCTGAGCTTTCCCGCGGTCCGGTCACCCACCCGCCCGGAGGACGGCGGCGGGGTTTGCGGTGGGATGGCAACGGAGTGGGCATGGACGAGGCGAATCAGAAGCAGAGACCTCCGGCGGTCAAAATTTGTTTCGTTTCATCCAGGGGCAGACCAATGATGTTGCTGAGGGACCCTTCGTAGCGTTCCACGATCAAATCGCCGTGTTCCTGAATCGCATACCCCCCGGCTTTATCGAGCGGATGGACCCGGGAAAGGTAGGTTTCGATTACCTCCTCGGTTAAGGTGCGGAACACCACCCGACTCTCCACGCCCCGATCCAAACGCACGCCTTGGCTCCGGTGACGGAGGGCCAGCCCGGTGAACACCGTGTGAGTCCGACCGCTGAGGCGCCGCAACATGGCTTTGGCCTCGGCCAGGTCCGCCGGTTTGTTCAGCACCGTCTCGTCGACGCACACGGTGGTGTCCGCCCCCAAAACCCAGGCATGGGGATGACCTTGTGAGATCGCATCGGCTTTGAGGGCGGCGTTTTCCAAGACCAGCTCCCGGGGATCGTGGTCCGGCGCTTCGTTTTCCTGCACCGCCGCCACCTCAACGGTGAACGGAATACCGATTTGGCGAAGCAATTCCCGGCGCCGCGGTGAAGCGGAGGCCAGAATAAGCGGGGCGGTGGCAAGGTTCATGGGCCCCCCAGCAAATTCGAGTCCCCGGCGAGCACAAGGGCGGGGTTGCGAGTTGTCAGTCACCGCGGAATGGGCCTACTTGGGACTTTTCGCCTATGCGCATTGGCTTAGCACAAATCAAACCGACCGTCGGAGACCTTGCCGGCAACCGCGACCTGGTGGTGTCCGCCTACCAGAATCTGGTGGCCCAGGGCGCTGAACTGATCGTGTTCCCTGAATTGGTGAGCGTGGGCTATCCGCCCCGCGACCTGCTGTTGCGGCGACGTTTTGGCGACGATGCCGAGGGCGCCCTTTTGGAAATAGCCGCGGCCACCGGCAGCGTTCCGGCGTTGGTCGGGACCATCGAACGCAATCCGGCCCGCCACGGCCGGATGTTTTACAACGCCGTGGCCTGGTGTCAGCACGGTAAAATTCAGCAGTTCGCGCGCAAGATGCTGCTGCCCACCTACGATGTTTTTGACGAGGACCGCTATTTCGAACCCGCCTCCGCGCCGACCGTATTCGCGATGGAGGGACGGCGCATCGCGGTCACGGTATGTGAGGATATTTGGACTCACTCCCCGCAGCTGCCCCGTCCCTTTTACCGCCGGGATCCGGTGGAGGAGTTGGTCGGGGACAACCTGGACCTGATGGTCAACCTTTCGGCGAGTCCGTGGCATCATGGCAAGAATAAGGCGAGGCAGGACTGCGTTATCGCCGCCGCGCGCCGCCTTTCCTGTCCCGTGGTTTATGTGAACGCGGTGGGCGGAAATGATGAATTGGTCTTCGACGGGCGCTCCATGGTGGTGGACGCCACGGGCCAAGTGGTGGCGGGGCTGAGTTCCTTCGCGGTGGAGCACCGCACCGTGGACATCGCGTCTGCGACCACTTCGATCGCGCCGTCGTTCGCCCAAGCGGACATGGCCGATATCCACGACGCCCTGGTGCTCGGTCTTCGCGACTACGCCCACAAAACCGGATTCAAGCGCGGCCTTGTGGCGTTGAGCGGCGGCATCGATTCCGCCGTGGTCGCGGTGCTGGCCGCCGAAGCCCTGGGGGCGGAAAACCTGCTGGGGGTATCGCTGCCCTCCGCCATCTCGTCCGGCCATTCGCGCGACGATGCCCGCCAACTCGCGCACAATCTGGGCATCGCCTTCGACACCATTGAAATCGCCGCCGCGGTGACCGCCTGCGAAACCGCCCTCCAACCCGCCTTCGGTGACCGCCCCGTCGATGTGACGGAGGAGAACATCCAGGCCCGCATCCGCGGGGTCATGATGATGGCCCTGTCCAACAAACTCGGTTCTCTTCTGCTCACCACCGGAAACAAAAGCGAAATCGCGGTCGGCTACTGCACCCTCTACGGCGACATGTGCGGAGGCTTGGCGGTGATATCGGACCTGTTGAAAACTCAGGTGTTTGCCCTGGCCCGCTGGATGAATCGCGACCGCGAAGTGATTCCCTGGCACACCATCCGGAAACCGCCCAGTGCCGAACTCCGTCCCGACCAAAAGGACGAAGACAGCCTCCCGCCCTACGACCAACTCGATGCCATCCTGCGAGCCTATGTGGAAGAAGGTCTGTCCCGGCGCGATACGGTCAACCTCGGCCACGACGCCGGAATCGTTG
Source organism: Opitutaceae bacterium (assembly GCA_018402455.1). Taxonomy (GTDB): domain Bacteria; phylum Verrucomicrobiota; class Verrucomicrobiia; order Opitutales; family Opitutaceae; genus Actomonas. The sequence goes on from JAGYIG010000016.1 coordinate 20,446, forward strand.
ATGACATCGCCCGCAAGGTCGACTGCAACGAATACAAACGGAAGCAGGCCGCCCCCGGGCTTAAAATCACGCCGTTGGCCTTTGGCGTGGGCCGCCGGATCCCGATTGTGCAACGCTACGTCAACTAATCCCCTTTCGCTAAGACCATGACCTCATCCGAATCCCTGTTCGAACGCGCCAAAAGACTCATCCCCGGCGGGGTGAATTCTCCCGTGCGGGCCTTTCGCTCGGTCGGGGGCGCTCCCTTTTTTGTGAAGTCCGCCAACGGAGCGACGCTCACCACCGCAGATGATCGGGAGCTGATCGATTTTGTGTGCACCTGGGGGCCGGCGATTCACGGGCACAACCACCCGGTGATTCGCGAAGCGATCGCCGAGGCTCTCGCCGCCGGCACGTCATTCGGCACGCCCAATCCCTATGAAGTCGAAATGGCGGAACTGATCACCCGCCTGGTCCCGTCCATTAAAAAAGTTCGCATGTGCAACAGTGGCACCGAAGCGACGATGACCGCCATCCGCTTGGCGCGGGGGTTCACCGGCCGCGACAAGATCATCAAATTCGCCGGATGCTACCACGGGCACGCCGATTCCTTGTTGATCAAGGCCGGATCGGGGGCGCTCACCCATGGCCACCCCGACAGTGCCGGCGTGCCGGCGGCCTTCGCCCGCGAGACCATCGTGCTGCCCTACAACGATCCCGCGGCCGTCACCGCGGCGTTTGCGGCCAATCCCGGCGGCATTGCGGGGATCATCCTCGAGCCCTACCCGGCCAACGTGGGGCTCATCCGCCCGGATGCGGGCTACCTGGACTTCTTGCGCGCCATCACCGCCCGGGAAGGCGCCCTCTTGATTTTTGATGAAGTCATGACGGGGTTCCGGCTGGCCCGGGGCGGGGTGCAGGAAATCGAACAGCACATCCACTTCGCCCGGGTTGACCTCACTGCCCTGGGCAAGATCATCGGCGGGGGCTGCCGGTGGGGGCGCTGGGCGGGCAGGCCGCATCATGGACTTCCTCGCGCCCGAGGCCGGTTTACCAAGCCGGAACGCTCAGTGGCAATCCGTTGGCGATGGCGGCGGGAATCGCCGCGCTCAAACTGCTCGACGACGATGCGGTTTACACCCGACTGGCCCGCTTGGGCGATCAGCTTCAGCAAGCCGTGACCACTGCCCTCGCGCACAAGGGCCTTCCCGCCCAGGTCCCCCAGAGCGGTTCCATGTGGTGCACCTACTTCACCGCCACTCCCGTGCGGGACCTCACCACCGCGCAGACCACCGACGCCCAGCTGTTTGGCCGCTACTTCCAAGCCGCGCTGAACCGCGGGGTGTATTTGCCTCCCAGTGCTTTCGAGGCGTGTTTTATCAGCACCGCCCATGAGGGAACCGCCATTGACCAAGCCTGTGAAATCCTGACCGACGTGATCACCTCCCTGTAATGCCTTTCCCTTTTCTGCGACCTTTTCTCGGGCTGGCGGGCGGCCTGCGCGCGGCGCTCGCGCTAGGGGGCACCGCATTGCTGGGTGTCGCCGCTCCTCTGCCTCCGGCCCATCCGGATCCGCTGCCGCTGAGCGAACTGAAACCGGGGATGGCGGGACAGGTTTGGACCGTCTTTGCCGGCACCTCACCCGAGCCCTTTGACGTCGTGGTGACCGGCGTGATCGAGAACGCCTTGGGCCCGAGCAAGTCGATGATTCTGGCGGAACTCACCGATGAGCGGGTCCAGCACATGGGCGCGGTCGCGGGCATGAGCGGCAGCCCCCTCTATATCAACGGACGCTTTGCCGGGGCCCTGTCCTATCAGGTCCAGCGCTTCGAAACCGTCCGGTTTGCCGGCTTCACTCCGGCGGAAGACCTCATCGAAGTTCAACACATCGCGTTGAACGCACCACCCGGATCCAATCGAACGCCGAGCGAACCGGTTCCGGCATTCTCCGGGCCGGATCAAGACCACCTGACGCCCATGGCCCCGGTGTTCGGATTTGGCGGACTTAACCCTTGGGTGAGGCAATGGGCGGCTCAACCGCTGGCCGCCTTGGGCATCGTCACCACGGGGCTGAGTGGTTCCGCCTCCGCCGCGGCCCAAGACACCTCAACGTTGCCGCTTCGCCAGTTGACGGCGGGGCAAGCGGTCGGGGCCGCCTTGGCCGTGGGCGACATCACCCTGGCGGGCACCGGCACCGTTTCTCAAGTTCAGGGCAATCGGGTCCTGGCCTTCGGCCATCCCCTGTTGGGTCTGGGCGAGGTGGAGATGCCGATGATGGAAGCGGAAATCGTCACCATTCTGCCCTCCAACCTGAGTTCGGTCAAAATCGCGAACACGGGCCGGGTGATCGGCACCGTGCGCCAGGATCGCCTGTCCGCCATTTATGGCGAGATCGGGGTCTTCCCGGAGATGATTCCCGTCACCGTCAGCACCCCCCAGCGGACGCTGGAGTTTTCCACCGTGCGGCACCCCCGCATCACTCCCATGATCACGGCCATCGGCCTCGCCCAAGCCATCATGGGGTCGAACGACGCCGGTTTGAATGAAGGCTTCGTCATTGCCACCACGGTCGATTTTGCCGCGGGCGAGCAGTTGCACATGAATCAGCTCTATGGTGGACCCAAGAGTTTTCAGCAGGGCATCAATGCCTTGGTGTCCGATCTGACCACCTGGCTGCAAAACCCGGTCGAGCAGGCCTTTCCCGAACGGGTGGCGTTGGTGGTCACGGCCCTGCCCCAAAATCCTTCCACGAGCCTGGACAATGTGCGCCTGTCCCACCGCACCCTCTCCTTGGAGGAATCCCTGCAGGCCGTGGTGAGCCTGCGGGATTTTCAATCCGCCCCTTTCCTCGAAACCGTTTCCGTGCCCCTCCAATCGGACTGGGTGGGCCAAGAACTCGAAGTGGTGGTCACCAACGGATCCACCCTTGATCTCATCAGCGGTGGACAACGCACCTATCCGGTCAGCCAGATCCGGGAACTCAGCGCCTATCTCGATGTGCTGCGCAGCCAGCGCCGTCCGGACGGGGCCTACGTCGCCGTCGTGACCACCAGTGAGGCATTTCTGGATCAAACCGCGCTGACCACCGGAATGCCCGGATCCCTGACGCGCATCGCCCGGCATGCCGACGAAACCCGGTTCACGGAACGCAAGGTTCGTGAAGTGCTTTGGGAGACACACATCCTGCCGGATCGGTTGGTGCCGGGCGCCATCAGCCAACGGTTCCGAGTCGTTCCCTGACCGCTTTCCCCCACCCGCTCTCCGGCATGAAAAAATCTCTCCGCGCGTTTCTCTTTCCCCTCGTTTTGGTGAGCTTGTATCCGGGCCCCCTCAGTTCCGCGCCGTTTTCGCAGAGCAAGACCATCAATTTTTATCGGGAAGTGGTGCCGCGAGACATTGCCGGCCTGGGACTGCGGTCCGACGGCCGGTTGATGGCTGGTCCGGTTCTCCGGGAATTGGCTGGCATCCCCCGTGCCGATCTGTGGTGGGATCTGGAGAGTTTTGCGACTGATAGTTGGCTGGTCGGCACGGGCCCCGGGGGCCAGGTCCTGCAAATCGAAATCGATCCGAACGGCCAGACCTACACCGCCACCCCGTGGGCCGATGCCGGATCCAATCATGTCCTGGTGGTTAAAAAGCTGCACCAGAACCTTGTTGCCGGTGGCACCAACCCGGGGGCTCAGGTGATCCTCTGGGACGCGACGGGCCGCGAGGTGGCGCGGGTGGCCCTTCCGGCCGACTCGGTGCTCGACCTGTTGTGGGAGCACGAGACCGACACCCTGTGGGTCGCCACGGGCAATCCGGGCGCCCTCTATCGCATGGATGTGGCGCGCGTGCAGGCAACCCCGGGCGAACAGACCTTGGCGGAGCGAGGCGTGACCCTGCGGGCTAAAATCCGGGACCGCAATCTACGGCGACTGCACGCCGCGCCCGCCGGGGCGATTTTGGGAGGCTCGGCCCCGGGCGGAAATCTCTATCGCTTCGACGCCGACGGTTCCGATCCGCTGATCCTGATGGATCAAGAGTCGGGCGAGGTCACCGACCTTCAGGTGGATGAGGCCGGGAATATTTTTGCCACCCTGGTCGTGGCCACCGGAAACACCCGGCGGCGCGTCATGCAGGCGGCCAACGTCCAGGCGCCGACCGAGTCGGAGGCCGCCAAGGAATCCGCGGAGTCCGCCCCCGCGACGCCGACTATTTTTGAAGCGCCGCCCATCGATGCCTTCACCGGTCGAAGTGAACTGGTCAAAATCCCGGCGGGGCGCGGCATTCCGGAAACCCTTTCCTCCCGCCAAAATGTCGCGATGTATCGGATGGCCCAATACCAGGACCTGATGCTGATCGGCGGGGGCGATGACGGTGAAATCATCGGCTACCACGCGACGGATCGACGGGCGCTCTCTTTCCCGGGCAGCAACTCCGCGCAGATAAATGACATCGAAGCGCTGCCGACCCCCGGCGACTTTCTGCTGTTGACCAACAATCCCGTCGGGTTGATCCAACTGAGCTTTACGCAAGCCGGACGGCGCGTGGCCCGCACCGGAGGCGTGAATTTGTCGACCCCCAGCGAGATCGGTTCACTCCGGTTCAACCGGATTCGGGATATTGCCCCGGATGCGATCGAAGTGCGCATGCGAGCCAATCGGGGACGTGATCCGGTCGAAGGATGGACCCCCTGGCAAACCGCCGCATTTGGGTCCGATACGTGGCGGGTGGAGGACATGGTGGGGACGCAGGTCCAAATCGAAGTGCGGTTGCCCGAAGCGCTAGCGGCCGACGCACAATTGGATCAAGCCGAGCTGTTCTATCTGCCGCAGAATCGCCGACCGGTTCTGCGGAGCTTTCGCGTCATCAGCCCCAATTTTGCGCTTTCCCCCCGCCCCGTTGCCTCGTCGGCAACTGGCAATCTGACCTTGGGGCAAGTCATCGGATCCTCCCCCAACCCCAATGACAACCCGGATGAAAAGGCCCGTCAGGCACTGCTGTCGAGCAGCCTGATTCCGCAACCGGGGGCCCAGGTCATCACCTGGAGTGTTTCCGATGCGGATGGCGACCAATTGAGCGCGACCTTCTCCGTGCGGGCGACGGAGAACGACGCTTGGATTGATTTGGGGGTCGGGCTCACCGAGGAATGGTTTCAGTTCGACCGTCGAGGGCTCCCGGAGGGCACCTACTTCACCCGCCTGTCTATCCAAGAAGAAGCCCCTCGGGCGATTGCCGACCGCCACACCATCGGGTTCGCGACGGATGATCTGGTGATTGATTTATCCGCCCCCAAAATCCAACGGGTGGACGTTTCGTCAACCGACCAAACGACCACCCTCGCCGTCGATGCCGAGGATGCGCTGTCCCGGATCGCGAGCCTGCGCTTGGTCTTCAACAATGGCCACACCCTCGAATTGCAGTCCCCCACGGACGGACTGCTGGACGCGCGGACTGAATCGTTTGTCGCCGAAATCGAAAATCGGCTGATCGGGAAGGCCACCGCCGTCGAAGTCTATGTCGAGGACGTGGTCGGCAACATCGCCATCAAGCGAATTCAGCTGTGACGCCCCTGGCGCGGGTTTATGAATCGGCGATCGGCGGGCGGAAAACACCGGGCGGTTCCATCTTGTCGTCCCCCCCACGCGACGGCCGTAGTCCCGGTTCTGCAGCCGCAGATAGCGTGCCCCGGCGCCAATAATCTCCCCCATCCTCGCTAAGCCCGGGGATGGGCCTGCCGGTGGACCTCCTTCAATCGCGCCACGCTTACGTGCGTATACACCTGGGTGGTCGAGAGGTTGGCGTGACCCAGCAACTCCTGCACCAACCGCAGGTCGGCCCCGGCGTTGAGCAAGTGGGTCGCATAGCTGTGGCGCAATTTATGGGGGGTGATATCCGCGGGCAGGTCGGCCAGCGCGAGGTAGCGCTTGAGCAGGAGCTGAACCTCGCGGGGCTTGATCGGACCACCGCCCTTTTTGATCAGGATGTAGGAGGAAGGCGTGTCCTCCTTCGCATACTCCTGCCGCCAGCGCCGTAAAACCGCGACACCCACCTCCCCCAAGGGGCACAGGCGCTCCTTCCCGCCCTTGCCCAAAACGCGGACCGTTCGCCCCGAGTGGTCGAGGTTGCCATACCGCAGATTACAGAGCTCGCTGACCCGAAGGCCCGCGCCGTAGAGCAGCTCCATGACGAGCCGGTCCCGCCATGCTTGCGCCGGCTCGATGGTCTCGTTTTCGACCAACCGCTGCGGTCCGAGCAGCAGTAATTTCATCTGTGACTCGGTGAGGAATTTCGGCAGCCGTTTGGGCAAGCGGGGCAACGGGATGCCGGTGAGCGGATTGCGCAACATGCGTTTGCGCGTGACCCAGTAACGAAAGAAGGCCCGCAACCCGGACACGTGCAGGTGCAGGGTGCGGCGGTCAAAGCGGCGCTGGGCCTCCACCACGTAGTCCCGCATCTCGCGGCGAGTGAGTTCATCAAACGGCTTGGCCGCCAACTCGGAGTTCACCAACCAACCAAAGAAGTCCACAAACGCATGGCGGTAGTTTCTCACCGTGTGGACCGAGTAGCGGCGTTCGTTGGCCAGCCATTGCAAAAACGGATCCAACCAGGCTGCGGCCATCTCCGGGGGCAGTGGGTCCGGCTCGGTGCGGGGATTAACGGTGGAGGGCTTCGACATCGTTGACCACGCGTTGCGCCTGCTGACGTAAGGCCCCCTCAGGGTCCAATCCGCAATTCCGGGCCGCGGCCACAAGCACCCACAATTGCTCGCCCAAGGTGGTGGCATCGAGCCCCTTTTCACACGCCGCAATCCGATCCGCCTGCGCCGAGGAAGGTTGTGGCAGTTGTTTTTTGAGCAGCTGTTTCCAGACCGATTCCGCAAACATGGTGGCCGGCAAAACCGGCGGCTGCGGTTTGAACAGCCCGGATTGAGGGGGGCCATGTTTGGTCTCCTGGGCTTTGATTTCCTCCCATTTCGTGATGACCTGACCGGCGGTATCCAATTTCCCGTGATCGCCGAAAACATGCGGATGCCGGCGGATCAGTTTTTCGTTCACGTCGCGGGCCACGTCCTCCAAATCGAAATGGCCGCCCTCCGCGGCGATCTGGGCGTGAAAGAAAACCTGAATCAACACGTCACCGAGTTCTTCCCGCATGTGCGCCAGGTCGTTGCAATCGATCGTCTCGATCAGTTCGGAAACCTCATCGATCAAACATCGGACCAACGAGGCATGGGTTTGCTCCTGATCCCAGGGGCAACCTCCCGGCCCCCGGAGTCGAGCCATGGTTTCACGTAACGCCGACAAAGCACTCATATCACCAACCAATACAGATGTGCCCCGGAATACACCTTAAAGTTTGAGGCGGGGCCATCAAACGGCTGGACCCACCAGGAAACCGAAAATACGTTCTGGTTTATCCTCACGGGCTGTGTTTCGTGGGGAACGTTATGGCAGACAAGCTCACCGAAATCATGGACTGGAAGCGGCAAGAGATCGCGGACCGCGTTCGTCCCGTTGAGTTGGGGGAACTCGCTGAACTGCATCGCACCCTCCCGCCGGTGCCCTCCTTTGCCCGGGCCCTGCAGCGGACGGACGAGACCCTCGCCGTCATTGCCGAGATCAAGCGCCAGTCGCCCTCGGCCGGCACTATCGCCACCATCCCCGACGCGCCGTCCCAAGCCCGCCGGTATGTCCAGGCGCAGGCGGACGGCATGTCGATTCTCACGGATACCAAATACTTCGGCGGAACCCTGGCGGACTTGGAGCAGGTGACCCAACTCCTGCGGGAAAGCCCTCCGCTGGTGCCCTGTCTGCGCAAGGACTTCATGGTGCATCCGATCCAAGTCAGGGAAGCGCGCGAAGCCGGGGCCAGTGCCATCCTGATCATCGTGCGGGCGCTGACGGATGACGAGATCCGCAGTCTGCACGCCGCGGCCGTCGCCGCCGGGCTCGATGCCCTGTATGAAATCCACTCCCGCGCTGAATTGGATCGAGCGGTCGCTCACGGGGCGACGATCATTGGAGTGAACAACCGGGACCTCGCGGTGTTCCGCACGGACTTGGCCTTGAGCGAGACCCTGATTCCGCAGTTCCCCGCGGGGGTGATCGCCGTCAGTGAGAGTGGAATCCACACCGCCGCCGACGCCGCCCGGGCGAAACACTGTGGCGCCCACGCCGTGCTGGTGGGCGAGGCCCTGATGAAGGCCCCCGACCCCGCCGAACTGTTGGCGAGTTTCCGTTAAAAAAAAAGACGCCCCATGGAGGGCGTCTCAGGCAATAATCACTGAACCAAAGCGGATCGCTCAGCTCTTTTCGTTGAAGAGGTGCAGGTCGCGTTGGGGATAAGGGATCGAGCAGCCCGCGGCTTCAAGCTCTCCCTTCAACCGTTCCGTCAGGTCGAGTTTGGTCATTAAAAAGTCGGGAGATTTGACCCAGAACCACACGACGATGTCCACGCTGCTCTCGCCCAGATTCATCACGCCCACAATGGCCTCAGGATCCTTCAGGACACGTTCATCGGAATTCAGCACGTTCCAAATGGTCTCCTTCGCCACCTTCAAATCGTCGTTGTAGCTGACGCCCATCGTGAGGTCGATCCGCCGGGTATCCTTCACCGAGTAATTGACGATGGTGCCCCCGGTGATTTGGCCGTTCGGGACAATCACCACCTGATTCTGTGGGGTGCGCATATTGGTGTTAAAGATGCTGATCTCTTCGACAATGCCCGTGGTCCCACCGGCCTCGATGAAGTCACCCACCTTGTAGGGGCGGAAGAAAATGATCATCACCCCCGAAGCAAAGTTCCCCAATGAACCCTGCAACGCCAAACCAACGGCCAGACCCGCGGCACCGAGCACCGCGACAAACGAGGTCGTGTTGATCCCCAGCTTGTTGAGCGCGGCCATGACGACGATGAGCACCATGAGGATGTTGGCGATTTTGCAGAGGAACCCGGAGAGCGTGGGATCCATTTTGGCCCGGTCAAAGGCCTTGCGCAGCATCCCGGTGAGGGCGTTGGCGACCATGCGACCCAAAACGAAGATCGCGAGAGCGAGCCCGATGTTGATAGCCCACTGCACCCCTTGGGTCATGAGCCACTCTTGAATACCGTTTGTTTGTTGAAGGGAATCTTCCATGACGGACGAGAAAGACAAAAATTTCTCTAGGGTCAATTGCCTATATACGAAGAGCCAATTGACGTTTCACGCCCCTTGAATTCGACTCGCACCGCATGCCGCTTACCCGCCGTCAGACCCTTGAAGAATTGGCCAAGATCGGGCATCGCCCCCGCAAACTGCTGGGTCAAAACTACCTCATTGACGGCAATATCGTGACCAAATCACTGACGTTGGCCGAGGTTCAGGCCGGCGACGTCGTGGTGGAGGTGGGACCTGGTTTGGGCACGCTCACTCGGAGTCTCCTCGAGATCGGAGCCCGGGTTTGGGCCATCGAATACGACCCGGAAATGGTGCATTACCTGAGGTCTGAGGTGGTGCCGGATTTTCCGGACCAACTGCACCTGGTTCACGGCGATGCCGTGAAGACGCCCCGCGCCGGATTACCGGATAGGCTGGCGGCGCAGCCCTTCAAAGTCGTGGCCAATCTCCCTTATGCCATATCGACCCCGTGGATGGATGCGATGCTATCGGGACCCCTGCCCGAGCGCATGGTGTTGATGCTGCAACGGGAAACCGCCGACCGCTTTGCCGCCGCTTCCGGCAGTAAAAAATTTGGGGCCATTTCAATTTTTCTGCAGTCGGCTTTCGATGTGCTGAAAGGTCACGCCGTGCCGCGTTCGTGTTTTCATCCGGCCCCGGAGGTCGACTCGTTCCTGCTCAATCTTCGTCGCAAGGCCGAACCTTTCCGATTCGATGATGAGACCCGCCAGACGATTCGGTCCTTGTTCCAACACCGACGCAAGCAGATGGGCAGTCTGATCAAACGTTCCGGGTCAGCCGTGACCACCGGGTGGATCGAAGAGATCGAAGCGGCCGGTTTCACGGCGCAGTCCCGGCCCGAAGATCTCCCCGTCGAGCTTTGGCAAAAGCTGCAACGGCGGACCGCGTCCGGTTGAGGCGTTTTTTGGAATTGGTGGGCGTCGCTTGACGACGCCCGGTTTCATCTGGTCGGTCACCACCACGCGACCGCCGCAGGCGCTGAGCGTCGATCCTCACCCCGCTCACCCGCTTCGTTAATTCCGAGACCTCTTAAGAGAGGTCCAATGTAACTCGCGTCGGCACGTCCCCCTGCTGCCGACCTCCGGTCAGCAATTGCCGAGCCCCTTCGAGAAAGACCAACACCCCCGCCATCTCCATAAATTCTTCGAGGGCAGTCCACAGGTTGTAGGGCAAGGTGTTGAGCTCGTCATTCTCCAGGTAGGGCTCGGTCAGAGTCTCCACCCCCAAAGCGCCGCCCAAAAAAATCACTCCCCCCAAGACAAACCGAAGAGCCACTCGACGCGGCAGTCTTAGCAGAAACGGCAAAAACAGTCCGCCGGCGAACGCCGCCAGAATGGCCCCGGGAACGGTCCAGGGAAATGGCAGATCCATACTGTTGAGCGTCTCATGCATGCCGGCAATCTCGTCGATGGAGAGGAGCAGAAACCCGATGCCAAGTGCCGTCCACGACGCGGCATTTGCCTCATTGGAGGTTGATTCGCGGCGGGCATTCAGCCCGCACGTCACCGCGGTCAGAAGCAGGATGAAGGAGGAGAACCACGTCGGAAAACTGTCCTCCTCATCCACGTCGAAAATCTGTCGCAGCAACCAGGGCAAATCATAGATCAAGTAATGGAACAGATTCAGCACGAGGTGAATGCCGACCAGACCCAGCGTGCAGGCCCACAGAACCAACAGGAACTGACGGGTGTTCCAACCGAATGATATCTGGGCCCTTGATTCACTCATCGTTGCACTGTGGTTAAAGTCGGGTCGGGTTTGAATCATAAAAAAGAGGGCTCCACTCCGGAGCCCTCGAAATTAAAACCGCGATTCAGGGTCTACCAACCCCAACTCCACCAGCCCCACCAAGACCAAGAGCCCGAGTAGGATTTGCTTCTCTTACCGGACTTACCGGATTTACCGGATTTGCCGGATTTGGAGGACATCTTGGAGGATTTATCTGACTTATCGCTCTTCCCCCACTTGGAGGACTTACCGCTCTTGTCCGATTTTCCCCACTTGGAGGATTTGTCCGATTTATCCGACTTCCCCCATTTGGAGGATTTGTCGCTCTTGTCGGACTTGTCCGATTTGCCCCACTTGGAGGATTTGTCCGATTTATCCGACTTCCCCCATTTGGAGGACTTGTCGCTCTTGTCAGACTTGTCTGACTTGTAGGACTTGCCAGATTTGTCCGACTTTCCGCTCTTGTCGGACTTGCCGGATTTACCGCTCTTGTCCGATTTACCCTTTTTCTCGGTGCGCACGAGCTTGGAACCGAGCGATACCACGGTCTCCGAACCGGGTGAAACAGGGCGGAAGATCTCTACGCGATACTGCTTGGCGCTAGAGCCGTCGGTGCGGAAATTCTTACAGTAGAGGTCTCCGTTGATCACGTAGGTGTCGCCATTAGCGGAATGGCCCGCGCTGAACAACGTGACCTCACCGTCGGGTTCTTCACTGACTGCGATCACCACCTCCGGGTCGGAGATGTATTCGCAACTGTCCTTGCAATAAAGCTTGAACTTGATGGGCAGAATATCCCCGCAGGTAATGACCTTACCCTGGCTGATTGGCTTGAGCCAAATGACGTCGGCAATGCAATTTTCATTCGCGGGCGGATCCGCACTTTCGACCACGTTAACCGTGATTTGATCGAAGGCGGAGGTGCCTTGGTTTGAAGTGGCGGTGGCCACGATCGTGAAAGACTCCGTGTCGGTCGAGGTCAGGAGTCCGGATCCCGCCACGGTGGCGGTGCCCACTCCACTGATGGAGGCGGTGACCGGAGAGCCGTTTACGGTCACGCTGACCGCTTCGATGGTGCCGAGGGCAATCGAGGACTCAAAGGTGTAGGCGATCTCGGAAGCCGGGTCGCTTTCGAAGCGGTTCACGGTAAATCCATCGTCTGGCGTCAGAATCGTGATCAGGGGGGTTGCCACCTCTGCGACCGTAAAGTTCGTGGAGGCGATCGCCTGACCATAAGCCGTCGTAGCGGTCGCGGTGATCGTGAAGGAACCAGCCGTGGCGAGGGTGAGCTCACTCGAACCGGTTGCGGCCACCGTGCCCAGACCAACGAGGTCAATGTCCAAAGCCGTCGCGGGGACGGTGTTGAGGGTGGCTGTGAGGGAGTCGATCACCCCAAAATCGGTGGCGGAAGTGAACTCAACCGGAATGGTGACGCCACTGGAGCCGGACTCAAAGGTGTAGCTGTTGCCGTTGGGCAAGCTCACCCCGACGGTCGGCGGCTCCGCGGTGACTTCACTCACCATGATCGCCACACTGTCCGACGCGGAATTTCCTCGGTCGCTTACGGCCGTGACTGAAATCGTGTAGGAATCAGAATCCGCGGAAGTGATGCTGCCTTCCACGGCAATGTTGGCGGAACCCTCGCCCGAGACGTTGGCCACGTAGCTGACGGTATTGCCCGAACCGGCCGTTACCGTGACGGTCACCGATTCGATGGTTCCGAAAGTGATTCCGCCCTCGATGGTGAAAGGAATGATCGTGGCCGCATCCCCGGCGATTCGCTGGAAACTGGCCCCATCCTGCGGTGAAGTGATTTCAACCGTTGGGTCCGGGTAAATGGCTTCGACCGAAAACGTGACGGAATCGCTGGCGGAACCGTGCACCGTGGAGGTTTCGGCGGTCAGCGTGTAGGTGCCTTCACCGGCAAACCACTCCGCCGTTCCGGTCGGGTTGAGTGACCCCACGGTCCAACCCGTCAACGGGATGCTGGAGCCGCCGATGGTGGCCGTGAGGGTTTGGATGCCTTCCGTGGCTCCGCCATCGGACAAGGTATCCGCCGTCACACTTACGGGAATGGTGGCCCCGGTCGCTTGACCCGCTTCGTAGGTGAGCACTTCCCCCTGAGTCGGGGTGTTGATGGTGATCGTGGGCGGAGGCACCACCCGGACGACTTCAAACGGAACCGAGGTGGAGGCCGTGCCCACCGAGTTGGTGGCCGTCACGGTGAGGTCATACAACCCCCCACTGCTCAACAGGGTGTCATAGAAGCCACCAAAGGTGTATTCCATGTCCGCCATGCCTAAAACCGATCCGGTATTGAGGCCATCGACGACCACTTGATCAGTGATGTCCAATCCGTTGATTTCCACTACAAAATCAGTCACGGGGTAGTCCGCCGCAGCATCGGCACCCACGATGGCCGGAATCAACAACGTGTCATCTCCGACCGTGTAAGTGAAGACTTGGTTTTCCGAGGGGCTCGAGATCCCGGGGACCGGAGGCGTGGGGGTGTTGACGGGGTCTCCCAGCGTCGCGTTAATGAAGGTTCCCGGGTTGCGGATGATCCCTTCGTCTTCCCGCGGCCAGCTCTCAATAAAAAGGCGAAATCCGTAATCGCCCGAAACGGCATCGGCTGAACCGCGGAACACAATGCCAATGGTTCGGACCTGGCTGGGCTGAGTGTAGAACAGTGAAGCCGGTGCACCGGTAAGGGAATCCAGCCAGGGCTGCACAATGGATTCGTCGTAGTCATAACCCAGATCTTTCCAGCTCACCATATTCCCCATTCCGTCATCGACCAAGGGGGGCACCGTTCCATCGGGCAGCATGATAAGAGGCTCAATGAACGTAAGCGCTTCGGCATCGGTCACCCCCGCGGGCTTCGACTCGACCACCCAACGCGCAGTGGGAGCGAACACCGCATCGGGAATCACCGTGCTGGGCGCCCTGACATCAACCACGTGGAAATGGTAAACGGGGGAATCCCCTTCCACTCGCTCGGTGGCCGGAGTGTAACTGACGGAGGTGATCGGACGTTGGGCGAGACCTACACTGGCTACGGTTAAAGCGAGCAGGCTGGCGAAGAGTCGGTTGGGAAAACGCATAGTTGGGTGGGCTTGTTGAAAACGAAAAGCGTTTACCCCCTCTCTGTCTAGGTAATAAACCCTATTTACGCAGAAATACTGATAAAATTCCGGTGAAATTTCAAAAAAAACGCCGCTTATATTGCAAAACCCATGCGTTTTAATGCCAACTCAGCGGTATTTTGCGGCGAGCGTTTTTCTTTTTCGGTGAGGGGGAAGCTGCGTAAACCGATCTGATCATGGAAGAACCACAAGGTGTCGCTGGCCACGTGCACGCCTAGAGCGGTGTGGCAGCCCCCACCGAGCAATGACTGGAAGGCCCGTTCCAACGAGACGGCGACATACGTGTTCTCATCCCAGCCCGTTTTGAGCTCATCGGCGCAATCGACTCTGGTTTGAACCGCAATGGCGGCCTGGCCGACCGCGGGCACCATGGTTTCAAAGCCCAAAACTCGAAACTCCGTCCCCTCCCACGACCCAATGCCCAATCGCGCCAACCCCGCCGCGGCCAAGACGGTCGCATCCGCGACCTGATCCTGCGCAATTTTGCGCAGTCGCGTATCGACGTTGCCGCGAATTTCACAGAATTCGGCATCCGGGTAATACATTCCCAATTGGAGTCGGCGGCGGGGACTTCCGGTCGCCACGGTGGCGGGCCGATCAATCCCCTGACGCACGACCAGAACGTCACGCGGGTCCACGCGCGGCAGGTATCCCGGGACGATGAGTCCCTCCGGCTGATCACCGGGCAGATCCTTGGCGCTGTGCACCGCCAAATCCGCCCGCCCCTCCAACAGGGCCTCCTCCAGCTCTTTGGTGAACAGCCCCTTGCCCCCCCGCTTTTCGAGCGACCATGCCGTCTGTTGATCCCCGGTCGTCGTCAGGGTGAGCAGTTCGATCTCTGCGCCGGTGACTTTATGCAGGTGGGCGGCCACCTGATGGGTCTGAGCCAGCGCCAGCGGGCTTTTACGGGTGGCGATGGTGATTTTTTTCATGGGATCGGCGGGTTAAACATGCCCAGAAAACAGGAGGCCACGACCCCGGCAAGTCTCCTCGCCGATGCGTCGTGGCCCGAAAGCAACGGAATGCGTTTGCGGCGCTCAGTAGCTGGCGGACACGCCCTTGATGTTCTTCTTGGCCATCCAAGGCATCATGGAGCGGAGCCGGGCTCCCGTCTTCTCGATCTGATGCTTTTCACCCGCCTTGAGCAGCTTGTGGTAGTTCTTGAGCCCACCCTTGTGCTCCTTGACCCATTCCTTGGTAAACTTGCCGGTCTGGATCTCCTTCAGGATCTTCTTCATTTCCACCTTGGTCTTGGCGTTGATGACGCGCGGGCCCCGGGTGATGTCGCCATATTTGGCGGTCTCCGAGATGGAAAAACGCATGCCGGCGATGCCGGACTCATACATGAGGTCGCAGATGAGCTTCAACTCATGCAAGCACTCAAAGTAGGCCATCTCGGGCTGATAACCGGCTTCCACCAAGGTTTCGAAACCCGCCTGCACGAGGGCGGAGGCTCCACCGCAAAGCACGGCTTGTTCGCCGAACAGGTCGGTTTCGGTCTCTTCCTTGAAGGTGGTTTGCAGCACACCGGCCCGGGTGGAACCGATTCCCTTGGCCCAAGCCAGAGCGGTCTGCTTGGCCTTGCGGGACTTGTTTTGTTGCACCGCAATGAGGGCCGGCATGCCTTTGCCCTCCTGATAGAGGCGCCGCACCATGTGCCCGGGGCCCTTCGGCGCGACCATGATGCAGTCCACCTCCTCGGGCAGCTGAATCAGATCGAAGTGCACGGCCAGCCCGTGGGAAAAGAGGAGGGTCTTGCCCTTGGTCAGGTGCGGCGCGATCTCGTTCTTGTAAACCTCGGCCTGCACCATGTCGGGCAACGCCACCATGATGACATCCGCCCGCTTCACCGCCTCGGCGGTGACATAGACTTTGAAGCCTTGCTTCTTCGCCACGGCGGCGGACTTCGAACCCTGATAGAGACCGATGATTACGTTTACGCCCGAGTCCTTGAGGTTCAGCGCGTGAGCGTGGCCTTGGGAACCGTAGCCGATTACGGCGATGGTCTTGTCTTTCAGCACGCCCAAATCGGCGTCTTTGTCGGTATATACTTTGGCTGGCATTTTTTTGTAGGTGGGGGGTTGGATTAAAGTTAGCGGGTCAAGGCCAGTTGACCGGTGCGGGCGAGCTCTAAGATACCGAACGGCTCGATCAAATTGAGGAAGGCCGACACTTTGTTTTTGTTGCCGGTCATTTCCACGATCACCTCCTGCGCGGCCACGTTGACGATCTTGGCCCGGAAAATATCGCAGATCTGGATGATCTCCGCCCGCGTTTGGGCGTTGGCTTTGACTTTGATCAACAGCAACTCCCGCAGGACCGCTTGTCCCTGCTCGAAGTCGGTCACCGCCACGACATTGACCAGTTTGCGCAGTTGCTTGATCGCGAGATCGAGCGCGGAGTCATTGCCCTTCAGGACCACGGTGATGCGCGAGAAGGCCTTGTCATGGGTCGGAGCCACATTGAGGGAATCAATGTTGAACCCCCGGCCGGAGAACATGCCGGCCACGCGAGCCAGCACTCCAAATTGGTTTTCGACGAGAATGGAAATCGTATGGCGCATCAAAAGGGATCTACGGTTCGGAGGAGACGATAAGCAGGAGGACGAGAACGGTCACCAGATCACATCCCGCCAGAGCAACATGTGGACTGGTGGACGCCGAGGGACTCGAACCCCCGACCCTCTCGGTGTAAACGAGATGCTCTAACCAACTGAGCTAGGCGTCCGGACCAAAGGTCGAAATAAGCTAAGAGGTGCACCGGCTGACAAGGGTTATTTGCGGTCGACTCACCACGTCGGGGCCGGCCGGGTCGGCTTCAGCCAACCCCGGCATCATCAATCCTCGGCGTTTTGCACCGCGTTGAGCGCAGCTCCTCACAGGTTGTCGCCGCTGACCCAAAAGCTCAGGCCATTGTCCAGCGCGGTGTCCACCCGATGCGCCCCACCGCACTTCACCTTTTCCGAAGTCCAACGGTGTCGGCCATACTTGTCGGCTCGGGTCATCCACCAGTTCGGCGTCTGCAAATGCCCGGAATCACTTCGCGTGCTCGGATCGACGGGCCGCTCGAACTCCGCGTTCACGGCAATCGAATGCGCGCGCACCACCGGGACCGGACACAGGTGGCGGAGACGCGCAGGTCCGGCAGTCCCATGATTTTACGCGACTCCTCCGCCATTTCTTCGCCGGTGTAGCCGTCGGCGCCGAAGGTGTCCTACTGCGGGATGCAGTTAAACGCGATCAAGCAGGATAAACCTTGGCCACCATCGGTTCCCGTGGGTGGAGGCCAGGATCTGGAGCCCCAATCCCTGGAGAGCTTCGGCCCCGTGCCGGAGACCGACTGGTAGTGGACACAAAATCCGCCGCAGACTGAATTCTCCTGGTGCAACGGGCCACAGTCCCATCAGCATCACCGCGGTGGGAGCAATTGGGGTTGGCAATGATACCGCCATGGGCCCGCAGTTCTTCCGGGTTGATTTTCGGGGATCACCAACGGCACGTCGTCGCGCATGCGCAGGGGCGGAGCTTTTGTCGATCACGACACAGCCTGAGTTCACCGCGTCCCGCGCCAGCGCCGGGTGACTTCGCCAGCGGCAAAACGCCAAATCCACGCCCCGCAACCTCCCAGCGCGGCCTCTCGACCACCAAGCGGTGCTGGCTCATTGCGAAGCTCTTGCCGCCGAAAGGCCGAGGCGAACAGTCGTAACTGCGCCAACGGAAATCACGCTCGTGCAGCAAACGCACCAGCTCTTGACCGACCGCACCCGTGGCGCCGACGATACCAACTACGTAACTCGATTTATTCACGATGAATTCTCCTTGGGAATTGGCCATGCAAAGTGGCGAAGCGCTGGCATCAAGCCCAGCAGAACGGCTGTTGCACGTCAGTCGTCGCACCAGACCCTGCGGTTGTTCGCCAGCGAGGAGATCGTGGCTGACCACGCGGTTTCACCAGTTCACGACCGCCCTCCAACCAACGCGATTCATTGGGCACCCCCGCGGACTGCACCACATCGTCGAACGTATCGGGCCGGATAGCCACTGGGATGGTGTTCCGCGCCTGCGTGCCCAATGGCCATCACTTCCGGGAATTGTCCGCCGCGGAAAACGAACGCAACCTGATCACTTCCCCATCCTCTGGTTGCAGGGGTTGGAGCTGGCTACAACGCCGGCGGCGACCGTGACTCCTACGAGCGTTACATCTACATCCACGGCACCAACCACGAAGACCGGATCGGGCGCCCGGCCAGCGGGCGGCTGCGTCCAGCTGCGTAATTTGAGATGCTCGACCTGTTCGACGCGTGCGCGTGGGCGACTGGGCTAATATTGTGGAACTGATTCGGGCCGGTTCGTCCTGCTCATACCACGCCGGTTGCCGCGCTCATCCCGCGTGTCCGCCCCCGTCACCATGGACACCCGGGTGACGCCGGAACCGACGGCCACATTCACCCGGTCGCCCTCCATGAACACGCCTTGTTGAGCCTCCTGCACCACTGATGATCTTGCCGTCATCGAGCCGGATCGTGACGCGTTGGCCTGGCTGACGGGTCACCCGCTCCTCCACGGCTTTGCTCACCACTGACCCGCCACGGCGCCCACGGCACTCTCGCGACGATGGCTTCCGGGCCGCCGCCGCCGGCTGCCGCCACTGCTCCGGTTCGCCTCCACCTTCGGCCCCTCCCATCGTGCCGATGCCGGAATTGTCCTCTCGATGGTGACAGGCACCGATTGAATCACCGTGCCTTTGGCTTAACTCGCGGCCACTCCCCACATGGGGCTCGCGGCACCATCGGTTCAACCGACGGGGCGGTGCATCCCACGAGCACCGCACCAGCGCCCCGGCCTGCAAACCCGAAACCGGAGGTCCGGTTTCGGCGCCGGGCGGGCTGCATTCGAAGGTCGGCGATCCTGCGCTGGAGGGGGACTATCAAATCAAGCATGGGGGGTTGGGGGAATTAGTTCAGGGGCCACAAGGACCTGGGCACCGCCGGGACCGTGATGACCTGCACCCGGTCGCCTTGTTGAAACAACCCATCCGGGGTTTCCCGGGTGATCATGACGGTGCGGCCACCGTCGAGTTGAATGGTGATTTCCTCGGCTTCTGCCCTGCGCGTCGCCACCCTCGATGGCTTGACCTGCGACCGCTCCGGCCACCCTCCGGCGGCGGAAGCCAGTCGCTCCGGTGCCGTAGCGACCATCACGGGGCGATGCCGCCGCCGCTCCCACCGCCGCCCCTCCCCATCCTCCGAGCCCCGTTCTTTCGCCCTCCACCACGACGTTTTTCACCGTTACGACGGTGCCGAGTTCGAGCGTCTGCATGACTTGGGTCTGCGAGCGCGGGACCACCGTTCCCGCCGACGGAAACGTGCATCCGGTCAGCCCCGCGCCCAAGGCCCACAGGCATGCCCATCCAAGGAGAGAATTTCGCGCGATCATAAGCAGAGGGAACCGCCCCGATCCATCGACCCTTTGCCCCACCCCAATGTTCCCTAAGTTTGGTCCCCCCAGAGCAACCGGAGTGAATTAAGACACACCACCACCGTGCTGCCTTCGTGGGCCGCGACGCCCAAACCCAGCGGCACCACCCCAAACAAGGAGGCCACCGCCATAATCGCCACCACCCCCATCGCGATGCTGAGGTTTTGCACGATAACCCGCTTGGCGCGCCGACTCAGCCGCATCGCCGCGAGCACGTTTTCGATGCGGTCCTCCATTAAAATCACTTCCGCCTGCTCAAGGGCCGCGTCGCTGCCGCGGGCTCCCATCGCGATACTGACATCGGCCGCCGCCAGACTGGGGGCATCGTTCACCCCATCCCCCACCATCGCCACCGAACCGAAACGACGGCGCAGCTCCGTTACCGCGTCGACCTTGTCTTCCGGAGTCAGCCCCGCCCTCACCTCGTCCAGACCCAGCTCACTGGCGACTTTTTCCGCGGTTTGGCGCCGGTCTCCGGTCAGCATGACGGTGTGCAGCCCAAGCTGCTTGAGTGCCGCCAACACCCCCGGCGATTTTTCGCGAATTTGATCCCGCAACAACACGCGGCCCACCAAGTCATCGCTCACCAACCAGATTTCCGCCATTTCCGGCGCCGCCGGGGGCAAGGCCTCTGCCCAGGCGCCCAAGGGGCCCTCGGCCAATAGCTCCCGCCGCCCCAACAGAATGCGTGTCTCCCCCACCCGGCCCCGCACCCCCTGCCCGGTCAGCGATTCAAATTCCGCCGTGCTCTGCTCCACCGCTCCCCGGGCGCGGGCATCCCGCACGATCGCACGCGCGATGGGGTGCGTGGAATTGGCTTCCACGGCGAGGGCCAGGCTCATCACGTCATCCTCCCGGCCTTGGGGCAGACTTTCGTAGCTGAGGACTTCCAGTTCACCGGTCGTCAGGGTGCCGGTCTTGTCCATGGCCACCGCCTTGACCCCGGCCAGTTTCTCAATGGCCGCGCCGCCGCGAAAAAGCACCCCGTGCCGTGCCCCCCAGGCGATCGCCGCCAGAATCGCCGAGGGAATCGACAGGACCAACGCGCAGGGACTCATCACCACCAACAGGGTCATGGCCCGATAAAAGGCCGAGGTGGTCTCGGCGGTGTTGGTGAACGGCGACAAACCCAACCCCAGCCACCACACCAAAAACATCGCCCCACACGCGCCCAAAACCAACACGGTGTAACGGGCGCCAAACTTATCCGTGAACCGCTCACTGGGCGCCCGGAGTTTTTGCGCGGTCTGAATCAGGCGGATGATTTTCTGCAACGTGCTCTCGGCCGGAAGTCGCTGCACGGCAAACACCACGGCTCCCCATAGGTTCAGGGTGCCACTGTAAACATCGTCGCCCGGCGATTTTTCCACCGGCACGGATTCCCCGGTCAGCGCCGACTCGTCGCTGGCACTCGTGCCGCGCTCGACGGTGCCATCCGCGGGGTAAGCCTCCCCGGCCTTCACCGCCACGCGATCCCCCACCAACAAAGACTCCACCGGCACCTCCTCCTCCCCGCCTTTATCGTTCAGCCGCCATGCCCGTTTCGGGGCCGATTGGAGCAGCGAATCAACCGCCCGATGCGTGCGATCCAGCGCATAGGCTTCCATGGCGCCGGAGGCACTGAAAAGGAACAGCAACAAAATGGCCTCATGCCACGCCCCAATACTCACCGCCCCCACCGCGACGGCCAGCATCAGAAAATGGATGTCCAGTTTTCGCTTCTTCAGATTCGCCCACGAATCCACGGCCGCATCCCAGCCCCCCGCCACCAGCGCGCCCAAGCTCAACCCTTCGGCCAACCACCCCGGGCCGCCCGCATACCCGGTCAGCCAACCGGCCACCCCCAGAGCTCCGCACAGCGAGGCCAGTCCGGCCAAAAACCGCCACTCGTGCTCTTCGTGATCATGAGAGTCCTCCTCCGCATCCGGATCCGGCCAGGCGAACTCGCGCCAGGTCCAGAATTTGGGGGCCGTTTCACAGCTCGGACTGGCCACCTCCGTCCGCGAACCGCGCCGGCGCACCGTAAACCCTTCCCGGCCCTCCAGCCCCTCGCTCTCCGCCGCCTTAGCCAATTGGGCCTCGACGGTCTTCAACGTGTCGCGCAGCCGCCGCCGCAACGCCGCCTCGTCGACTTCCCCCAAGGTCGCCACCTGCACTTTGCGGGTGTGCGAGTCCAGCCGGACGGCTTCCAGCCCCGGCTCCGAACGCAAAAACGCCACCAAGGTTTCCGTCCATTCCGGGCTGCGTGAATCGTCTGACATCCCGCAAGGCTCTATATTCCCGACCGGCGCGGGTAAATCCGAATTGCACCGCGCCGTTTCCATCCGAACCTTGGACCGTTCCGCACCTCGCAATTTGACTTAATGATTGGTCTGTCCACCCCCTCCGACGCCCTGCCCGAACCGCCGCCTGCGTCTCGTGCCCCGGAGCTCACGCCCGCGTTGTTCGCGGACGATGGAATTCTCGCCGCCGACCTGCGACTCGAATACCGGCCGCAGCAGGAGGCCATGGCCCGAGCGGTCGCGGCCGCCCAATCGGCCGATGACCCTTTGCTTTTTGAGGCGGGCACGGGCGTCGGCAAGTCGCTCGCCTACCTGCTCCCGGGCATCATTCAGGCCGTCGATCAATCCCGCCAACTCATTGTATCGACGCATACCATCGCCCTGCAGGAGCAGTTGGACCGCAAGGACCTGCCCCTGTGTCGCAAGGTCTTTTCCGCCCACCCTTCGCTCGCCGCCTACCCCGACTTCCGCTCCACCGTGCTGGTCGGCAAAGGCAATTACCTCTGCACCACCCGACTCGCCCAGGCGCTCCGGGACAAACAGGAGCTCATCCCCACCAGTGAACATACGGAACTCCAACGCATCGCGCAGTGGGCGAGCCAATCCGAACACGGTTTGCGCCATGAGCTTTCCCCGCCGCCCCCGTTCGAGGTGTGGGATTTGGTCAACGCCGACTCCTCCTCCTGCTCGCGCAAATACTGCCACCACGAGTCCTGCTTCTACCAAAAGGCCCGCGCCCGCGTTAACGATGCGCATGTCATCATCGTCAACCACTCCCTCCTCTTCGCGTTGATCGCAGCCGGAGCCGGCGAAAACAGCGGCGCCCGCGGTGTGCTGTGGCCCGATGATTTTCTGGTCCTCGACGAGGCGCACACCGTGCCCGCCGTGGCGACGGAACACTGTGGGTTGCATCTGAGCTCCTACGGCACGGACCGCATGCTGAAGTATCTTTACAACCCACGCACCAAGCGCGGGCTGCTGGTCAAACACGGTGGCCCCGGCGACCGGCAGTTGGTCGAGGATGCCCTGGATGCGGCCCAACTGTTCTTCTCGTTTTTGCATGATCGGCTGCTCACCAAACAGGCCGTGGTGCGGGTGCGCGCCGCCGGATTTGCCGAGCCCCTCATGGATGAGCCGCTGGAGGCCTTGCACCAAGCCGTGCGCCAGCGCGCCGATCAACTCGACGAGGGCCGCGAACGCGATGAACTCCTCCAGCAGGCCCAGCGCCTCGCCACCTGCCGACGGTCCATCGCCCAGTTCCTGGCGGTCGCCGAACCCGACCAGCAGGTTTACTGGCTCGAACGGTCCGGCCGCCGTCAACAACTGGTGACGCTACGGACCGCCCCCATCGACATCTCCAAGTTCATCCGCCAGGAGTTGCTCGAATGCGGCACCTCGGTCGTCTGCACCAGCGCGACCCTCGCCCTCGCGGGGCGCATGGATGCCTTTCAAGCGCGCATCGGAGCCGAGCAGGTCACCAGCGCCATCGAGGAGTCCCCCTTTGATTTCGGCCGCAACTTTCGCGCCTACGTGGCGACCGACATCCCCGCCCCCACCCGCGATCAGGCCCGCCTGGATTTGGACGCCCTCGTGGACTATGTCCGGTTTTGCACCCTCGCCACCGAGGGCGGCTCCTTGGTGCTCTTTACCAGCTATCAGGACCTCCGGCACGTAGCCGGGGCCTTGGCGGCCGACTTCCAAGCCGCAGGACGGCCCCTGCTCCGCCAGGGCGGCGAACTCTCACGCACCGCCCTGGCCGATAAAATGCGGGAGACCGGCAACGCCGTCCTGTTCGGGACCGACAGTTTTTGGACCGGAATCGACGTCCCCGGGGACGCCCTCTCGCAGGTCATCATTACACGACTGCCGTTCGAAGTGCCGACTCACCCCATTCCGGAAGCCCGCACGGAATGGATTCGCAAGCGCGGCGGCAATCCCTTCAACGAGCTCACCCTGCCCGATGCTTTGGTGAAATTCCGCCAGGGTGTCGGTCGCCTCATCCGCACCCACGCCGATCAGGGCGTCGTCACCATCCTCGATTCCCGCATCGTGCAGAAACCCTACGGCCGCTGGTTCCTCGCCAGCTTGCCGGATCCCGACATCGTGCGTCTCAACCGTCAGAATCGCGAAGCGCGCTTCGAGCCCTTCGTCTAACCTCCACTCGATCTTGCCGCCGGCCGACCGCCCGCTATCGTCCTCCCGTGCCGACCCGTCTCTCCTTTCGCGCCACCGCCATCACCGACCTGGGATTGGCGCGCCGTCAGAATGAAGATCGGTTCCTCTGCGATGAGACCCAAGCCCTCTTCGGCGTGGCCGATGGCGTCGGTGGGTTGCCGGCCGGAGCCCACGCCGCCCAGACCGCCGTCCAAGCAGTACAGTCCCAGTTTCCCGCGGCAGGGCTCGCCGGGGCGCGGGATTGGCAGCCGCTCATCGTGGCGGCAAACGCCGCGGTCGTGGCCAAAGGCAAGGAAGTCGGCGGACCGTATGGCATCGCCAGCACGCTTACGGTGGGAACCCTCGCCGGGGAAAACCTTCTGTTGGCTCACATCGGTGACTCCCGTTGCCTCTGGATGCGCGACGGCATCGCCACCTGCCTGACCACCGACCACTCCGCCGAAAACGAGGCCAAACTGGACCCGACCAAACCACCCCCACCCGAAAAATGGCGCCTGGCCCTCGCCCGTTGCCTCGGTCAGCCGGATGCGCTCAATCCGGATTTCTCAACCCATCCCGTCCGCCCGGGAGATCAGGTGGTGTTTGCCACCGACGGCATCACCCGGGTGGTGAGCGAATCCGAATTGGTAGCCGTCCTGGCCGGCGAAAAACCGCCGGCTGATCGGCTCGCGGATTTGATTGACCTGACCTATTCCCGCGGGGCGCCGGACAACGCCACCGCCGTGTTACTGGAAATTCTGCCCTCCCATGACTGATCCCCGCGTCGCCCGATTCTCCGCCTTATTGGCCCAGCAGCCCGACAACGAACTGTTTCGGTTCAGTCTGGCCCAAGCCCTGGAGGCCACCGGCCAAACCGACGAAGCCGAATCTCACTACCGCGCGTGCGTGGAAGCCAGGGCCGACTGGATGCTGCCGCGGATCCTGCTGGGCAAGTTGCTGCTCCACACCCAACGCCCCGATCAGGCCAAACCGCTGCTGCAGGAAGCGTTGCAGCTGGCGATCGCACAAGACCACGACGACCCCCGGGAGGAATTGGAGAGTATGCTGGACAGCCTTGATTAGAACAGTCGTTCTCCGGGCTTACCCCCTGCCTGTTGTTACCGCGCTTGCTCCGCCATGACCTCCTCTGCCCCTCCGCAAACCTGCGGAAAATACCTTTACCGTGAAATGCTCGCCCTCGGCGCCGGCGACTTTGCCGCCGTCCTCTACTGGACGACCTTCATGCGGTTTCTGCCGATTTTTTATACCGATGTATTTGGTCTCACGGCCGCCATCGCCGGCAGTATTCTGCTCTGGAGCCGCCTCGGCGACGGCGTCACCGATGTGATCATCGGCGTGTGGGCCGACCGCACCGAGTCCCGCTGGGGCAAGTTTCGTCCGTTCATCATCTTCGGCTGCGTGCCCTTTGCCGTCGCCGGCGTGTTGACCTTCACCACCCCGGACCTCGGCGACACCGGGAAAATCATCTGGGCCGCGGTGACCTACAACCTGCTGATGATCCTCTACACCACGTTCAACATTCCCCAGACCTCCCTATTGGGCGTGTTGACCAACGACCCCCGGGAGCGGGCCCGTCTGTCGTCAGCCAAATTCTTTTTCGCCTTTTCGGCCGGCTTTGTCATCTCCGTGACCCTGCTCCCCACCGTCGACCTGCTCGGCGGCACGGACAACCCCCAACTCGGTTGGCAACTCGCCTACACCCTCATCGGCGTGATTGCCGTGGTCCTGCTGCTGCTGAATGCCTTCGGCGTCACCGAGCGGATCAAACCGACCCCGGACCCGGAGGCCTCCCTGCGGAAGGACCTCGGTTTTCTCGTGCGCAACCGGGCCTGGTTGGTGGTGCTGGGCACGACCTTGTTGTGGATTCTCTTCATCGCGCTGCGCAGTTCGGTTTCCTCCCATTATTTCAAATACTACATCTTCGACGGCGATTTGGTGAAAACCATCCCGTTCCTCGGATTTGAGTTCAACTTCACCTCCCTGACCTCAGCGTTTTTCGGGGTCGGACAGGCCACGGCGGTGCTCACGGTTCTGGTGATGATGGTTTTCGCCGATCGCTTTGCCAAAAAGCCCCTCTTCATCGTGTTGCTGGGTATCCAAATTGCCGCGACCGCCGCCTACTACGTCCTGGAGCCGGGCCAACTGGGCGCGATCTTCCTGTTGGAAATCCTCGGCAACGTCGGGGGGGCCGCCGCCCCGGTGCTGCTCTGGGCGATGTATGCCGAGGCCGCCGATTACGGCGAATGGAAGTTTGGGCGGCGCACGACCGCCCTGGTGTTCTCCGCGTCCACCATGAGCCAAAAATTTGGTTGGGGCATCGCCGCTTGGCTGGGCCTGCAAACCCTGGCCTGGGCGGGATTCGTGGCGAATGAAACCCCCAACGATGACGTTCGTCAAAGCCTGGTGGCGCTCATGAGCATTGTGCCGTCCATCTTCGGAATTCTCGCCATCGTCGTCTTCCTGTTTTATCCCCTGAACGAAGCCCGGATGCTCCAGATCAACGCCGAAATTGCGGCCCGCAAAAACCCAACCTAACGCAGCCTCCGGGCACGATCGTAGGACCGTCGCTCCCCGGGCCCGTCATGCCTCCCCCCACGCCGATCTTCGCCCCCTGGGCACGACGAAATCGCCGAAAAGGCATCAGCCCTACACCGATGATTTGAGCCGAGTCCCGTTCCGACGCTTGACAAGGGGTGCTGGTATTTCTTCGCTCCGCCCTCCCACTCACGCCAGAGTAGCTCAGTGGTAGAGCAGAGGACTCATAAGCCTTTGGTCGGCGGTTCAAATCCGCCCTCTGGCACCACCTTCGGACCCGGATCAGGAAACCTGCCCCCCTGCCCCCCGCCTTCCCGATTTTTGACGGGGATCCTGACTAATCCGCCGCGGCCGGTTCCGTTTGGAACAACTGCTCCCGCACCACCCGCAGGCGGAGGTCCGCCCCCGGTCGGAAGGGCGGCAGAACGACCAGCAGCACCCGTTCGCTTTCCCCGATTTGAAGCGACTGATCGAAGAACACGGTCGGCACGCCGCCTCGATCATACGCCGCCCCGATCCGCACCCTCTCCCCGACCCGTTGCGCTGGCAAAACCGATTGCGCCGGGCTGGTGGTAAAGGAGGTAGCGTCGATGCGCCCCTCCACCCGGTCGTCACTCAAGTTAACCACCTTGAGGTGGCGCGCCGGAAACCCCGCGGCGGTGTCATCGAGCAGGATCACGTCCCAGTTGTCCGCTGACACCGGATCAGGTCGAAGCAGCAACAACGCCCGCGGCGGCACTCGCGGGCCCGACAGCACCCCCAGCGTGCGAACGGCCCGGAGCCCGGAGCCCTCCAGCTGGGGAGCGGTCTCCACGATCCGCAGGGGCAACGGACCGGGGTAGGTGTGCAGGTCGCTGCGCCCTTGTGAGGAAATCCGTAACGGAACAATTTCGAAGTCCGCCGCGACGGGCCGCGCTTTGCTGCGGGCCTCCGGTTTGAGCCGGGCAAAACCCACCGCTGGCATCCGGGCCGAGGCCATCACGGAAAACTCAAATTCGGTCGGGCCCGCCGACGGCGATTGTGCGCCCAAGCCACCCCCACCGGTGCCCACCAACAGCCAGAGAAGGATTTGCCGAGGGATCGCCATGATCACAGATCCTCCTCGCGCAGCCAGCGCAGTGCAACCACCCGAAACCGCCGACCCCACGTTTCCTCTGCCATCGGGGTTCGCCAATCCGAGTCATCAGCCTGCGCGTAGTCCGAAGCAGTCACTCCGTCCGGATAACGTTGCACCACCGCTTCGACCCATGCACGCCCCACCGGCTCGCTGGTGGCGAATGCCTCCGGACGGGTTTCCGGCACCGTTTCACCGTAAGCTCGAATGATGAACGTATCCGACCGGGCCGACAGTTGAGGGGCCAATGGGGTCATAAAATCGGCCGAGGTCAGAAAGGACGGCGCCGCCTCGTCGATGGGAATCGGGGCATCGGGGAAATACTGATCCCAGTTGATCCGATCCGCTGCCACCACCCCTTCATCGTGGGTGAAAATCGCATGCTCGATCACGTTTCGACCCGCAAACCGGGTCATATCAGGAGCCAAAAAATCGGCCATACTCCGATAGGGTCCCACCTGCGAAGTCCTTGCCCGAATGGAATCCGCCAGCACCTGCGCGAGTCCCTGCACCTGCGGTTCGGTGAGCGAACGAGCGCCCCGCCGGTAGGTCCGCAAGACCGCCTGAAAATTTTCGGGATTGGGTGAGATCTCCCAAGTCTCCCCCGCTGATTGGGCGAATCGGGCCAGCGGTCGCGGCAGCGTTGCCGTGCTGACCCCATTCACCAATCCGGTGTCAGCCGCGTGGGTGGGGTAAGCCAGGGTCAGATCACCGCGTCCGGTGCCGAGTCCTCGCAACACCGCGGCCCACGCCGCCGGGCGCACACTGTTGATGTTAAAAGCGCCTCGCACCCACCACTGCTGACCCGAACGGGCGTCGATCAGGGACTCCGAGGCATCCACGCGTTCCAACACCGGACTGAGGGTCGTTTCATTCCCGAGCGCACCGGCCGTCCGACCCGAAAAGAAAAAAGCATCGAACCAGTCGTTCCGTTCACTCCACGAATTGCCGACATTGTAGATCGGCCCCTCCCCAAACGGCAGATGCTGCAAGGCGCCCACGGATAGCCACGGCTGACGCGGTAATTCAAACAAAGCCACATCACTGTTGTAGCCGGGTTGATAGTAGCTCAAATACGACCGATCAACGGGGTCGCGGTTGAACAACTGACGGGCCTCCACCCCGGAATTGGGCGCGGCAAACGCGACATTATAACTGGCCGTCTCCAAATCCACTTTGGGCACCCACCAGTCTTCGCCATAAACCCGGCGACGCAGGTCACCGGCCAACTCCTCCCGCAACCAGGGCGAATCTCCGCTCGCGCTCACCCTTCCACTGCGATCCACCAGTCGCGCCTCCATCCCAAAATCCGGCAGCGTTGAGTTCGCATCCAACCAAGCCGTCTCCACCGGGAAAAACACCGGGAGCGAGCCCGACACCAGTTCATCCCCATTCCCGCGTCGCAAGGAGAACCCCACCTGCCAGTCGTCCGTGCCGGTAAAGCGCAGTTCGCTGGACGCCACCAATGCATCCGGTCCGTCGAGGGCTGAGCCGGGCCGCTCACGCCAAAAACTGGTGCGGGTGCTGGCATCGTAAACCAGTTCACGATTGGCGGCTTCCCCCATCGTGTCGCCCGCCGGCAAGCGCCAGGTCAGGGTTCGCCCCGGTTCCCAGCGGCTCGCGTCAAATGGCAAATCAAACTCGATGGCGGGTCGGCCCGCGGCATCGGTATGACGCGCATAGAGCGACTCGAGATTCACCGTTGCTCCCCCGTGGTCCCGCGCCGTGCCAACGGTGCGGGCCTCGATCGCCACGTCCCGCGGCAGTCCGCTCACCACCAACCGCAGGTCCTCCGCCTCCAGCGCGGCGGCATAGGGATTGGTCAACTCCACAAAAAAACGCAGGCGGGTTTCCAGCGTGCGGGAGGTGCTGCTGATGGTGTGCACACTGAACTGCATTCCGATCTGCGTAATGATGGGATGGATACCGTCATACAAGTCGCCGGTGCCACCACCCGCCGGCCGCATGGGATAGGTCGGGCTGAGTTCGATCTGCCGGTCAGGAGTCGCCAACGAGGTGAAGGCGGCGAGTCCCGGGATCGCGGTTGCGCCCGCCAGGGAGAGATCGGTCTTGAGCCCGCCGTTCGCGGGGTTGACCAACAGCCCGCGACTCCAGCCGGCGTAGTCGTGCCAGCGCGACTGAATCACGGCGGCGTTCTCCGGTTCCAGAGCGGTCAACTGGGCATGATGCTTCAGGTTGGCCAACCCCGCCTGAAAACTCGAACGGGCCGCGTCCACCGCCCCATCATCGCCAAACCCCAGGGCTCGACTCCCGCCCATGAGGAGGCGCCGTTGCCCAAAAAAGTCATCCTGCGCGGGCGCAGGCGCGGCCGCCGTCAGGGACGCTTTGAGACCCTGATCCGCGACAAAATATGCCAAACCTCCGTTCACGCTCTCCCGGTCATTGCTCGTCCGCAGGAGTTCCAGCGGCGCCGTCACCCTCAGGTTCGCCGCCGAACCATCGCCCCGCACCAGAGTCACGTGCTGCCGACTTGGCGCGGCCGCATTCCGCGGATCCGGCTCCCCTCCGCTCACCAGCCATGTCTCCGGCTCCGGGCCAACCGTATCCGTCCGCCAGACGCCGACCCAGTGCGGCTGATTGGTTGGGCCGGTGCTTCCCGCGGTCGCGGTCACGCGTCGATCGGGGCCGGCCGCCTCCTGCAATCGGCCCAGCGCCGTGCGCAGTCCCAGCAGCGCGTTGTCCCGCGCGCGCGCCTGCTCCGCTCGCGCCCCGCCCACCCGCGTTTCGATCCGGGTGATGACCGCCAGGCTCACCACCATCAGCGTCACCAGGGCCATGAGCGAAACCACCAACAGCAGCGCCAATCCCCGTTCATTCGTTCTCATGGTTCACCCCCTTTCAGGGCCACCCAGCGCACAAAGTTCCGACTCGTTTCCGCGCGCACCTGTTCGAGGGGCTCGTTGCTGCGCCCTTGCTCGATGGCCCGCATCCGCGCGCCTCCATCCGGCGACAGCAGGGTCAACTCGATCCGCGCCAAGGCCGGCCAGGCCCCCGCGCCCACCGTCGCAATCGGGTCGCGACCGTCATCCCAAAACGTCACCGCGAGTTGCTCGACGCGCTCAGCCAATAAAAATTCCGCCGCGGGCTCTTCCGGCCAGAGCTGCCAGGCATATCCGGACGTCAGGGCATCGAGCGCCGTTCCCTCGAGCCGAAACAGTTCGCCGCTCCGCGCGCCGCTTCCCCTTTCATAGGTGACCTCCCGCAGCGTATTGGGGGAACTCGCCCCCCCCGCGGTCGAGGGCGCGAGCACCATCAAACGGAGCGAAGCAAACCGTCCCCCAGGCGCACGGTATGCGATCCAATCCGCCTCCGCCGGGGTCGCGCTCCGATAAGCGGTCTCCAAATCGGTCACCAGGTGATCCAGCACCACGCTCGCTTCATTCTCCAACATCAGCGCGCTCGCCGAACGTTCCCACAGCGACACGGTTCGCGCGACCAACCCCAGTAACACGGCGGCCAGTATCGCCGTCATCCCCAGCGCCACGAGGAGCTCAACCAGCGTGAAGGCGAAGTGCGGTTTCCCCTTCATCGCAACAGCACCACGCGGGTCCTCAAGGTCTCCCGGTTCTCGACCGCGACCACCGCTCCGCGCCCGCTCTGCACCGGCCAGCTGGTCCGAATCCAGAGCTCGGCCTGAGCGGCGGAGCCCTCCGCCCCGTCCGTAAATCGCTCCCCATCGCGCTCCATCACCACTTCAAAAAAACGGTCCTCCGCAGCCACGGGGTCGACCAAGTCAATCCGCGCCCCGGTTCGATCCGCATACCAGGATTCCCCCCCTTCCAGCCGCGCCATGATGACTTCCCAGTTCACGGTATCCAGCAGCGCGGCCACCGAACCATTCACCCGGGCGGCCGCGCCGCGCTCGAGGCGATCGCTGGCGCTGCGGGTGGTTTGGGCCAGCAGGGCGACCGCCGCGACCACCCCGGCGACAAATACGCCCACCGCCACCACCACCTCCACCAAGGAGAATCCGCGCGGCCTCCGGTTCATTATTCGACGCCCCCAAATTCATCCACCCGTTGCAGGGCCCCATAGCGGCTCAACCGGAGGCCCCGCCGGGCCCCATCCGCGGTCGGCCGCCAACCGGCCGGTCCCGTCTCGCCCAGACTCAACCAAACCACGCCTCCCCCCGCCTGGGTTAAAGAACCATCCGCCTCAAACTCGATCGCCCGGCAGGAAATCGTGCGGTCGTCCAAATCAAACGCCACGGGGAGCGCCGTGCGCCAAGGATCCGGCCCCTCCCCGCTCTCCCCAATGCCAACGCCCCCGGGTAACCGCACCGGATCGGCCACCAACCGCCAGAGCCCCGCATCCACCACCGCCACCCCCACCACCCTCTCTTCGGACTGCAATCCCACTCGCCCGGAGAATCACCACCACCAACGCGGCGGATTCACCGCTTAAGGCCGCCTGCGCCCGGGCGGCCGCGATCTGACTCATCACCATGTTCTGGGCCGCCGCCAGGGCCGCCCCTTCCCCGCCCCGGTTCAACCCGACGCCGATCATCGTCGCCACCACCGCCATCACCCCGATGACCACCAACAACTCCACCAGCGTGAAACCACGCCGGGGCCTCGTTTTCGGGAACGGCCAGGGCGGACTCATCGCCAACTGAGCACGAGGTCCGACTCCTCCCGGCCTCTTCCCGCCGAATAAAACACCACTCCCGCGCGCACCCCCGTCGCCGGGATGGCTTCGGGGAGCGCGGTGGGCAGGAGTCCTGCGCGCTCGGCTCCCGCCACGGCGGACCAGCTGCCTGAATCGGCCGCGTCGATCCGCCCGTCCCGGTTGGAATCCACCCGCACGGCGATGTCGCGGTTACCAAAGGCATCGACCAACGCCGTGCCGGTTTCGTCCAGATCACTGCTGGCGAGAACGTAGAAGGACAAGCCTTGCCGGTTGCCCCATGCCGAGCTGCCCCGGACCGAATTGCCCCCCACCAGAGTCCGCCCGGTCAGCTCGGCCGCGAAGCGCTCGGCGTCGATTTTGCCCTCCACCGCGATGTCCGGGTAAAACCCGTATTCCTGCCGATACAGCTCCATCGCCGCCGCCCATTGATTGAATTGGGCCTTGGTCGTCGCCCGGTTGGTGGAGTCGCGGGCCCGGCTGACCGTCGGAATGATGATCGCCGCCAATATCCCCAGCACGGCCACCACGGTCAGCAATTCGATCAGGGTGAAGCCACGAGGCGCACGAGCCGTTTTCATCAGGGGCGATCTATCGGGTCAGGCTGACGTTGTCCAAATTTTCGTCGGCGTTTTCATCATACGCCCCGCCCGGAGCCGGGGACACATGAACGCCGTCCCGTCCCCGTGAATAAAGCCAATAGCCCTCGCGGGGACCCGCGCGATAGGATTGATAGTGGTAAGGCATGCCCCAGGGATCGACGAGTTGGCCCGTGCGCTCATCCACCGCCAGTCCCTCCAAGGTGATAAAGGGCCGGCGGTTGTCGGGCTCGCCCGTGGGGGTCAGCCGACCGGTCAGGGCATCGTAAAAGTCGGAGGGATCAGCCGAGACATCGGGATACGACCCATAAACGGAGCGGTAGCTCTCCAGCGCCGTCGCCAGCACCGCCAGCTCAGCCTGCGCGCGGTCGAGCGAGGCCCGCTCCCGGGCTCCGGAGGAGAGGCTCAGGGTCAGTGCGGCGAGAATGCCGACCACCCCGATCACCACCAGCAACTCGATCAGGGTGAACCCGCGCCCCGACCCGCGCCGCCGCCGCCGACGGGAACGGGGAGGCGCGATCGGGGGGACGGACGCGAGGATTGGCATGCTCGTCGCGGGTGTGGTGGTTCGCCCCCAACCGATCGGCGACTCAATCCTCGTCGGCCTGCAAGGCGGCGACGACCGAGAAGTCTTCGAGGGTGGTCGTATCGCCTTTGACCTTACCGCCCCCGGCGATCTCTTTCAGAATCCGTCGCATGATCTTCCCCGAGCGCGTCTTGGGCAGGCCGGTGGCAAACCGCACCACGTCGGGCTTCGCGATCGCACCGATCTCTTTGCCCACGTGATTGCGCAGTTCCTCCTTCAGCTCATCAGAGGGCTCGTTGCCACTTTTGAGGGTCACAAAAACCACCAGCGACTGTCCCTTGAGCTCGTCGGGACGACCGATGGCGGCGGCCTCGGCCACCTTGGGATGCGAGACCATCGCACTCTCCACCTCCGCGGTGCCGAGGCGATGACCGGAAATGTTCAAAACATCATCGATGCGACCGACGATCCAGAAGTAGCCATCCTTGTCCTGCCGGGCGCCGTCACCGGTGAAATACACGCCGGGGTATTCGCTGAAATAGGTTTCCTGAAAACGCTTATCATCCCCCCACAGCGTGCGCAGCATCGAGGGCCACGGCTTCGCGATGATGAGCTTGCCGCCCGAGCCCTTGGGCACCTCCTTGCCGTGTTCATCCACGACCTTGGGCACCACGCCGAAGAAAGGCAGGGTCGCTGAACCGGGTTTGCAGGGCGTCACCCCCGGCAACGGTGAAATCATGATCGAGCCGGTTTCGGTCTGCCACCAGGTGTCCACGATCGGACATCGTTTTTTGCCGATCATGCGGTGATACCACATCCAGGCCTCGGGGTTGATGGGTTCGCCCACCGAGCCCAGCAGTCGCAGTGACTTCAGGTGATGGCTCAGCACGTAGTTGTCGCCCCACCGCATGAACGCACGAATCGCCGTCGGCGCGGTGTAGAAAATGGTGAGACCGTGGCGATCGATCATGCGCCAGAAGCGATCCGGACCGGGTTCATTCGGAGCGCCCTCGTAGAGGAACACGGTCGCACCGTTGGACAACAAGCCGTAGACCACATAGCTGTGACCGGTGATCCAGCCGATGTCGGCGGAACAGAAATACCGGTCGTTTTCCTTGAGATCAAAAACGTATTTGGAGGAGAGCTTGGCCCCGAGCAGGTAACCGGCGCTCGTGTGCAACACCCCCTTGGGTTTGCCCGTGCTGCCGGAGGTGTAGAGGATGAACAGGGGATGCTCCGAAGGGAAGGCCTTGGCCTTGTGTTCGTTGGGCGCGCCCTCCCAGGCGTCGTGCCACCAGATGTCGCGGCCGTCCCGCATTTTGATCTTGTTGCCGCAGCGTTTGAGCACGAGCACGGTCTGCACCGACGGGGTGTTCTCGATGGCTTCATCCACCGTCTTTTTGAGTTCGACGACCTTGCCGCGACGCCAGCCCCCATCCGCCGTGATGACCAACTTGGCGCCGCAATCGTTGATCCGATCCTTGATGGATTCAGCACTGAACCCGCCGAAAATCACCGTGTGAATGGCGCCGACCCGCGCACAGGCCAGCATCGCGACCACCGCTTCGGGCACCATGGGCATGTAGATGGCCACCCGGTCGCCCCGCCCCACCCCGAGATTCTCAAAAACATGGGCCAAACGGCAAATGTGGAAATGGAGCTGTTTGTAAGTGATGGTGCGCACGTCACCCGGCTCCCCTTCAAAAATCATCGCCGCTTTGTTTTCGCGCGCCGTGCCCAAGTGCCGATCCACACAATTTTCGGCCACATTGAGGGCCCCGCCGTTGAACCACTTCGCGTGGGGGGCCTGCCACTGCAGCACCGATTTGAAGGGCCGACGCCACTCCAGTAACTCCTTGGCCTGACGCCCCCAGAATTTTTCTGGGGAGTTGACAGACTCCCGGTAGAGTTTCTTATAGGAGTTCATGTCGCCAAGCTCGGCTTGGTTCTGGAATTCGGTCGAAGGCCGAAAAACCCGCTTCTCACGGGACACTGAGGTAATCGTTTGGTCCGTCACATTCTGAATGGTTGGGTGTTTAGGTAGGTAACTTACCGCGGCACATCAGCCGGGCCCGCGTTTTATCCTGTCGACCGCCTTAAGCGTCAAGCATGGCCGTCCTCATTTCACTTTCAACCCCTCCTAAATTTCATGGCTAAATCCAAATCCACGGCGAAAAAATCCGTCGCAGTATCTCCTGATAACGAAGCCCCCGTCGCCGAGGCAGCCGCCGCGACTGAAACCGTCGTCGCCGCTCCGGAGCCGTCCTCCACCCCGGAGCCAGCCGAACAGCCGTCGCCGCCGCCGGAAAAAGAATCCAATCTCGTCGAGGTCTCCGGCGTGCTGGACATCGACAAACAAAAGGGAGGCAACGGGGTGCTGCTGGATTTGAAGCGCTACGGCAAACGGCGTCCCGATGACACCTTCGTCCCCAAGGAACTGATTCGCCGATTCAAGCTGCGCCAAGGCAGCCTCATCACCGGCACGGCCTTCCCGGCCGAGGGCCGTTTTCCCAACCCCAAAATGAAGTTCATCGAAACGGTCGACGGACTCTCCATCGATGACCGCAAATCGAAATGGGACTTTCTCGATTTCACCACCCTCTCTCCGGAAGAACGGCTCACCCTGGAAACCAAGGACGGCCGCCTCACCACCCGGGCCGTCGATTTGTTTTGTCCGGTCGGCAAAGGCACCCGCGGCCTGATCGTCGCGCCGCCGCGCACCGGCAAGACCACCATTCTCCGCGACATGGCTCTCGGGGTACTCGACAATCACCCCGAATGCCACGTCATGATTTTGCTCGTGGACGAGCGCCCGGAAGAGGTCACCGACTTCAAACGCAGCGTCGAAGGCGCCGAGGTCTGGGCTTCGTCCAATGACGAGCAGGTGCAAAGCCACATCCGCATCGCCGACATCGCCATCGAACGCGCCAAACGCCTCGTGGAGACCGGCCGCGACGTTGTGCTCTTCCTCGATTCCCTCACCCGCCTCGCCCGGGCCCACAACACGCAACGCAACTCCGGCCGCACCGGTTCCGGTGGGTTGGACGTTCGCGCGCTCGAAAAACCCCGCCAGCTGTTTGCCTCCGCCCGCAACACCGAAGAGGCCGGATCCCTGACCATCGTCGCTTCAATTCTCGTCGAAACCGGCAGCCGGATGGATGACGTGATCTTCCAGGAATTCAAAGGCACCGGCAACAGTGACCTCGTGCTCGACCGCAAATGCGCCGAAATGCGCCTCTGGCCGGCGATCAACATCCAATGCTCCGGCACCCGCAAGGAAGAGGCCCTGCTCGATCCCAAAGAACTCGACAGCATCCACTTCTTCCGCCGTGCACTGGTACAGCAAAAAATTGAGGAGGCGACCGAGACCATGATCTCGCGACTTTCCAAAACGAAAACCAATCAAGAATTTATTAAGCTCATCTCCCGCTGACCCGGTCAGTCCCCACCCCGTTAGGCCTCGGTCGACGGGGTTTTTTACTTTCACCTCCCTCTCCACCCTTTTCCCTCTTGCGCAGGACTCGAAAACCCTGAAGAAACTTCCTTTCCGCTGCTCGCGTCTGAGTCAGTGATGTCCACGCCGTAACTCCCACCGTATGCACAGTTTTTCCGAGCAGTGTCTCGATATGGCCCGTTCTATTCTGGGTCATAATCTAGCCTCCATTCAGCCTAACGGCACGATCACGCCATTTGCGGGCGAAAATTCCCGTGCCGATGAACCGGGGCACGCCGCCTATGCGCTGGGGGAATACTTTCGCGCCACCGGAGAAACCACCCTCGAGGGCCACGACCTGATTGATCTGACCGCCCGCACCGTTACCGCACAGGTCTTCACCGAGCCCGCCGAAGAAAACGGCCTCGCCTACGCCTCCCTCGGCCTGCTCAGTTTTGGTCCCTCCAAGGAGCGCAATCCCGTATGGGAACGGCTGGTGGAGGAGACACAGGAGCGCATCGACAAGTCCCTC
The DNA here is from genome assembly GCA_018402455.1 of Opitutaceae bacterium. Taxonomy (GTDB): domain Bacteria; phylum Verrucomicrobiota; class Verrucomicrobiia; order Opitutales; family Opitutaceae; genus Actomonas. The sequence continues at coordinate 57,782 of JAGYIG010000016.1, forward strand.
CTCCATCGCTCGGACTACGACAACCACTGGCAGGCTTTCAACGTCGCCAAAGCCGTCGCCCGTTTTTCCTTCGGCCTGTCGAAAAAAGACGAAACCTCCCGGCTGATCGAGCGCTACGTCGATCGCATCAATCAAACCAGCTCCAATGGTTTCATCGATGACTCCACCGAGGGTTTCGGCGGCAATTTTAATCTCTACGGGGTGATGTCGTTGGTCTTTATCCGCTCCGCCCTGCAACTGCACGCCAACAGCGGGGTGCGGGATCGCAAGCTGCCCACCCTGCGCACCTACGCCGAGAAATACATCAAGATGATGCCGGACCTCGTCCGCGCGGATGGACTCGGTTGGGCCTTCGGGCGCGCGGCCGGCGCTTACGGGCAGATGCACTGCATCAGCCTGATCCTCCAGGGCCTGCGCGACGGCTGGATCAGCGACGATCAAAAATCCCGCTACTTCGACATCCTCCGCCGCCTGTTCCTCTTTTTCTACCAAACCTATTTGGATCAGGATCAGGGCGACCTCGATATTCGGGACGCCGAACGCACGGCCTACGAACCGCATACGACGCGGATGGCCAATTTCGATGCCGCCCGCTACCTGTGCCAATGGTCTCGTCTGGCCAAGACGGTGCATATGCCGGCGGGACAAGTCACTCCGGAAGCCCCCCGCACCACCGGTCGCTTTGTCATTTTCGATAAATCCAACCGCAAGGAACAAGGCGTGTTTCTCTACCGCGATGCCGGCAGCGGACTGCACGCGCAGATTCCGCTCAGCGCGGCGGCGGGTTCGGCCACTTCCGACACCCTCGCGTTCCCGCACTCCCCCGGGATCTTCGATTGGCCCAACAATGTCTACGCGCCGATCATGGTGCCCGAGCTTACCTTCGGCGATAAAGTCACCGTGCCGTCCTTCTACGGCAAAAATTGCGTCACGGGCCTCGGCCTGCGCCGCAGCTTTTTCTTCCGTTACGATCAACCGGACCTCATCACCGTCGATCAGGAAGTGTTGAAAGGGCTCGGCTCCGTCAAGGTGCAGTGGAATTTCGCCGGTCCCCAAATCAGCGCGGAATTCTCCTACTCGGTGCGTCAACAGATCACGTTGGACAAGTTCCGCTTCATGCTGGCTATCGCCGCGCCTCACTCCATCTACCACGTAGGCGGATCGCTGGCGCTCGGCCCCGAGGGGCATCGCTGCACCGTGACCAAGGATGATTTTCAAGGTATCTGGCAAGAAACCGAAGTCGTCACGTCTGACCCCACCTACCGCACCAACTACGGCAAGGTGCACTACCTCCAAACGCTGGAACGGGACCATCCCTTGATCATGCGACCGGGCAATGTTTACCGCCTGGCCGTCAGCTACCAGCCGGATGTGACCACCCTCGATGGTTGAGGTCAGCGGTTTGATCGGTGACCATTCCCGGGCGGCTGTCGACCGCGCCACCGGTTAAATTCTCCCCAGAAACCGTCTGTTTCGTATGCTCTCCCGGCGCATCATTCCCTGTCTCGACGTGACCGCGGGCCGCGTCGTCAAGGGCATCAAATTTCAGGAACTGCGCGATGCCGGCGACCCGGTCGAATGCGCCAAGGCGTATGACGCGCAGGGCGCCGACGAGTTGGTGTTCCTCGACATCACGGCTTCGAGCGATGGGCGTTCGATCATGCACGAAGTGGTGGCCGCGACCGCCGAACAGTGCTTCATGCCCCTTACCGTGGGCGGCGGCTTACGCACCGTCGATGACATCGAGGCCATGCTCAAAGCCGGAGCCGACAAGGTATCGTTGAATACGGCCGCCATCAAAAACCCCGATTTGATCCGCGCCGCGGCAGAACGGTTTGGCGCGCAGTGCATCGTGGTGGCGATCGACGCCCAACGCGAACCCGATGGCAAATCCTGGCGGGTCTACACCCACGGCGGGCGCCACCCAACCGAACTCGATGCGGTGGCCTGGGCCGAGCGCGCCGTGCAATTGGGGGCCGGAGAAATCCTCCTCACCAGTATGGACTGCGACGGCATGAAAACCGGCTACGATGTCGCCCTCACCCGGGCGATCAGCGACGCCGTGTCGGTCCCGGTCATCGCCAGCGGCGGGGCCGGCGAACTCCCCCACTTTGCGGAAGCCTTGGACGCCGGTCGCGCGAGCGCCGTGCTAGCAGCCAGCCTGTTTCACTTTGGTGAACTCACGGTTCCACAGGTGAAAGCTTATCTGGCTGAGCACCACGTGCCCGTCCGTCTCACGTAAGCGGCGACCACCCGGGGGCACGCCACGGGAAGAAAACATTCCCCGCGGCCCCGGCAAAACAGGTCAGACGCGCAGGCCGGAACCGACACTGTGGAACGTCGCATCTTCGGGCAGCACGGCCCGATGACAGAAGTCGCCGAACCCTTCGCCTGCGGTCCGCTCCAGTAGCATATTTTTTGATCACCAGCCGCAGCGTATCCACCGCTAAATCAATGGTGCATTTGGGTGAGACCAAACGAAGTTGAGCCAGGAGCCGTTGTATTTCGCCCCAATGTAGAGCGCATATTTTGCCGGTGCCTTGCCCGCAAATCCGATCTCGGCGAGATACGGTCGCGCGCAACCGTTGGGGCAGACCGGTCATGCGCAGGCTGATGGCGTCGTCAGGACAGCGGCTTCTTCAAAGGCATCGCGTCAAACTTTTCGATCACCTCGGGCAACCTCCCGCTCGCTTTCAGCCAACGCCAACCCACAGGTCAGCAGCGCCACGCGGGGACAGCGCATTGAGTCGAAGAGCCAGGGTGTTGATTTTCACTCGCTTGAGTCCGTGCTTCGCCAGATCCGCGTCAATCTGCGTCTTCGCCTCCGCAGTCACTCCGGAAATCGTCAGGTTCTGCGACAGGGTGAGGCGGAAGTCTCCCAGGTGAATTTGGGCGACTTGCGCAAGGCGGTTTCATCGATCAACCCTCGCGGTCGCCAGTACGGCCACTCCAGGAGATGTACGGTCAATGAACCCGGGTCCGTCGGTGCACTCCTGCCAGCCATGCGGATCTTCGATCGTCGTGAAGGTGATACTCGCGCGAGACTCCTGAGAACAATGCCGGACCGGCTCTCCACTTCCCCGCGGAACCAGGCCAAACCTCGGTCCTCGAGGGTGTATTTCAAGCGCGCATGTTTGCCCGGTTGGTGCAGTCCCCGTAGTCGCGTTGGAGTGGCGATGACCGCCACGCCCCCGATCCCCGCGTTGACCTGATCCACAGCGTGATGAAACCCATCGCTTCGGCCAACCCGCGGAAAGGTCCTCGTTGCCGTGGCTCATGCCGAGTCCACCTCCGACCGTGACGTGTAGCCAACGAAAGGTTCGCCGTGCTCAATCACCCCAATGGAAGCCGAGGTCACAAAGGAATAAACATCGACGTCATTGGACGGCGGGATGGCGAAACCGACTTTGAATTTCCGCGGGAGATGGGTGGAGCCGTGAGGGGGTTCCACTTCGGGCTCGCCTCCCGCCACTGTTCGCCATCCAGCCAAAATCTCGTGGTGGCCCGGGTCTTGGGCAGCGCGTGCTCGGAGAGCGAATTTGGCATGCTCATACATCGCAGCGTGAGCAGGGCTGCGCGCTCGGGATTGGGCGGCGCATGATGTTGCAGTTCACGTCACGCCGCAAAAAGCCGCGATCGAATCAAAAACCGGAGCTTCATCCATGCCCTTAGATCAACGGCTTCAGATTGCCCTTCAAAATCCCGGCGTGAAATTGGAAGGTCTGTCCCCTTCGCGTCCGTAAGCCGGAGACCCGTGGCTCGTTCATCCGCCAGCTGGTCGAGCATGAGCCACTGAGCCGAAGGTCACACCCGCGCCCCGGGCAGACGCACCCGCAGCATGAAGGAAAACGCCCAGCCTTCTCAACTTAGCCGCCGACGCTCAGCCCATGAGTCATATAGCAGTCGTCCTGCTGATACAAAGACCATGAAACTTCGTTGGTTGCTGATTATCAGCATTTATTGCCCCGATGGAATCGTCGCGCAGTTCCTCCGCGATGGTGCCGCGCAGAAAGTCGACGCAGGTTGATACCTTCGTTGGCGGCCAGTGGCTTGGTTGCTTCTTGTTCAGAACTCATGTGAGCGAAGGCCTACAAAACTGTGCAAGCGTCACTCAGGGCATCAAGTCGTTTTTGCGAAAGTAATTTAGGTAGTTAGTAAGGATAATGAAGATTCTACTCAGTCGGCGCGCCAGTTTTTGCCAAAGCGCGTTCCAACGCTCGTTTCAGTCGCGGCGCAGGGTGGACAGGTCGATACCGGGTGTCGGGGACAAACTGTCAGTCCCAATGGGTGTGTTTCACGCGGCACTCCCTCCCCGGTCCGACCAAGGCTTAACAGCCAAACCCCGCCAGATGGAGGCGGCGCCGAGCGCGGTGGTTTCCGAGGCTTTGGGCCGCTTGACCGGACAATTGAGCAGGTCGGCCTGAATTTGCATCAGGGGATCAAAAGCTGGCCACCCAGCACCTCCGTCCACACCCGCAGCTCTTGGGCGATGCCCGCTTCCATCCTTTTCCATCGCCGAGATCGAATTGATTGCTCTGTAGCGCGATGCTCTCCAATATGGCCAACCCGAAGTGCGCTCCAGTTGGTGCCGCAGGTCATGCCCGCAAAGGCCCCGCGGGCGTAAGGATCCCAAATGGGAGCGCCCAGCCCAGTGAAGGCAGGCACGCACACCACGCCGTTCGCATTGCTGACCGTCCCCGCCGAGACGCTCCAGCTCATCGGCAGGATTCGACCGGGCGAAGTTCATCCCAGCGCGCCCACTGCACCGCCGCACCAGCGACAAACACCGCCCCCTCCAACGTAACTGCGCACGCCGTCAATCTGCCAAACCACCGTGGTCAACAGGTCGTGATGCGAGAGAGCCACCCGGTGGCCTTCCGTTTGCATGAGCAAAGGCAACCGGTGCCATGTGTTTTTGGCCATTCCGGCGTAAAAGAACAACTGCCCAAACAACGCCGCCTGTTGGTCGCCCGCGATGCCGGCGATGGGAACGCCCGCCGCGGGCTGTCCGGTGGCCACCCGGCCGAAAATTCCGGCAGAGTCCCTCACTTCCGGCAACATCGCCCGGGGCACGCCAAAGATTTTCAGCAACTCGTCGTCCCAGTCGCCAGTGTCCAGATTGTAGAGCAACGTCCGCGATGCGTTGCTCGCGTCGGTGGCATGAACCCTCCCGGCGGTCAGGTTCCATAACAGCCAGCTGTCGATCGTGCCCGCCAACACCTCGCCGGCTTCGGCCCGCCCGCGCAAACCCGACTGACTCCCCAACAACCAAGCCAGCTTCGTCCCGGTAAAATAGGGATCCAGCCGCAAACCGGTCTTCGCAGTGATCAGCGGTCCCATGCCCGCGAATTCCAACCGGGTGCAATCCTGCGCCGTGCGCCGATCCTGCCAGACGATCGCCGGCCCCACCGGACGGCCCGTCGCCCGCTCCCACCCGACCAGGGTTTCCCGCTGATTGGTGATCCCAATGGCCGCGAGGTCCGCCGCCGCCACTTTCGCCTGGGCCATCGCCTCCCGCAGGGTCGCCAATTGGCCTTCCCAAATTTCCATGGGGTCGTGCTCGACCCAGCCCGACCGCGGATAATGTTGGGTAAACTCCCGCTGGGCCTTCGCCACCACCTGCCCCGAGTGGTCGTAGATGAGGGTGCGCGAACTGGTGGTTCCCTGGTCCAGCGCGGCAATGAAAAGGGGTGAACTCATGACGATGAAACACGCTGATCCTACGCCCCTTCGCCGGAATGGCAGCATCAATTATGCGGTCGGGACCAGCCGTTCCGATTTTGGGATTTAAAGTTCCCGCTGCCGCAGTTTTGCCGACTCATTATCCCCCACCCAAAAAAACCATGATATTTTAATTCATTGGTTTTAATATTCTTATGAAACTGAACTTCGCGTTGGCACGGGTGCTGCAAAGAGAGAGGCAAGTTCTAAATCAACCCTTATCTTCAACTTAAATTCGATCATGAAATTCAAAATGGCTTACATCACCCTCCTGTCCGTTGGAGGAATCCTCACCGCCGCCGCCGCCGAAACCGTCGGCTTCACCGCCTCTTCACTGGCTTACGCCCTGCCGTTCAGTGCGTTCATCATCTCGCTCGTGCTCCTCATGTTGAGTCATGACTACGGTCACTCCCTGCGTCGGCTTCCCCTCGCGGCGGAACGCCCCCGGCTCGCTCCGGCGGAGGCGGCGTTTGCCGCTCCCCTTCACCTCGGTGGCCGCCGGGTGAACCGCCGTCGCCGGCTGGCTTCCCCCTCGCGCTCGATGGCCGTGCGGGGTTGATCCCGGACGAGCTGACTCCTTGACACCGTTCTTTCCTCCACGGTCACTGCTTTATGCCCGCCGCGACTCCCCGGATCCTCGTCGCCGATGATCAACCCGATGTGCTTGAAGCCCTGCGCCTGCTGCTCAAAAGCGAGGGGTATCAAACCGATACCGTGAAGTCCCCGGCCGCCGTGCTTCGAGCCGTCGCCGCCAAGGACTACGCCTTGGTTCTGATCGATCTCAACTACGCTCGCGACACGACCTCCGGGGAGGAGGGCCTCGACCTGCTCGAAAAACTCCAACACCTCGACTCTCATCTGCCGGTGGTGGTCATGACCGCCTGGGCCAGTGTGGAAGTGGCCGTCGAGGCCATGCGTCGCGGCGCCAAGGACTTTGTGACCAAACCCTGGGATAACCCCCGACTGCTGACGATTGTGCGGACTCAGGTGGAACTGGGCAGTGCCGTGCGTGCCTACCGCCGCCTGGCTCAGGAAAACCAGATCCTGCGTGGCAAGGATTCCGGTCCCACCCTGATCGCTGAATCCGTGGCCATGCGGCCCGTGCTCGATGTGATTGCCCGGGTGGGCCCGTCGGACGCCAATATTCTGATCACGGGCGAAAACGGCACCGGCAAGGGCCTGATCGCCCGCGCCCTGCACGGCGTCTCCTCCCGCGCCGACCACGCCTTCATTTCCGTCAACATGGGCGGACTGCCGGAGGGCGTGTTTGAAAGCGAACTCTTCGGGCACGTGCGGGGGGCGTTTACCGACGCCAAGAGCGACCGCGCCGGACGCTTTGAACTGGCGGATGGCGGCACGCTGTTCATGGACGAGATTGGCAACATCCCGCTTTCCCAACAGGCCAAGATTCTGCGCACCCTCGAGACGGGCGAATTCGAACGCGTCGGCTCCTCCAAAACATTTGCGGCCAACGTCCGACTGATTTCCGCCACCAATGCGGACTTGCCCCGGCAGGTCGCCGAGGGCGCGTTTCGCCAAGACCTGTTGTTCCGGCTCAACACGATCCACCTTCACCTGCCCCCGCTGCGCGAGCGCCGGGAAGACATCGAGCTGCTCGCGCAATTTTTCCTCAAGACCCACGTCAAGCGCTACGGCAAGGCGATCACCGGTTTCGACGACTCCGCCATGGAAGCCATGCGGGGTTACACGTGGCCCGGCAATGTGCGCGAACTCGATCACGCCGTGGAGCGCGGTTGCCTCATGGCCCAGGGCAAAATCATCCGGGTCGCCGACCTCGGGCTGAATGCCGCCCAAGCCACCCCGCAGATCGAGGACATGAGCATCGAAGAGGTGGAGGCCTACCTCATCAAAAAGACCTTGGCCCGCTGCGATGGCAACGCCCGCAAAGCGGCGGAGGAACTGGGATTGAGTCGGAGTGCCTTCTATCGACGCCTCGAAAAATACGGGCTTTAGGGTTAAGCGGAGAGCCATCAGCTTTCAGCCGTCAGCCAAACAAGCATTACGTGAACGACTATCGCAATTTTGAGACTTGGCCACGCTGCCACGCTTTCGGGCTGGAAATAAATCGCGTTCCCCAATCGTTTCCGGCGGACGAAAAGTTCGGCCTCACCTCACTACCGAATTCCACTCGCCCCTGGCAGACGAATTCAACCCAAGCAGCCGGATGCTCGGGGCATTCACGCGGAAGCTGAGCGCTGAACGCTGAAGGCTTAGGTCTTATCGCTCCATGCCCAAATCCACCCCCAGAAGACTTTCCCATGATCGCCAGGTTTTACTGGGCACGTTGTTGGCCGGGCTGCCGGGCGTGGTGGTGACCTTGGGGTTTTTGTGGTTGGACGAGCACCAGAGCTCCAACATGCGGTGGACCTTCACCATGCTGGTGGTGGGTTGTTGGTTGGGTTTCTCGTTCTCCGTGCAGACCCGGGTGATCCGGTCGCTGCAGACCATGGCCAATCTCCTGTCCGCCGTGCGCGAGGGTGATTTCTCCATCCGGGCTCGGGGGGCCAGCCGGGAGGACCCCCACGGGGACGTCATGACCGAAATCAATTCGATCGGATCGATCCTGCGCGCCCAGCGGCTCGGTGCCATGGAGGCCACCGCCCTTCTGCGCACCGTGATGGAGGAAATTGACGTGGCCATCTTTGCCTTCGATTCCGAGGGGGTGCTGCGGTTGGTGAACCCTTCGGGGCAGGAATTGCTCGCCTCGCCGGCCGAGAAGATTCTGGGGCGCTCCGCCCACGAAATTGGACTGGGTGAATGTATCGACGGACCCAATACCAGCGTGCTCCAGCACACCACGTTTCCCGGCGGCAGCGGGCGATGGGGCATGCGGCGCACCCAGTTTCGCGAAGGCGGCCTGCCGCACGAAATGGTGGTGGTGGCGGACTTGAGTGAGGCGCTGCGGGAGGAGGAGATCAAAGCCTGGCAGCGCTTGGTGCGCGTCTTAGGCCATGAGCTGAACAACTCCCTGGCTCCCATCAAATCCATCGCCGGCACCCTCGACTCCACGTTGCGGAAACCGGTGGAGGCACGGGTCGAGGATTGGGAATCGGATATGCGGAGCGGACTGGAAATCATCGCCAAACGAGCGGAGGGCCTGAGTCGGTTTTTGAACGCCTACTCACGGCTGGCCAAATTGCCGAAACCCCAACGCATCCCCTGCGAGGTCCGACCCCTGGTCCGCCAGGTGGTCCAATTGGAACTGCGCCAGAAGGTCGAGATTGAGGCCGGCCCGGACATGGTGCTCGCCTGCGATGGCGCGCAGGTTGAGCAGGTCCTGATCAACCTGATCAAAAACGCGGTGGACGCCAATCTCGAGGCCGCCACCAACGAGGAAGAGAGCTCTCCGCCCCACCCGACCGCCCCGCGGGGGTCCGTCACGCTTTCCTGGCAGCACACCACCGGAGCCGTGGAGTTTCGCGTGACCGATGAGGGGCCCGGAATCGGCAAAGCCACCAGCCTGTTCGTGCCCTTCTTCACCACCAAACCCGCCGGCTCCGGGATCGGTCTGGTGCTGTGTCGGCAGATCGCGGCAAACCACGGCGGCAGCCTGCGGCTGGAAAACCGGGAGGACCGCTCCGGCTGTGTCGCCGTCCTGCGTCTGCCCGTCTGATTGCCTCACCCGCAAGCCCCTGCCGCGCTGGCAAACGCCCTGCTCCGGCGGATTCGATACTTGTCCCATTTATGGGACGACGCTTTCCCGCCATCGTAGTCGTTCCGGTCTGGTGGGAGATTCTATGATTTTTTAATCGGCTTACTATCTTTGTCTTACGTAATCCGACCTCGACTGGCACGAAGGCTGCAAGCTGCAGGTAACACCCAACTTCAACATGGACATCCCCCGGCCCTCCCAAGCGAAAGCCAAACGCAAAAAACGCATCCTCCTCGGCACCCTTACTGCCTTGGCTTTGGTGGCGGCCACCGTCGGCTTGTCGCGCCTCAAGCCCGCGGCCCCCACCGTCGATCGCAATCTGGTCTGGGTAGACGAGGTCAAACGCGGTCCGATGGTCCGCCAGGTGCGCGGACTGGGCACCCTCGTCCCCGAAAAGATCCGCTGGGTGGCGGCCCGCACGCAGGCCCGGGTGGAAAACATCATCCTGCGCCCCGGTGCCATGGTGGAGCCGGACAGCGTTATCCTCGTGATGACCAACCCGGACGTCGAACAAGCCGCCGAAACCTCCCGCTCGTCGCTGCAAGCGGCTGAAGCCCAGTTGACCAACATTCGGGTGCAACTGCAGTCCCAACTGCTGCAATCCGAATCCAATACGGCCGCCGCCAAGGCCGCCTACGAACAGTCCCGCCTGCGGGCCGAGGTGAATCGGGAACTCTTCGGCGATGGCCTCGTCTCTTCCCTCGAACTGCAGCTTTCGGAGGTCACCGCCGAAGAGGCCGCCACCCGACATCAGATCGAGCAGAAACGATTCAAGTTCGCCCAGGAATCCATCGAACCCCAACTCGCGGTGCAACGCGCCGAGGTCGCCCGCCTCGAAGCTCAGGCCCGCCTGCGTCAAGCCGAGGCGGACGCTTTGATCGTGCGGGCCGGAATGTCCGGGGTGCTGTCGGCGTTGCCCGTCGAAGTCGGCGCGCAGATCCAGCCCGGGCAAAACGTCGCCCGGGTGGCGGATCCCACCGATCTCAAAGCCGAGATCCGCATCGCGGAGACTCAAGCCAAGGACATCACCATTGGCCAACTCGCCCGCATCGACACCCGCAACGGCATCGTCGAGGGGCGGGTGGTGCGCATCGACCCCGCCGTGCAAAACGGGACCGTGCTGGTCGACGTGACCCTAGAGGGGGAACTCCCCCGCGGCGCCCGCCCCGACCTTTCCGTCGATGGCACCATCGAACTGGAGCGGCTTGATGACGTCATCTTCGTCGGCCGACCGGCCTTCGGCCAGGAGCGCTCCTCCGTGGGGATCTTCAAGCTCAGTGAAGACGGCTATGCTCACCGCACCCAAGTCCAACTTGGCCGCAGCTCCGTCAACACGATTGAGATCATTCGCGGACTCGTCCCCGGCGATCAGGTCATTCTGTCCGACATGTCCCAATGGGACGCCAACGAACGCGTAAAACTCAACTGACCCCTGTTCCTAAACTTTTCTGCAACCCCGCCCGTTTCCACGGGTTATCTTCCTCAACCACGATCCCTGCCAACTCAACTCCATCATGTCCGAATCCCTCATCAAACTCGAAGGCGTCACCAAGGTCTTCCTCACCGACGAAGTCGAAACCCATGCCCTGGCCGGCATCCACTTTGATATCAAGCAAGGGGAATACGTCTCCATCGCCGGTCCGTCCGGTTGCGGCAAGTCGACCCTGCTCTCCATCCTCGGCCTGCTCGATACGCCCACCGACGGCACCTACCTGTTGAATGGCCGGCCCGTGCAGGGTCTGTCACTGCCCGAACGCGCTCGCATCCGCAACCGCGAGATCGGTTTCATTTTTCAGTCCTTCAATCTGATTGGCGACCTGACCGTTTTTGAAAACGTGGAGCTGCCCCTCACCTACCGCGGCATGCCCGCCTCCGAGCGGAAGGCCCGCGTCCTCGAGGCCTTGGAAAAAGTGGGCATGGGCCACCGCGCCAAGCACCTCCCGTCTCAACTCTCCGGCGGTCAACAACAGCGCGTCGCCGTGGCCCGCGCTCTGGCCGGCCACCCGGCCGTGCTCCTGGCCGACGAACCAACCGGCAACCTCGATTCCAAAAACGGGGAAGCCGTGATGGAACTCCTCGATGAACTCCACCAAAACGGCGCGACCATTGTGATGGTCACCCACGATGCCCGCTTCGCCCGCAACGCCGACCGCACCATCCACGTCTTCGACGGTCGGGTGGTGCAGGAGCAGGTCGAAACCGAACCGACCGCCTGACCCTTTGGACCCCCACCGGACCGCCCTCCCTTCCACCCGTCCCGTCGGACGGATGGATGCTTAGATAACGTTAAAGTTGTAGTGTTGAACCAAAGGCGGTCGGCCCCTCGCGGGGCCGATCGCTTGGTCACTCCGATTGCGCCTTAATCCCCTCCTCCCGCCCGCCCTTTTGTTATGTTGGAAACCTTCTGCCAGGACCTGAAAATCGGCCTCCGCGTGCTCGTCAAAGAGAAATCGTTCTGTGCCCTCGCAGTCTTTGTGCTGGCCATCGGAATCTCCGCCGTCACCACCCAATTCGCCATCATCAATGGCGTGCTGCTCACGTCACTCGACTTCCCCCAGCCCGAACAGCTGGTGGACGTGCGCATGGTCGATGAGCAGAATTTCCAGCCCGACAATTTCAACTCGCGCATGACGACGCAGGACTTTGCCGATATCAAAGCAAGCCAGACGTCGTTCACCGAACTCGCCGCCTTCATCAACGGCTCGACCGTCAACCTCACCTACCAGGGTCAACCCCGTCGCCTGACCGGCGGCTACGTGACGTACAACTATTTCACTGCGCTGGGCAAGTCCCCCGTGTTGGGCCGCAATTTCCTCCCGGAGGAAGATCAACCCGGAGTGGCCAAAGCGGTCATCATCACCGATGCCCTCTGGCAACGGGATTTCGGCGGCACGCCGGACGTGATCGGTCGCCCGGTCATCGTGAACGGCAAAAGCGGTTCCATCGTTGGCGTCATGGAACCGGGCTTCTCCTTCCCCAACAATGAGCAGTTGTGGATTCCGCTCAACTCGTCCTTTCCCGTGCGCCCCCGCAATGCCCGCGATGTCAATTTCGTGGACGTCCTCGGACGCCTGGCCCCCGGGGTGAGCCGGGATCAGGCGGCAGCCGAGATCACGTCGTTGGCCCGGAGTTTTGCGCAGGAATACCCGGACACCAATGCCCAGTTCACCAAGGGATTTTTGCGACCGATCATGGACAATTTCACGCCGGGCAACCTTAAGGGCATGCTCTATACTATGCTGGCATTTTGTGTGGGCGTGCTGCTCATGGCCTGTGTCAACGTCATGAACATGCAGTTCGCGCGGGCCACCCTGCGGGCCAAGGAGCTGGCGATCCGCTCCTCGCTGGGCGCGACCCGCGGGCGCCTCATCCGGCAAATGCTCACCGAAAGTCTGCTCGTCGCCAGCATCGGCGCGTTGGTTGGCATCAGTATCGCGATGTGGTCCACCGACTTTCTGGACCACTACCTGCACCACAACGCCAACCCGATTCCCAGCTGGATGACGTTCGATCTCGATCCGCCCGTGCTCATCATCGTGGTGGTCGCCACCATGCTTTCCGCCCTGGTATCGGGTTTCGTGCCCGCGTGGATGTCCTCCCGGGCCGACTCGGTCGAAGTCCTCAAGGAGGGCGGCCGGGGCAACACCTCGCGCTCGGTCATGTTCGTCACACGCTCGCTGGTGGTGTTTCAAATCCTCGTCACCTGCGTTTTGCTCATCGGCTCGCTCCTCCAGTTGCGCAGCATTCTCTACCAGCAGAACCTCGATTTTGGTTACGACGCCGACAGTGTGATCGCCGCCCGCATGGGTCTGATGGAGGGCGACTACCCGACCTCGGCAGACCGCCAGCTTTTCTACGAAAAACTGCTGCGGGAAATGCGCACGACCGGCCAGTTCGACCATGTCGCGCTCACCAATCGATTCCGCATGGTCTTCTCCGGCGAAGTTCCCGTGGAAATTGAGGGGAAACAATACCTGGAGGACTCTGACCGCACCTCCGCGCAGTTTGAAAACATATCGGACCAGTATTTCGCGACCCTGGGTTTGCAGCTCATCAGCGGACGCGATTTTACCGAACGCGACCAGGACCAACGTGAACCGGTCGCCATCGTGAATGCCCGATTCGCCCACCAGCACTGGGGCAACCAGGATCCGATCGGCCAACGCTTCCGCACGATCCAGGCCAATGGCTCCAACCCCGGCCCGTGGCGCACGGTCGTCGGGGTGGCGCCCAACCTCCTGATGCAGGGGCCGTTCGACGCCGAGGATGATGGCGCCGGGTTCTACGTTCCCTACACCGCCGCCGTCTTTGGTCCTGTGCCCGCGGAACCCGTGGCGAACCAGTTCGGCAGCCTCGTGCTGCGACCGCGCGGCGGACAAAATCCTGCGACCATGGCCGCAACGGTGCAGAACCTGGTCAATCGCGTGGACCCCAATCTGCCGCTTTACTTCACCGAGACACCGCGCGCCTCCATCGACGCCTTCACGGCCCAAAACAAAGTGATCGCGGGGATGTTTTCATTCTTCGGCATCGTCGCCATCTCCCTCGCCGCCGTGGGGCTCTACGGCGTGATGAGTTTTTCAGTCAATCAACGCACGCAGGAAATTGGCGTGCGCATGGCCCTGGGGGCCGATGGCTCCAATATTCTTGGCCTGGTGCTCAGGCAGGGAACCTGGCAACTGGCCATCGGATTGGCGCTTGGTCTCCTAGTGGCCATCACGATTTCCGTGGTCGGCGGCGACGGTCTGCAAAACAACCTGCCGGGTGTCAGTGTGCGCGATCCGCTCACCTATGCGGGCGTCAGCCTCCTGCTCCTGACCGTCGCGCTGGCTTCGATTCTGGTGCCCGCCCGGCGTGCGACCCGCGTGGACCCGATGATCGCGCTGCGCGATGAGTGACGTCTCCCCCGGCTGACGCCAACTTTGGTTTCGACTCGGAAACCCTTTTCGGACCGGGTCTTCAGCATGGCTCGATTGGTTCCGCCCGACATCGGAATCCAGAGCCCCCCCATCGCCGATGTGGCCGCATCCCACTTTCGCGTTACCGAGGGGTGATAAAATTCAGGTAGTTACGTTCGAGACTTGATTTTTCTTTCAGGCTTATTTATTGGTCTTTTCTTATCGTTACTGAAAATGCCAGCCGACTCCCCGTTTGATTTCAGTGTACTCAGATCCCTGCGCCAACAGCGGGGGCTGACCATGGACACGCTCTCGCACGATTCGGGTGTCTCGGTGGCCGTCATTTCAAAGCTGGAGCGTAATCAACAGTCGCCGGGGCTCGATACGCTCTACCGGCTCGCCCACGCGTTTGGCCTGAGTGCCACGGACTTGCTCGCCATGAGCGAATCCGCCCTCGCCCATCGGGTGACCGAGAGTTTTCACCGTTCCGGCGAGTTCAAGTTTCGGGAAATCCGCTACGCGAACCTCGCGGCGCTCTTGGGTGAGGCCGCGGCCGGTGCCGCCGTGTCCCGCCCGGAGGTGCACCGCGATGACACCGAACTCTGCTGGGTGCTGTCGGGTCGCTTAAAACTCACCCTGCCCCACGAGGTCTGCGATTTGTCCGCCGGCGACAGCGTCCAGTTCGATGCGATCCAAGAGCACACCTACGAGGCGATCGCAGATACCCGCTTCCTCATCCTTCACCTGCGCAAAGACAAACGCTACTGAACCGCTTCCCTCCCCTCTTTCCATGAACATCAACACCACCCTCACCCTTCACGATCTCGCCGGCGACCTGAGCCGCTTCTGGGAGCTCTCCGGCCAAAAGATCGACCTCATGCTGCGGGATTATGATCCGTCCCAGGGGTCCCCGGTTTTCACCGTCAACGGCAAATACTCCACCCGCGGTTGGACGGAATGGACCGAGGGTTTTTACTACGGCTCCGCCTTCCTCCAATTTGACGCCACCGGCGAAAAGGGCCACGCCGCCGAAGCCCAACGCCTCACCCTTGAACGCATGGCTTCGCACGTTTCCCACATCGGGGTGCACGACCACGGCTTCAACAACCTCTCAACCTACGGGAACTGGCTTCGTCTCCAACACGAGGGTCGCCTGCCGGCCGATCACGTGGACTTCTGCGAGCTCGCCATCAAACTCTCCGGGGCGATCCAAGCTTCCCGCTGGGCCAACACGCACGAGGGCGGAGGCTACATCTACTCGTTCAATGGCCCCCAATCGCTCTTCGTCGATACGATTCGCTCCTGCCGGATTGTGATGACCGCGCACGCCCTCGGCCATCGCCTCATGGGCGAAAACGACCAAGCCCACTCCCTCCTCGAACGGGCCCTCCAACACATCGAGTCCACCGCCAAGTATTCCGTCTTTTACGGCGAGGGCCGCGACATCTACGATGAGTGGGGACGCACCGCTCACGAGTCGGTCTTCAATCCCAACGACGGCCGCTTCCGCTGCCCCAACTCCCAGCAGGGCTACTCCGGCTTCACCACGTGGACGCGCGGTCTCGCCTGGGCCATGGTCGGCTTCGCCGAGGAACTGGAGTTTCTCCAAACCCGTTCGGATGAAGAGCTCGCCTCCTTCGGCGGCCGGGCCAAGTGGGAGGCTCTCATGCTCAAGGGCGCCAAGGCGACCTGCGATTGGTTCATCGCCAACACTCCCACCGACGGCATTCCTTTTTGGGACGGCGGCGCCCCCGGCCTCGTTCACCTCGGCGACTGGCGCAATCAGGAATCGGATCCCTTCAATGCCCACGAGCCCATCGACAGTTCCGCGGCCGCCATTGGCGCCCAGGGCCTCCTGCGGCTCGGCAAATACCTCGGCGCTGAAACCGATGACGGCCAACGCTACCTTCAAGCCGGCCTCACTTCCTTGCAGACCCTGCTCTCCGACAAATACCTCGGCATCGATCCCACCCACCAAGGACTCCTGCTCCACTCCGTCTACCACCACCCCAATGGCTGGGATAACATCCCAGCGGGTCAGAAGGTGCCTTGTGGTGAGGCTTGCATGTGGGGCGACTACCACATTCGCGAGCTGGCCCTCTACGTGGATCGCGAGATTAAGGGCCAACCTTACTACACCTTCTTTGGCTGCCTCGGTTGATCCCATGGCCGTCTCACCCCGTTCAACCTGCCGGCTTCCATCATGACCGCTCCCCTCACCGACCTCGAACGGCTCTGCGTTCACACCATCACCACCAAGTCGTGGGACATCGAAACCGCCGCCCGGAAATTTTCGGCGGCGGGCGTCAAAGGGATCACCGTTTGGCGTGATGCCTATGCGAATCGCGACATCAAGGCCACCGGTCAGATGCTGCGCGACGCGGGTCTGACCATTGTGTCCAGCTGCCGCGGAGGGTTCTTTCCCGGAGCCACCGCCGCCGAGCGTCAAACCGCCATCGACGACAACCGCCGCGCCATCGAGGAGGCCCATGAACTGGGCTCGCCCCTGGTCGTGCTCGTGTGCGGGGCCGTGCCCGGCCAGCCGCTGGCGCAATCGCGCCAGCAGATCCTCGACGGCATCGCCGCGGTCCTGCCCGATTGCGAAGCCACCGGGGTCAAACTCGGCATCGAACCGCTCCACCCCATGTATGCCGACAGCCGATCCGCCGTAAACACGCTCGGTCAGGCCAACGACATGTGCGAGCAACTCAAATCCCCCCTCGTCGGCGTGGCCGCCGATGTCTACCACCTGTGGTGGGACCCACAGCTCGAAACCGAGATTGCCCGCTGCGGCGACATCGGAGCCCTGTTCTCGTTCCACGTCTGCGACTGGCGCACCCCCACCCTCGATTTGCTCAACGATCGGGGCTTGATGGGCGAAGGCTGCATCAACATCCGCCAAATCCGTTCCTGGGTCGAAGCCGCCGGCTTCCACGGTTTCAACGAGGTGGAGGTCTTCTCCAACCGCCTGTGGGCCATGGACCAGGACGACTACCTCGAGCTCATCATCAAAGCCTACCGCCAACACGTGTAAACCCACGCCAACCCGAA
>JAGYIG010000017.1 GCA_018402455.1 Opitutaceae bacterium
GGCCGCCCCGCCGGCGCCCACCAGAATCACCGGGGTATCCGCCAAGGAAAGCCCCAACGTCTCCTGCACCGCCGTGGCCAGACCATACCCGTCGGTGTTGAAACCTCGCCAGCCCGACCCGGTGCGGCGCAGGGTATTGACCGCGCCAATGGGTTGGGCGGCCGGGTCGATGGACGCGATCAATTCGAAGGCCATGACTTTGTGCGGCACCGTCAGGTTGAGGCCGTAGAAACCAGCCGCGTGAAGGCGCGGGAGGGCGGCGGGGAAATCGGCCGGTGCGACATCGAACCGAAAGTAACGCCAGTGGCGGAACCGCGGCTCCGCCTTCGCCATCTCCGTCAGTGCTGCCTGATGCATCGCCGGACTGATCGAATGCTGGATGGGGTGCCCCAGCACCGCCAGGGCCGTGCCTTCGAACGACCACGAATCAAGATCAGCGAGAGTGAGAACCGGCTCCATGCAGGGCGAAGTGCGCCGATCGGCTCGGGCAATGTCAATCCGCTGAACCGTCCCGTCCGCGATCGGCAGGCTCAGGACATGTGCTTTGCGTAAATGGATTCAAAATCCTGCACGAAGCTATCGAACAGGGCCGCCTGATCTTTCTGGCCGTGCGCTTCGAAGTGGTTGGCCAAGTTGCGGCAACTGCGGCACAGCACCTCGCGCACGGGGGTGGGGGCCAGATCGGTGAGCTGGGGGGTCATGTCGTGGGCGCGCAGGAAAACGAGGATCTCCTCCGGCGAACGGAAGAGTCCGCCGTCAAACGCATCGATGAAAAAGGGGCGCTCCTCGGTGAAACA
This sequence comes from Opitutaceae bacterium, assembly GCA_018402455.1. Classification (GTDB taxonomy): domain Bacteria; phylum Verrucomicrobiota; class Verrucomicrobiia; order Opitutales; family Opitutaceae; genus Actomonas. The sequence continues at coordinate 798 of JAGYIG010000017.1, forward strand.
CCCGATCATGAAGTGGCCGGGCAGCCCGATGGGCTCGAGTTGGAGGCCGAGCCGTTGGGCGATGAGCAGGTAGAGTGTGCACATCGAGATCGGAATGCCACAGCGGCGCGCCAGGACCTGATCGATGAAGCTGTTGTTCGGATCGGTGTAGTGCTCGATGTTGCCGCGAAAACCCATCTCGTGAAACAGGATCCGATTGATCACCCGGCACTTGGTCCGCGTGCTGGAGGGTTCAATGATCAGGTCCCGGCAGCGTTGGGTGATCCCTTCGAGCTCTTCGCAGCAGGCCCCGATATCCAGATCCGGCCGAAACGTGCGGGCCAACATCAGGGCTCCGGTCTCGAGCTCGTAGTTGAGGGAGTGGATGAACTCGCGAAAATCCGCCGTGGGATCGTCGAGTTTCAATTCTTCAAGGTAGCGCCGGGCGTGCCAGGCCAGATGGCGGTGGGAGCTTCGAGCCGTTTCCTGCAGAAAATCCCGGGCCAGCGGGCCCAGTTCGCTAAACCGCTGCTTGAGACCGCGCCGCACCGTGGGGTCAGGATCGTCCAGCAAGTCCCGCAGCGCCGTTTTTTCCGTGGAGGTGAAGATCAGCTTGGCCACGGACGTATCAGACAGCGGTTTTCGATCGAGGTGGCAAGGTAATGCCGAATTTTTGGCGAGGTTGATAGCGTCAATAATGTCGGGCGGAGCGCGCATCACTTCCGTTTCTCCGGGCGGATATCGTCCCCCGGTCGCCCCAACTTCGGCGGGCAGACCCCGCGGGACGTCGGCATGCAGACTTCGGTGTCGTTGGCGGGACTTTCCGCCCGCCCGTTTCTGCTCACCGGTGACCGCATCGCTCCCTTTGATGAACCGTATTTTTCGTCGCGGGAGGTGCGGGTGCGCCGCGCGGACCGCACGTTGGAAATGCGACTTCGCTTTGATCGCGTCGCCGATGCGGGGCCGGTGCGGGCCGCAATCGAACCGGGAGGGGTGGTGGCCGAAATGGTGGATGATCCGGAGTTCGATCCGGAGGAGACCTACGTGACCCTGTGGGTTTGTGCGGACGCAATCGACGGCTATCGGATGGTGAGTGAATACCTGAAGTCGCGGGGCGTGCGTTACACCTGGACGACGGATGTGGACGAACCCTGGGTGGCCAGTCCCGAGAGTGCCGAGTATGAGGCGTGGGGCTACGAATCGCGCTGAGGGCACGATCCGAGGGTTTGATTCGGTTCAGCGAGGACCCGGCGCATCGATGGTGCTGGCATTGCGGTCACTGCCCGGAGCCGTGCGGTATTGGGGTTGACGCAGTTCGTGCACCGGCCGCCCGGTTGCCTGGTCGAGGTAGCCCGTGACGCGGTCGAAATGGTCGGGGGTGTAGTCCTCCGGGGCGCTGTCATGGGTTTCCTCCTGCCATTGGTCCATGACGGCGGCGAGCTTGGCGTGGAGGGCACCGAGACCCGGGGTGCCGATCGCGTTGTGGATTTGCCAGGGGTCATCGGGACTGAAGTAAAGTTCCTCCGGCTCGCGGGGAGCCAGAAACACATCGGCTTGCGCGGGCGTCAGGCCGGTGGCCCGGGCGGCCCTGCAGGTCCCGGTGGCTGGGGGAACTCACGGCATCGGCGGGACCCAGCCACGCGCGGTCGGGACGGGCGTTGCGCACGTAGAGCCAGCCGTCGGCCGTGCGAAGCGATCGGCCGTGCGCTTCGTAGTCGTGCCAATTGTGTTCACTGAAGGCGTAGCGGCGCACGGGGGTGTCGTCGCGGATCACCGGAAGGAAATCCACGCCCTGAAAGGTGGCGGTAGGTGCCACGTTGCCCAGCCCGAGAAAGGTGGGGGCCAAATCAATGGCCGAAACCAGGGATTGGCGGGTCTGGCCGGGGTCGATCCCCGCCGGCCAGTGCACGATGAACGGCGTTTTCATGCCGGAGTCATGCAAGCGGATTTTGGCCCGGGGAAAGGCCCGTCCATTGTCGGCCATGACCACGATCAGGGTGTCGTGCAGCACCCGTTGGGCCGCCAACTCGGCGACCACTTTTCCGACGAAATGATCAAACCGGGTGACCTCGTTGTGGTAGGAAGCGAGGTCCGCGCGGGTGTCGGGCGTGTCGATCAGGTAGGGCGGCACGATCATCCGGGCCGGGTCGTGCTTGGGGCCGTAGGCAGCTTCGTCCCACTCGCGATCCCCATCCCATTCCCGGTGCGCATCGATTGCGGCGAACCAGAAAAAAAACGGTTGGTCGCGCGGACGTTCGCGGGTGACGTCAAGCCAGCGGCCATGACCGCCGGAATTTCCGGGCAAGCGGGTGAGGGGTTCTGTCCGATCAAAGGCCCGGTCCAGTCGTTTGGATCCATCGGCCTGCGGGATCTGGTCCAGATGATACTTGCCGGCCTGCGCGGTGTAGTAACCCGCATCGCGCAGCAGCTCGACAAAGGTGGGCAAGTGCGCGGCCCAGGGGCGATGGAGCTCGCTGGCCTCGCCGGTATTGTGGGGGTAGCGGCCGGTCAGGATGCTGGCGCGACTGGGACTGCAACTGCTGGCGGTCAAATACACGTGGTCGAAGCGCAGGCCGTTCGCGGCCAGTCGATCGATGTGGGGCGTGCGGGCGGCGGTGTTGCCGTAGGCGCCAAAGTCGTTCCAGCTGATATCATCCGCGATGAAGACAACGAGGTTGGGCCGTTCTTCGCCGCGGAGGCAGGTCGCGAAAACGGCGGCGAAGATGAGGAGTTTCCGGAGTAAGGTCATCAGGACGGTGGCGCGGGCGGGCGATGGCCAAACAAGGCGGTGCCGACGCGAACTTGCGTGCTGCCGGCGGCGATGGCGGCGTCCAGATCACCGGTCATGCCCATGGACAACGTGTCGAGCGGGACCCCAAATTGCGCCCGCAGGGCATCGCGGCAGGACCGCAGGTTGGCGAACGTGCGCTGCGCGACGGCCGGGTCGCCCGACAGCGGCGCAATGGTCATGAGACCGTCGACCTGCAGGTGGGGCAGCGATAAGGCGACTTCGAGCAGGGCCGGGGCCGCGTCGAGATCGGCCCCGAATTTGGCGGGGTCGTGGCCGGCGTTGATCTGGAGCAGGACGGCCAGCTTGCGCCCGGCGGCGTCGGCCGCGGTGTTGAGTTTCTGGAGGAGCTTCCCGCTGTCCACACTCTGGACGCGATCGAAGTGGGCGGCGGCGAGTCGGGCCTTGTTGGACTGCAAGTGCCCGATGAGCTCCCAACGCAAGGGGGCGTCGACCAAGGCCTTCTTGTCCACGGCCTCTTGCACGCGATTCTCTCCCACGCTGGCCAAACCAAAACGCGCTGCAAATTCAGGGGCCCACGCGCCGTGGGTTTTGGTCACCGCCAACAGCGACACTTCCGCCGAGTCCCGGCCGGAACGCTCACAGGCCGCGGCGATTTGGGCCAATACCGCCTCGGCATTAGCAGCAAAGGTGGAATAGTCGGGGATCATGCAGATTGAATAATAAGTTGCGCTACGATAAGAATTGTTTATACCTGTTTTATTCCGCTCAGCCTCTTATGCAAATCGAGAACTTCAAAGTCTTCGCTGACCTAGTCGAAACCAAGAGTTTTTCCAAATCGGCAAAGATCAATGGTATCACGCAATCGGCGGTCAGCCAACAGGCCCGGGCGATGGAGAAGCATTTCAAGACGCTGTTGATCGATCGCAGTCAGAAGCAGTTTCAACTCACGCGGGAGGGTCAGGCGGTTTACGAAACGGCAAAGGAGGTCCTGCACAGTTACGACAAGCTGTTGTCCGAGTTGCAGGAGATGAAAAAGGTGATCAGCGGGACGATCCGGATCGCCACGATTTATTCCATCGGGCTCCACGAGCTGCCTCCCTACATCAAGCGGTTCCTGCACGATTATCCGTCTGTCAATGTGCGGGTTGAATACCGTCGGTCCAATTTGGTCTATGAGGATATCCTGCACAACTCGGTCGATTTTGGCCTGGTGGCGTTTCCCCTCAAGCACCGTCAGATTGAGGCGGTGCCTTTTCGGGAGGATCAGTTGGTGCTGATCACCCACCCTGAGCACCCGCTGGCCCGACGCGGCACCCAGGTGCAATTGAGCGAGATGGGGGGGTTGAAGTTTATTGGATTCGATCCGGACATTCCCACCCGCAAGGCGGTGGATCAAATTTTCCGCGACAACAAGATAGAGATCGAGCCGGTGATGGAGTTCGACAATATTGAGACGGTGAAGCGGGCGGTGGAGATTGATCACGGAGTGGCCATCGTGCCGCAGGCGACCGTGCAACGGGAAGCCCAACAGGGCTCGTTGCGGATGTTGCCGTTCAAGGAAAAGAATTTCACCCGCCCGTTAGCGATTCTTCACCGGAAGGGGCGGGTGCTCACCCCGGCCATGCGCAAGTTCATCGACACCCTGAGCTTGGACCTCAGTGGCACCTTGAACGATAAATCGCCGCGTCGACCCGAACTTTGAGTCCCGCGTTTTTTTTGTGGGCATAAATTGGCCGCGGGGTGGCTCCCAGTTGTAACGCCATGCCGTTTTTCCTTTCGATTGCCTATTTCTCGATCCTCTTGGGGCTGACGCTTTATGGCGCCCACCGGCTAAAAATGCTGGTCTTGTATTGGCGGGCGATGCGGCGACCCGCCGCCCCCGATCCGACTTGGGACCGCACCCCGGAAGTGTGCGTGCAGTTGCCACTGTTCAACGAATCCCTGGTCGTCGAGGCACTGCTTGAAGCCGTCACCGCGATTCAGTGGCCGGCGGATCGTTGGCACATTCAGATCCTGGATGATTCCACCGACGACACGCCGGCCCTCATTGAACGTTGGCTGCAGGCCCACCCGGCTGCCGCGGCCCGGGTTACGTATGTGCGGCGGCCGCAGCGGGAGGGTTACAAAGCCGGGGCGTTGAAGTTTGGCATGGAGCTGACCTCGGCAGAATTCTTGGCGATCTTCGATGCGGACTTTCGCCCGGAGCCTGATTTTCTGCACAAGCTGATGCCTCACTTTGCGGCTGATGATGTGGCGGTGGTGCAAGCGCGTTGGGAGTTTGCCAACCGGAAACAAAGCCTGCTGACCCGTTTTCAAGCGGTGTTTCTGGATGCCCATTTTGTGGTCGAGCAAACCGCGCGGGCGGCGGCCGGGCTCTTTTTCAATTTCAATGGCACCGCGGGCATTTGGCGGCGCACCGCGCTGGAGGATGCGGGCGGGTGGACCAGTGACACCGTGACGGAAGATCTGGACGCCAGTTACCGCGCTCAACTGCGGGGGTGGCGGCTGGTGTATCTCGATCGTTATGTGGTCCCGTCGGAATTACCGGAGAACCTGATCGCTTTCAAATCGCAGCAACGGCGATGGACGAAAGGAGGCATCCAAGTCGCCCGCAAGATGCTGGGGCGGGTCATGGCCTCCCGGTTGCCCGCCCGGGTGAAACGGGAAGCTTGGTGGCACCTGACCATTGGGGTCGTGCACCCGTTGCTCGTCTCGTTCTCCCTGCTGTTTTTGCCGTATCTGTGGTTTGCCGCGGATCGGCTGGGCGCATGGTGGTATCTGGCCAATCCGGCCATCGTGCTGCTCGCCGGTGGAGCCCCGGTCGCCTTCTACGTGGCGGGTCAATATTTTCAACGGCGGGCATGGCGGGAGGGCCTGGGCTGGTTGCTGGCCTCGCCGCTGTTGTTGTCCTTTGGTCTGGCGCTGAGCGTGACGCTTTGCGCGGCCTTCCTCGAAGGACTTTTTTCCAATGGCGGTGAATTTGTGCGCACGCCCAAAGGAGGGCACCAAGTCCGATCGGGCGGACTGCTGACCCGCTTCCGCAGCCGGACCTTTTTCGCCGCGATCACGGCGATCGAAGTTGGCCTGGGGCTGGTGCTCCTCAATGGCGCGTTTCAGTTTGCGGGCAGCGGCGCTCCGGAGGTGGCCGTTGCTTTGGGTTTGAAAGGCGCGGGATTCTTGGTCGTCGCCGGACTTTCTTCCGGCGATCTCTGGCCCAGTTTTTGGCGTCGGGCGCCGACCATGCCGGCTGCTTGAACACGGCTCCGCCACTTTCCGTCATGTTCGATTGCGAACGACCGCTCAATTGCTCTGACTCTTTATCACCATGCACCGTCTTATTTTGATCACCGTGGGCATTTTCGGTCTCGCCGCCCTGACCGCCTGCCAAAAACAATCCCCGGTCGAGACCGAAACGACCACCGCGGACCTGACTCAGCCGTCCGCCGACGAGGCCGTCGCACCGATGCCGGAGCTGCCGCGGCTCGGAAAATCGCCGGCATGGACCCTCCCACGGTTGGACGGGTCGGAACTGCATTCGTCCGACTTGGCGGGCAAAGTGGTGGTGGTGGATTTTTGGGCCACCTGGTGCCCGCCGTGCCGGGCTGAAATTCCGGGGTATATCGAGATGCAAGATGCCCTTCGGGATGAGGGAGTTGTGATTTTGGGCATCTCCCTCGACGAGGGGGGGACCAAGGTGGTGGAGTCCTTCGCCGAGCGTTTTGGGATCAATTACGAACTGGTCATGGGGGATCGGGCGATCACCGATGCCTTTGGCGGCGTCAGGGTGATCCCTACGACGTTCCTGATCGACCGGCAGGGGGAGGTGCGCCACCGCAAGGAAGGCATGATGCACCGCGAGGATTATGAACCGTTGGTGAGGTCGATCCTGTGACCCACGGGCCGACCGGGCGATGAAGTTGAAAATGAGGAGGGCCCGCCGAAAACCCCTTAACGGCGGGCCCATTATTTTCTAGCTGGTTGTTACAAACCAGCATCCATGTAACCCCAAATCCAGCAAAGCTGGACGGTTATTGGTTTGAGCAATGCGCGTGCCAACCCCGCGGCTTAAACGATGAAAAAATTGCATCAGTCTTTGGAGAAGCGGGCCATCCGGCTGAGGCTGTCGGCGATGTTCCGATCGTTGCGAGTCACGGCGAGTTTGTGGGGTCCGCCCCAGCGTCCCTTGTGTCGCATCCAGTGTTCGAAGGCCCCCGGCATCACCAGCCGCACAATGGGCGCGGAGAGGTTACCCTGTTGGCGCTTGGCGTGGTAGCCTTCATGGCTTTGGGCAAGGCGCCGATCCAGTTCCCGGGAGATCATCGGTCCGGTCGGGGTGTCAACGGTGCCGGCCTGCAATTCGATCCACCATTCGTGGCACCCGTGGGTGACGCCCAGCTCTGTTTTACGCACCAACGGCGCGACGTGAAGGAAGGTCGGCACCCAGCGGTGGTGGTGGCAGACGCTGACCAGAACATCGATCACCTGCCGCGGGTGGAGATTTTCGCCAAACCGGTTGAGCCGAAGGTCGATTTGACCCATGGGCAGGATGCGAGGTGGTCGAATGCTGGTGAACCGCACCACATCGCCGGTGAGGTGGCGCACCAAGCCGGCTGGCGTGGTGATGACCAACAGGTAGTCCCGGTCCACCACGGTCTTGGCCAGGGGCACCGCCTTGAACCCCAACTCCGCCAGGTTCGCCGGGTCGTAATCCTCCAATGGCAGGAACTCGAAATAGATGCCGGTCTCGGCCAACAGCCGCAGCCCGGACAGCGATCCCGGCCCCTGCGCCGCCAGAATTCCCTCCGCGGTGGCAAAGACCTCATGCACGGGCACATGGTCGCCCACGGCGGTTTTGAGCTGGCGGTAGAAAAGGCTGGGAAAGTCTCCGGTCAGGGCGAGGCAGCGCAAATGGGGCCAGATCGCCTGCAGGGAGGTGAACCGGATTTTTGCGGTGGAGAGGCAATCGGTTGCCTTCCGCGCGAAATCCCGCACCCAGGCGGGGTGGCCCACGATCATGGTCACCGGCTTGGTGCGGGTCCGTTTGATCACCCGCTCGACAAACTCATCCCACACCTGACGCAGCGCGATCCGGGTCGTGGGTTCAAAATAGTAGTGTTCCACCCAATGGGGGTGTTGCACCGCCGCCAGCGTGGCCAAATCCGCGATGGCCACGGATTTTTCGTCGTCGAGCTGATTGGTCGACACACTCCCGCCGAGGAGCAGGACCCGGCCGAGCAGGGCGTGCACCCCGCCGGTGCGGGCGGTGGCGTGGAGCACCGCCGCCCGCGCCCCCGCGGAATAGCAGGCCTGCATGGCCGGGGTGACGGGCAAGTGGCGCGGGAAGCCGGTGGTGGTCCCCGCGGTGGCGACAAAGCATTCGCATCGACCCGGCCAGATCAAGTCGACCCCGCCTTGCTTGATCTGCTCCACCCAAGGCGCGAGGGCCCGGTGATCGGAAAGGGGCACGTTTTGCCGAAAGGCGGCCGCCGACATATCGGCGGTCAGGCCCAGGGCTTTGCCGCGTTTGGTCTTGGCCAGGGAAAGGAGCAGACGTGGGAGGGTCTTGGCCTGAAATCGTTCGGCCCGGAGTTTCTGCCTCAGCTGCCGCCGGGTGACCGTGGTCAACCAATCGGCGGCGATGTTAATCAGCGGTTTGTAGAGATCCGGCATCCGTGTTTCCGAGATGGATTCAGGCGACGCTGCTGCCCCCGATCTCGCAAGCAGATTAACCGGATCGAATGCGGTCCCGCAGGCTTTTTACCGATTGTTTGAGAACGCGGGCTCAGCCAGCCTCCCGGGGTGGATCAAATAGAAACGGTTTATGAGGATGACCAAATGCTGGTGGTGAACAAGCCCCCGGGGTGGAGCATGACCGCCAAGGCGGCCGGCAACCCGCGGGGGCCCCGACTGCTGGATCGGCTCACCGACACCCGGTCGACCGCTCTGATCCCGACCCACCGGCTCGACGACGAAATCGGCGGCCTGGCCGTGTTCGCGAAGTCCAAACCGGCCTTGGATTTCCTCAGCGGGGAGTTCCAAAGCAAACAGGCGGAACGCGTCTATCGCGGCTTCGTGGTGATTGCCCAGCCACACGAAATCGAGCGGGTGACGGATCTGCCCATCGTTCGGGATGCCGCCGGCTCCCTGCCGGACGCCTTTGCCGTCAACTTTGCGCTGGCTCCCGAGCAAGGGGAGCCGGGGAGGATGCACGTCTACCGCAAGAAAGGCGGCCGTCGGGCGGTCACGCAGTTTCGGGTTTTGGAAAAATTTGGCCGCTTTGTCTGGTTGGAGGCGCGCCCGGAAACCAACCGCGAAAAACAGGTGCAGGCTCACCTGGCGGCAGTGGGTGCTCCGGTGGTGGGCGATGACCTGCATGGTCTCCCGGAGGTGCCCCTGTTGCTTTCGCAGTTCAAGCGGGGCTACAAAGGCCGCGACGACGAACGGCCCCTGATTTCGGGAGTCGCGCTCCAAGCGAGTGCGCTCACCCTGCGCCACCCGGAGTCCCGCGAACCCCTCACTTGGGAGTTGCCTCTGCCGAAGTCGTTTGCGATCGCGCTGCGCCATCTCCGCAAGTTCGCCCGCCGCTAGGTGGCGGGCGCGGATTCGTCGGGGCGAACTGCTTCCGGAGTTGCGTCGAATCGCCGCAGTTCAAAACGTGAAACCATGCTGGAAAAAATTCGCGTCACCATTTGGAACGAGTATCGCCACGAGTTGGAAAGCCCTCAGGTCGCGGCGGTGTATCCGGATGGAATCCATGGCGCGCTGGCGGCGTTTTTGGGCGGGGTGGACGCATTCGAGATTCGCACGGCCACGCTCGACGAGCCGGAACATGGGCTGACCGAGGAGGTATTGGCCGAGACGGATGTCTTGATATGGTGGGGGCACAAAGCCCACGACGAGGTTGATGACGCGATCGCGGCGCGCGTTGCGGCGCGGGTGCACGCGGGAATGGGATTCATTGCGCTGCATTCGGCGCACTACGCGAAACCCTTCAAGTGCCTCATGGGCAGCACGTGTTCCCTGTGTTGGCGCGATGACGGCGAGAAGGAGCGGATCTGGACGGTGCGGCCTGCGCATCCCATCGCGGCGGGCGTGCCGACTCATTTCGAAATCGATCCGGAGGAAATGTATGGGGAACCCTTTGGCATTCCCGAACCCGACGAGCTGATCTTCATCTCGTGGTTTGCGGGAGGGGAGGTCTTTCGCTCCGGCGCGACCTGGCAACGCAGCCATGGCCGGGTGTTCTACTTCCGACCCGGTCACGAGACCTTTCCGACTTACGCCGATGCGAACGTGCAACGCGTCATTACCAATGCGGTTCGCTGGGCCCGTCCGACGGTCAACCTGCCCGATAGCGCGCCGCGAGCAGAGCGCTTGGAACCCTGAGGCGGGGCTTCGCTTGACGCCGCCCGGTGGTGTCCTGCCGGCGACGTCCCCCTTGGGACCGGGGACGCAGACGGCGGTTTGAACCCGCATATTTCACCCTCGGTTGCTCAAGAAGTAGTGCGGTGCTTTAGCCCGCATTTGGAGCACGAGGGACATTCGAGTCGCGGGCTGAAGCACCGCGCTACGGCGGACAGCCGTTGCCGTGGGCAGACCGGGCCGACATTCCCGTTGAGGGTGAGATATGCGGTTCTAACCCACGAGCCGTAGGGCCCGGCTGTTTTCCCGATCATCCGACCCCAACGCCAACAAAAAACCCCGCCGAAGAGGGCGGGGTTTGGGGTAACGAAATCAAGTTCGGCTCAGTGCGTGTGGGCGCCTTTTTCGTATTTGCCGCGCATGGCGAAGAGGATGCCAAACGCGACGATTAGCACCACCGGGAACATGGTCATGTTCGACAGGGTGGCTTGGCCGGCGGCCAATTCGATGGCGGACTCGTCAGTCAGTCCGGCGGCGATAGCCCCGGCGCGATTGTCGTCGATCCACCCTCCGATGATCGGATTCCAGATCGAAACCGCAAACATGCCGGCTCCGCCCATCAGGGACATGCCGAGGGCACCGGTCTTGGGCTGATACTCGGAGATGAATCCGATCATGGTCGGCCAGAAGTAGCAGACGCCAATGGCAAACACGATGATGGCCACGTAGATCATGCCACCGGTCACGGTGCTCAGCAGGTAGAGGCCCAAGGTCGTGAGGATGGCGGAAACCAACAGCACGCCGGAGGCGTGGAGCTTGTGCACCATGGGGCCGGCGAACTGGCGACCCACCGCCATGAGGCCGGTGGAGAGCGCGAGCAGCACCATGGGATGGGCGCCGGTCTCGTTGAGCACGCGGCCGACCCACTGTTGGGTGCCGAGTTCGGAGGTGGCCGTCAGCGTCATGCAGAACGCCATGAACAGGTAAAGGGGAGCGAAGAGGCTCTTAATATTGGTGGACGTGGAGGTCTCGATGTTTTCCGACTGCGGAAATTCGGCGGTGAAGATCATCCAGCCATAGATCACCGTGGGCACGAGCATCGTCGCGATCTGCATCTGCCAGCTCAATCCGGCGTTGGTCATGAAATACGAAATCAACGCCCCGATCACGATGCCCCCGGGGAACCACACGTGGAATTTGTTGAGCATGGTGGTCTGATTCTTCGGATACATGTCCGCGATGAGCGGATTGCAGGCCGCCTCCACGGAGCCGTTGGCGAATCCGATGAGGAAGGTGGAAATGATCAGACCCCAGAAACCACCGGCGGTGATCGTGAGGATCAGGCCCAACAGATGGCCGAAGAACGCGATATACATCAGATTGCGCGCCCCAAGGTAGTTGTAGAGCAATCCGCCCACCATCATGGCGAGCGGAAATCCGAGAAAAGCCATGGAATTGACCCAGCCGAGTTGCAGATCGGTGAGGGCGAATTGAACGGAGAGTTCAGACAGCACGCCCGCGCGAATCGCGAACGTCATGGCGGTGACGATCAGCGAAATACAGCTGGCGGTGAACAGTTTGGAGGCATTGACGTTACTCATAGGAGAGGGGAGAGGAGAGCCTGGACCGGTTCATCCAAACGGAATCGGGAGGGGAAGGCAGGGGAGGGGTGGAGGGGTTAGCAGTTTTGCCGGGTCCACGCGTTGGGACGCGGGGGGCGTAATGAGCCCTCAGCAAAAGGGAAAGATCAGGCGGGGCGAGGCAGAAATCACCCTTTGCCCCACTGCCGTTGAGCCGGCGCGTCGGCCGCCTCTCGTCAGCTGAGATGATCCCGCTGGGGTGGGCGGTCAAAATCCAGTTCGGGGCCGAGGGGCACGATCCCGGTCGGATTGATTTCGGGATGCGTCGCGTAGTAGTGCCGTTTGATATGATCCATTCGCACGGTGCCCGCCACTCCCGGCATTTGATAGATGTCGCGTAGGTAGCCGCTCAAATTCGGGTAGTCCACGATCCGCTGGCGGTTGCATTTGAAATGGCCAAAGTAAACCGCGTCGAAGCGAACGAGCGTCGCGAACAAACGGATGTCGGCTTTGCTCAAACTCTCGCCGACCAAGAACCGTTGGCTTGCTAAGCGCCCATCAAGGGCATCCAACGTCGTAAACAACGCGGTAAACGCCTCTTCGTAGGCCGTCTGGCTGGTGGCGAATCCCGCGCGGTAGACGCCATTGTTCACCGTCTCGTAGACTTCGGCATTTAACCGATCGATGTCATCGCGATGCGGGGCGGGGTAGAGTTCGAGCTCTGGGTTATCGGCGACGGCGTTGAGCTCGGTGTTCAACATGCGCAGCAAATCGTCATCGGAATTGGTCACGATGTGATGCTGCTTTTTGTCCCACAACACCGGCACCGTAACGCGTCCATTGTAGTCCGCGTCGCTGGCCCGATAGGCCTCGCTCAGGTAACTGAATCCATTGATGGGATCACGGGAAAACCCATCTCCATCTCGAAAGGCCCAACCCTTCTCGTCTCGCCCGAGATCGACGGCGGTCATGCCGATGGCCGATTCCAATCCCTTCAGCTTGCGGGCAATGATGATGCGGTGGGCCCACGGACATGCCGAGCAGACATACAGGTGATACCGCTCAGATTCCGCGGGATAGTCCGTAGAACCGTCGGCTCGCACCCAGTCCCGAAAGGCATCTTCCTGGCGTTCGAAGTTGCCGTCTTTGGATTGTTCGTCGGGGAACTCGGCGTTCGGTGACACGGGCTTAGCTTAACTCTGCCAAAGCGCTCTCGGCGCGACTTTTGGCGGCATCATCGTGTTTTTCACGGGAGGGCATGCTGAGACCCTGCGCAAAATTTTTACGGGCCAATTCGATCTCGCCCGCGGCGGCGTAGGCGAAGCCAAGCTCGAGATAGTGGCTCAGGCCGCTGGGATCGAGTTCGGTCGCTTTCTTTAGATGGAAAATGGCCTCCTCGACCGAGGCTTCGGGCAATCCGCCGTAAAGCATCTTGGTGAAAAATCGTGCGATGGCGCCGAGTGAATCGACTTCCCGGTGCCAGCGGCCGAGCACGTGATGCGCCCACGCGTAGTCGGGATCGAGTTCGATTGCCCGGAGGGCATTAGCTTTGATGTCACGAGCGGCTTCGACTTTGGCTTTGTTACTCCCCAGGGTGGCAATTTTACCCTTTGTGATCGCGACGGAGAGCACGTTGATTGGATCCTCGGGATTGAGTTCTACGGCCCGTTTGGAATAGGTCAGCGCCTGGTCGAGAAGCTCACGCTGGCGGTCTTCGTCGCGGGTATCGACGGTCGAGTCAGAGTATTGGCGGGCGATTTTCTGCATCACCTTCGCATTGTTGGGCGCGAGTTCTTCGACTTGCAGGAAGAGTCCGAGCGCATTGTTGGTGCGCAGGTCCTGCTCGGCTTCGACCGCACGATCATAGAGCGCCGCCGCCTCGCCTTCGAGCCCAGCCTCATGGTCTGCGGCGATGAGCGGTAGCGCGAAAATGAGGATAAACAGGGCGGCAATATTTTTCATAGTGACGGGGTTTGGGGCTTCACGAACCGGTAGTGGCTGACCAGCCACCCTCGCCGCGTTGATTCTGTCAAAAAATCAAGGCACAGCTCATGTAGAACACGCGCCAGTAGACCCACCATTTGGTCACTTGGTCCTCGCCATAAGTTTCGGCGAACAGTGGTTCGATTTCCGCGCGGTGCCGGTCCATGTTTTCCAGCCAGTGTTCCGCGGTCTGTTGGTAGTGACGGCCGTTGACCTGCCAGTCTGCCTCCAAACGGAGATCGTCCTGAAACTTCGCCAACAGGTCGTGGGCCGGCATCTGGCCGCCCGTGAAAAAGTAGCGGGCCATCCAGTCGGTGTCATCCTGCGGCACGAAGTGGTAGGAGTAGTGCCGGTGGGTGAAAATGTGCACGAACAGCTTGCCTCCCGGTTTGAGCCAGCGAGCCACCCGGCCGAGGAGCAGCTGGTAGTTTTTCATATGCTCAAACATCTCGATGGAGATCACGCGGTCGAAGGACTCGGCCTGAATGTCGAAGTCATTCATGTCCGCGGTGATGATGGAAACGTTGCTGAGTCCGCGCTCCGCGGCCTGCGCGTCGATGTGCGCCTTCTGCGTGCGGGAGTTGGAGACCGCGGTGATCCGGGAATTCGGAAAACGGGCCGCGAGGTAAAGGGTGATGGAGCCCCAACCGCAGCCCAGTTCCAGGATGTCCTGGCCATCGACGAACTCACCGCGCTCGGCGTAGAGGTCGAGCATGGCGGTTTCGGCTTCGCCGAGCGTCTCCTGGCCGGTTTCGTAATAACACCCCGAGTATTTCAACCGCGGGCCGAGGCAGTATTGGTAGAATGAGGTGGGCACTTCGTAGTGCTGTTCATTGGCGGCGGCGGTTTGCTCGGCGATGCCGCGTTGCTTGAGATCAGCCACGTAGGCCGCGGCATCGTAACCGGCTTCATCGCGCAAGCGTTGCCGCAGCAACCGACGAATGCCGGTACGAATGGCGAAGTCGGGCAGAACGTTCTTTTCCAGCAGGGCGTCGATCATGAGGCAGGGGAATTACGGGGCGGACCGGGGAAAAACTCGTTGGTGGTGCGTTGGTATTCGCGAAACCGGTCACCCTTGGATTTCAGTGAGGATGCCTCCGCCATCGGCACCCCGGTCTTGTGGCGCAGCAGGTAATAGATCGAGGCGGGGGCGATGAGTCCAATCCAGCCGTAGGTGGAGCCCAGCGCGAACACTCCGAATCCCACCCAAATGCACCACTCAAAGAAGTAGTTCGGGTGACGGCTGTAGCGCCAAAATCCGACGTTGCAGACCTGACCCTGATTTTCGGATTTGCGCCGAAAGGCGGCGAGCTGTCCATCCGCCAGGGCCTCGCCGCTCAGCGCGAGGAACACGATTGCCGTGCCGAGGATTTCCCAAGTCGAAAAGGCGGTCACCGGATTGTAAGTCGGGAAGATGAATGGCAGGCCGAGAAGCACGACAGTCAGCGCCTGCAACAAAAAGAATCCAAACATCATCGGCCCAAAATTGGCCTTCCAGTCCTCCCGCAACTGCGCGTAGCGGCTGTCTTCTTCGGGGTGGTGGGACGAGACCCGGCGGTAGAGGTGGGAGCCGAGACGAATGCTCCACGCGCTGGCCAGCGACGCGATCACCAGTTGTCGCATGCTCCAGCCGGTCGCATTGAGGGCAAAAAACCAGGCCAGCGGCACGAAGCTGAACGACCAGACCACGTCGACGAAACCGTAATTATTCAACCGCCGGCAGACCAAATAGGTGATGCTGAAGATCACGACCATCAGGCCCAAGGCCGCGGCCAGTGCGAGGGGAAGACTCATGACGTGACGGGGACGGGACGAAGGCGGGCCAGCCGGGTGATCACGGGCCGGAGTGAAAAGGTGACCACGGCGAAGAGCAGCGGCGCCGTGAGGATCCACGCGGTGAAGGCATGCACGCCGGCCCAACCAAATTTAGCGAGAAACTCCAGCAGCGAGAGCTCGGCGAAACTGGTCAGCATCTCGGTCACGGAAAACGGATCTCCGGTAGCCCCCCAGACGATCTCGCCTCCTTTGACGTAGACGAGAATCATGATCAGCTGCACCGGTCCGAGCAGTTGGTTGAGGACCTGCAGGATCGGTTGGTTCAGTCGCCAGACGATGCCCACGCCGAGGTTGAGCAAGGAAGTAAACCCGAGGAAGGGGAAGAGGGAGCACACGGTGCCCACGCCGAGGGTCGCCGCAATTTTCCGGGGCGTCACTCCTTGGGTGAGTTGCTGCTTGATGGGCCCCACCAGCCGCCGCTGCCAGAAGCTCTGCGGAACCGGGGGGACGTCGGAAGAGGATTCGGCCGTGGTGGCACTCATGAGGTTAACAGAGGACCGGCGCCCAGCGCATACGCGATGACCCCGAACACCACCAGCCCGATGGGGAGGGCGACTTTGCCTTCGCGGCGCTGCGTGAAGACCTCGCCCAAGCGGTCGATGTGATCGATCCGGAAAAGTTCGATGACCATGTAGATGGCCATCGCGAAGTTGCCCCACATGAGCACCACGAACAACCAGAGTCCCCGTGCGCCGAGGGACTGCTCCTTCCACGCCACCCACACGTAGAACGTGATGAAGGCAAAGTAGGCATCGAACAGCGTGGTGATGAACCACGGGTTCATGAACACCTCACGCGGGATGCCGAAGATGGGCTGCGCCATACTCGCCCAGACAATGAGCGAGGACATGGCGACGAAGATGCCGATGAAGAGAATACGGAGCAGCCAGAGCATGGGGGGAGAGGGGCGAGATTAGTTAAAGCCGGGATCAGCCCGCGTAGTTGTTGGCGCGGGTGTGCCAGGTCTGCACGACCGAGATGTTCCGCATGGCGAAAGCAGCTTCGCAGTAGTGCAGGTAGTAGTCCCACTTGCGAATGAAACGATCGTCGAAGCCCAGTTTGCGGACCTCTTCGAGGCGACGGGTGAAGGCATTTTGCCAGTGACGCAGGGTGATCGTGTAGTCCGCCGCGTAGTCCTCCATACCGCGAAGGACGAAGCCCCCGGACTCCGCGAGCAGGTGGTTCACCCGGTTGGTGGACAACAGCAGGGACCCCGGGAAAATGTGCTTTTGGATGAAGTCGACGCCGCGGCGAAACTCGGCATAGCGGTTGTCCGGGCAGGTGATGAATTGGAGGGCGAGCCGACCATCGGGCTTGAGCAGACGGGCGAGTGCGGCGGTGAACGCGGGCAGATACTGGTGGCCGAGCGCCTCCATCATTTCAATCGATACAATCTTGTCGAACTGACCCTCGATGTCGCGGAAATCACGAAGTTGCACCTCAATCCGGTCGGCGAGGCCAGCCTCGGCGATGCGGGCCACCGCCAGGTCGTGCTGCTCCTGGGAGATCGTCACCGTGGTGACGCGGCAACCGTGATGCTGCACGGCGTGCAGGGACCAGCCGCCCCAACCGGTGCCGATTTCCAACACATGGTCGTCGGGCTGCAGATTGAGCTTCTGGCAGAGGGCCTCATTCTTGGCGGCTTGAGCCTGCTCCAAGGGCAGGTCAGCGGAGGCAAAGTGAGCCCCGGAATACATCATCGAGCGATCGAGAAAGAGGGCGAAGAACTCGTTGGAAAGGTCGTAGTGCTCGCTGATGTTCTTGCGCGCTGTGGTGCGGTTGTTGGGGCGCAGCAGATGGCCGAAGCGGTTGGCGGCGCGGAACAGGTTGATCGCCCGATCCTTCAGTTTCTTGCGCTTGGAGCCCGACAGGGTGGGGGCGTCCTCCACGTTGAGAATGAACCAGGCAATGACCGCCGTGAGATCGGGGGAATCCCAATCGCCGTCGATGAAGCTTTCGCCGAAACCCACGTCGCCAGAGAGCACACACTTCTTGAAGAACGCTTCGTGCCGCACCCGGATGGTGGCGGTCGCCGGGATCCCCTGGGCGAGATCCGTATGGGGCCCGGGCGAACCCAGCGTCAGCGTCGTGCCTTCGGGAAGTTCCAGCTTCAGGGTGCCCCGTTTCATCCCGGCCAGCGTGTCCAGCACCAGCCTGCGGCTCAGGGTGGTGCGGGCAGCGGCGGGCAGGGTGGTATCAATGGTGGCCGGGGAGGGAGATGCGTTCATGATGAAAAAGGAGCCTTGTTTCAGTGATGGGCGGCGGGCTGGATTTTGGCGGCTTTGACCGAGTCAGTTGTCAAGGATTCGTGCGGACGGTAGAGATTGGATTGGGAAGCTGCCCGATTTTTTTTGGCAAACCAAGGCACGCGTTTCAGCCAGAGCCGGAACGCGTGCCAGTGGATGAGAAATATGACCCGTAGGGTGAGCAGGGGATAAGTGAAGAGATAGGCCGCCAGCCTCCCGTCGGTCAGGGGGCGGGCGGCGCCGGTGATGGAGGTGGCCAAATTGCGGCGGCCTCCTTCGAAGTCATCGATGTAAACCGCCAACCGATCATCGGCCGGCCGGAGCCGGAAGTCGAACTCCACATCCACATCGGAGAACGGGGAGACATAGAAGTCCTTTGCCGTGCGCTGCGTGAAACCGGTGGGGCCGAGGTGCGAGGCCGTCAACAGGTAGGGTTTCATCTCATGAAAGGTATTGGTGACCTCCACGATGCTTGCGATCAGGTCTCCGGTCGAATCCCTCACGTAGTAAAATGAAACGGGGTTGAACCGATAGCCGAGCATCCGGGGTAGTGTGACCAATTCCACGCGAGCCGACTCATCAGCGGCGACGCCGTGGGTGTTCAGGTAGCGGAGCACCCGCTCCTTGAGGGTAGGGGTATCGGCCGGAGCGTAGCCGTAGGCATTGCACGCCTGAGTTGGCGACGGGTTGTGCAGGCTTTCGGTGAGAGGGAGAAAGTCGGCGGTGCGCAGGCTGAAAAGGTTGCCGCGGTCGACCGAAAACAACCGGTGGCGACGATCCAACGCCTCCAGTTCGTCCAAGTCCAATGACAGCATGAAGACGCGGTAGGCGAAGCGGTGCTTTTTGGGGAAAAAGCGCGCGTGCATCACCCGGCATTCAAAGACTTTGGACCTCATTGGACCTTAACAATGAGGCGCGGAAGCCATTAAACGCAAACGACGGGGTCAAGAACTAGACAAAATCTAGACATCCCACGGATCGCTCCCCAGCAGGAGGTTACACAACTGGTAGGCGCTCCAGATACCGTCCTCATGGAAGCCATACCGTTGCCACGCGCCCACGAAGTAGGTGTTGGTGGTGCCGGAGGCATCGGCGTTGAGCCCGGGGAGGTCGTCTTGTGCCTCCAGGGCGGGGAGGTCGAACAAGGGATGCGAGTAGTTGATCGTGCGTTGCACCTTGGCGGGATCGAGATCAGCGGCGCGATTGATCGAGACAAAAAATTGCTCCTGATCGCTGACGCCTTGCAGCGAATTCATCCAATAGTGGGTGGCGGGATCGATCCGGCCCTCCGGACCGCGGACCAGCTGATAGTTCCAACTCGACCAGGCCCGTTTGGTGCGCGGCATGACCGAGGTGTCGGTGTGCAGGGAGGCGGTGTTGGGCTGGAAGGCGAAGGCCCCGAGAATGCGACTCTCTTCCGGGGTGGGGTTGACCAACAGCCGGAGGGCGACGTCCGCATGGGTCGCGAGAATGGCCTGATCAAACGAGCCGGCTTCGCCTTGGGACGTCATGACCACGACATCGCGGCCCGTGCGGACCACGCGCGTGGCCGCTCGGCCGAGGTGAATCCGATCGCGAAAGGGCGCGATCATCCGCCGCACGTATTCGCGGCTGCCGCCATCGGGTGTCCACCACTGGTGCTGGGTGTGCAACCCGAGGAAACCGTGGTTGTGGAAAAACCGCAGCAGGCTCGAGGCGGGAAACTGCAGCATCTTCTCCGGCGGGGTGCTCCACACGGCGGAGCTCATCGGCACGAGGTAGAGGTTGAAGAAGTCTTCGCCGTAACCGCGGGAGCGCACGTAGTCCGCCAGCGGCACCTTTCTTAAGCTGGTATCTTCCAGCGCGGCGACCGCCTCTTGGTTGAAGCGATTAACCGCCCAGAGCATTTTCAGAAAGCGGGCATTGAACAGGTTTTTGCGCTGCGCAAACAGGTGATTCAGCGAGCTGCCGCTCCACTCCAAACCTGTCTCGTCATCGCGGACGGAAAAGGACATGGAGGTCTGCTTCGTGGGGACCTTGAACTGGGCAAAGAGGCGACAAAGGTGGGGGTAGGTCTCGTGGTTGAACACCATGAACCCGGTGTCGATCGGCACGGCCCGGCCGGTGGCGGCTTCCGTCGCATCGACGGTATGGGCGTGGCCGCCGACATGCTGGTCCGACTCGAAGACCGTGACATCGTGGTGCCGGTGCAGAAAGTGGGCGCAACCCAAGCCGGAGATCCCGGAGCCAATGATGGCAATGCGAGCCATGGTGGTGGGGGGACGGAAAACGGTTCAGCCTTGGCGGTCCGGCTTCGACTCCGGCGCCTCCGCGGCCAGCGAACTCACGTCTTGGTGTTGGGCGGCTCCAGCGGCCTTGTCCGGCGCCTCCGCGTGGGCCGCCTGCATGGCTCCCACGGCCAGCGCCGCAGCCGTCGGCACCACTTTTTTGAGTGAGGAAGGCGACGGGCCGGCGGACCCGGCCCGGGCGGCGGCCGCGACCGTCTCGAGATGCTCCTGATGCCGGCCCTCATCGAGCACGGACTGGGGCACGCGCTTGAACCCCCAAATCAATCCGGTCCAGGAGAGCGCTTTCAGCCCGTAGTAGGTCGGATCGAACTCCCACCAGTAGAAGCCGTTGCGGGTCGCGCTTTGATAACGGTGGTGGTTGTTGTGCCAGCCCTCGCCCAAACAGATAATGGAAAGGATGAAGCTGTTGCGGGAGTCGTCTTCGGTTTTATACCGCCGCTTACCCATCAGGTGAGCCATGGAATTGATGCAGGATGTGCCATGGAAGAGGGCGGTGGTGCTGATAAAAAAGCCCCACACCAACAGTTGCGGCCCACTCGTGCCCAGACCCGGCGCATAGGCTTCGAGCAGGGCACCCACTCCGTAGATCAGCCCGGCGAAAACCGCCGGCACAATGATGTCGAAACGGTTGAGGAACACCAACTCAGGAAATTTCGCGAGGTCCTTAACCTGGGAATAATCGGTCGGGAAATTTCGCCGGCTGGTGATCCATCCGATGTGGGACCAGAGGAAGCCGTGCACGTGGGGGGAGTGGGCATCGTGCTCGTCGTCGCTGTGGCGATGGTGATGACGGTGGTGGTAGGCCCACCAGAGGGGCCCGCGTTGCACGGTGGTTCCCCCCCAGACGGCCAGCAGGAACTGTCCGAGACGGGAGGTGCTGTAGGTCTTGTGCGAGAAATACCGGTGGTAGATCCCGGTGACCGCAAACATGCGCCCGAAATACAGGATCACGGCAGCGGCCACGGCGATCGGGCTCCAGCCAACCCAGATGACCCCGAGACAGCCGATGTGCAGGACCACAAACGGCAGGACCCGAACCCAGTCCACCTTGTCCGGCTCCTGGCGCATTTTGGCCGCCCCATCCGGGCAGTAGTCAGCATCGATCCACTGCACCAGCGCGGTGGAAATTCGTTGAAAAATAGAGGGTTGGGAAACGCTCACGAAGTCAGTTGCGGGTTAAAAGGTAAAAACAAGGGCAACGGTCGCTCAGGAGCAAGCGACTGTGGTAGTCTTCGTGAGATTGGGGGGGCTTGGATTCACGCGGGGGCAACGCGTTTAAGATTGCCGCCGCACTGAGTCGCCCCGCCGAGATCGGGTCAAACCGACCGGGACCGCCGCTCAATCACCTGCCCCCGAAATCCGGCGGTCGCGCGCAGCGGCCACGGCGAACCAGATGACCATGGCGCCCAACAGGATCCGGCGCAGGGCCGGCTCGTCCAGGTGGTCAAAGAAGTAAAGCACCGGCGCGAGGGCGGTGGCGGAGAGGGCTAGCCAGCCGAGATACTTGAGCAGGGACGTCATGGTAGCAGTTAAGCGAGTTGGGCGGCGGCGGAACGTTTGGTGAGGCCGGCGTAGATCAACCCACAGGCGATCCAGCAAGGCAGGGGCATGAAGTGCGCGGGCACGCCGCGGTCGAACATCAACCACAGGGCGATGCCGATGGGGATGAGCCAGGCAACCAGCACGTCCAGATTGAAGGCGCGCCGCCACCGGGCGGCGGGATCCGTGGGAATGCCCCACTGCTTGGCGAAGAAGAAATCCACCACAATGACCGCGCCGACGGGAGCCAGAATGGTGCCGTAGAGACCAACAAAGCCGATCAGCTTCATGGCAAACGCGGGGAAGACGCCGGCCACCGTGCAGACCCCGCCGGCCAACAAGGTCGCCTGAGTGCGGGTGAGCTTGGGCAACGCTCCCTGAAAGGCCAGACCCGCGCGGTAGATGGTGGGGTTGGCCGTGGTCCAGCCGGCAATCACCACGCACACCAGTCCCGCCCAACCCAGCGCGTCGAACACCATCACCCCCGGTGGGACGCCCTCGGTCGCCACGGCTCCGCGCTCCCGCACCCAATACACCAGCAGCAAGGCGGCGCACACCCACGCAACATAGTGCCCCAAATACATGCCGGCCGCGGCGGCCCAGCCGGACGAGGGTTTGCGCGCGTAGCGCAGCACCGACAGGTCGGCCATGCCGATGTGCATGGCGGCATTGCAAAACGCCGAAAAAAACGCCACCCCCCAGAACCCGATCTGCGATTCCGTGCCCGGCGCCGGCTCCAGCAGCGCCATCAAGTCGGTCGAGTCCAGTCGCTTCAAAATGACGACGCCGCAGGCCACGAAGATGAGGAACATCCACGGCGCGGCAATCGCACTCATGCGCGCCACGAAGGCATAACCCTTGATCGCCACCACGGTCATGAAACCGCCGATGACCAAGCAGGTGGCCGTCCACGCCACGCCCGTCGGCATCGTGTCGCTGAAGGCGGGCATCTGCACCTGCGGAAAGGGCACGCCGACGGCGGTGGCGGACACCGTGACCATGGCACCGGCCAGAAAACAGAACAGCAGTCCGTTGGCCACATTGTAGACGGTGACCAGCTGGCGGCCGCAGATTTGTTCGAGCTTGTAGTAGAGGGTCTGCCGCAGTCCGGTCGCCGCCTCGGCGGTGATGAACCGCCACGCGAGCACCGCCACCAGATTGCCCACCAACAACCCGAGCAACAGATCCGCCGCCCCCACTCCCCAGGCGATGAACAACGGGCCGATCATGAACTCCGTGCCCGCGGTGTGCTCCCCCGCATACATCCCCCAAAAGGCGCGCGGACCCTTTTGGGCCGAGACGGGAACCGGTTCGCGTTCGTATTCATTGACGCTCGGTGCCAGGGTCGAGGCGCTCGGGTCAGGCGGGGGAGGGGTAGCAGCAGCCATGGAGATCAGGCGAAATAAGCGGTCGGCCTGCGGTCTGACAATCCCTAAGGGGTCGTGGCTTGCGCCGGATGGGGATTGTCGTTCGATTACCGCCCCATGGACGTCCCCGCCGCCAATCAACCGCCGCCGGTGCGCCCCCGGGAGGTCTTTGGCTGGTGCTGTTTCGACTTCGCGAACTCCGCTTTCACCACGATCGTCATCACCGTGGTGGGCCTGCCCTACTTCAAAGCGGTGGTGGCCGCCGGCGCTAATGCCGCCGAGGGCTGGTGGGGCACGACGTTGGCGCTGTCCCAAGCGTTGGTGCTGCTGCTCGCGCCGCTGGTCGGGGTGGTCGCGGATGTGCATGCCCGCAAGAAGCGTTACCTCGCCGTCACCGCGTTGGTCTGCTCGGCGGCCACGGCCCTGATGGCGGGCATCGGGGCGGGACAGGTCGGGCTGATGCTCGGTCTCCTGTTGGTGGCCAACGTCGCGTTCTCGATGAGCGAAAACATCTGCGCGGCCTTCCTGCCGGAGATCAGCACGCCGCAAAACGTGGGCCGCATCTCCGGCTACGGTTGGTCGTTTGGTTACCTCGGCGGACTCCTGAGTCTGGTGCTGGCGCTGGTCATTATTCAAAGCGGGCCCGGCCGGGCGCAGTGGACGTTCCTTGCGGTGGGACTTTTCTTTTTCCTGGCCAGTCTTCCCACCCTGCTGCTGCTGCGGGAGCGGGCGCGGCCCCGGACTTTGCGTCCGGGACAAACCTACCGGCAGTTGGCGTGGAAACAGTTTGGCGATATGCGTCGGGAGCTTCCGCAGCACCGGAAACTGCTGAAGTTTTTTGCGGCCATGACGTGTTATTTGGCGGGGTTGATGGCGGTGGTGGGATTTGCGGCGGGCTACGCGACCGAGGTCCTCGGGATGGCGCAGACCCAGATCATTGGGCTCTTTGTGGTTTTGCAGCTCGCCGGCGTGGCGGGGGCGTTTGGCTTTGGGTTTCTGCAGGATCGGCTGGGCTCAAAGCCGCCTTTGATCGTGGCGCTTTTGCTGTGGATTGTGGCCTGTCTGTGGGCCGCGGTCTGCGAGAGCGTGGCCGAGTTTTATGCCATCGGCGTGCTGGCCGGAATCGGCATGGGCTCCCTGCAATCCGCCAGCCGGGCGGTGGTGGCCACACTCACGCCCCCGGGTCGGGCCGGAGAGTTTTTCGGCTATTGGGGGTTCTTTGCCAAATTGGCCGCGGTGATCGGAACCTTCGTGTTCGGTAACTTGGTGTCGTTGACGGACTACCGGGTGGCCATCACCGCCAACGCCGGCTTCTTTTTGGTGGGACTGTTGATTCTGCTCACGCTTAAGTTACCGCGAGGTAACGAAGCCGCGTGAATTTAACGGCCACGGGTTGGCACGGAGATTGCATTGAGGGAAACGGTTCCTCTGTTGGTAACCAGTCGGGAGTTCTTTGAATGGGGTCGATTCCCCCTGCGCTTTCGGGCAACGCGAATGGGCGAGTTTCGTCGCGTTGACCCGCTCGGTTTCAAGCGGGCGTAAGTCCGTTTGATGTCACCTGCCGTCGAGTCTGACCGCAGGTGAACCAACCAAACCAAACGGCGTCCTGCCGTCTCAGGACAAACCACATGAACGCAGTAAAGAAACTCGCAATCGTGCTCAGCCTCGGCGCTTTGACGGTCACCGCTTCCGCGGGGACTTCGGAGCAAGCCTACGTCGAATCGTTCGACGGTGTAACCGACATGCCGGTCCCCGTGTCCGTGGTGGCTCCCGCCATCACCGCCTATCGGGGATCGGAAGTCCTGCTCGAATTCGTGGTCGATACCACGGGAGTGCCTCAGGGCATCACCGTGGTTTCCTCCAATGATGCCGAGCTCGCCGTCGCCGCGATCGAAGCTGTGTCGGAGTGGCGTTTCGCGCCGCTCGTCAAAGCCGGGGTAACGGTGGAGTCGAAAGTTCGGCTCCCCTTCGTTGCCGCCTTGCCGGGAAATCGGAATGATCGCTTCGCGGTCAACTGAGCTACGATAGTGTCAAACAAGTAAGTAAATCAACCGGGCCGTCCTGCTACTCAGCGGGGCGGCCCGTTTTACTTGATGGGGTTCGCCATCACCCGGACCGCCAGGGTTCAGCTCGAGGGCACGGGCACCTGACGGATGCTGGTGGCGAGGTGGCGTTCGGCCCGCCGCAGGACATTTTGGGCACCGTTTTCCGCGCCCAGCGCCTGCTCAATTTTTTTGATCGCAAGGGTGGGGCGACCGATGTGGCACACGGGTTCACCCGGTTTCACCGCGGGGAGGGTGGTCATGCCGAGGATGATACCGTCAATCGGAGAGACCAGCACGTTCTGCTCCTCGCCCATCAGCGAGGAGTTGGAGGCGATCTCCTGACCCGCTCGCACGATCTGTCCCGGGGCGACATGAAAGCGGAGAATGCCCCCCACCATGGCCCGCACCCACGTCGTCCGGTTCACGCGAGTCTGGTAGGTGGGACGCGTGGCGGTTCCTTTGAGCATGCCCAGTTCGATCAGCACATTACGCACGCCGCGCACCCCGAACTGAACGATGGCGGGTTCGATCTTCCAAGGCTCGCCCGCCTCCACGCAGATCGTCGGACAGCCCGCCGCGCACGCCTCCCGTCGGAAGGATCCCTCGGGCCCCGCCCCGCTGATCAGCAGCTCGGCGCCAAAGGCCTCGGCAATGCGGCGAATGCGGGGGTCGGAGAGCTTGGCGCGGATGTTGGGGTAGTTGGTCCGCTGGATGGCGGCGGTGTGCAGGTCGATGCCGTAGTCGCAGCGGCGGACCACATTCTCAAAGAAAGCGTGGGCCACCCGCGCGGCCAAACTGCCCTTGGGATTGCCGGGGAAACTCCGATTCAAGTCCCGGCGATCGGGTAGGTAGCGCTCGTTGGCCTCGAAGCCGAAAACGTTGACCACCGGAACCAAAATGAGGGCACCGCGGGCGAGCTGCAGCGAATCGTTGAACAGCAGATCATGGATCACCCCCACCCCGTTGAGCTCATCCCCGTGAATGGCCGCGGTCACAAAGATCGTGGGTCCCGGCCGCTTGGCCCGGATCACGCGCAGGTGAATGGAGACGTCGTCTCCGAGGTAGGTCTCACTAACCTTCAGACGGATGTCCGCCTGCTGGCCGGTGGCCACGGTTCGTCCCGCTATGGTGAAGCGGCGTCGGGTAGGGGGGGGCGTTGCCATTAAGCGGGAGGCGGCGGCGCGACTTTCCGCTTCGGCCGGCGGCGCGCGTTGAGATCGGGCACGAGGTTTTGCAGCGCCGATTTGACGCCGTAGCAGACCAGCAGATCACCGGCCAGGATGGGCCGATCATTGCGCGGATTCGGGATGACGATGCCGCCCCGCTGAATGCTCAGAATGACAATGTCCTTTTCCCGCAGTCCCGAGTCTTTCACGCTCTTGCCGACAAATTCCGAGTCGGGTCCGACGGGGAGTTCGGCTACTTGGTAGCCCCGGGCCAAGGTGAGTCGCTGGCGGATGTCGAAGTCTTCAAAGCGGACCTGATCCTCGAGGTGTTTGATGATATCACCGGCGATATCGAGCCCGGTGGCGGTTTCAATCCCCTCCAGCCCGGGGGAAGAATTCACCTCCATGATTTGTGGTCCGTCGGTGCCTTCAAGCATGTCAACGCCCGCCACCCGCAGGCCGAGGATGTGCGCGGCCCGCACGGCCGTCGCTTCGAATTCGGGGGAAAGGGTCACGGCTTCGGTGGTCCCGCCGCGGTGGACGTTGCTCCGGAACTCGGTGCCGACGGCACTGCGCCGCATGGCCGCAACAACGCGATCGCCAATGACAAAAGCCCGCAGGTCCTTGCCCTTCGATTCGGCCACAAATTTCTGGATGATGACCTGCTGCCTGGTGCTCTGCAGGGTTTCAATGATCGCCTCCGCGACCTTGGTGGTTTCGGCCAGAATGACGCCGATGCCCTGCGTGCCCTCCAACAGCTTGATGACGACCGGCGCGCCGCCGACCCGTTCGATGGCCCCGAGGATGCTCTTGCGGTCGCGCACAAAAGCGGTGGCCGGCATTCCCAGCTTGTAGCGACTCAGGACCTGCAGGGAGCGGAGTTTGTCGCGGGAAATGGTGATGGCGTGCGAGCTGTTGAGCGTGAAGGTGCCCATCTGCTCAAACTGCCGCACCACGGCGGTGCCATAGAAAGTCACCGAAGAGCCAATGCGCGGAATCACGGCATCATAGGAACTCAGGGGCTTCCCCTTGTAGTCGATGGAGGGGCCTTCCGTATCGAGATGGATCCCCATTCTCATGACGTTGAGCCCGATGATCTTGTGGCCCCGTTTCTGCGCCGCCTCCTTCAGCCGACGAGAGGAGTAGTTCTTGGGCTCGCGAGTGAGCAGGGCGATCTTCATGGGACTTTCTTTTTGAGGGTCTTCTTGCGCGTCAGGTAGGTGCGCCCGGCATCGACGATGTAGTGGGGAGCCAGGGCGGTGCGCCCGATCAGCATGCGGCAGAGCATGTCTTCGCGCCGCACCAAGGTAAACTCGACCAGCTTGCGCCGACCACCGAGTTCCAGCGTCGTGGCCACCACATAGCGGGTTTCCCGTTCGCCGTTGCTGGATTTGATGACGGTGGTGCGAACAATATCCGCCGTGATCCACTTGCGGCGTCGGCGGTGTTGGTTGCTCAACACCACGTCGAAACGGATTTTGCGACCGGGCAACAACTCGACCTGATCCACGTCCAGCGCGGAGGTTTTGGCGCCGGTATCGATTTTGGCGCGCAGTTTGGGGATGTGCCAATCGGGGAGAGCAACCAGCTCGCGCCAGCCGACGGTTGTTTTAGAGACCAGACTCATGCAAGGGATCGGGTGGGTTCGATCTGATATCGGTGGAGTCAACGAGACGGCGGGATTTTAAGCAAGTGCCGTCGAAAAGAATGCCGGCCCGGAGTCGCGACTGACCCCTCGCCGGCCCCCGCGGTCTCGCCCGGGTGGTTCGGATCGATCTATCGCCTCCCCGTGAATGCCCGGGGGCCGGATCCATGCTCGCGTCTTCGAGCGGAGAGCGACACGTTCGCCGGTCCGATGCGTTCCGCTGTCATCTATGTCGTAGCTGTATTGGTCGCCAACCTGACCGCGACTTGGTTCATCCCCTTGCCGATTTTTGGCCAAGTGGCGGTGGGCACGTTTGTCTTTGGGTTCACTTTCACGCAGCGGGATCGGATGCACCGCAAAGGGCGCAAATTTGTCTATCGGGTGATCGCGCTGTCGGCCTTCCTCAGTGCCATGCTCTCCGTCGCGGGTCAGGTGCCGCCGCGCATTATTTTGGCTTCGGTCATCGCCATCGTACTGGCCGAGACCGCGGACACCGAAATCTATCAACGGCTGCTGGCGCAATCGTGGTGGCATCGGGTGCTCAAATCCAATGCGGTGAGCATCCCGCTCGACTCGATCTTCTTTAATCTCGTCGCCTTTCTCGGCGTGTTCGACGCCCGGTTTTTGCTTTCCCTGATCGTCGGCGAAATCGTCGTGAAGTTCACCGTGGGCGCGGTGACCGCCATCTGGCGCAGTAAACACGAGGACCGACCGGTCCCCGATTCAACTTCCCCATAGCATTTGCCCCCCCCCGGGGGAGGTGCCGTCACCCCATAAGTGTCACCATAATGGTGACACTTATGGGGTGACAGTGAGTGGGATTCAGGGGACGGGTAGGGTTTGGTCGGCCGTGCCGCGTTTGGGGGAGGCCAGGCGACGCGGGTTGGGTCTGAGGTGGTGCCGGGCTGGGAGGGTGGGGCAGAACCACCGGTGGCAGGGTCCCGGGCTGGAGTAGGTTGATGGTGGTGGCCCGGTGCGCTTGAGCCCGGGATGGTGGACTACGGTGCCGAGGCTCAGGCGACGGAGTCCGAAGGCAGCGGGGCCGGGCGGCGGGGTGGGCGAATGTGGTGCAGCGCCCGGCGGGTGCGCACAAACTTCCAGCCCGCCACGGCGGTCGCCAGAGCCATGATCGCTACGGCCCAGCGCGGACCGAGGGTCGCGGCGAGACTGCCCGCCGCCAGGCTGCCGAGGGGAAACATGCCCTGACCCATGGCAAACAGCCCCATGACCCGGGAACGTTTGTCGTCGGCGACCTGGGATTGGATGAGGGTGTTGTTGCCCGCCATGCAGAGCACCGCCCCAAAACCGGTGGCCATCATGCAGACCAGGGTGAGCAGCAACCAGGGGCTCAGTGCGATGCCCAGTTGGCCGACGGCGATGGCACCGGCGCCGAGGGCGATCCAGCGGGGCAACCCCTCGGGTGAAGGGCGGCGGGCCAACATTACCGCGCTGACCAAGGCGCCGGCCCCGACGATGGAAAACATGATCCCGAGCATCTTGCTGTCGCCGCCGTAGATGTCCCGGGCGAAGACCGGCGCAAGCGTGCCGGAGGCAAAGCCCGCGAAGGCGATCATGGGCACCATGATCAACGAAGCCTGGAGACTGGGGTGGTTGCGGACGTATTTGAAACCGATCCTTAAATCGGTCAGGGGGTGATTGCGGCGGTCACTGGCCTTGCGGCGGCGACGGGGAATGCGCATCGCCAGGATCGACGTGAGGATGGCGGCATAGGAGGTGGCATCCAGCAGGTAGCAGAGTCCCGGACCGGAAACGGCGATGAGCAGGCCGGCGATGGCCGGGCCGACCAGCCGGGCGGCATTGAAGAGCGAAGAGTTGAGGGCGATCGCGTTGGGCAGGTCGTCCTTCCGATCGACCAGATCGACGATGAAGGCCTGCCGGGTGGGGAATTCGGCGGCATTGATGAAACCGCGGATCGTGACCAGAATGAGGAGTCGGGCGACGGTGATCTCGCCGATGAGAGTGAGCACGGCGAGCGCGGCGGCCTGGGCGGCGCAGAGGCAGTTGAGCCACCACATGAGTCGCTGGCGGGGCAGGCGGTCGCCGAGCAATCCGCCCAAGGGACCGAGCAGCAGGACAGGCAGCTGGTTGGCGAAGGGGAGGAATCCGAGGTAGAACGGATTGTTGGACAGTTCGTAGATCAACCACGCCGAGGCCGTGAGGGTCATCCAATTCCCCAGCAGCGAAAATCCCTGGCCGACAAAAAAGAGGCGGTAGTTGGCGGAGTTAAGGGCGCGGAGCGATCGGGAAAACGGCACGTGTAAAATTGGAGCCTCAAACGAGCCCACAAATTGCGCAAAAAAAAAGCGGCCCGGATTTCCGGGCCGCTTTCGTCAAAAAAGCGTCTTTCTCAAATTTCCGCGGGAGCGGGATCAGAACAGGAACTTCATGCCGAGCTGGATGGCCCAGCGGCTGCGCCGTTCGCCGACTTGAACTCGAGAGTTTTCAGCTCCGCGATAGTCATAGACGTATTGGCCGTTGACGACCGAGCCGCGCGAGACGTTCTGCTCAAACGGGAACCCGAATTCGTCAACCAGTCCCCATTCATCATCGAGCATGTTGCCGATGTTGATGAGGTTGGCGAACACCTCGGCGCGCATATTACCGCGGAAGGGGATTTGCTGGGTGATGTTCAAGTCCCAGCGATGCACCCAATCATTGGTGAACGCATTACGCGGAGCAATCTGGCCCTTGTAGTTTGCGAGATCGGAGCTGTCGATATAGGCCATGAGTTCGGCAAACCCACTCGAAGCGGCTGCATTGACGTTAGGATCGTCTGCTCCGGTGGGAACGTAGAACAAGTCGTTATTGCTGCGGCCATCACCGTTAATGTCGCTGCCCCAAGCGGCGCTGTAGGGGCGGCCCGTGCGGCCTTCGTAGTTGAGATTGAACCGGGTGGTCCAGCCTTCAGCCCAGTCCAGATTGTAGCCCACGTTGAACAGAATGCGGTGTTTTACCTCAAACGCGGACGTTCCCAGTTCGTCTCCATTCGAGTCGGCGCGGACAACGTTGCTCCAGTTGGAAACGGCCCGGCTCGAAGTGAAGGGATTCACATCGGTCGAAGTGCCCCAAGTGTAGCTCGCCGAGCCATACCAGTTGTTTTGGAATTGCTTCTGCAGCTGGAGGAGGAAGTTGGTCGCCTCTCCTTGGCTGGTGTTGGTGATGAGGTAGACTTGGCGGAATTCATTTGTGATGGATCCACGATAGTTCGGCCGACCGTCAGGCAGGGTGCCAGCTGGGTTGAGGTTGATCTGCTGCATGGTCAGGCCTTTGTTGACCGAAGAATAAAGCAATTCGGCCGTGGCCGTGAAAGGCATGCCGAGGGCTTCAAATTCGTGATCCAAGGCGATATTGGCTTTCCATGAGCTGGGCAGCTCAATGTCGGGATCAATGGCGTCGACCGATGGGGTGCCTTGGCTCGGATCAATGAGCAGGATCTCGTCGTTGAACGCGTTGAGATATGCCTGGAGAGAACCGAGGTTCGGATCATCGGTGACGTCCTGCTGACTGTTGGTCACACCATTGTTGGTGAAAGCATTGGAAATCCACACGAACGGGGTCCGACCTTGGAAGAGGCCCACGCCACCACGGAGGCGAGTGGTCTCCTCCTCATCGAGGTAGTAGATCGCTCCAAGGCGAGGGGCGATCAGCGTATTGCCATCGACGGTGCCGTTGTTGGGGATGCCAAACTCGTCCTCGAAAGTGGTCCCGTCAGGGCGAATAGCCTCAGGCGCCTGCGAGTCCTGCGAGGTGATGTCCACGCGAAGACCGGTAGTGACCGTGAGTCGGCTGGTGGGTTGCCAAGAGTCCTGAAGGTAGAGGCCCAAGACATTGAAGTCCGATACCGCTACGGGATCTTGCCCCTGCACACCCGTGTTGCGGAACGTGCGGAAATTCGGGGATTGAGGCGTGTCCGCGAGGAAAGCAGGAAGATCTTCGAAAGTGAAGACACCGAGGGAGCCCTGAAGGAATAGGTTGGCGAACTCCGATTCTTCGTAGTCGAAGCCAAAGGTGATCGTGTGATTCCCGAGGAAGTAATCTCCCTTGCCCTTCAGATTGAGCGTCTCCACGGCCAATGAGTTGGCGTGGCGGAATTGCTCGGTGCCGAAGAACAGTTCGTATTCACGACCGTCGGCGCCAGGGAAGTCGTCGATCTCGATCTGCGGAAGACGCGAATCGCTGGTGGTTGGCTGGAAGAAGTCGTTGTAACCGATGCTGAACTCGGTCTGGAAGGAGTCCGTCCAGTTTGAGTAGAACTGCAGGGTGTAGGTTTCCTCTTCCTTTTCCTGAAGGTAGAAGTTCGATGAGAGGGCGGTCTCGGCAAAATCGTCGTAGTTACCAACGTTGGGCCGCACACCGTCGGTGCTGGCATACTTGAGCGACAACCGGTGCTGGTCTGAAATGTTCCAATCGATCTTCGCCAGAAATTTCTCTTCTTCTTCTTTAGCCACGTCGACAGATTCAAAGGTGCCAAAATCTACGCCCAAAGTATTGTCGATGTAGTTGAAGAGGGTGGTCAGAGCAGCGGGGTCTGGCACAAAACCAGGATCGCTGGGCTGAGAGAGCTCTTCGAAGTTTTCGTAGCTGATGAAGTAGAAGAGTTTGTCCTTGATGATCGGACCACCCAAGGTGATGCCGTAGGTCGTCTCTTCCAACAGTGGGTTGCTGCCATCGACCGGGGAATCACCGCGCAGGCTGTCATCCGTGTAAATGTAGTACACCGATCCGCTGATGTCGTTGGTGCCACTCTTGGTGACGGCGTTGATCGAAGCACCGGTGAATCCGCTCTGGGTCACATCATATGGCGTTACTTCAATCGTGATCTGCTCAACTGCGTCGATGGCGATTGGGTTGTTGAAGGACTGCACCCCATCAGACTCGAGACCGAACTGGTCGTTCACCCGCAGGCCATCGATCTGAATGGAGTTGAAACGGTTGGATTGGCCAGCCACGGAAAGCTCGTTGCGGTCGTCCTCGCTGATGGTCGCGTAGGGATTCGAACGGGCGAAATCGTTAAAGTTACGTCGCACTTGGGGCATGTCCGCGATTGCACGTTGGCTGAGTACGGAAGAGGCGCCAATGGAATCGTTGGAGAAGATACTCGTCTCCGAGCCATCGACTACGAACGCGTCCATCTCGATTACCTCCTCGCTCCACTGCAGGCTCAATTCAGCCCGATAGGTCTGGCTGAGCTCGAGAAATATGTTTTGTTCGACCGTCGAGCGGTAGCCCGAAAGCGTGGCGGTGATGGTGTAGGGACCGCCGACACGGAGGCCGCGCAGGCTGAACCGACCGGTAGTACTGGAGGTCGTGGAGTAACTCGTCCCGGTTGGTTGATGGACAACGGTGACAGACGCTCCAGCGAGAGCAGAGCCCGCGCTGTCGCCAACTGTTCCGTTGATTCCAGAGGAAGTTATACTTCCTTGTCCAAAAGCGGTCGTGGCGGCGATGGTGAAGCCGAGAACGACCGCGAGCAGCCGTGATGGCAGCGCAGTTAGATGAAATTTCATGTCTCTGTTTAGTTTGATTTGTTTGCAGCGAGGGTGGAACCCGCGCCGAATGGCTGAACCCAAGAAGGGACCCACCAAAGGTCAAATCTCGAACACGACTCTATCGGTTAATTTTCACAAATGTCACAGGTGCCCAGGCGGGGAGACAGATCGTCGTCGAGTTGTAAAAATCGAGCTCGTTCCGGCACCCTGAACAGCACCTGCCAGTCGGTCCTAGAAGCTAGGCAACATACTCAAGCTTACCTCGAAATATCGGCCTGAGTCAGGATGCGGAACCCGCTGGTGTTCAGCGCCTGAGCCGCAACATCGGCATCTTCCACATTGATGACCAACCCGTTTTTATCGGCGGGACGGATGAGGAAGCTATACACGTAGTGGATATTGATTTCTGCTTCCAGTAGCGCTCCGAGCACATGCTTGATGCGGTGTTCCCCTTCGATTTCGGTGGCCAACACGCTCACTTCGGTGAAGGGAAAGTCGTTGTTGATCATGAGTTCCCGCGCTCGGTCCGGATCGTCCACCAAAAACCGCAGAATCGAGCTGTCCGTTGTGTCCAGGACGGTCAGTGCCACCAGATGGACATTGTGAGCCTGAAACACCGCCGCCAAATCATAGAGTCTTCCGACTCGGTTCTCGGCAAAAACCGAAAACTGCTTCACCGGGTCCAGCGCGATAGCGGTCGAAAAATCCGACATGGGAGCGACGATGAGTTGCCCCGCCCTGAGGGTCAACGCCACGCTCAGCCTTCCTCAAGACCCGATAACGCAAAACATGGCGCATCAACAACAGATTATGGTGAGCCGGACCGGGGGCATTTCGATTAACTCAACCCCGTACCACTAAATTAAAATCCTACCATGACTGCTCGTAATACCGCCGAACCGCTTAGCACCAACAAGAACCTCCTCAAATGGGTCGAAAAAATAGCTGCTCTCTGCAAGCCGGACGCCATCCATTGGGTCGACGGCTCTCAGGAAGAATACGATTCCCTGTGTCAGAACCTCGTCGAGGGGGGCACCTTCACCAAGCTCAATGAAGACCTTTGGCCGGGGTGCTTCTACGCCCGCTCCGACCCCTCCGATGTCGCCCGAGTCGAGGACCGCACCTACATCTGCTCGCTTTCCAAGGATAACGCCGGACCGACCAACAACTGGGAGGATCCGTTCAAAATGCGCCGTCGCCTAAAGGGGCTCTTCGACGGCTGCATGAAGGGCCGCACCATGTATGTGCTGCCGTTCAGCATGGGCCCGGTGGGATCGCCGATCTCGCAGATCGGCGTCGAGTTGACCGACTCGGCCTACGTGGTCGTCAACATGCGCATCATGGCGCGGATCGGTGAGGCGGTCTTTCAGGAAATCGACAAGGGCGAAAAACGCGTCGTGCCGTGTGTGCACACTGTGGGGGCCCCGCTCGAGGAGGGACAGGCCGACGTTGTCTGGCCCTGCAACAAGGAGAAGTATATCGTCCACTTTCCCGAAACCCGTGAAATTTGGTCCTACGGCTCGGGCTACGGAGGCAACGCGCTCCTCGGCAAGAAATGCTTCGCCTTGCGCATCGCCTCCAACATGGCGCGGGACGAGGGCTGGATGGCCGAGCATATGCTGATTCTCGGGGTGGAAGATCCCCAGGGCGAGAAGACCTATGTGGGCGCTGCCTTCCCCAGTGCCTGTGGCAAAACCAATTTTGCCATGCTCATCCCCCCGAAGTCCCTGGCCGCAAAGGGCTGGAAGGTCACCACCGTCGGTGACGACATCGCGTGGATCAAGCCCGACGAAAACGGGAAGCTGCGCGCCATCAACCCTGAGGCTGGCTTCTTCGGGGTCGCCCCCGGCACCTCCGATGAGACCAACCCCAATGCGATGATCTCACTCGCGAAGAATTCCATCTTCACGAATGTGGCGCTCACTCCGGAGGGCGGAGTCTGGTGGGAGGGCATGACCAAAGAGCCGCCGCCGGAATTGACGGACTGGAAGGGCAACCCCTGGACGCCGGCCAGCGAGACGCCGGCCGCCCACCCCAACGCCCGCTTTACCGCGCCGGCGTCGCAATGTCCCACCATTGATGACGCTTGGGAAGACCCCAATGGCGTGCCGATCTCAGCGATCGTTTTCGGTGGCCGTCGTGCCACGACTATGCCGCTGGTTTATCAAGCCTTCAACTGGTCGGGTGGCGTCTACATGGGTGCCACCATGGGCTCCGAGATGACGGCGCCGCAGCCGGCACGCTGCAAGGTGCGCCGCGACCCGATGGCGATGTTGCCCTTCTGCGGCTACCACATGGGCGATTACCTGCGCCACTGGATGAAGATGCAGCGCTCGCTCAGCGAATCGCCGCGGGTCTTCAACGTGAACTGGTTCCGTAAAGACGAAAACGGGAAGTTTCTCTGGCCGGGCTTCAGTGACAACATGCGCATCCTGCAATGGATCGTGGACCGCTCGCGCGGCCGCACCGCCGCCAAGGCGTGGAAACCGGGCTACATCAGCGGCAATGTACCAAGTATGAAGACATCGACTGGACCGACTTGGACTTTTCCAAGGAGGACTTCGAGAATCTTCAAACCGTGGATCGCGATGCCTGGCGCCGGGAAATCATCGGACACGAGGAGCTGTTCCTCACCCACATGATCACCTGCCGAAGGAGATGGTTTACGAACGGGAACTCTTAATCTGCCGCATGTAATTTGAGCGGCTGATTGTCTTTTGACCTGATCAGGCGCGCTGGACCCAGCGCGCCTTTTTATTCCTCCCGCATCAGAGGTCGCGTCGACCGCCGGGCGAAGCCGTCCGGTGGAGTGGGTAGGGGCAGCTGACACCGCCTGCTGCGGTGGAGTGGCCGCACAGGCTGAAACGGGCTTCGTCAAGCGAAGCCCCTACGGCGTGCGGAGCGGTAGTAGGGGCGGCGCTTGACGCCGCCCGCTGCGGTGGAGTGGCCGGACAGGCTGAAACAGGCTTCGTCAAGCGAAGCCCCTACGTGCCGAGCTGCGGCGTGGGTGGCGCAGGTAGGCGTCGCGGCGTGGTCGGCGCAGGCGCCACAGCGCCAGGCCCAGGCCCATCAGGATCGCGCCGTAGCTCGAGGGTTCGGGTACGGTGATCTCGTTGATGCCAAAGTCTCCGGTCAGCCAGATGGTGTCCGTGGGATAAAATCCGCAGCTGTGATCTGCGCGGTGCTCGCGTCAGGGGCGCTCGTCAATGGTCACTGCGCCTGAGCCGCTGCAAAGGCCGGTATCCGGGGCAGGTCGGAAGGAGGCCCAGTTGTTGACCGTGATGGTCACCCCGGAGGCGATGGTCAGGCGCCTGGTGTTGAGCGTGCTCGCATCCACCGCGCCAAAGTCGATGACGGTGTTGCCCGTGACGGAGGGTGCCCAGGTCAAGGTGCTGCCCCGGAGAGGGCGAGGTGGTGCCGGCGTCAGCTCCAGGGTGCCCTGAAGTCAAAGTCGTTGGTGATGTTCAGGTTGCCGGCGGCAGGCTACCAGGGTGCCGCCGGAACCCGCGCTGTCGCTGCCGAAATCAAAGGCCGTTCGGCGGTGATGTCGTCCATGTCGAGGGTGCCGGTGCCGAGACGTTCAACTGGCCCAGGGTCTCAGAGGGCGCCCCGCCGCGAAGCGCCGCCGGAGACGTTCAGTCCATCGCATCCGTGGAGGATGTCAAGGAGGCGAGGGTGAGGGTACCGGCGCTGACGTTGGTGGTGGAGATGGCGCGGTTTGAGCCTGGAGAGGGTGAGGCTGCCGGCGCCCTGTTGGTTGAGGGCCTATAGTGTTGGTGCCGGTGTGGTGTCGCCGGCGCCGTCCACGCTGAGGGTGAGGCCGGAGCGGTATGGCGCTGGAGACGGTTAGGCCGGCGCCGCTGGCGGCGTTGGATCTGGGCGCTGGAGGCGAGGGTGACCGCGCCCGGACCAGCTGTTGCGCTGGCGAAGGCCCGAGGCGCCGTCGGCGGAGATGCCGGAGCCGTTGAGGGTGAGCGGCTTGCTGGCGATGGTCACGCCGTCGAGTTGGAGTTGGGCGCCGGCACGACGGTGGTGGAGCCGGCGGCGGCGCTGAGGCCCTGGTTGCCGTCCACGCGCACGATGTTGTTGAGATGCCGACCGCTGGCATGTCGAGCCGGAGAGGATGAGCAGGCCAGGTTGCCGGTCTTATCGAAGCCGCCGTTTTGGGATGCGTGCGTCGATGTCGTGGTGGAGCCGGCGGCCACGTTGATGGGTCCGGTATTGCGTCGGCGTTGAAATCAAGGAGGCCGTCGATGGTGGCGGGACCTGAGAGGTGTGGGTGCTGGAAGATGTCGCCGGTGACAAAGAGGCTGCTGCCGGCGCTTCGCGGCGGTCTGGGCGTTGGAATAGCTGCCGTCGAGGGTGATGTCTTGGACGGCTGGGTGGCCGCGGGTGTCGAAGGTGCCGCCGGCGCGACGGTCAGGCGACGTTACGCTGGACTATGTTGTCGAAGTCGATGATGCCACCGGCGTCGTTGGTGCCCATGGTGGTGGGTGGCGAGCCGGCGGCGCCGATGCCATCCCCCGGACGGTGATGTCGTTGTTGATCCCGAAGTCCTCGGGCGGTCGACCCGGGGCGTCGTTAGAAGCACCCCGACCGCTTCTTCCGCCGTCGTTGATGATGACTCGTGCCGCGGTGAAGGGGGTGGTGGGGAACTCTGCCCAGGGGTGCCGGTCTGGTCGATCACGCCGATGACGGCAGAGGCGCCGGCACCGGCCTGGTCTGTTGGTCTGAGCGCTGAGGGGCGCGTTGAGGCGTGAGGTCTCCCGCGCCGTCCACGGTGAGGGCATGGGTGCCCATGTCGATGGTGTCGTCGGCGTAGAACTCGGCGTTGAGGGTGGTGGTGCCGAGGGTGAGGGTGCCCGCATCGGACTGCACGGTGGTATCGGCGGAGAGGACGAAGTCGCCGCCGAGCAGGTTGTTGCCAGCGAGGTTTTGCACGGCGCCCGCGCCGGCGTTGCCGGTGCCCGCGAGGGTGAAGGTGGTCTGGTCCACGGTGATGCCGCCGGTGAGCGCGAGGGTGCCGCCGGCCGCGACCGTGGTGGCGCCCGTGCCCAAGGCGTCGTCGGCGCTGAGGGTCAGGGTGCTGCCGGAGCCGACCGTGGTGTCGCCGGAGTAGGTGTTGGTGTTGGCCAGGGTGAGGTTGCCACCGGTGGTGGTGAGGGTGCCGGTGCCGGAGATGACGCCGCCAAAAGTGTTGGTGCCGGAAGTGTTGGTGACGGTCCCGCTGTTGGTCACGGCCTCGCTGGCGATCGTGATGTTGTTGGTGAGGGCGAGGGTGGCGGTGGCGTCGACCGTGGTGCCGGCCGAGGCATTGCCGAGGGCGGTGTTCGAGGCGAGGGTAAGGGTGCCGGCGGAAACGGTGGTGGCCCCGGTGTAGGTGTTGTCGCCCGAGAAGGTGAGGTTGCCCGTGCCGGCCATTTCGACGGTGCCACTGCCGGAGAGCCGACCGGCATAGGTTGAGCTGTCGGTTCGGTCGACGACCACGGCGCTGTTGTTGATCAGGTTGCCGATGATGGAGCCGGTGGTGCCGCCGGCGCCGATTTGCAGGGTGCCAGCGTTGACGGTGGTGTTGCCCGCGTAGGTGTTGTCACCGGCGAGGGTGAGGGTGCCGGCGCCGGTTTTGGTGAGTCGGCTGGCGGGGGACGTGCTGCCGTTGGCAATGACCCCGTCGATGGTGGCATCGGTAGTGGTGTTGAACGTGAGGGTGCGGTTGCCGGCACTGTTGGAAATCGCCACGTCGCCGAAGGTGGTGCTGCCGGTGTTGGTGATGGTGAGGGTGCGGTTGCCGTTGGTGGTGAGCAGGCCGTTGAAGTCGAGGTCGGAGGAGCCGCCGATGGTCGCGTTGTTGTTGATCAGGAGCAGGGTGTTGTCGATGGTCCGGGCGGTGCCGTCGCCCTGTAAAGTGCCGTTGTTGAGTAGCAGCGTGCTGGTGCCAAAGGCGGCGTTGTTGCCAATTTGAATGATGCCGCCATCCAGACGGACATCGCCGGTGGTGGTGTTGGCACCGTTAAAAATAACCGTGCCGGTGTTGATATCGGTGATGCCGCCGTAGCTGTTGGTGCCGTTAAGGGTGGTGGTGCCGGTGTTGTTGATGGTGAGGTTGGCGGCGGTGGCTCCGCCCACGCCATCGGTGATGTTGCCGGCGATGGTGGTGTCCCCGGAACCGGCGAGGGTAAGTCGCCGGTTAATGGCGTCGTTGGACAGGGCGATATCGCCGAGCGTGGTGTTGCCCGTGTTGTTGACCGTGAGGGTGCGATTGCCGCCGGTAACCGTGAGCGTGCCGGTGAAGTCCAGGTCGGAGGAACCCTCGATGATGGTGCCGTTGCCGGCCAGAGTCATGTCGTTGGTGATGGTGCGGGCGGTGCCATCGCCGCTGATGTCGCCGTTGGCCAGCCGCAGCTCGCCGGTGCCGAAGGCGTTGGCCGCGCCCACCACGACGTCGCCATTGTCGAGGCGGAACTGGCCGGAGAGGCCGCTGTTGTCACCGGTGATGACCAAGGTGCCGGCATTCATATCGGTGATGCCATCGTAGGTGTTGGTGCCGGATAGGGTGAGGGTGCCACCGTCGTTTTTGGTCAGGTTGCCGGCACTGGCGGAGGCCCCGTTGGAGATGTCGCCGGAGATCTCGATGTCGTTGATCCCCCGCACGGTCAGGCGGCGGTTGAGGGTGTTGTCGGAGAGTGCGATGTCACCACTGATGAGGTAGCTCCCCATGCCGTCCGCGTAGATGGTGCGGTTGTTGATCAGCGTCATGGTGCCGCTGAGCTCGATGTCGTCGGTGCCGCCCAACCGGAATGTGCCGGTCAGCCGGGTGTCGTTGGCGATGTTGCGGGCTCCGCCCGCGGACTCGAGGGTGGCGTTGCCGAGGTCAACCCGGCTGGTGCCGAAGGCGGCGTTGTCCCCGATGGCGACCGTTCCCGCGGTAAGCAACGAATCACCGGTGTAGGTGTTGGCTCCGACGATGGTCAGGGTTCCGGAGCCCTGCTTGCGAATGCGACCGGCGTTGGAAATGAGCCCACTGATGGTGGTGTCGCCGGTGCCGGTCAGGGTTAAAAGCCGACTCGTGGTGGCCGATAGGTCGATGTCATTGAAGGTGACGGCCCCGGTGGTGTTGTTGGTGATCGCGCGGCTGTTTTGCACCGTCAGCGTGCCGTTGATTCCGATGGCATGGGCGCCGGTGAAGATCACGTTTTGACTGATCAGCACATTTTGAAACTCCAGGCCTCCGGCGGTGGCGGCCCAAGTTTGAGCTCCGTTGATGCGCACCTCGGCGTTGAACGTCTGCGTGGCGGAGTTGTTGTTCGTGATGCCGCCGGAGTTCAGTGCGAGTTGATTGCCGCTGTTAAAGGTGAAACCATTGCTGCCCGTGGCGGCGAAGCTGACTCCATTGACGACGCGATTAGCGCCCAGCGTGAGGGTGTATTGGCTATTGGCATTGGCGGCATCGAAGGCCGCAATATCGGCCGTGGCAGGCAAAGAGCCGGTGTCCCAATTTGCGCCGGTTGACCATGCGCCCGTGCCCGCGCTGCCGTCCCAAGTCACGGTGGCAGCGGGGAGCAAACTGCAAAGAAATACCCCGGCCATGACCCATCGAGCTGCTCTCATCCGCTGTGCTCCTCGCACAGTAAGGCACCCTGAATAGGACGCTGGATTTAGAGAGGAGCTGTTCATCGCTTCGCGATGTATGCTCTGCTTCGGGCCAAAGGCAATTTCATATCTAGGGTATTGACCCCAGGCATGAGTCCCTCCCTGGGACGGGTATGATGGCCGCAGGGGGACGGTGACATCGTCGTTGACCCGGCGGGGAATCCCCCTCGGTTTCATGGCGCGATGAATTTCTCCCGCCAACAGCGCCTGATCCGAGCCGCGGGGCCAGCCTTTAACGGTCTCTCTTGCGGCTGATGGACGGGTGGGAAGCAATTTGGCGAGGCCTGTCCGCGGGGCAGGGGTGGGACCAATTGAACCTCGGGTTGGGCATCGCCGGGGTGGTGTTGATGATCCGCCGGAGTTTGTGGGCGTTCCCGGTGGGAATGGTGGCGGTCACGGTGCAGGGATTCTTGTTTTGGCAGTGGACGTTCTACGCCGATGCCAAACTGCAGGTCTTCTTTTTTGTCTGCCTGGGGTATGGTTGGTGGCACTGGACCAAGCACCGGGGCAGTCTGCCGGAGTTGCCCATCACCACTTTGTCCTGGCGTGCGCGGTTTTCGTGGCTGGCTGCGGCGGTGGCCGGGACCCTGATCTGGGGTTGGTGGCAGGCCAACTATACCGATGCTGCGATGCCCTTTCGGGACACCTTTATCGCCAGCTTCAGCATGGTGGCGCAGGTGTTGCAGGTGCGGAAACGACGGGAAAACTGGATTGGGTGGGTGATGGTGAATTCCATGGCGGTCGTCACCTACGCGGCGGCGGGGCTGACCTACACGGCCTTTTTGTATTTGGTCTTCCTCGGCCTGGCTCTGGCCGGGTGGCGGGCGTGGGGCCGGGCCATGCAAGCCCAGTCGGAGGGGGAGGGGAACGATGCCTGAAGCGGTCATACGGGTGGGGATTGTGGGCACGGAGTCCACCGGCAAGTCGGCGCTGGCGGAGGCGCTGGCGAATCATTTCGACGAGCCTTTTGCGGCGGAGTTCGTGCGGGAGTTCTGGGATCTCCGCGCCGGTCGGATTGACCCGGCGGATCTGAGCACCATCGCCCGCGGTCAGATCGTGAGTGAAGAAACGGCGGCGCTGCGGGCCCGACGTATCGTTTTTTGTGATACGACGTTGCTGATGAATGTGCGTTGGGCCGATGACCTCTACGCGGGGTGCATCCCCGCGTGGGTGCGAACGGCGGCGGATGTGCGCGCCCCGCGCTATGCGCTGCATCTGTTGTGCGAACCCGATTTGCCCTGGGCCAATGATCCCCAGCGAACCTATGCGGATGAAACGGAGTGGCGCGCCTCGGCGGAGCGGGTGCGACAGATGGTGATCGAGCGGGATCTGCCCATGGTGTCCATCGGCGGCCGGGGGGAGGCGAGACTCGCGCTCGCTATCAAGGCGGTGCAGGCGGTTGTGGCTGGGGACGGCGGTT
The DNA here is from genome assembly GCA_018402455.1 of Opitutaceae bacterium. Taxonomy (GTDB): domain Bacteria; phylum Verrucomicrobiota; class Verrucomicrobiia; order Opitutales; family Opitutaceae; genus Actomonas. The sequence goes on from JAGYIG010000017.1 coordinate 43,166, forward strand.
AAGACTCGGACCGCGGCCCTGCGACCCCGGATTGACGTCGCCCCAAGCGTGACCTTCGCTCCGCTCGTATGATGCACACATTTGTTCGGTTCCTTGAAGACTGGCTGCTGGCCCAAGGCATGCCCACGACGTGGGCGGATGGGTTCTCGGTGAGTATTGGCTTTGTCCTTTTGGGGGTGCTTGCCTGGTCCGCCAACTTTGTCGCCAAGAGCGTTATTTTGCGGCTGGTCAAAGCCGCGGTAAAACGAAGCAAAACCGACATCGATGATGCGTTCGTGGATACGGGGGTGTTCACCCGACTTTCCCATCTGGCGCCCGCTCTGGTCATCAACACCTTTGCCCCCGGGGTCCTGGGGCGTTCCGATGCGGTCCTCGAAGGCGTGAACGACGCGGTCAGTGTCTACCTGGTTTGCATCTGGCTGGGCGTGCTCTTCGCGGTGCTCAATGCGATCCAGAAGGTCGTGGAGCACAAATCGAAGACCCGGGGACTGCCGATCAAAGGGTTTGCCCAGGCGGTCAAGCTCGTGGCGGTCGTCGTCGCCCTGATCCTGATCCTGGCGGTGATGTTGGGTAAGTCGCCGATTTATCTGTTCTCGGGGCTGGGCGCCCTGACGGCGGTGCTGATGTTTGTCTTCAAGGACGCGATTCTTGGCTTCGTCGCCGGGATACAGATTTCCGCCAACCAGATGGTGCGGGTGGGCGATTGGATCGAGATGCCTCAGGCCAGTGCTGATGGTGACGTCATCGACGTTTCGCTCACGACGGTAAAGGTGCAGAATTGGGACAAAACCATCTCCACCATTCCCACCTATGATCTCATCTCGAAATCCTTTCGCAATTGGCGGGGGATGTCCGATTCGGGGGGGCGTCGCATTAAGCGCAACCTGTGTTTTGATGCCAATTCGATTCAGTTTGCGAACGCGGACCAGCTCGAGCGGTGGAGTCAGATCAGCCACGTGCGGGAGCACCTGGCGGCCAAACGCGCCGAAATCGCGAAGGACAACGAGAAGCTGGGCGAGGAAGCCAATGTGTTGGGCAACGGACGGCGGCTGACGAACATTGGCACTTTTCGCGCCTATACCCTGAACTACCTGCGCAACCACCCGCACATCGATCAGGGCAAGACCCTGCTGGTGCGGCAGCTTCAATCGACGCCGCATGGCCTGCCACTGGAGATCTACTGTTTTGTGAACAACACCGCTTGGGCGTTTTACGAAGGCGTGCAGTCCGATATTTTCGATCACCTGCTCGCCGTAGCCAAGGTCTTTGATCTCGAGGTGTATCAGCATCCCAGTGGGTCCGACTTGAGTGAAGGGCTCGCGGCGCTCCGGGACGCGATGAAACCCCAATGAATGCGGGCTACGCGGATCGGTTTGGGGGCCTGGGCCGACTCTTGGGCACCGCGGCCTTGCCCCGCCTGCAGGCGGCCCATGTGGCGGTGATCGGCCTCGGCGGCGTCGGGTCATGGACCGTCGAGGGGCTGGCGCGCAGCGGGGTGGGGCGGCTCACCCTGATCGATCTCGATGATGTTTGCGTGACCAACACCAACCGACAGTTGCCGGCGATGTCCGGCAACTTGGGGCGACCCAAGGCGGAGGTTCTGGCGGAGCGAGTCCGCCTCATAAATCCGGAATGTCACGTGGACGTGGTCATGGCGTTTCTCACCGCGGCCAACGCCGATCAATTGCTCGAACCCGACTTTGATGTGGTGGTGGACGCGATTGACGGCACCACCAACAAGGCCGATCTGCTGGGCGCGGCGGTCCGACTGGGGAAGCGGTGTGTGACCGTGGGCGGCGCCGGTGGACGCCGGGATGTCGCGCAACTCCGGATCGGTGATCTGGGCGAGGCGTGGGGAGACGAATTGCTCAAAATGGTGCGCAAAAAGCTTCGCCGGGAGCACGGCTTCGCCCGCGGTGAAGGCAACCGATACGGGGTGCGTTGTGTCTGGTCGCCGGAGCAACCGGTTTACCCCTGGGCCGATGGATCCTGCGGGACCGAGCCGGAGCCCGGCAGTAATCTGAAACTGGATTGTGCTAGTGGATTTGGCACCGCGGTCTGGGTGACCGGCGCCATGGGGCTGGCGGCGGCGCAGGCGGCGGTGACCTGGATCGCCGAAGGGTGAGCGGAGCGGATCAGGCGTCCCCGAAGATCTCCAGCAGACGCTGAAACAAGCGGTTTACCCGGGCTTGGTTCCCCTTCACCAGTTCGTGAAATTTTTTAAAATCGATCTCGGTGCCCTCGAGGCCGTTGGCGTAGTTGTCGATCAGAGCGAGGCTGTTGTAGTTCAAACCGGCTTCGGTGCACAGATCGGCTTCGAAGGCGGCGGTCATGCCGATGACGTCGCCCCAATCCTTGACCACCCGGATCTCGGCCTTGGTTTCGAAGCGGGGGCCGCGCATCTGCACGTAAGTCTTGCCCGGTTGGATGGCGAACTCAGGGGCCAGCTCCTCGAGTATCCGGGGGATGAGGTTGTTGGCGATGCCAGGCGGCCCCCCTTTGAGCTCGCGATCATAAAACGTTTTTGGACCTTCCTGCAGACAGAGGTAGTCGCTGCAGGAAACGAACGTGCCGGGGCCGAGCTTCGGGTCCAGTGATCCGACGGAATTGAGTGAAACCACCTCGGTGAATCCAAGGTCCGCCAGCGCCCGGATATTGGCGCGGTAGTTGATGGCATGGGGCGGGAGCGGGAATTCGTAGCCGTGACGATTGATCAGCACTTGGTCGCCCCGGGCTTTGTAGGTCACCGGGCCATATTCCGTCGCGATCGTTTTCACCTCCCACGCGGCAAAAAGATCCGATTTCACTATGCTGGTGCCGCTGATAAACGCTACTTTCATGGGAGCTGATCAACGGCTGCTCCCCGATCCATGACAACGCCAAAACCGATCCTCCTGCTGCCCCTTTTGCTGGTTATTTTCGCGGGCTGCGCCTCCCGTGGTCCGACTCACCTCTACTCGGCCGGAGCCGGCACGGCACCGATCCACGACCTGGCCTTGGAACAGGGATCGGACGATGCGTTGGTCGGGTTCCTCGAACCCGGCGACCGGGTGATCGGGTTGGGCTACGAACACAACACGGACTACATCTGGCTGCGTTTGGCTCCGGGGGATCGTCTGGTGACCGTCAAACGAGGGATTCGGGAACTTTGGTATGACTATGATCTGCCCCCCGCTTTCAAGATGGCAGCGGAGCAACCGGGAGATCTGGCGGTGCGATCGTTCAATCGCATGGTCTACGCCGTGATGCCAACCGCGGGGACGATCGGTAAAATCACCCGCTATGGCGACGTGCAGGAGGCGTTTAAGCCCAGCGGTGGCCCGGACCCCATCGGCGGGCTGGCTTGGGATCAGGTCAACGACCGGCTGCTCGTGCTCCGGTCCGACAGCGGGGAAGTCATCGCCTACGCCAACGAGCGGGTGGAAGTCGCGCGCGTGCGGCTGGATGCGGCGGTGCGCCCCCAGACGCTGGCCTACGACAGCAACCGCGCGAGATATTATGTGCCGCTCGCCGAGAAAGGCTGGCTGGGGGAGTTCGATGCCGAAGGCCGCTTGCTCAACCGCCTGCCCTGGCCGGACGACATGGCGGCTCTCGCGGCCGGTCAACGCTCGTTGGTTCGGGTCTTCTGACCCGGACCCTTGTCATCTAGGAGATGACAAGGGCGGGGGCGGCGCTCAGCGGGAGAGGGTGATGTTCCAATCCGGGCCACTCGACACCTGGTGCGCGGCGGCGAAATCGGCCCGGTTGAGGGCGAGGGCGACATTGAGCAGGTCGTTGATGTAGAGGACGGGCTGACCCAATTCGACTTGGCCAAAGGTGTTCACGAACGGAATGCGTTCGGCATACACCACCTCGTCACCGTGGGTGATGGTGACCAGCAGGTGTTCCAGCTCTCGGGGTTGAATTTCCATGAGCAGGGACCGCGGAATATTGGTCCAGATGTTGCCGTAGTGGATGTCGAGAATGGGGATGTTGCCCAGGATGACTTCACCGTCGCGAGCCGCTTGACCGTAGGGCAGGCGAGTGACGGCGGGATCGAGTTCGCGGCCGACTTCGGCAAAGGAGATCACGCCGGCGGCCAGACGGGCGCCGGTGAACGCATACACGTCACGGCCGTGAAAGGTGTAGGATTTCTCGGAGTTTTTCAGGCGGTTGACCGCCTCGTCGATTTCGCGGACGGCGGCGACGCCCAACTCATCGGCGACGAGGGTGAGGGTTCCGTTGTCGGGGGAGACAAAGTAGTGCCCGGACTTGGTTTTGAGCACGACGGACTTGCGCTGGGTGCCCACTCCGGGGTCGACCACGGATACGAAAACGGTGCCCGCGGGCCAATAGGTCGCCACTTGATTGAGCCGATAGGCGGCGGCCCAGATGTCGAAGGCCGGGATCTCGTGGGTGAGGTCGAACATGGGCAGGGTCGGAGAGACGCCAAAGGCGACGCCGCGCATCGAGGCGACGGCGCCATCTTTGGCGCCAAAATCGGATTGGAAAACCAAGGCCGCGGTCTTGGTTTCGGCGGCGGAGCAGAGGCTGTTCAAAGCCAATGAGATCAGGAGAAGCAGGGCAGCACGCATAATGAAGTTGGGGTAAATTTGCGTTGGAAGTGTTCCGACAGGAGCGGTGTAGTTCAATTTTGTTATGCCAGCATTTGATCTCCCCCTGTCCGAACTGAAGCGCTACCAAGGCACCAATCCGCGGCCGAGTGATTTTGATTCCTATTGGGATTCGGCTCTCCGCGAACTCGAGGGTCATGATCCCCGGGTCGAGCTGAATTTAAACACGACGATCGACCATCCCGCGGCGGAGTGTTTTGATCTTTGGTATACCGGGGTGGGGGGAGAGCGAATTTATGCGAAATATGTGCGGCCTCGCGAGTCGGTCGGACCCGCCCCGGCGGTGCTGCGTTTCCACGGCTACACCCACTACAGTGGGGATTGGATGGAAGCGGTCGGCTACGCCAGTGCGGGCATGGCGCTCGCGGCGATGGACTGTCGGGGACAAGGCGGCCGTTCGGAGGATTTTGGGGGGGTGAAAGGCACCACTTATCGAGGAGCCATTGTGCGAGGATTACACGATGAGGATCCGACCAAGCTGTTTTACCGGGCGATCTTCCTGGATACCGTGCTCCTCGCAAAAATTGTCATGGGGTTTGCCGAAGTGGATGCGGCCCGGGTGGGCACCATGGGCGGATCGCAAGGTGGGGCGTTGGCCCTCGCCTGTGCGGCGCTGGTGCCAGCGATCAAACGGACCTCCGCCGTCTTCCCGTTCCTTTGCGACTATCAAAGAGTCTGGGAAATGGACCTCGCCAAGAACGCTTACGAGGAACTGCGCTACTATCTCCGCAAATTCGACCCCCGGCACGAGCAGGAAGAGGCCATTTTCACCAAACTGGGTTACATCGATATCCAGCATCTGGCTCCGCGCGTGCGGGCGGAGGTGCAGATGTTCACGGGCCTGATGGATCAAGTCTGCCCGCCGAGCTCGCAGTTTGCCGCCTACAACAAACTCGGAGGCCCGAAGCGCATGAAGCTCTACCCGGACTACGAACATGAAAGTCTGCCCGATGAGGGGGATCTGACGTTTTCATTTTTGCGGGGGTTGTAGGGCGGCGCGCGGCCGTTTGGCCTGGGCCACTGATTGACATTCAGCAGTTGCCGCGAGATTTGACGCTGAACTTGAGTCCGCCATGACGTTGTCTGCGGTATGGACCTGAGCGTGTTGACCCGGTTACGGAGTCGGATCGAAGCCGATTTGCGGGGGAATGTGCTGCCGTTCTGGATGCATCAGGTGGCCGACGGTGCGCGGGGCACCTTTCACGCCGCTTTGGCCAATGATGGCACCGTGGACGATTCGCAACCGCGGGGTAGTTTGTTGACCTCGCGCATTCTGTGGACCTTTGCCGCCGCCCACCGGGTTTACCAAGACCCCGATTATCGGGAAATGGCGGACTTTGCCTACGAGGATTTGGAGCGGGGGTTTTGGGATGCCACCCACGGTGGCTACATCTGGTCGGTGCACCCGGACGGTTCGTGGGAACGGGATCGCAAACAAATCTATGGGCAGGCGTTTGCCCTCTACGCCTTGACCGAATACCATCGGACCTCGGGGCGGGAGGCGCCGCTGGCCCGGGCGCAGGAGCTGTTCCGGCTCATGGAAACCCGTGGGGTCGATGGGGTCCACGGCGGCTACTTCGAAGCGTTTGCGCGCGACTGGTCCCCCATCGCGGACATGCGGTTGAGCGAGGTCGATCAAAACGCCCCCAAATCACAGAACACCCTGCTTCACGTGATGGAGGCTTACACCAGCCTGCTGCGGGTTTGGCCGGATCCGGCGGTTCGCGGGGCCTTGGGCCGACTGGTCGAGGTGATGGTGGATCACGTGGTGGATGCGGAGACGCACCACTTGGGGCTGTTCTTCGCCGCCGATTGGACGGTGACCTCGGATCGGATCTCCTACGGCCACGATATCGAGGCCAGCTGGCTGCTCGCCGAAGCGGTGGAGGCGCTGGGCGATAACGACCGGAAGGCCCGCGTCCGGCCGCTTGTGCTGGCGATCGCCGAGGCCACCTTGGCGCAAGGCTGTGATGCGGATGGAGCGATCTTCAACCAAGGAGGACCGGAAGGGGTCAGCGATACGAACAAGGAGTGGTGGCCGCAGGCCGAAGGCCTGGTGGGTTTCCTCAATGCCGCTCAGCTCTCGGGCGATGTTCGGTTTCTCGATGCGGCGCTAAGACTGTGGGAATTTATCGAAGCGCGATTGATCGATCCGGTGGGAGGGGAGTGGTTTCGGGGCGTTGATTGCGCGGGGACGGTGCTGCCGGAGTTGGCCAAAGTGAGTTTTTGGAAATGCCCTTATCACAACGGCCGGGCGGCGCTGGAGGCGATGGCCCGGCTGACCGCCCTCGGGGCCGCTCCGTCCGCTGAACCTGTCATCCCTCCCGTCTCCCCTCTATGAGCAAAAAAAACTCCTCCTCCCCGTCGCCCAAGCTGCCCGGTTTCAACGCTCGGGTTAAAAAGGTGACGGCCGCCCACAAGGCCTTCCTCAATCGCCCCAACCCCGTCGATCGCGATTGGGAAAACGGGGTGTTTGAGCGTTTCCAGCACCCGGTCCTGACCGCCCACCATGTGCCCTTGGCTTGGCGGTATGATTTTAATCCCCAGACCAATCCTCACTTCATGGAACGCATGGGCGTGGGCGGTGCCTACAATCCGGGAGCGTTTTTGTGGAAAGGGAAACCTCACCTCGTAGCCCGGGTGGAGGGGGCCGACCGCAAGAGCTTCTTCGCCATCGCGGCGAGCAAGGATGGAGTTTCAAAGTTCAAGTTTTGGGACGAACCCTGTGATATTCCAGAGATCGCCGGAGAGACCAACCTCTACGACATGCGGGTGGTGTTTCATGAGGACGGCTGGATCTACGGCATCTTCTGTGCGGAATCGAAGGATCCCCAGGCGGCGCCCGGCGATCTTTCCTCCGCGATCGCGCAGGCGGGCATCGTGCGCACCAAGGACTTTCGGCAGTGGGAGCGGTTGCCGAATCTGAAAACCCCCTCCTCTCAACAGCGCAATGTCGTGCTGCATCCGGAATGGGTGAACGGTCAATATGCCTTCTACACCCGGCCGATGGATGGCTTCATCGATGTCGGATCCGGCGGGGGGATTGGTTGGACGTTGCTCAAGGACATCGCCAAAGGGCGCACCGGGAAGGAGACGATCTGGGATTACCCTCAAAAAGTGGACAGCAGGCACAGTGGTTTCAGTTGGATTGGTTTTCGAAGTCAATCGGGGAGATGTTCCCGATTGAAGAATGGCGGCGGCGCAGGTTGTAGAAGGCTTCGATCCATTCGAACGTGGCCTGCCTGGCGTGGGAATGATTTGGGAAGTTATGGCGGTAGGTGTGCTCGATCTTGAGGGTCGAGAAGAACGATTCGGCGCGAGCGTTGTCGTAGCAGTTGCCCCGGCGGCTCATCGAGGCGGTGATGTGGTGAGCGGCGAGTTCGGTGCGGAAGCGTTCGCTGGTGTATTGGACCCCGCGGTCGGAGTGGAGCATCAGGCCATCCGCACATCGACCGCCACGCCTAGCGATGGCCATGGCCAAAGCGGCGATGACGAAGTCGGTGGCCAGAGAGGCCGAGAAGGCCCAACCGATCACCCGCTTGCTGTAGGCATCGATGACCACCGCCAGATAGAGCCAGCCGGCCGTGGTGGGCAGATAGGTGATATCGGCCTGCCAGACTTGGTCGCAGGCGGTGATGGCCTCGACCTGGGCAAGGCGGTTCGGAGCGATCGGATTGTCGTGATCACTTTGAGTCGTCTGGGGACGATAACGACGGCGAGGTCGGCCACACAAACCTTCCTCGCGCATCAGTCGAGCCACTCGCGTTTTGCCCACGGGCTCATTTTTGGCCCGTAACTCGATGGTCATACGTGGATAGCCGTAGGTCTGGCGGGAATCGTCGAAGGCCTGCCGTATAAGCGGTCGCAAGGCGTCATCGCGCTGCTCGCGAATCCTGCGGCGGCCAGAAACCCAGGCGTGATAACCGCTCCGTGAGACCGCCATGAGCGCACACAATACGGTGATCGGATAGTCTTTATGCATCCTCTCGATCAGCGCGAATCGTTCCCGGATGGAGCACTGAAGATGCCCACCGTTTTTTTTAGAATCTCACAGCGCATCTGCAGTTCGCGGTTCTCGCGACGCAAACGGCGCAGCTCGGCCTCGGGAGTCTCACTGGCAACGCCGGGCTCCGGCGCCCCAAGCGGCGCCTGCGCCCGGCGTTGCCAGTCCCGCAGGGTGTTGGTGGTGATCCCAAAGTGGCTGGATACCTCCTTCTGGGATTGGCCGGTGCTCGCCTGATAGGCGAGCACCTCGCGTCTGAACTCTGCTGAATAGGTGGGGGTGGTCTTTGGCACGGGGATGGATTCCTTTTTGGATTAGTCCGCGCCTGCTGTCCACATATCGGGGGCAACTCCAATCATCGATTCCCGGATCTATCACACGATTAAAGAGGCCAAGAATGGCGATGGCCCCGCGCCGCTCAAAACGAAGCACGGTTGGTTGCACCTGGCTCACGGAGTGCGGGGGTGCGCGGCGGGCCTTCGCTACGTTTGTTATATGTTCATGACCTCCTTGGAGGATCCGTCCCGGGTGATCGCCCGTCCCGGCGGCCACCTCATCGCCCCCCGCAAAGGGGAGCGCGTGGGTGATGTGTCCAACGTGGTCTTCAGCAACGGTTGGGTGCTCATGCCGGATGGCACCGTGCTCATTTACTATGGCGGATCCGATACCCGTTGTTACGTCGCCCGTTCGACGTTGGACCAGCTGGTGGACTGGTGTCTCCATACGCCGGAGGATGGGCTCACAACCCGAGGGGTGGTGGATCAACGCCTCGCGCTCGTCCGGGCCAACCGAAAACTGAAAAAAAGTAGGCCGACATCACTTGCTCGCGACCTGTGGATCCACTGATTCGGGTGGCGGGGGAATGCGTTCCGGGTGTTTTTCCGCCCACTTCTTCAAGATGTCATGGGCCACCGGCGCGGAGAACGAACCGCCGCCGGTTTCTTCTCCCGGAGTGTCGCCCTCAATCATCACGGCAATGGCAATCTGCGGGTTTTCGATCGGCGCAAAAGCGATGAACCAGGCGAAATTGATGGTCCCCTCGGGGGTGCGCTTTTGCGCGGTGCCCGTTTTACCCGCCACGCGAAGTCCGGGTATGCGCATGCTGGGGATGGTGGTGAATGAAGTGCGGGCGGTTCCCGAAATCGTACACTCCTCCATGCCTTCGAGCAAAGCCGCGTAGTGCCCCGGGGCGATCCCGATGGGGGCGCCGCGCTGGACGGGGCGCTCGGGATTATGGGTCAGGTGGGGCTGGGTGAGCGTTTGACCGCGCGCGACGGATGCGGTGAAGGTCGCCATCTGCAAGGGGGTGACCAGCATGAACCCCTGGCCGATGGAGAGGTTGGCGGTATCGCCGGGCACCCAGCCACTGCCGATGCGTGCTCGTTTCCACGCCGGGTCGGGCACCAAAGATCCGTTGCTTTCATGCGGCAAGGCGATGCCGGTGGGTTGGCCAAACCCGAAGCGGCGCGCGGTCGCGGCAATCTGCGCGGCCCCGGTTTCCTGTCCGTGTTCGTAGTAGAAGACGTTGCAGCTTTTGGCGATGGCAGTGCGCAAAGCGATCTCGCCGTGGGCGTGGCCGTCGTGGCAGGGAAACAAGCGATTGCCCACCCGGAAATAGCCCCCGCATTTGGTGGTGGTTTCGGGTCCGATGGTGCCCGCTTCCATTCCCGCCAGCGTGATGAGGATCTTAAAGGCCGAACCGGGGGGGTAGAGTCCCTGCAGGGGCCGATTCAGCCAAGCGCCTTGTTCATTGATGGTGGTGGCTACCCGCTGACTCAGTCTTGGGGAAAAGTCGTTCAAGTCGTAGTCGGGCAGGCTCGCCATGACCAGCACCTCCCCGGTCATCACATCAAGGGCCACGGCCGCTCCGGCCATTTCGTAGTCCCGCATCCGGCTCTCGGCCGCCAATTGCAGGTCAATGTCCAGGCTCGTGATTAGGTTGTCGCCTTGGACCGGCAGTCGCCGTTCCAGCGATTCCACGCGATAACCGCTGGGGTCCACCCGGTAAATCGTGCCGCCCGCTTCGCCTTGCAGGTGCTCTTCAAATTCAGATTCCAGCCCGTTGCGCCCGTGCGCTCCCGCCATTTTAAAAGTCATGAGGTCGGCGCCGGGAAAGTCCTCATCGACTTCAATATCGCGATTGGAGGACACATAACCCAAGGCGTGAGCGGCGGCGGCACCGTAGGGATAGTAGCGGGTGCTGGTGGTGTAGACCTGGAGGGGGGAGTTGACCGGAAGCTGCTCGATGAGGCGGGCGTATTCGTCGGGGGTCAGGTCCTCGATGAGGGTGTAGGGCAGCAGCCGTTGGGCGTTGAAGTGGCGCCGCAGGGAGCGCGCGTCGAGTTCGGACCGGCGATCGAGGGCGCGATTAATGCGGCCCAGGTAGCGTTCGACCACGGAGAAGCGGGCGATCTGCCACATCTCGGCGGAAACCGGGACATCGACGTCGTCCACCGCCCGGTAGGCTTTACGGATACTGATGTATTCCCGGTAGAACTCGGACCGCAGTTCATCGAGGCTTAAGACCACGGAAAAGCGGGGGCGGTTTCCGACCAAAATGCGTCCCTCGCGATCGTAGATGTTGCCGCGGGGACCGGGCACGAGAATGCGGCGTTGGCTTTGCACCATTTCCTTTTCCAACGCCAAGTCGGAGCGGAAGGTCTGTTGAAACACCAACCCCATGGCCAGCACGATTCCGCCCAGGGCGATGGGCAGGTAGAAAAACTGCAGCCGCGGGTTGATGCTGCTATGGCTCTGCACCATCGATCGATCCCGGCTGTGCGACGAGTCTGCCATGAGCTGCTAAATGCCCGCGCGCACCCGCGGCCGCCAAAGTTTGAAGATCAGCTGCAATCCTTTGGTTTGCAGGGCAAAAAACCACGGGGTGATGAGGCCCAATCCAATTTGAGAAAGGATCAGGTCGCTCAAGAGTCTCAGCCCGGAAACCGGGGCGTGCCCCAGCGTCCAAAATGAAAGCACCATAAACAAGGCCAGATTGGTGATGAGCGCCACCGTGATCCCGATGGCCAGTTCGGAGGCCGCCAGTCGCCCCCGTATCCGAAATATTATGACATGAGCCAGTCCGAACAGGAGTGCATGCGTGCCGAAAACCAGGGGGGACCAGACATCAACGAACAGCCCGAGCATGACCCCGCTGACCAATCCGGTGCGGAAGTTGAGCTGCAGGGAGGGGAAGGCCACCAACAAGCCGCCCAGCCACAGCGAGATGCCCCACGGGGCGAGGAGGTGATTGGCTTGGCGGGTGATGATGAGGAGCAGCCATCCACTCAGCACCATCACCAGCAGGCGGCGTTGGCTGTCGGTGAACTTCACAGCGGTTCAAGGGGAATAAGGACCGCAACCTCGGTAAGTTTGTTCAATCGAGGATCGAGCCGCACCCGGCCACTCTTGAACAGGCCATCGGGACTGGGCTCTAGTTGGGTCACCGTGCCCAATCGCAGCCCGCGGGGAAACACTCCGCCGAGGCCAGAGGTGATGAGCGCCTGCGGCTGGGCCGGGGTGGCATAAAGATCCAGCGGGACAAATTCCACCGTGGCCTCCGGCCGGGACAGCGGAGGGTTGATCCCCCCCTGAAAGCTGACCGGGCGGTCATCCCCGTCGAAGGAGGCGGCCAACCGCAGGCGGTTGCTGCTGATCATGTCAACGACGGCGGTGTGGGGGTGAACTTCGGAAACCCGCCCCACCACCCCGCCCGCAAAGATCACGGGGGCCCCGACGGTGATGCCGTGACGGGAGCCCTTCCGAATGGTCAGGCGTTGCCACCAGGCGTTCAGGTCGCGGGTGACCACCCTGGCCGCCTCCGTGCGATAGGCGGAGAAGGTCGGCAGCCGCAGCAGGTTCTCCAGCTTTTGCACTTCATTCCGCAGGGTCGCATTCTCCTCGGCGGCGTGGGCATACTGCGCCGCCACTCCCGCCAGATCCTGATAGGCGTTGTAGATATCGGTTTTGGAACGGCTGCGCCAGGACCAGTAGTCCTGGAGTTCGCGCAGGTAGGAAGCCGACACCTCCACGGGAGCCTGGAGTTCGTAGAAACTGATCTTACTCCACCGCTTGACCACCGTGGGGAGCAACAGCCACACGAGGATGAGCACCCCGAGGGTAATAAAGGGTCTGGTGGTGTCGAAACGTTCGGGGGGCACAGGTAGAGGAGAACGTCTAACCGTGAATCAACGGTTGGCCCGCTGACAAGCCCCACGGGCCGCGAGTCACCATCACGTGCGCTGCAGCAGCCAGTTCAGGTCGCTCAACACGGCCCCGGTGCCGTTGGCGACGGCGGAAAGCGGGTCATCCGCGATGATCACCGGCAAGCCGGTCTTTTCGCTGAGCAGGCGATCAATGCCGCGAATCAAGGCCCCGCCTCCGGCGAGGACAAATCCCCGATCGACCAGATCGGCGGACAGTTCCGGCGGGCACCGCTCCAAGGCCGCGCGAACCGCGTCCACGATGGCTGCCATGGTGTCGCTGAGGGCCTCGCGAATCTCCTGAGAAGTGATGTGGATCGTTTTGGGCAGCCCGGCAACGGAGTCCCGTCCTTTGACCTCCATGGTGATCTCTTCATCCAGCGGATAGGCCGAACCGACCCGAAGTTTGATTTCTTCCGCGGTGCGCTCACCAATCAACAAATTGTAGGCCCGCTTCATGTAGTTGACGATGGCCGAGTCGATCTCGTCTCCGGCCACCCGAATGGATTTGGAGAAGACGACTCCCGCGAGCGAGATGATGGCGATTTCGGTCGTGCCGCCTCCGATGTCCACGATCATGTTGGCCGCGGGTTCGTCGATGGGCAGGCCGACGCCGATGGCCGCTGCCATCGGTTCCTGGATCATGTGCACATCGCGGGCGCCCGCGTGAACGGCACTGTCCTGCACGGCGCGTTTTTCCACTTCCGTGATGCCGGAGGGGATGGCGATGACCACCCGGGGACTCACCCCGAAGCTGTTGCTGTTCACCTTCTTGATGAAATAGCGCAGCATGGCTTCGGTCACGTCGAAGTCGGCAATCACCCCGTCCTTCATGGGACGGATCGCGGTGATGTTGCCGGGGGTGCGGCCGAGCATCCGTTTGGCGTCGGCGCCGACGGCGCGAACTTTACGGGTGGTCGAGTCGAGGGCGACCACCGAAGGTTCGCGTAAAACAATGCCGCGATCCTTGAGGTAGACCAGGGTGTTCGCCGTCCCGAGGTCGATGCCGATATCGTTGGAGAAGTGGGATAGAAGCTTCAGGGCCATTGCAGTCGCGTTTCCGCCGTCGGAAAACAATCGTTCGATTTCCGTCGTGTCAAAGAGGAAAACGCTTGAACTGAGCGTCTTGGGTGGGCGGAGCGAGGATCACGCCAGGAGGGGCCGTGAGGGCAGCGGTGTGCCGAAGCAGTGAAGGCCGGTGGAGGATCGCGGATCCGGTCTCAATTTTTGCCGTGCGGGGGGGCGGTCTCCGTGGCTTTTTTTTCGGTCGGAGTCGTGGGGTCGACCTTGTTGATCTCCTTCTCCGCCTCGTCGGTTGCCTTTTGAAATTCACTCTTGGCCTTGCCGAGGCCGCGGGCGAGTTCGGGGAGCTTTTTAGCGCCGAACAGGAGCACGATGAGCAGGAAAAGCAGCAGAATTTCCGGGCCCCCGAGGGTCCAGGCGAGGATAAGCGAGTCGTTCATAACAGGGGAGAGGGTAGGCGGGAGCAGGGGAGGGGATCAAGAGGCAATGAGGGCCCCGTTTACTGAGACGGGCGCCCGAGATTCTGGGCGGTGCCGGGTTTGACGGCGAGTTTGAGCAGGTTTTGGGCGTTGTCCAATTGCTCGGCATCAAAGAAACCGTGGAGTTGGCGGATACGAGTGGGATGCCGCATCTTGCGCAGGGCCTTGGCCTCGATTTGGCGAATACGTTCCCGGGTGACCTTGAACTGCTTGCCCACCTCTTCGAGGGTGCGGCTGTAGCCGTCGACCAGTCCAAAGCGCAACGAAAGCACCCGGCGTTCCCGTTCGGTCAAGGAGTCGAGCACATCGACGATCTTGTCCCGCAAAAGCGAATACGCCGTCATGTCGTAGGGGTTCTCGGCCGACTTGTCTTCGATGAAATCCCCGAAGCTGGTGTCGTCGCCGTCGCCGACCGGCGATTGCAGGGAAATGGGCTGCTGCGCCATCTTCATGATCTGCTGGACGCGTTCGACCGGCAGGTTCATCTCATCGGCGACCTCTTCCGGGGTCGGCTCGTGACCAAATTCCTGCAGCAGCTGTTTTTGCACCTGCATGACCTTGTTGAGGGTCTCGATCATGTGCACCGGGATGCGGATGGTGCGGGCTTGATCGGCGATGGAGCGGGTGATGGCCTGGCGAATCCACCACGTGGCGTAGGTGGAGAATTTGTAGCCGCGGCGGTATTCGAATTTCTCGACCGCCTTCATCAGGCCCATGTTGCCCTCCTGGATGAGATCGAGGAACGAGAGGCCGCGGTTGGTGTATTTCTTCGCGATCGAGATGACGAGGCGAAGGTTGGCCTCCACCATCTCCGTCTTGGCCTGATGCGCCTCGCGCACGTGGACCTGAGTTTGCTCCACCACGCGCAGGAAATCCTTCGGGGCGATGCGCAGCTCGGCTTCGAGTTCCGCCAGACGGGCCTTGAGGGCCTTGGGATCAATGGCGGCGTCGCGCTTGGTCTTGGGCTTCTTGACCCGGGCCAGCTGCTCGTAAGCCTGCTCGATTTCGGTGATGATCGGCGTCTTGTGGGCCAGCCATTCCTCGTAGACCTTGAGTTTGAAGAAGAATTTGGGGAAGCACTTGCGCAGGTTGGTCTCCCGCTTGCGGTGTTTGGTGAGGACTTTCTTTTTGTCGGCCTCGCCGCGGGCCTTGCTCAGCTCAACCCACGATTGGGCGACGAGCCCCTCGGATCGGATCGTGGTCTCCACGAGCTTGGGCAGGGTTTTGAAATAGGCGTCACGGCTCTCGATCTTCTTGTCGATGACGATGCGGTCGAAACGTTCTTCGCGAGTGAGCAGTTTGTTGCCGAGTTCACCGATGTGGCCGCCGATAATCGAGGCCTCGAACAGGGCTTCCTGAGCGTTCAGTTCCGCGGTCTCGATCCGCTTGGAAATCTCGACTTCCTGCTCCCGGGTCAACAGGGGCACCTGGCCCATCTGCTTGAGATACATCCGCACCGGATCATCGAGGATATCGTTCTGCGATGTTTTGGTGGCTTCCTCCTCGGCCTCCTCCATGCGGGCCTTGTAGTCGTCGACCTGATCGGGCTCGAGGATCTCGATTTCGAGATTCTGCAGAATCGAGATGATGTTATCGAACTCATCCTGATTTTCGACGGACTCAGGCAGGGCCTCGTTGATGTCGTCCCAAGTCAGGTAACCCTGTTCCTTGGAGAGGCGGATGAGGAGGCGGATCCGCTCATTGACCCCGCTGGACATGGAGTCCACCGACACAGATCCTTTGCCTGTGGTCTGGGTCAGGGCGGTTTCGACGGCGTCGGATTGAGCAGAAGTGGTGGAGGCGGTCTTGGCTTTACGCGGCATGGAGACAAATAAAAACTAAACAACCCGCGCCAGACCAATCGGTTGGCGAAGTTGTCTTTGAATTTCGGAACGCTCTTTCAGTAGGGAAATTGCGTCAGAGTGACTGTCCGGACTTGATTGGGACAAAGCAAGTTCTATCTGGCGAAGCCGAGGTTGCAACGCCCGGAGGCGAAGTTTTTGCAATCCCTCTTCGGCAACCTTGGCCGGATCGTCCATCTGGGGAGTGTCAAATAGCAGGGAAGCGACCAGGTTCTTTTCCTCCGCGGTTTCGAGGAGGTCACTGTCGGCGAGTTCGGCGGTGCCCGGCCAGGCATCCTGTTCGAATTCAGCCAGCACCCGATTGAGCAGCACGCCGGCGGGGTGGGTGGTGTCGATCCAGTCGTGAGGCAGGGCGATGGAAAGGGGTTTTCCGAAGTCTTCAAAGTGCAGACAAATCAACAGGAGATGCTCTTCCGGGGACACGTTGGTGGACTGCGGGGCAGGCGGGCCCGACGGCGGCGATCCTTCCGAGGGCGCGGGGGTGATCCGTCGGGCACTCCGCCGCCGATGTTGGTCGAAGTCGGTGCCGAGCGCGGCCAAGGACAGGCCGAGATGGGTGGAGGCCTCTTTGAGAAATTCGGAGCGCGCCACTTCCGATTCGGCCGCCATGATGATTTCGAACAGGGGGGCGAGCGCGCTGGTTTTTTCCTCGGGGGCGGCCTGCCGTCCGGCCGGCACCAAGGCGCGGCAGGCAAACGCCATGGCGGAGAGGGCGGCTTCGCGCAGGGCGGTGTAGCCCGCCTGGCCCTGCTCCATGAGCAACAGGTCCGGGTCGAGTTTGCCGTCTTTCTCTCCGACCAAAAACTTGACCTCCAGCCCCGCTTTGAGGGCGAGGGGCAGGAGGCGCAAGGCGGCCTTTTGTCCGGCGGAATCACCATCGAAGAAGCACTCAATTTGATGATGATACCGGCGCAGCAGGGCGAGTTGGCCCTCCGTGATCGAGGTGCCCTGAGGGGCGACGGCGGTGGTTAGTCCCACACTCCAGGCGCGCAGGGCGTCCAGTTGGCCCTCGACCATCACGAAAGGATGGTCGGGTTTGGCTTCCGTGCGCGCCCGGTCGAGGTTGAACAGCAGGTGGCTCTTGGTGAAAATCGGGGTTTCGGGCGAATTCACGTATTTGGCGTCTTTCGCCGGATCCGAATCGGGGGTCAGCTCGGTTTGGCGGGCGGTGAAGGCGACCACCCGCCCCTGATGGTCCCGGATGGGGATCATGAGTCGGCCGCGGAACCGGTGGCGCAGCGAGCGCAGGGTGATGGCGGCGTCATCGTAGATAAAGAACAGGCCGCATTGCCGCAGCGCCGCTTCGGAGAATTTCTTTTGCAGCAGCACGGCCCCGAGGCCGCTGCCCTCGGCGTCAGCCGCCCCGATCTTGAACTCTTCGGCCAACGCCGCGGAGAAGCGTCGATCCTCTTCCCAATAGTGCCGCATCCACGTTCCCGTGGCGGAGTCACCGCGGAAGGTTTCGTGGTAGTGTTGGGCCGCGATTTCGTGCAGTTCGAACAACTCCTGTCGCAGGGACCGTTCCTCCCGGGTGGGGCCGGCCCCCGCCTCGTATTCAATCGGGACGTGAAAGCGTTGGCCGAGGGCCTCCACCGTTTCGACGAAGTTAAGCCCTTCCGTCTCACGCACAAAGGTGATGAGGTCGCCGGATTTGCCACAGCCGAAGCACTTGTAGACCCCCATGTCGGGGTTCACGTGAAACGAGGGCGACTTTTCCTGATGGAACGGACAGAGCCCCTTGAATCGTGATCCTGCCTTCTTGAGCGTCACGCTGCGGGAGATGACATCGACGATGTTCACCCGGGCGCGAAGTTCGCGAACACAGGACGGCTTGACGAGGGGCATGAGGGAAAATTATCGAGACCGGCGCGGGATGTTGGACATTTGCCCCGGCCTGTGCTCTGTCAAGGTCGGTGCCGATCGGAGGGAACGTTCCTGCGATGACGCGCGTCACAGCCCCTATGCTTTGCCTATCGTTCCGTCTCCTGATTTTGACCGCCTTGCTGGCCAGCCCGTTCGCGGTCGCGCAGGAGGAGCCGATCGCCCCGGCGGGACCGCAACTCCCGGGCACGGTCTGGACCAGCCAGCTGGCCACCTTCGGTCTCAATGAGTATACCCGGGAAGTGGAGGCGTTGATCGGCCAATTCGAGGAGGCCGTGGGCCATCGGTTGGTGCCGGGAGAGAAGGGGAAGGTGGGCCTGAAGATCTACAGTGACAGCGGGCCGGGCCTCGCGACGCCCATCCCGCTCGTGCAGGCGGTGATCAAGGCCCTGCGCGAACGGGGATACGAGAAGGAGAATATTTTTTTGGTGGGGCTCAACACCCTGCGACTGCGTTTCACGGGATTTCTGCCCTCGCTGATCACGGGTAAAACCCCGTTTGAGGGGCACCCGGTGTTCATTCTCGAGTCGGGGGAGTTTTACGATCCGGGTTGGTTTTACGACAGCCCGTTGCCCTCGCGGTTCGACCCGGTCTTTTTGGCCAATCGCGACGAGGGTCATCAGGATCGGCTCGAATCCAACCGGCGAAGCTTTTTGGCTACGCCGTTGTTTCTGGAGGCGGACTTTTGGATCAACCTGCCCGTCTACACGGACCATCCCACTCTGGGGGTCAACGGGGCTCTGGTAAACGCCACCCTGTGGAACGCCTCCAACACCTCGCGTTTTCTCCAGAGCCCGACGAATGCTCCGGCTGCCGTGGCTGAGATGAGTGCCATCCCCGAACTGCGGCAGACCTGGCTCTTCTCCATCGCCAGTCTGCAGCAATACCAGTTCATCGGCGGACCGTCCTACAACTCCCTCTACACGGTTTCCGACGGGGAGGTCTGGTTGAGTGCGGATCCGGTTGCTTTGGACACCTTGATGTTGGCTAAGATCAACCAACACCGCCAACGCTGGGGGTTCCCCATCATCTCGGAAGAGATCCGCACTTTGGAGTTTGCCGAGGTGTTGAAGGTCGGGAGCGCGTCAAATCTTGATGAAAGAGTTGTGCGGGTGGACGGTTAGGCGCGATGGGTTGAATTTCACCTTGTCAGCCGACCGGCGGAGAGGACTGTATGGGAAAGCTCATGACGTCTGCCGCCTATCTGCCGCTATTGATTCAAGTCGTGCTCGCCCTTGGGGTGGGTCTTACGATCCTGTTGGTAAATCACCTCGCGGGTCAACGGGTGCGGCAAAAGAGTGCCATCAAGGACACCCCCTATGAGTGCGGGGTCAAAGGGGAAGGCATCGTCCACACCCGGTTCTCGGTGAAGTTCTATGTCACCGCGATGCTTTTTATCCTCTTCGATATCGAGGTCGTATTTCTGATCCCGTGGACCTTTGTCTACCGCGATTTTCTGGCCAATAACATCTCCATCCTTTCACCGATGATGTTCTTTCTTTTCGTGCTCGTGTTGGGGCTCGCCTACGAGATCAAAAAAGGCGCCTTGGATTGGGAGAAATAAGTTCGGCCGAATCCCCCCCCAGCGAACTACCCCCCCATGCGGCTCGAAAAACTCATCGCCCGGAGCCGTATCGTGGAATTGCGCGGGACCGATATGAAGTCGGTGCTGAGCGAGATGCTAGACTGCTGCAGCCAGCGCTTCCCCGACCTGAAAAAGGAACCGCTGTTGCGCGGGCTGTTGTCCCGCGAATCGACGATGACCACCTACCTCGGATTCGGGGTATCCCTGCCTCATGTGCGCGCGAAACTGGGCCGCCGCTATTTGATGGCGATCGGCCGCAGCCGTGCAGGGGTGATGATGGACGGAGGGGCCGACGAAAGGTCCAACCTCGTGATCATGCTGCTTGCCGATGAGCGCTCCCGAGACTACCTGCAGGTCTTGGCTTCGCTGGCGCGCTTGGTCAAGGAGCCCGAGCTGGTGCGGGGATTGGTCGAGGCCGATGACGTCGATCAACTCTTTGCCCGCCTCATGGCGGGGCTCAGTGGGATGCAGGTCCGGCGGATCCCGACCAAGCAGAACAAAATGAATCGCCTGATGGTGCGGGAGGCGGAGCGCGTGGCGAAGGGCGCGGACTGCGACGCGATCATTGTCATGGGCGATACGTTTACGGGCGGGATCGATGTGACCCGATGGACGCCGAAGATGAAATCCATCCTCGTGACCAACAACGCGCCGGATGGGTCGGATGTGTTCACCACCTTCGCCGAGGTCATCCAGGTGCGGTCGTTTTCCCCACAACGGCTGGCGCAAGTGCGAAGCGCCATTCTGGTGGCCCTGACGCGCGGCATCATTTCCTTCACGGATCGTTTGTGTTGCATCGGTGGGGTGCTCGGCAGCAACCAATTCGACACCGTCGGAGTGGTGGATGTGGAACGGGAGTTCCAGACCCTGCTCACCGGTCAAACCGACCTCCTGCCCGATGATGTGAAGCCGGAAGTATTTGAGCGGGTGATTGCGGTGGCGACCGAATTGGGCGTCGAGGGTCGCGAAGGCAAGCCGGTGGGCTGCCTCTTTGTGGTGGGAGGATCGGCCCAAGTGGAGAAATACGTGAAGCCCCTGGTGATGAATCCCTTCTTCGGCTACAAAGACGAAGATCGGAACATCCTGAACCCCTTCATGGACGAGACCGTGAAAGAGTTCTCCACGATTGACGGCGCCTTCGTGATCAAAGGCAACGGGGTGGTGACCTCGGCGGGCAGTTTGATTCAGGCAACCGATGCCGAGCACATGTTGCCCAGTGGACTGGGCAGTCGGCACGCCGCGGCCGCCGCGATCACCCTGGTGACGCCCTGTATCGCGGTGGTGGTGTCCGCCAGCACGGGCCAGGTTACCTTGTTTCGCAAAGGGGTGATGTTGCCGTTGACGGAAAAGAAGGTCCTGTCTTCGGGAACCTGATGGCTGCGGCCAGAGAGCACTAGTTCCCTCCTCATCCCTCCGGGGCGCGAAACCGATTCCTGGGCGGGGCACTCCCTGCCAGCAAAAGGGGGCCTCGTCAGCGTCGGGCGAAAGACGTTCCCTTGTTGGCGCGGTGGGCGGAAGCTGAAATTTACCCTTGCCGAATGTACCCGGGGGCCATTGTGCTCTCCCTTCACCCAATTTAAAGACATGCAAGAACAAGTAATTATCGAGTGCACTGAAGCCCGCAAGGAGGGTAAGTATGCGTCCAAATACCTGACGACTCGCAACAAGAAGACCGTCACGGAACGCATCGAAAAGAAGAAGTTTAACCCTGCTTTGCGCCGCCACACCGTACACCGCGAGATCAAGTAGCTCGCCCCGGTTCAGTCCGAGTTTTTCGACCGAAGCTTAGCGGCTTCGGTCTTTTTTTTATCCCCCGACATTGGATTTGCCGCGGCGGGCCCCGCGCCAATCCTCCCGATGCTTGCGGATCCAGTCCAGCAACGCCCGCTCGAAACCGATGTCGTAGCCCAGTCGCTCGGATTCGAGCCACTTGTGACGCAGGATTTCCTCCCGTTCCGCCAGGAATTCTTGGTAGAGGGATGACTTTTTCACAAAGTCTCGGGTCTCAGGAGCTTCAGATTCCGGCGCAGTTTTGGACATGGATACCACAGCTTGGGTTGATGGGAGGGATGCTGGAGAGGCTTATTGAGCTGTCAATGATTCCGCGGCAAGCGGTGGCGTGACGGTAATTGCCAACCCCTGCCCCCGGGGGGGCTCATTGCGGTGTGGCGGTCTTCCGCGCGAGGGCGGCCAACAGACTTTCGCCGATTTGGGTGAAGACCCGGCTGGCCTCACTGTCCGGGTCGGAAATGACGATGGGTTTTCCGCTGTCGCCGCCGGCGCGGATCGCCGGGATCAGGGGCACCTGCCCGAGCAATGAGGTGCCGAGAGCTTCGGCGGTTTGCTGGCCCCCGCCTTCGCCAAAGAGGTGGTGTCTCTCCCCGGCGGGATCGGTGAAGTAGCTCATGTTCTCCGCCACCCCGATCAGCGGCACATTCACCTTTTGGAACATCAACCCGCCCTTTCGGGCGATATTGGTGGCAGCGGGTTGCGGGGTGGTCACCAACACGGCGCCATCCAGCGGGATGGTTTGAACGAGGGAAAGTTGGGCGTCACCCGTGCCGGGCGGCAGATCGATCAACAGCACGTCCAGTTCCCCCCACTTCACGTTTTGGACAAACTGTTGAATGGTTTTCATGATCATGGGACCGCGCCAGACCACGGGGGTGTTTTCGTCGATCAGGAATCCCATGCTCATCACTTTCACGTCATGCGCCTCCATCGGCAGGAGCAGGTCGTTCTCGATTTGGGGACGCCCCTCAAGCCCGATCATCAGCGGGACGCTGGGGCCATAGATGTCGCAGTCCATCAGTCCGACCCGGCCCGGCCGACCCGCGGCCTTCAGCGAACGAGCGAGGGCGCAGGCCAGGTTCACCGCGAAGGTGCTCTTGCCGACCCCGCCTTTGCCGGATGCGATGGCGACGGCGTGTTTGATCTTGGCGTGGGGCGTGTTCGTCGCGTTCCCGGCCAAATTGCCCCCGGCGGCCGCCGCGGGAGCGGCCTTGGGTGCGGTCACGGCGATGTCGATGATGGTGTCCTTGACCTCGGGCAGGGCGTTGAGGCAGTCGGCGACCTCGCGTTTCAGTTGGATGGGCGTCTTGGGGTCGTTGGTGGTGATGGCCAGGGAGATCTTGACCGTGCCGTCGACAAAGGCCGCGGATCGCACGAGGCCAAAGGACACGATGTCGCGGCTGAATCCGGGATATTTGACCTGCTTGAGGTGGGCTTTGATAGCTTCAGGAGTCATGCGGTGAATAAAATAAATTGGGAACGAAAGTGGGACGAAAAGGGTTTAACGTTGTCGAGAGCGCTGTGCCTGTAAATACGAATGGCGGGTTTCCGCTCTTATCCGTTTGTCATGATTCGTCTTATTTCTCGTTTTTTTCTTCCCTTCGCGCTGCTGATTGGCCCCGCGGTGGCGCAACGTTCCCCCACCGACATCGGCCCCGTCGAGGTGCAAACGGCGGTCCAAACCGTGCCCGTCCGGGTGACGGCTTCGCCCGAAGACCTCCACACCTTGGCCAACCTCGCCTTCGAGGTGCACGGTCGCTACCGACGGGTCACTTCGGATCCCTTGTTCGATATTCGGTTCACGGCCGTGGCCGGCAACCGGGTCCAGGTAGATGTTTCCCGCGGCTCCACGCAGGTGATGAGCCGGGCGGTGACCGGGACTTCGTTGCGTCACGCTTTGCTGCGGGCGGCGGACTTGGTGGTGGAGAGCACCAGCAACCTGCCGGGCTTTTTTGCCTCCCAACTGGCTTTTATCGGCACCCGTACCGGCGGAACCGAAATCTACACCAGCGATTTGTTCTTTGGCGGGGTCCGCCAGCTCACCTCCGACCGGGCCTCGGCGATGTCCCCCCACTGGTCGCCGGATGGCTCCAAACTGCTCTACACCAGTTTTCACCGTTCCAATGCAGCGGACCTTTTCCTGATCGATATGCGTTCGATGCAGCGGACCCCCTTCGTCAGTTTCAAAGGCACCAACCAGTCGGGCCGGTTCAGTCCCGATGGCTCCAAGGTGGCCATGGTGCTCAGTGGGGAAGGCAATCCGGAGGTTTATACGGCGAACGCGAATGGCCGCGGCGTCAAACGGATCACCCGCACCAGTGGAGTGGAGTCCTCCCCCACGTT
>JAGYIG010000018.1 GCA_018402455.1 Opitutaceae bacterium
AGGCGGACACCTGCTCAACGAAGCAGGTCAGCGTTTTATGCTCGACCTAGACCCACGTGGGGAGCTAGCACCTAGGGATATCGTCGCCAGAGCCATTGATGCGAACATCCAACAAGGCACTTTAGGGCATGTATGGTTGGATATTCGTCATTTGGGCGAAACCGCTATTCGTCACCACTTCCCCACTATCGAGGCTCACTGCGCCTCACGGGGAATAGACATTACGCGCCAGCCCATTCCCGTCGTACCAGCTGCTCATTACAGCTGTGGCGGGGTCGCCACCAATCTCAGCGGGGAGACCAGTCTGCCCGGACTCTACGCCTGCGGCGAGGTCGCGTGCACCGGACTCCACGGGGCCAATCGGCTGGCGAGCAACTCGCTGCTCGAGGCCGTGGTCATCGCCCACCGCGCCGCGCAATCGGTGGCGCGCTACCTCCGGCAAAAGAGCCGCCCCGCCAAGAACCCCATCCCGGAATGGCGGGATCTCAGCGGCACCGACGCCGATGAACGCGTGGTGATCAGTCACAACTGGGAGGAGCTGCGGCGCACCATGTGGGACTACGTGGGCATCATGCGCACCACCAAGCGCCTGGAACGCGCGCAGACCCGTATCGCCAATCTCGAACGCGAGATCGCCGACTACTATTGGAACTTCTCCGTCGATCCCGATCTGCTCGAACTGCGCAACCTGACCACGGTCGCTCGCCTCATCGTCAGCTGTGCGTTGCAACGCCGCGAGAGCCGCGGCCTGCACGCCAATGTCGACTTTCCCCAAAAACGGAAACGGGCATTGGACTCCAAAGTTCGCGCTTAAATGGGATCGGTTGAATTACTGCCGGGGTCGGGTGGGTTGACCTCGGGGACGACACCGCGTCCCGTCCGTTGATGTCGTTTTCGATCTACCTGCTCATCCCGTTGGCCAGTAGCATGGGCTACGTGGTGGGGGCCCTCCTCCTGAAGCGGAGTTCGGCGTTCGGCGTGGGGCTGTGGCGAACGACTTTTGTGGCCAACCTGATGCACGCCGTTTGCCTGGCTCCCTTCTGGGGCCTGGGCGCCGCTTTGGGCGGTGGGATCTGGTGGCAGCCCGTGGTGACCAGTCTCCTGTTCATGTTCGGCCAAGTGGCGACCCTGCGGGCAATCGACAAAGGGGACGTCTCAATCGCCACGCCGGTGCTCGGCACCAAGATTATCCTCGTCGCCTTGGTGAGTGCGCTGCTGCTACCGGATCCGGTTCCCTTGAAATGGTGGATCGCCGCCGCGTTGAGCGTCTCGGCCATCGTGCTGCTCAATCGCCAACCCTCCGGCACCCCCGTTCCCGATCGCGCCGCGTCCGTCGGACCCACCATCACGGCCGCGCTAGGCGCGGCGGTCGCCTTCGCCTTTTTTGATGTGCTGGTCCAAAAATGGGCGCCCCGGTGGGGCGTGGGGCGGTTTCTATCGATCAATTTCATCCTGCTGGCGGCCTGGTCGTTGGCCCTGATTCCCGCCTTCAGCGCACCGCTGCGAAAGATCACGCGACCGGCCCTGCCGTGGCTGATGGGGGGGTCCGCCCTCTTGGGACTGCAGGCCGCCGGATTGACGATTTCGCTGGGCTCCTACGGCGACGCGACGGCCATCAATGTCGTCTACAGCACCCGCGGCCTCTGGTCGGTGCTGGCGGTTTGGTGGATCGGCCACTGGTTCCAGAGCGAGGAGCAACACCTCGGCGGCAAGGTGTTGCGCCTGCGATTCTATGGGGCGGGACTGATGCTGTTGGCGGTGGGATTGGTGCTGGTGTGAGCCGAGCGGGGAGATTGACAACCCTCAATGTATATACCCCTGTATATACATGACTAGGACGGCCAAGCTCTTCACCAACGGCGGCTCCCAAGCGGTCCGTCTGCCCAAGGAATTCCGCTTCCCCGGCAAGGAGGTCCGCATCCGCAAAACCAAGACCGGCATCTCGATTACGCCGATTGAGGACGAAAAGGAAAAGCGCCGCCAGGCCTTCATCGCGCTGGCGGGCTCCTGTCCAGATTTACCTGACGTGCCTCCCCATACCACGCCGGATTCGCCTCGGGAATGGTAGGATGATTTACCTGCCCGACACCAACACCGTCTCCGTCTTTCTCCGCGGACAAGATGAGCAGTTGAACCGACTGATGACGGAGCATTGGGAGGACCTGAAACTTTCCACCATTGTCATAGCGGAACGTGAATATGGTATCATCCGCCATAGATCGGGGCAGCGATACAGAGATAGATTTGAAGGCATGGTGAAGCTGTTGCCCCAGGTGGATTTCAATCGGGAGGACGCATCCCACCACGCGGCAATTCGAACCAAGCTGGAACGGGTGGGTCAGGGGATTGGCCCCATGGATACGCTCATCGCCGCCCAAGCCCTCCGTCTCGGTGCAACCGTCGTGACCCACCATCTCGCGGAATTCAAACGCGTGCCCAAACTCAAGGTCGTCGACTGGCAGACCGCATCCGCATGAGTGCCGAACAACTTACCGGCGTGCTCGAGCGCATCATTTTTTCCAACGAGGAAAACCACTACACCATCGCCGAGTTTCGCGCGGGGGACGGCGCGGAAAAAACCACCATTGTCGGCACCCTCCCCGGCGTGCAATGCGGCGAGACCCTGCACCTGGAGGGCGACTGGGCGCGCCACAGCCAACACGGGCAGCAGTTCAAGATAACGGCGTTTCGCTCCACGCTGCCTTCCACCGTCTATGGCATTCGCAAATACCTCGGCAGCGGACTGGTTCCCGGCATCGGCAAGGTCTACGCCAACAAGATTGTCGATGCGTTTGGCACCGACACGTTTCGCACCCTCACCGAGGAAAGCGCCCGACTGCGCACGGTGCCCGGCATCGGCAAGAAACGGGCCATGTCGATCAAGGCCGCGTGGGACGACCAGCGGGCTTTTCGTGAGCTTTATATTTTCCTCCAAACCTATGGGGTCACGACCGCCCAGTGCGTGAAACTCAACAAGGCCTTCGGCGCGCAGGCCAAACAGGTGCTGACCACCGAACCCTACCGCGTCGCCCGGGAAATCGACGGCATTGGCTTCAAGACCGCCGACAAGATTGCGATCAACCTCGGCTTCGCCAACGACGCCGCACCCCGCCTCGACGCGGGTCTGATCTACGCGATGGAAACCCTCCAGGAGGAGGGTCACACCGCCATCCGCGAAGCCGACTTGATTGCCCATGCCGCCGAGTTGCTCGAGACCACGACCGATCGGCTGGAGACGCGGGTGGGCGCCCTGCTGGAGTCGCACAGTCTCGTGCGCCACTGGCCGGATGATGCGCCCGATCCCCTCCCCGGTTCCGGGTTTATTCAGCTGCCGGTGCTAAATCGCGCCGAGACCAAAATCGCCAACGTGGTCCAACGCATCACCGCCGTTCCTTCGGGGTTGCCGCCAATCAAGATCGCAGCGGCGGTCAACTGGGCTCAGGAAAAAGCCGATATCGAATTTGCGGCCAAACAGGCAGATGCCGTGCGCACCGCGCTGGGGCAAAAGATGAGCATCCTCACCGGTGGACCAGGAACGGGTAAAACCACGATTTTGCGTGCGCTCGTGGATATTCTACGCGCCAAAAAAGTCCGGTTGCATCTGGCGGCGCCCACCGGTCGCGCCGCGCAACGGCTTGCGGAAACCACGGGCGGTTTTGCCTCCACCATTCATCGCCTGCTCAAGTTCGATCCCGCCAAAGGGCACTTCACCACCAACGAGGACCATCCGTTGTCGACCGACTACCTGGTTGTCGATGAGGCCTCGATGTTGGACACCCGGCTCGCCTCAGCGCTGCTGCAGGCGGTCCCCGCCAAGGCGCATCTGCTGTTGGTGGGCGACACCGATCAGCTCCCGTCGGTGGGCGCCGGCAATGTGCTCCAGGACCTGATCGCCACAGGCCGCCTCCCCGTCACGCGCTTGGATGTGATTCATCGCCAGAAGGGTCAAAGCGGCATCGTCACCACGGCTCACGCCATCAATCAAGGTGATCCCTCCCTGCCGCCTTCCCACCCCGAGATCACCACCATCCCGGCATGGAGCGACCTGAACTTCATTCCCGTGGAAAGCCAGGAGGACTGTGTGCGACAGGTGGTCGAGCTTTGCCGCCAACACATCCCCCAAGCCCACCGTTGGGTGAATCCCCGCCAAGACATTCAGGTCCTGGCGCCGATGCACCGGGGCACCGCCGGCGTGGCCAATTTCAACGCCCGTCTGCAGGATGCACTCAACCCCGGCTCAGCCGGCGTGAAGTTCGCGGCCGGTGAGTTTCGCGCGGGCGACAAAATCATCCAACTGCGCAACAACTACGACAAGGGGCTGTTCAACGGCGACATTGGCACGGTCACTGCCGTCGATCCCAAGGCCAGCACCCTGACCGCCGATTTTGACGGCGAGTCCCATGATTTCGAACGCGGAGAATTCAACAATCTCGGCCTCGCCTACGCCATCAGTATTCACAAATCGCAGGGATCGGAATACCCCGTCGTCGTGATCCCACTGATGAAGGCCCATTTCATGATGTTGCAGCGCAACCTGCTCTACACCGCCATCACCCGCGGGAAGAAAAAGGTCTACGTCGTCGGCGAGCCCGCCGCCTACGGCATGGCCGTGCGCAATCACGAGGCCAAGGTTCGCAGCACCCACCTGAAACAGAAGATCGGCGCGGTCTAAACTGAAACCGGCGTCGGAGCCTGATCGCCCCGACGCCGGCTCAGGCCGGTCGACCCACTACTCCTGAGTCACCCAGAGCGTCCTGCGGCAGCCTACGCCCCCCCGCCCAGCAGGCTTCGGAAAAGTCCGCGTTTGCGCACGACCACCGCGGGCGCCGGGGCCAACGGAGGCTTGGCAAACGCCTTCGGGGGCGGGGCGGGAAGCCCTCGCCGTTTCCGATCGAGGTCTTTGATCTGCTCGCCCAAGTCGCGAAGCCGACCTTCCCGCTGCCGAATCTGGCGATCGAGGTCCGCCAACAACATCCGTTCATCGCGAAACATCGCGCGCTCGGCTTCGAACGCCACCTTCGCGCGCTCCAGTCGATCCCACTCATTTTCCAACTCACGCTCGGTTCCCGCTTGGCGCCAAGGCCCGGGCAGGGGCGACGCGGTGAGCGTCTGGTCGCGCAGGGCGGTCTCCCGCTGCCGCAGGTCGGACTCAAACCTCTCCAAATTCTCCCGGTCAACCCGGCTGGCCTGGCGCTGCTGCTCAAGCTGAGCCCACGCGCGATCCAACTCCTGGCCCTCCGACTTCAGGTCCGCCACCTCCCCGACGAGGGCGGCTTGATCCTGCCGCAGGCGCCGGCGATCCTCCCGCAACAAACGCGCTTTCTCGTCCATCCCGGCCTGAGCGGCGGCGATGATTTCGCGCTCGAGTTGGAGTTCGCGCAGCCCTTTCCACAGGCGCTCGCGGTGCTCGATCGTCGTGGCGTCAATCGACTCCGCCGCCATGTCCGGATCAAGCTGCGCCAGCGTTGCCTCCACCTCAGCCAATTCGGCCGCCGTCGGCTCACCGTAATTTTCGATGCCCACCAAGGTCATGATCCGCCGGAGCACCGGCTTCGGGTCAGTCCGCAACGGCAGCACATCCGTCAAGCCGTGGCGAATGCCCTGCACCACGACCGGCAACTCGAGCTCGGGCAACAACATCACAATCGGCAACTCCGGTTGCAGCTCGCGCAACGGCACTGTCAGCGCAAACAGATCGTCCGACGGGGTCAGGTGACCAATCAGGGCGAGGTCAAAGGGCTCACCTCGCAGTTGGCTCACCGCATCGGTCGCGGGCTCGACCGCTTGCACACTCAAGCCCGATTCAACCAGCAGCATCGTGAGGATCCGACGGGTGTGCGCGTCGGCATGAGCTACCAGGATTCGTTTTGGCGTCTTCATCGTAGAAATTTTTCCCACGCCGAAAAACCAACTCCCCTTACGCAAAAAAGCTAGGTAAATATACTTCGTAAATGTCTATTTACTATGCATTTACACTACCTGTTTTTTACACTTCCTTGACAGAAATTGACGGAACTCAGGCCCGGAAGATCACGCTCTCGCGGTTGAACATCTTGACGCACAGCCACAGGGCGAGGGCGGCGTAGAGCACCTGCGAACCGAAGATCACGGCGATGTAGTGCCAATTCCACACGCCGGAGAGCATCTCCTTACAGACCAAGCTCAAGTTGGTGATGGGGACCAATGCCGTTTTCCAGGTGAGTTCGATCCCGGGCAGGGTGCCCATGACCGCGGGGAGAATCACCACGATCATCAACGGAGAGACGTAGCTCTGCGCCTCTTTGAAGCTCTTGGCGAAGAGCGACACCGTGAGCAGACCCGCCGCGAAGAGCACCGCCATGGGCACGATCATGGCGAAAACTCCGATCATCCCCCAGGGATCGATCAACATCATGAACCCGCCGCCTTCGCCCGCCGCGCCGGCGCCCCCCCCACCACCGCCGCCCCCGGCGAAGAATTTGGCGGCGCCGAGCGCACTCACCGCAAACATGATCAGCGACAATGCCATGGTCGCCACCGAGGCCGAGAGCGTCATCAAGAACTTGCCCAACACGATGTTCACCCGACTCACCGGGCTGCACAGCAGGGTCTCCATGGTGCCCCGCTCCTTCTCTCCGGCGGTCAGGTCCATGGCGGGATACATGGCCCCGGTCATGCACAGGATGACCACGATGTAGGGCACAAAACCGCCGAACGCGTTGCCGCCCACCTTTTCCGGCGGAGCCACGTTCTGGGACTCGACGTTGAAGGGATGAGCGATCGTGGCGGGCAGGCCCCGCTCCGCCAGCCCATCTGCGACCAAGCCATCGCGATAGTTGGTCAAAAAGCTCCGCAACTCACCGCGCCCCATGCTGGATTTCATCTCCCCTTGGTAGTGATAGATGATGATGTCGGGCGCCTCCGGGGAGGAGATGCCCGCCTCGAATCCGGCCGGGAACTCCACCGCCACCCGAATGACTTTGTTGGAGATCTGCTCCTTGAAGTCTTCGGCGGCATCCACCACCTGGAACTTTTCATTCTCCCGAATTCCCGCCGCGATTGCGGGGGCGTTCTCGGCCCCGATAATCATGACCGAGGTCGCTTCGGTCTGCGCTTTCTTGATGACCTTGGTCATCACAAAGCCCGCCCCGAAGATGATGCCGGGAATCACCAGGGTGGGGATGAGGAACGTCGTGATCAGCGTGCGCTTGTCGCGCAGGGTGTCGGTGAGTTCCTTGAAGTAGACGGTGCAAATCGCGTTCCAGTTCATGGCGGCAGCAGGGCTTAGAGTTGTTTTTCAATCGCGGCGGCCAGGGCGGCCTCGCCGCCGACGGCCTTCACAAAAATTTCCTCCATATCGGTCTCCGCGTAGCGCTGCTGCAACTCGCTCAGCGTGCCCTCGGCCACCAATTGCCCATCGTGAATGATGCCGATCCGATCGCAGAGTTTTTCAATCTCGCTCATCACGTGGGAGGAATAGATCACGGTTTTGCCGCGGTCGCGACAGTCCTTCACGAAGCGCACGATGGCGCGCGCCGTCATCACATCGAGCCCAAGCGTGGGCTCGTCAAAAATCATCACCGCCGGATCGTGCACCAGGGTCCGGGCAATCGAAGTCTTTTGCTTCATGCCGGTGGAGAACTTGTCGCACTTGCGGTCGAGGAAATCGTGCATGTCGAGTTCGTCGGCCAACTGCCGCACCCGCTCCCGAATCGCCGCATCGGCCATGCCATTCAGGCGACCGAAGTAGGTGATCATTTCCCGCGCCGTCAGCCGACCGTAGAGGGCGGTGCTGGCGGCCAGAAAGCCCACCGCCGCCCGGACCTTGGCGCCGTCCTTGGTGACATCATATCCCGCCACCGTGGCCGAGCCGCTCACGGGTTTCAACAAGGTCGCGATCATGCGCAAGGCGGTGGTCTTGCCCGCGCCATTGGCCCCGAGCAAACCGTAGATTTGACCGGGTTCACAGCGGAACGTCACATCATCGACGGCCCGCACGACGCCACGCTTCTTGTCCTTGAAGGTTTTGGTGAGATTAACGACTTCGATCATTTTAAATCAGGAGTGGAGGGGGTAAAACCATGGAACATCCTGCATAGACGAAAAGAGAACCGGCATCCGGAGGCATGCGTATCAGGTGAACTGGTTTTGGGTGTTTCGGGTGTTTCGTGGTCCAACAATTAAGATCCTACAGGCTCATGCGCTCACGAAAGGCCTGGGCTTGACGCCGACTCAGCTCAACCTTGGCGCCCCCTTTGAGCTCCACGAGGAGCCCCCCGCTGAACCAAGGTTCGATTTTGGCGATCCACTGCAGGTTGATCATTTGGCGGCGATTGGCGCGGAAAAACGATTTGGGATCCAGCCGGGATTCCATGGCATTGAGGGAGCGAAACAACTGCGGCTGGGCATCATCAAAGTGGACCCGCGTGTAGTTGCCTTCGCTCTCCAGCAGGCGGATGCACTTCACCTCCACGAACCAGCAATTGTCGCCTTCGCGCACGAACACCTTGTCGTCCGGGCTGAGCACTTCCGGTCGCTCCGCCGGCATCACCCCCGATGGCGCACGCGGGTGGAGCCGCTCCAGTGCCGCTTCCAGCCGAGCCGGGTCCACCGGCTTCAGAAGGTAGTCGAGCGCATTCAGTTCAAAGGCTTTGACGGCAAACTCGTCATAGGCGGTGGTGAAGATGACCAACGGGACGGGGGGCTCCAGCGTTTCGAGAAATTCCAGTCCGGTCTCTCCGGGCATCTGCACGTCGAGGAACAGGAGATCCGGTTTGAGCTTGTTGAGCTGTTCGCGGGCCTCGTCCGCGTTGGCCGCCTCTCCGACCACCTCGATGGATTTCACGTCGGTCAGCAGGCGGCGCAACTCGCCGCGGGCCAGCCGTTCATCATCGATCAAGAGTGCCCTCATGACGGCAGGGCGGGTTTAAGTTCGGGTCTCGGGTGGGTCGCCTCCGGCGCGGCCTCATCCGACGGCGGGGGCGGCGAGTCGGCTCGCTTTGCCTCTGGCATCACCACGGTGGCGGTGACCTCGTCCGCACCGGTTTGACGTAAGTCGATCGAAGCGGCATCGCTGGAGAGCAGCCGCAAGCGATCAAGAGCATTGCGCAGCCCCAATCCGGTCGAGCGACGGGAGCTCTTGGCGGAGTCCGGTTTGAGCTGACCGGGATTGCGCACGGTGATGACCAGGTCGGAATCTTCGATGGTGGCTTCGATCGCAATCTCCCCACCGCGCGGACGGGTGGACACCCCATACTTGACGGCATTCTCCACCAAGGTTTGCAACAGCATCGGCGGCACCAGACGATGGCGGGCGGAGGGCGCTATCGTCAACTTGAGCCGGAGGCGCTCCTCGTGGCGCACCTGCTCGAGCGCCAGATAGTCATTCACCACGGCCAGCTCGTCTTCAAAGGGCACGGTTTCCTTGGAGCCGGACTGCAGGGAATAGCGCAGCATGTTGGCCAGTTGGGTGACCGCGCTGCGGGCGCGGGGGGGGTCCTCATCGATCAAGGCCCGCACACTGTTGAGCGAATTGAAGATAAAGTGGGGATTCACCTGCGACTTGAGGGCGCGCAGTTCGGCGTCCTTCACCACCGTGGCCAATCGCAAGCGCTCGATCTCGGAGCGGTTGAACCGATCGAACACGTGGTAGCCAAAATACCCGAGGAACCAGCAGGCATAGATGATGATGCCGTTCACAATGCTCAGGGCCATCAGGACGAACGGATTGAATTTTTGGGGGAATTCCTCGCCCATGATGCCGAAGGACCATCCGAACCCCACAATGGTCCAAACCGTCGAAAGCATCACCGCCAGGAAGATCATCCGCGGCAGCAGCCCTTTCCAGCCCATCGTTTTCAAACCCCAGCGTTCAATGTAGACCCGCGATCCGTGGGAGAGCAGGATGCCGATAAAACCGACCAAGAAAACCCCGCTGATGTCGTTTAGCTCCAGCCTCGGATCATCGGGGGTGCGAAAAAGCAGGGCAAACACCAGCTGCACGATCACAAAACTGCCCCAGCCCAAGGTTTGGCAGATCACATAGATCCGCTCCTTGGCACGCTGACGCCGGAACTCGGCATCGGGGTTCTCGAAGGGAGGCAGTGATTCGGGCACGGGAACAATCTAGAACAACTCGGCGGGACGGGCGCAAACTTTGGACAAACGGCACCACGGTGGGGACGAGCGGCCCCCGATCCCGGTTTCCCCCACCCTGCCCAACTTCTTACTTCTTACTTTGGCGGCCATCCCTACAGTGACCTCATGCCTTCTCCCCAAGTTGTCGTCGTTGGAAGCTACGTGCAGGATCTGTGCTTCTACTGTGATTCATTTCCCCGCCCCGGCGAAACCCTCACCGCCACCTCTCGAACCGGGCCGGGCGGCAAAGGTTCCAACCAGGCCGTGGCCACGGGTCGAGCCGGCGCCCGCACCCTTTACGTCGGCGCAATCGGGGCCGACGCCTTCGGCCGCGAGGCCAAGGCCTTCTACCGCGCCGAGGGCATCGCCGCCAAGTGGGCGGTGAAGCCGACCCAGCCCACCGGGACCGCCGCCATCATGGTCGACGCCGCCGGTCAAAATGAGATCCTCGTCTGCCTGGCCGCCAACGCCCGCCTCGCCAAGGCCGACCTGCCGCTCAAGGCCCTCCGTGAGGCCGAGATCGTCATCACGCAACTTGAGGCCAACCTGACCGCCGCCGCCGCCGCCCTCAAAATCGCCCGGGAAAACGACGCGCTCACCGTTTTGAACCCCGCCCCCATGCGGCCGGACTTCAAGCCGTCGATTCTCCGCTACGTCGACATCCTCATTCCCAACGAATCGGAATTCGTCGAACTCATCAACCGGCTCCAACCCGACAACAAAAAGAAGCTCACCACCGCCGCCTTGATGAAGCTCCCCTTGCCCCAGCTTCATCAGCTGTGCGGAACCTTTGGGGTGCCCGTGGTGATCGTGACCCTCGGTGAACGCGGCTGTTTTATCTCCCGCGCCGATGGCTACCTCGAAGTGCCTGCTTTTAAGGTCAAATCGGTGGACACCACCGGAGCCGGCGACGCCTTTGTCGGCGGTTTCGCCGCTGGCCTGTTGGCCCAGCAGAGGGATCTCGCCGCGGCCGCCCGCCACGGTTGCGCCGTCGCCGCCTTGTCCGTAACCGACCCGAAGCACCGCGCCCTCCATGCCCCACGCCGCGGCCATCCAACGCTTCCTCCAACAAAACCCCTGATCCATCCGTCATGAAACCTTGGCTCTTGTTTCTGTTACTCGGTCTTTTCTGCAATGGTCTGGGCATCTTCCTGCACCGCCAGGAAGCAGAAGGCGCGGCCATCACGCTGGTGGTGCTCGGCATCATCAATGTGGCGACGTCTTTCGTGCTGCATGCCCGAACCTTCAAAAAGAAAGACTGAAGCAAACACCGTCGGGACGTTCCGCCGAAACCGAGACCGGGCGGCCCCACTCGAGCGTGATTTTTCGGCTCCACGGTTCGTTCCCCGATCCAGACGGCGGTGACCCTCCTCGGGCCTTCGTGACAATTTAGCGGCTGGTGTTTTGCCGGTCGCCATCGGCTTAAAACCCCCATCTTTGAGCATATGATCCATCGAACGCTCGGCCAAATCGTGCTGGCAACGCTCCTTTGCGGAGGTGCCGCCGCCACGGAAACTCCTTTTTTCAAAGGCAATACCCACGCCCACTCCTTGTGGAGCGATGGCAATGACTTCCCCGAGATGGTCGTCGATTACTACCATCGCAACGGCTACGACTTTGCGGTGGTCAGCGATCACAACGTACTCGCGCGGAGCTACCGTTGGATGTCGGTGCAGGAAATCACCGCTCGCCAAGTCGGCACCGGCCCGGGCGCCATCGCCAAGGCAGAGGCGCGTTTCGGGCCCGATTGGATCGAATGGCAGGAAGTCGACGGCGAACGCGGCATCGTGCTCAAAACACTGGAGTCCTTCCGCGACCAATTCGAAGCCCCCGGCAAATTTCTCATCATCGAAGCGCAGGAAATCTCCGATCGATCGACGCGCGGTCCGATCCATATCAACGCGATCAACGTGGCTGAGCTGGTGCCCTTCCAAGACGAACCCATCGAAGATACGGTGACCGTAATGCGTCGGCTGTTGAGCGCCGTTCGTAAGCAGGAAAAGGAAATCGGGCGCCCCATCCTCACCCATCTCAATCACCCCAACTTCCGCTGGGCCGTCACCGCCGAGGAGTTGGCCGAGGTCGTCGAGGAGCGATTTTTTGAAGTCTATAATGGGCACCCGCTCATCAATCACCTCGGGGATGAGTCCCGACCCGGCAACGAGATGATCTGGGATATCGCGAACACGTTGCGGATCGCCAAATTGTCCGCCGAGCCACTCTTCGGCTTGGCGACGGACGACTCGCATTGGTATCACGGCGGCGAGGTCTCGCCGGGTCGCGGGTGGATTCAGGTCGAGGCCGACGCCCTCACACCGGAGGCCCTCATAGCGGGGCTACGGGCCGGCACGTTCTACGCCTCCTCAGGGGTCGAGCTCAGCCACTTTAGCTACGACGCTGAAAGCCGCGTGTTGGAATTCGAAATCAGACCCGATGGCGACGCCCGCTTCATCAGCCAACTCATCGGCACGCGCCAAAATTACGATCAACCGGATGCTCCCGCCGGCACCGGAATCGGCGAGGTGTTCGATCGCTCGGGCGAGCAACAGGTTCGATTTGTCGTGCCCGAAAATGCGCTCTACGCGCGGGTCTCCATCACCTCCACGGAGGACCACCCCAACCCCTCGTTTGATTTCCAAAAGAAGCAGGCGTGGCTCCAGCCCGTCGGTTGGCGATGAACGGCTTCCCGGCCCATGTCGCCTCGGTCCGCGATTTTGCGTCGCTGTTGGCGTATGAATTCAGCGGCGAAACGAATGCCGTCTGCTGGTCCCGTGAGCTCTCCGGCGACTTCGCCGAAATCGAACGCGCGTTGCCTCCGGTCGATGACATCACGTCGCTGGATCGGGACGACCTGATCGATCTGAAACTGAGCGCACCAGGCCAACTGGCCCGCGAACACTTGCTCGGCGACCTTGAACGGCTGACCGGGCAAGGGCTCCAACCCTCGCTCGATCTTATTCCCAGTGGGCCGGGTCCGCGCAACTCCGGCCCGGTGCGCACCGATGTCGGCGATTGGCACGTCGACAGCGCCAACGTCCCGACCGACACCTACCTGTGCACCTACCACGGCGCCCCGACCGAGGGCATTCCGCATGATGATGGGGTGTGCCGACCCGATGATCCCTCGTCGCGAGAAATGCTGCTAAGGGCCTACGGCGGGCGGGACGACGGCGGATTTGAGGACTACCTTGCCGCCCATTTTTACGACCTGCACTACGCCGAGAAATCCGCGGACCGGATCTTCTCGTTTGGGCCGCATCACCTCTGGCGAATCGCCACCCGCAATCCCTTCTGCCCGGTGCCTCCCTGCATTCACCGCGCCCCCGCCACCACGACCGCACAACCGCGGCGCCTGCTGTTGATCAGCTGAGCGGCGCCGGGACCCCGGAGGCAAAACGGTCAGGTCGCGGGCGGGACTTTAACGGCCGCGCGGCATCGGCATGGGGGCCGGCAAGGGACGGGGCCGCATGGGCGGTGGGCGCGAGGGCGGCACGATCACCGTGGGCGGGCGATAGCCCGGGCCATACCAAGGACCGCCATAAAATCCGTCGTAATACCCCACGCCCATGTAAGCGGCGCCTCCTCCGGGCGGAGGCGAGGAGTAAGGCGAGCTGGAGCAGCTGGTGACCCCCAACGTGGCCGCGGCGATCGCAACGATCGAAAGGGTTTTGCGGATAAATCGGTTCATCGGGATTCCTCCGAGTGAGGGGTTTCAGCCAGCGCAAAAATGCCGCCGGTGGTATCGGCCAGCACGGCGACCCGCGTGCCGTTTTCCAGCGTATCCGGCTCGACAACCAGCTTGGCGCCGAGTCGGCGAGCCAGCTTCAATTTGCGGTCCATTGAGGCCACCTTGAAGAAGGGAACCCACGTGGCGGTGGCCGAGGTTTCCTCACCCAACGGGCTGATACTGGCCCGATCCACCCCCTCGCGGGTGAGCATCACAGCGCCCCGCCGGCCGTCATGGGACTCCAGTCCGGCCACATCAGCGTAGAAAGGCGCCAGCGCCTGCGGATCGCGGGCAAACAGGTTAAACCAAAGCAACCCGCCTTCCCCGACCTCGGCATCGACCGGGTCTCCCGCCGTTGACGTCATTAACCCAAACAGCGCACCAGCCGGGTCCGCGGCGAGGGCATGCATCCCCCGTTCCGGGATCGCCCCGGGTCCCGCCAAAATTCGCCCGCCGTTTTGGGTGACGGCCGCCGCCGCATCATCAATGCCGTCCGTCGAAAAGTAGGCCATCCATCGGGAGGCCGGACGTCCATCCTTGCGATCCGGTCCGCGGGCAATGCCCACGACCGGTCCGGCGGAGGAGGACAGGATCACATATTTCCCCTGCGCATCGGCGATGGTGCGGACGCTCCAATCAAAGAGGGAGCTGTAGAATCGGGCCGTGGTATTGGATTCCGTGGTAAACAGGTCGGCCCACACGATTTTGCCGGGAATCCGCTCGTGGGTGGGCTCGGGCAACAAGGGCGGAATCCGCTCGGGAGCCGCCCCGGCGGTGGACGCGCTCGCCACGACCAAGAGAAAGAGAACAATTCGATACACCATGAAGGTTTGGGTTTGAGGGTGAACCGCCGCCAGCCAACGGGCTCGGACGTTTGCAAAGCGCCAATTCCCGACTTGCCGCAAATTTATGTCAACGGTGGCGTGATCGGTCCGGCCCGTAATCCGGCTCAGTCCCCGCCAAACCCCGGCGGAGCTTTCCGCCTGCGCTGCCCCCCATTCGTCAGCTCGGGCGCACTTGCAGGCGAAGTTCTTCGGGGCCAAACGCGATCACATCCCCGCCGACCATTTTGCGACGTTTACGGGTTTCCACCTCGCCGTTGACCCGCACCAAACCCTGACTGATCACCGCCTTGGCCTCTCCGCCGCTGGCAACCAGATTCTCGAATTTGAGCACCTTGAACAGCTCGGTTGGCTCTTCTCGCATTTCGACGTCTCGCATCAGGAGCGACCGCACCGCCATCGGCCGGCAATAGCAATCCCGTTCCTGAAGGCCGGCCCCATATTACTCGCCACCGGACTTGTCACCGGGCGAACCGTCCTTCTCACTCGACCCCTTACTTCATGAAATCTCTCCCCCGCCTTACGCTCACCACCGTCCTCGCCTCGTCACTTTTGCTGGGTTTGGTCGCCTGCCAAAAATCCGATCCCGCCGCAACCGCAACGGAGCCCACCGCCGCTCCCGTGGCCCTCGAAACGCTCGACCAAAAAGTCGGACCCGTTGACCTTGGGGACGGGTTTATTCTAAACGCCCCCGTGGCCCTCGAAACGCTCGATCAAAAGGTCAGCTACGGAATCGGCCGCAACATCGGCAGCGACATCGCCGGGGACACCAACATCGACGTGGATGTCGAGGCCTTGGTCGCCGGTCTCCGCGACGCCGTAAACGGCGGGGAGCCCCGCATGTCCGACGACGAGATCCGCGCCGCTTTCGGGGAAATCCGCGAGCGCGCCCAGCAGGCGCAACGCGCCAAGATCACGGTGGAACAACAGCGCGCCACCGACTTCCTGACCGCCAATGGGGCTCGACCCGAAGTCACCACCACGGCTTCCGGCCTGCAATATGAGGTGCTCTCCGCGGGCACCGGGGCCAAACCCACCACCACCGACAAGGTGAAAGTTCACTACCACGGCACCTTAGTCGATGGCACCGTCTTCGATAGCTCGGTCCAACGCGGTCAACCCATCGAATTCCCCGTCACCGGCGTCATCCCGGGCTGGGTGGAAGCCCTCCAGCTCATGCCCGCGGGCTCCAAATGGAAATTGGCCATTCCCCCGCCCCTCGGCTACGGCGACACCGGCTCGGGCATGATTCCCGGCGGCGCTGCCCTGATCTTCGAGGTCGAACTCCTCGAGGTGATCTCCCCAGAGTCCCCCACGGCGGAGTGATTCCTTCGCAGCCCCCGTCCTCTCGTCCCAGGGCGTCCCCGGATGCCCCGGCAGGACGCGGGGTTGACAGCCGCGGGACGGTTGAACCCAGACCGAGTTTGGTTACCTTTTCCTCATGACCCCCCTGACCAAGCTGTTCCTCTTTGTCATCGCGCTGATGCTGTTTTTCGCGGTGCGATCGATGTTCGCCCAGAGCGGCAAATCCGGGGGCGCCCAAGTCGAGCCTGGGGCTGCCGCCGAAAAAGTCCGGGCCGGTGAGGCCATTCTCGTGGACGTGCGGGAGCCGTCCGAATGGAACTCCGGCGTCGCCGCTCCCGCCTATCTGCTGCCGTTGAGTGACCTGAACGGAAACCGCACCAAATGGGCGCACGTGCTCGCGGAGGCCAAGGACAAGTCAATCTACCTCTACTGCCGTTCCGGCAACCGCTCCGGTCAAGCCGCCGACCAACTCGCCAAGGAGGGGTTCACCGTCGCCAACGCCGGGGGCTTCAAGGAGTGGAAGGCGGCCGGGCTTCCCACCCGCTCGCCCGACGAGCCGGCCGGCAACGACTAGGACCGGGGACCATGGCCGTCGTGGGCGGAGACTCTTTTTGGGACCAGCGCTACGGGGACGCCGGATCGGCCTACGTTTTCGGCACCGCCCCCAATGATTTTTTAGCCGCCTGCGCCCCCTCCCTGCCGCCCGGCCCCGTGCTGTGTTTGGCCGAGGGCGAAGGCCGCAATGCGGTGCACCTGGCCTCCCGCGGTCATGCGGTGACCGCCGTCGATCA
Organism: Opitutaceae bacterium; assembly: GCA_018402455.1. Lineage (GTDB taxonomy): Bacteria > Verrucomicrobiota > Verrucomicrobiia > Opitutales > Opitutaceae > Actomonas. The sequence continues at coordinate 16,782 of JAGYIG010000018.1, forward strand.
GTCGTCGGTGGGATTGGCCAAGGCCAGGCGACTCGCGACCCGACACGGGGTGGACCTGACCGCGGTGGTGGCCAATCTTGCCGACTACCCGATCGAGCTCGGGAAATGGTCCGCCATCGTTTCCATCTTCTGTCACCTGCCTCAGCCCTTGCGGCGCCAGGCGCACGCCCGGGCCGCCGCCGGACTCGCCCCGGGCGGGCGCATCATTCTGGAGGCCTACACCCCCGCACAGGTCAGATTCAAAACCGGAGGGCCGATTGGCGCCCCGGAACTGTTGATGACGCTGGCGGAGGTCCGCGACGAGTTTCCCGGCGTGACATGGGAGGTCGCCCACGAGATTGAACGCGAGGTGATCGAGGGCGACGGCCACACCGGCCGGGCCGCCGTGCTGCAACTCTTCGGCCGGCGGGACCCTTGAGCTTTGGCCGGTAAACTGCTCCGGTCTTCGCCCATGCTCCGACTCCCGCCCGCCTTCCTTACTTTCATGATCGTGGGCCTGACTGCGTTCACCGGCTGCAACCGCGTCACGCCCATCGACGCGGCGCGGGAACAGAACATTTTGCTGATCACGGTGGGCTCCGAACCGTCCACCCTCGATCCCCACCGCAACACGGGCTCGCCGGAGAGTTTTATCATCGGAGCGCTGTGGGAACCATTGATCAATTGGAACGAATCGGCCACGGACTACGTTCCCGGCGCCGCCCACAGCTGGACCCTCTCGGAAGACGCACGAACCTACACCTTTCACCTGCGACCTGACGCCCTCTGGTCCAATGGCGACCCCGTGACCGCCCGGGATTGGGCCCGGTCGCTGCAACGCTGGTTGACGCCGTCCCTGGCCGCGGAACTGGCCAACTTCGCCGATCCCATCGTGGGCGCGTGGGCATTTCGCACCGGTGAAAACACCGACCCGGCTTCACTCGGGATCCGGGCCATCGATGACCTCACCCTCGAAATTGAGCTGGCCGCCCCGGACGTTAAGTTTCTCGACGGTTTGACCGGGTTTCCGTGGGTGCCCGTCCACGAACCGTCCGTCACCGCCGCCGGCGGGTTCTTCGACCCGCTGACGGATTTCGTCCGTCCGGAAAAACTGGTTTCGAACGGGGCCTTTCGCCTTTCCGCCTGGAAGCATGGCCAATTCGTTGAAGTCACGCGCAATCCCCACTTTTACGAACCGGCCCGACTCAGCGGCATCCGCTTCGTCAGTATGGAAAACACGGATACGATGGAACGTTCGTTCCGCTCCGGCCAGTTGCACATCACCGACGGGGTCCCCTCCTCCAAGATCGAGGTCTATCGGGCGGCCCAGGACCCGGCCTTGCTCACCTACCCCCGGGTGGGCACCCGCTACCTGTCGATCAACACCACGCGCCCGCCCTTTGATGATGCGCGGGTTCGCCGCGCCTTTGCCCTCGCCTTAAATCGGCAGCAACTCGTCGAGGTGGTGCTGCGGACCGGCGGACGTCCGGCCTACAGTTTCGTGGGACCGATCGAGGGGAAATACACGCCCACGGTGTTACTGCGGGAGTCCGCCGCCGAGGCCCGGGCGCTCCTGGCGGAGGCCGGCTACCCCAACGGTGAAGGGTTCCCCCCCGTGGAATACCTCTACAACACCCTCGACCGGAACCGTCAGGTCGCGGAAGCCATCCAACAAATGTGGAAAACCACGCTGGGGGTGGAGGTGACGCTGCGGAACGAAGAATGGAAGGTCTTTCTGGATACGCGCAGTCAGCTGGACTACCAAATCGCCCGGGCCGGCTGGCTGCCCTTTTCCCCCGAACCGGCTGAGCTGTATGAACTCAACTCGGGTTGGTCTCCGTCCAACGAGACCGGCTGGAGCGACCCCGAATACGACCGGGTGCTGAACGCGGCCCGGCGGGAAATGGACCCCACCAAACGCTACACGCTCTATCACCGGCTCGACGAGATCCTGCTCGAACAACAGCCCGTGATCCCGTTTGGCTTCTACGCCCGCACCCGGCTGGTGCACCCGAGCGTCGAGGGCTGGCCCGCCAATCACCTCGAAGGCATCGTCTGGACCCGGATCGGGTTCGCGGAGTGAGCCGACCGATTGGCGGGTCGGGAACCTGCTAGGGCAGCTCGGACCGCAGCGCTCTGGTTTCCGCGAGCAACTCTTGCGCCGCGGCCAGCGCATCCCGGTTGGCCGGGGCCGGCGTTGCGGGAGCGCGTTCCGCCGGCTGAGCCTTCGCCTCGTCCGGATCTCCCAGCCCCGCCTGCCGGAAACGCTGCAGCCGCACCAGAATCAGATCCCGGATTTCCGCGGCGTTGTCCACGGCATGAAACACACTGCGGTGCATCGAATCGCCCCCCGCTTCCTCCTCCCCGGAGCCTCCCCCGGCCGAACGCACCTCCACATCGGCGATTTTCAGCAACCGCTGCAGCGGTCCTTGGCGCACCGAAACCTGCTGCAGATTGGCAAAACTCATGGTGGTTTCCTGAATCTTCACGACGCCCCAACGCAGCCGCAAACTACGGTCGGTGACCATATACCAGCGTTGGGCGTAATCGATCCGCACCGCCAAGAGCGTCCAGAAAAACTGCAGGGAAAACAGGACCAGACCAACCGCTTCGGCCAATTTGATCCAATACAAGGCGTCACCCGGAATGCGCTGGGGCAACTGCCGTAGCCAGCCCGGGGCGACCGCATGAAACACTTCATGGAAGACCTGGTGAATCACGCCACGTGGGATATCCGCGGGATCAACCGCGGGCTTCGGGACGGCCCCCTCCGGCTCCACCGTTTCGTAAACCCCTGGTTCGACTTCCACCAGAGTCTCACTCGGCACCGGGATCTCGGGTTCGGGTGACGGTTTCTCCATCACCCTCTCCGCGGCCATCGCATCGCGTTGGATGGCCGCTCGTTCCATTTCGATCTGCAACTCCAGCTCGTCGATGAAATAGAGGGAAAACAACAGGCCAAAGATGGCGCCGATCTGCGTGCCCACCCACAGGACCACCCGGAAATGAAGGTAATTCCGGCCGGCCCGAAAGGTCTGCAACGAGCCGGGAGCTCCGGCCGGTGGCTGCGGCTCGGGGGGCACCCGCAACCAAAAATACGCCCGCTCCTCCAGCCGCTTAAGCATCGGAGTCCTTTCGTGCCGCCAGGTCAGCGCGCAGCGCCCGCAACTCCGCCGCCACCGCCCGCAGGGTGGCCGCCAGCTCATCGTCGCCGACCACCGCACCGTCCCGCGCGGACGGCGACTCCCCGGGGGCTTCGTCCTGCACCCCCCGCATCCGGTGGTAGAGATAATCCCGCACCGCCTCGAATTGTTTGAGGCCCTCCAACGTCATTTCCGCACTCGCGCTGCCACTCGCCGTCTGCACCAACACCTTCGACAGTCCTAGCCAACGCTCCACCATGTTCGAACGCAGGTGGATGTCCTGAATCCGTGAATACTGGATGATGATCTCCTTGCGAAACAGCAGCCCCCAACTCATCGAAATGCCCTCCGCGGTGAATTTGTAGCGCATGGTGCGGTAGCGAATCGCTCCCACGATCATCAGCAGGGGAAAGAGCGGGGGGATCACGAACGACGCGAGCAGGTAATACTTCATCAGATCCCCGTGGGGACGGGTGATGGAGAGGATGGAGTCATCGGCCGGAGCAGGCGTCGTCATAATTGCAAAACACGGTATTCACCGCAGAGTTTCAAACCACGAATGGCTGAACGGTCACCATAGGGGAACAACGGTCGGCCCCCGGGAAACCCCCTCGCCGCTCCGGGGGTAACTGCGAACGGGAGTGAGCAGCCATGGGTCCCCCGACTCCGCCGAGATCCGCCTTCAAAACTTACCGTGCTCGACCAGATCCTTGGCCCGGATCAAGCACACACAATTCATCCCGTCCTGCGTCTTCAACCAGCGCATGGGCAGTCGAGGCCAAGTCTGCTGCACCGTGGTCTTCAGCGCCCCGACCTCCAGCACGACGATCCCGTGCGGCTGCAACCGGTCGATCGCTTGAGCCAGCAATCGGCGGATGATCACCAAGCCATCCTTGCCCCCATCGAGCGCCATCCTCGGCTCGTGCTGAAATTCGGCAGGCAGCGTCTCGCAAACCGCACTCGGCTCATACGGGGGGTTGCTCAACAGGATGTCGTAGGCCCGCGGCGGCACGGCGGCGAAGAGGTCGCTGGCATGGAGCGTAATCCGTTCGGCCATCCCGTGGTTCGTCACGTTGATCTCGGCCACCGCCAACGCATCATCCGACAACTCGATCGCGTCGACGCGAGCCTGGGGAAACTCGTAGGCCAGCAGGACCGCCAGACAGCCCGAACCGGTGCACACATCGACCACCTCCCGCACCGGCGTGCCCCGAGGCAGGTGGCTCGCCAGCGTCGGAATCAACTCAAGAAAATAGCTGCGCGGAGTCAGCACGCGTTCGTCGCAATAAAAGCGGTGCTCCCCCAGCCAGGCTTCCTTGGTCAGGTAGCTGGCGGGGACGCGCTCCTCGATCCGCTTGGTGAAGTTATCCCGCAACGCCTGCCGGGCGGCCGCGTCGAGCAGGATGTCCAGCACGTCGGGCTCGCTGTCCAACGGCAGATCGAGCGTGCGCAGAATCAAGTAGAGCGCCTCGTCATGGGCGTTGTCGGAGATCTGCCCCAGCGCCAGATCGTGGTGCTCATATTGCCCGACGGCCCATTGCAACCAATGGCCCGGGGTGAGCAGTTCGGCCGGCTGGGCCGGAGGGGGATGGGGAGGTCGACGTTTCACGACTGGGCGGGGTCAGGGTTGTTTGGGCGGCAGGTGCTCCTCGCAGTAACACACCTCCTGATCGCCCTCCGTGCGATAGCGGAAGCCCAGGTCGGGGGCGGTGTTGCTGTTGCGTTGGCAGACCGAGCAGGTGTGCATGGGCTCCGCGGCCGCATCCCGCATCCTTTCGCGCTGGGCGCGTTGCTGGACACGCCGCTGACCGGTCTTGACGCGTTGCACCAACTCCTTGCCGAAGAAGAGCAGGAAGTTGCCCGTGGCCGCGAGCACCCCGAGTTTTTCGGTCGCCCCCCCGGTCACAAAAGTGAAGGCGTAGAGGACCCAGGTGATCAGGGCCAGCCACTTGATTTTAACCGGCAAAATGAAAAACAGGTGCAGGGTGAAATCGGGATTGAGGAAGGCAAAGGCCAGAAAAACCGATCCTCCGAGGAAGAGATTGGTGGCCAACGCGGTGGGCGAGACAAAGGCCAGCGCCACGGTGAGCAGGTAACCCACCAACAGGAACAAGTTGTAGCGCACCACCCCGAAGTATTGCTCCAGCGCATTGCCGTAGAGGTAGAACAGGTAAAGGGCGAAGGCAGCGAAGATGCCGAAGCCGGGGGGGATCGCAATGAAGGTCAGCAACCGCCAGATCTGCCCCGCCTGCACCAGCGCCGGCACCAGGACCAGTTGGTTCACATCGATTGCCTGCAGCAGCGCCGTGAGCAGCACAAACGTCTGGGCAATCACGATATAGATCGTGAGGTTGGAGATCGCGAACGGTTCGAGCCGTCGCTCCAGTTTATTGAGCCAGGAAGCCATTGAGCGGCCGAGCTAAGGGGACGAAGGGCGACGGGGAAACATCATTCGGCCCCACCCGCCGCTGGTTGCACGGTCTGTTCGTGCAGTTCAACGACTTTCTCGCTGCTGACCTTGAGGGGGGACTCGATCACCACTGGTCTAAATTCCGGCACCACCAACGGCGGCGTCACCTCGATTGGGGTGGCCGCGGCGGGTGAGTCCACCCCTTCCGGAACGGCGACCGCTTGCTCCACTTCGGGCGGCGGGTTGCGTAAACGCTCCAGCCGCTCGAGCAGCCGTTCCCGTTGCCCCGCCAGCACCCCGATGAACCTTTCCTGCAGCATCCCTTCCGCCGCCTCCAGTTCGCCTTTGAAGAGCAGGACATTGGCCTGGTGCAGGCGCATCATCTGCTGCTCCTTCGGTGATTTCACGCGCTCCTCCAACGCCTGCCACGCCGCCAGGGCCTCGTCCCAGGGGGGATTTTCCAAGTCGTAGTAGGACTCGGCGTAGCGATAGGCGTAGGGCAGGCTGGCCGGATCCAACCGGACCGCTTCGGCGAAGGCGTGTTGCATGGCCTGATCAATCGCCTCCACCGACCATTCCCCGCTGATGAGGAAATCCCGACGCGCTCCACCGAGCAGCTGGCCGACTTGATAGTGGTAGAGGGCTTCCTCCGGCGCCAGTTCCACCGCCGCGAGAAAATAGGGCAGCGCCTGCAAGGGGAGACCCTCCTCCGCCAGGTATTTGCCCAGCTGGTTCTTCACAATGGGTTGATCGGGATCCAGTTCGTTCGCCCGCAACAGGAGCGCCTGGGCCCGCTTGCGCTCGTCCAGCAGGGGATTGCCCAGCAACATCGAGTAGGCGATGTAGCCCGCCGGATCCTCAGGATAGGTGCGCAGATAATCCTCCCAATCAAACACCAAGTTCTGCAGCCGCGGGCGCAGTTGCTCGACCTCCTCGGGCAACTCCGCCGCCGCCGCTTTTCCCAAAAGCTCCCGCTGAATCACCATCAAATCCTGCAATCGCTCCTCCGCGCGCGTCGTCGAAACCTGCCCCCCGGCAAAGGAGACCACCGCCACCACACTGATAAATAGAAATACGATAATACGAAACATACGCCGTCCGATTCCGACACCGTGCGCCCCTCGAAGTGCCACCGCAACCCCGCGTTCCCGGACCACATAGTGTCACCATTATGGTGACACTATAATTTCCGCCCCCCCCCGCCTTGGCAGGCTGGGGTCGTGCCAGCTGAACCCGACGTAACCTCCGAACACCTGCCCCGGCCCCGGGGACACGGGCGCGGCACACCGATCAATACCCCGAACCGCTTTACGCCACTGCGCGGGGAGATCGACGACGGCGCGTTGGCGGATCTCGATCCCGACGACGTCATCCGGGGGGATCCCCAGACCCAGTTTTTCGACGATGCCAGTCAATCCGTCCTTTCCCGCAACGACAGCCCGGACGTCCCTTAAACCTATGGCGTGAATCCCTGCCGCGGCTGCGAACACGGCTGTGCCTACTGCTTCGCTCGACCCTATCACGAACACCTCGGTTTCAGCAGCGGACTCGATTTCGAGACCAAGATCATGGTCAAACGACGCGCCCCGGAACTCCTACTGGCCGAATTAAGCAAACCCGCCTGGCCACCCGAACCGATCGCTTTCAGCGGCGCGACTGATTGCTACCAACCGGCCGGGCGAGATTTCAAAATCACCCGCCGGTGCCTTGAAATCGCCGTGGAGCTGCGCAACCCGGTGAGCCTCATCACGAAGAACCGACTCATCACCCGCGACTTGGATTTGCTAGCCAAGTTCGCGAGCTAGAACGGCGTCGGAAGGCTGCTCACGATGACCACCCTCGACCGAGAGTTGTGGGAGTAGCTTGAACCGCGGGCATCAAGACCCCGCGCGCGACTCGACGCCATCCGGGGCAATTGAGCGCAGCCGGCGTCCCGGTTGGCGTGATGATTGCGCCCATCGTCCTAGGACTCACCGATCACGAGATGCCTGCCATCATCGAAGCCGCTGCGGATTCCGGGGCAAAGTCGGCTGCCATGATTGTGCTGCGATTGCCTTATCAGGTCAAAACCCTGTTCACTGATTGGCTCACTACCCACGTCCCGACCAAGTCTAGACGCGTCCTCTCCCGGGTGCGCGAAATCCGCGGCGGCAAACTGAATGTCAGCGCGTGGCGCACCCGCATGCGCGGCGAAGGCATTCATGCCGAAAACATCCGGAACCTCTTCCTCGCCGCCCGCCGCCCCGGCGGCACTCAACTCGATCTCTTGTGACAATCTCTCAAGAGGGTCAGGGTGACCTAATAAGCTCTTTTGACAGGCGGTTATGGGTTTTGGGTTCTTGATCAAAACTTGGGAGTAGGTGTGACTGTCAGCCTACTATGTGCTCCCGGTTCACCCTCAATCTTGGCGATGCCATCAATCTGGGCAAACGGCTCGGGATTCCGATCGATCAGGCCGTCTTGGGGAAGAAGGACCGCTACAATATCGCCCCCGCCACCGACGTCCTGGCCTTTCGGGCCGGTGAGGGCGTGACCCTGCGATGGGGGCTGATCCCGCATTGGTGCAAACCGGACAACACCCCCTCCGCGCCCTTGATCAATGCGCGGAGCGAAACCCTTGCCGACAAACCGTCCTTTCGCACCGCCTGGAAAAAGGGGCAACGCTGTGCCCTGCCGGCGACCGGATTCTACGAGTGGGAAAAACAAGGCAAGGAACGCCTGCCCTGGCTGTTCCGTCGCCGGGACGGCCACCCCCTGGCCTTCGCCGGGTTGTGGGACCGTTGGACCGATCCCATCGATGACACCGTGATCGAAAGCTGCACGGTTATCACCACGACGCCGAATCCGATGCTGGCCCGCATCCACGATCGCATGCCAGTTCTGCTCGACGAGACCGCCGCCGCGGCCTGGCTCGATCCCGACCTCAGCGATGCGGCGGCCTTGATCACCCGTTTCCCCGCGGCTCGCCTGCGCGAGATCGCCCTCGACACCTACGTCAACTCCTCCCGGCACGACGACCCCGCCTGCCTCACCCCCCGCGGCGAAGCTCCCGGCAGCCAATTCGATCTTTTTTAGGGGCACCTCTCGCGGCGACCCCGCACGTTGCCGTCAGTCTCCTTCCCCCCTTGATACTTGGAACCTGTTGCTTCTCCTAACCTCTTGTCCTCTCACACCGCCAAACTCAGCTGGACGCTCAACCCGGGCGACGACTTCGTCGCCAACCGCTACTCGCGGGCCCATCAGTGGACCTTTGACGGCGGCCTGAAGGTGCCCGGCTCGCCGTCGCCCGCCGTCGTGCCCGTCCCGTGGTCGGACCCGACGGCCGTGGATCCCGAGGAGGCCTTCGTCGCCAGTGTATCCAGCTGCCACTTACTTTGGTTCCTCCACCTCGCCCGAGTGAAAGGTTACGTGGTCGAATCCTACGTCGATACGGCCGAGGGCTTCCTCGAGCGGAATGCCGCCGGCAAACTCGCGGTAACCCGGATCGAGCTTCGGCCTGCGACCAAATTTTCGGGCGACAAACAGCCCTCCGCCGCCGCCCTCGTTGCGCTGCACCAGGCCGCCCACGAAGCCTGCTTCATCGCCAACTCGATCACCAGCGAGGTGAGCTGCACCCCGACGATGGGCGGCCAGGGGTAGGCGCAGTCCAACTCCACCGCCCTTATCCGCTGTTGCCGAGGGCGCTGACCTCGGTTTCCTGCCTCTAGATTTCACCACTTCGCCAATCCGGGGTGGCGCCCCCGGCTACAATTCAGCCCGTTTTCTAAAAAACTAACCAGCCAGCATTTCCGCCGCGTAAGGCCCGAGGAATACTACGAGGGCCACGGTTCCGGCCGCCACCCACACCCGCCCTCCCCGGGCCGCGAAATAAATCGCGCAGACCGTCAGCAGGGCCCCGGCCAAAAGCGTGGTTCCGCTCGTGAGAGTCGAACCAAGCAGCCCGGACAACGCCAACCCCACCAGCGCAACTGCCGCCACCAACGGCCAGCGGTGTTGCCCAGCGTCCAAGCACCCGCCCAGCACCGGGCCCACCGCCATGGCCAACCACCACCAGCGCGCTGGAGCCTCTGAGCCATGGCCGACCGCCGCTATCGCGATGACGATCGCGGTGAGGACCAGCCAACGGGTCAACAAGCCGCGCCCGTGGTATTCCGGCTCCATCGCCATGGACGGTTCCTGCGGCGTGAGAAACGGCGCAGCCACCGAACTGGCCGCCACCACCAAAGCCACCACCACGCCCCCTCCCTTGACGGGATCGCCAAACCACCCCGCCGCCAAAACCGCTGCCTCACCGAGTCCGATGGACAACGCCAATCCCGCCCCGACGACCACCCCCAACCGCAACGTGCCCACCGAAGCACGCATGCCGGTCGTCAACACCGTCAGCAGCCAACCCGCACTCGCTCCCGTGGCAAAACCTGCGATCAGCAACCCGGTCCAGTTTTCGGCCATCACCGCCAGGACTGCGGCCATACTACAGGACCGCAACCCCCAGCTAAGACTGCTACGCCACACTTCCAATCGAAACCGCATCGCCGCTCCCAACGCTCCCAGCAGGCCGCCCAACACCCACAGGACCGACAGCCCCCGATACCGCCAGGTGTCGTCATCGCCCACTACGGCGGTGGCCAGCTCGGCCATTACCGTTCCGGCGAACCGTTGCACAAACAACAATGTCACCCCCACCATCAGCATCCCCACCGCCAAGGCCGCTTTCGGGGTCTCGAATTTCGTGTCTCCGATCATGACGCGGCGCCAACGCAGCCAACAGGGTGGAAGAACGAAAAAATCGGCATCCGTCCGGTGTCACCGTTCCCCCGGCCCTTGGCAACCGCCATCAATCCGTCGCCAACTGCTTTTCGCACTTCACCCCGCCGCCATCGCCCAACAACCTCCGTGTTCTCCTGCCCATGGCTGACGCGAAACCCTTCACTTTCATCTGCGGTCCCGACGATTTCCTCGTCGGGCGCCTCGGCCGGGAGCGCTATGATGAATCGGCCAAGGAAATCGATGATGAGTTCTCCCGGGAGACCATCAGTGGCTACGCCGCCAACGTCGCCGAGGTCACCACCGCCATCAACCAATTCCGCGAGGCACTCCAGACCATCTCGATGTTCGGCGGGCGGCGTCTGGTCTGGCTGAAAGACGTCAATTTTCTGGCCGATTCGGTCACGGGACGCGCCGAAAGCACCCTCACCCAAGTCGAGGAGCTGCAACGGCTCCTCGAACACAACGACCCCGCCCATGTCGCCGTGCTCATCACCGCTTCGCCCATCGATCGCCGCCGCGCGTTTCCCAAATGGTGCGAAAAGCAGGGCGACTTCGCCTTGGTCGGCGGCGATGGCGATGCCTCCGCCCTCGCCAGTGTGTTGACGGTCGAAGCGAAACGCCTGGACACCGTCATCGAACCTGACGCGGTGCAGCTCATGCTCACCAAAATTGGCGCCAATACCAGGCTTTTGATCGAGGAGGTGCGCAAATTGTCCGCCTACGTGGACGAGGGTCAGCCCATCACCGAAGCGGCCGTGGCTGAGCTCACGCCAAACGTCGCGGAGGGAGATTTTTTTGAGGCCGCCGAGGCGTTTTTCAGCGGTGATATCAAGTGGACCCTCGCCGCGCTGCACCGGCATTTCTTCACCGGCGGCGACGCCCGTCCCATCATCAGTGCTTTGCAAAACCGCAACCGCATCCTACTGCAGGTGCGCGCCCTGATCGATGCCGGGCAAGCCCGGCTCGGCGGCCGCGGACTTGAGGGGTTGACCCAGGCCGCCGACCGACATGCGGACAAGTTTGTCGGGGCCACCGCCAAGAGCGCTTACAACATCTTCACCCAAAACGCCTGGTATGTCGGCAAACTCGCCCGCACCGGCCGGCTGCCCACCACCCGTCGCCTCATCGACAACCAGCAGGAGCTGATCAACGCGTTTGCCGAAATCATCAAGCGCCCCCACGAACAGGAAGACGTCCTGCGGGACATGGCCGTGCGGTGCCTCGCGAAGTGAGAACCGACTTGCGTTCAGTGCTCGGACGGGGGACCACCCCGCCGCTCCAATTCAGGAGCGTAAAACTGCGGGCATAGCCCCTACTTGAAGTCGCCTTCCAAAAAGCGACGGAACGGCGCGTTGACCCAGATGGTGTCGACTCGCATCTCCCACGGCTCCGCCGCGAAGTGCGCCCGCACCTGCTCCCGCCGCTCGGGCAACATCAACAGAGAGGCTTCCACCTCGTCGCCATAAAGGGTGATTCGAGCGATGGGCTGGTAGGCCGCGGCTTCGGTTTCGCAGTAGTAAAAGGGCTGCCACCACGAATGGATAAGATTTCCCGCCTCGTCGGCGGCGTCTTTTTTGGCGTGCCGCTCCACCAGTTCGTCGAAACGTTGCCGATCTTCCGGCCGGGCCAATTCAAAGTGCACCAACATCTCCGGGCCTTGAGCCACATACACCCCCGGCCCCAGCTCGCTAATCCATGCCGGTCGCTCGCCCCAACCGTCCCGAAAGACGAACGCAGCGACTTTTGGCGCGATAAAAACCCATCCTTTCAAACCCTCCGAGGCCATTAACCCGACCAGCTGTTTTACGTGCGCCAAACTGCTGTGCGAATAGATCACCGTGCGATCGGGGTGGGTGGCGGCACTCACGTGGCGCGGGCGCAACCCATAGCCGGTCAACACCTTCTCGCCAATCGCCGCATCCAAAGCGGCCATCAACTCGACGTCTCCCCGCAGAGCTTCGTGCCCGACGATGGCGCCCACCCGCAGGAGCCCGACCGGACGCGCCAAGGCCAGCTCCAACCCGTCCACTTCGGCTAAGGGCGCTTCACCCCACCCCCGCAGCATCCGGGCCGTCAGATCGGGATCCGCCAACGCCTCCTCCCGCAGCACGCCCATCGCGACCAACACCGCGGCCGCCGCGCGCTCTTCCGCATCCGTGACGAGAGGGTCCGCGGCGTCCAGCACTCGGGCAACCTTGGCCGTATCGAAGGTTCCCGCCAACTCGGCCAGACCCACCGCCTCCACCACTTCCGTCATGGGGCCGGCCCGCATGGCCACCACCAGAACGAGCGCAATCCATCCGCGTAGTAATCCTTGTTTCATCGGCACCAGCGACCAAGTCAGCATCCGCCCCCCCGCGCAAGACTCCGGCTGCCGGCGACATCAATTGATCACACTTCAACCCATCGCAGGGGGAACATGCTTTGCATTAGCGATCGGCTAGCCGCCATTCCCCGGTCGCTGCAATTTCTGAGCAACGAGTGGCCAACGGGGCTGTTTTTCCCAAGATGTCGGCGGGGAGACCGCCGACGGGCGCGATCCCGGCGGGCGTCGCGGAACGACGCCCGGTTTCATCCGGTCGGTCACCACCCCGGGGCCGCGATTTGACCCCGGGCGGGCACGTCGGCAGGGTGGGGATCATTATGAAAACAATCTCGTCTCGTTTTGCCGCCTTGGTCGCCACCGCCGGCCTTCTATTCTCCGCCCACTCCGTTTCCGCGCACTGTCAGGTGCCTTGCGGCATTTATGATGACTACGCGAAGGTCGCGGAGATGTTGCAGGATGCCGACACTGTCATCAAGGCCGGGAACATGATCAATGAAGTTGCCGCCCCGACCGACGCGCAAAGCCATCAACAACTTGTCCGGTGGGTGATCAACAAGGAGTCCCACGCGCAGAAGGTCATTGTCACGATTGCAGACTATTTCCTCACCCAACGCGTCAACGCGGCGCAGGAGGACTACGAGCAGCGCCTGAAGGACCATCACGCCGTGATCGTCGCGGCGATGAAAGCGAAGCAGAGCGCCGACCCCGCTGCTGGTGAAACTTTGAAGGAAGCGGTCGCCGTGCTCGTAAGCTACTACCCCGAGCACCATCATCACAGCTGAACCGGCCGCCCGGTATTGCCCCCCCCGTTTCCCCTCCCGTCCGGCTGCGCCTGACGGGAGTTTTTTTGGGCGGCTCAACCGTCTGGCAGCATCCGGACCTGGTGGATGGCGGGATCGAAGGGATCGTCCAGATAGCGCTCGGCCAGCCGTTTTGTGCCCCAGCGGTTGAGCATGCCGCGCACTTCCCGGTAAGCCCGCCGGGCCTCGCGACGGTCCCCCTGCGCGTCGAGAATGTTGGCGCGATGCAACCGCGCCCAAGTCCCGAACGGATCGGTCGGGTGGCCTTGGGCAACAGCAGTAGCGTAGGCCTCGTCCGCGGCCACCCAGTTTTGCCGACGAAAGGCGGCCAACCCGCGGGCGAAATGGACCTGAGCCTGCCGCTCGGCCGGGTAGACCCCGGTGGCGAGGAGGTCAGCCTGGCGCTCCGCTTCCGCCATCAAGGCCTCCGGCCGATTCAAATCGTAGAGCGCAATCAGCCGCAAGCTGCCGAAGAACGCGCTCTCGGGGTGCTCCGCCAACAGCTCGTCGATCAACGCCAACGCCCGCGTCGGATCCAATTCGTTGCGCAAAAAAATCAGGGACAATGCCGCCTTGGTTCCGACCACCGTATAGGTGCCTTCCGCCAGCGCCGTGTCCACCTTGCGCAGCCCAATCGTGGGATCCGCCGCCTGCCCCGCGAACGCCAGCCACCGCACGATGCCCGGCAGTTTGGCGACAAAATAGTCGTAAATGCCGATCCCGGAGTAGGCGTCATACAGGGCGAGGTTGATTTCGAGCGCCCGCTCCAGGTTGGCTTTGGCGTCCTTGCCGATGAAGTAGGACTTCATCCAATGGCGGTTTTTGATGTGCCAGCGTCCCAGCAGGCCAAGGGTCGCGCCTTTGACCAGATGGCCCTCCCCCGTCGGGTCGCCGGCGGCGATCAATCGCTCCGCAGCCGCCAGACTGCGGTCCGCCGCACTCAGCATGGGTTGGCTCAGTTTGGCATCCTCCTCCCAGACCGCCGCGGTCACCTTCCACCACTCGATCAATAAATCGCCGAAGAGGATCAGGGGGTGATCCGCCGCTTGCGCCTGAACCGCGGCGAGTTCCTGCGCCCCCCCCGCAAAATCCATCCGGTAGTTGGCCACCAACGCCGCGTGGATCCGGGCGTCCACCGCCGGGTCCAACCCCAGCGGATTGGCCGCTTGGGCGGGGAGCGCGGCGAGCAGAACGCCGAGAAGGAGTTTGCCTGGTGTATTCACTGGTAAAATACGGCGATGAGCCGACGTGACCATCCTCAACCCCGGACCCCGGGTCAATGCGGAGGTTCCCCCGCCCCCGGGGCGGGGTCGTTTCCCCTTGGGTTTTCGGAACAAGCCCTTTTGGCTCGACCGGATATGCGCATCGCCGTTTTCACCGACAGCTTTTTGCCCTACATCTGTGGCGCCACCTTTGCCGCGCTCAATCAGGTCAACGCGCTGGCCCGACAGGGGCATGAGGTGCGTATCTACTGCCCCGGCTCCACCCACGACCGCCCCCACACCTCCGAATCGGACGAACTGCACGACACGGTCACCGTGCAGACCGTGCCCTTCTCGCTCCCTTGGGGCGGCCAACCCAACCTCAACGTCGTCTTCCCCGTCCTCTGGCCGACGATGAAAGACCTGCGGAGGTTTCGGCCCGACGTCATCCACGTGCATACGGAATGGGGCACCGGCTGGGCGGGGGTGTTTGCGGGTTGGCGGCTTGATATTCCGGTGGTGGGCACGTTCCACACGTTTTGGGACGATCCGCGGTATGTGCACCACTTCCCCTGGCCCAACTGGAAAATCATCCAACGCGCCATGGGCCGCTACTCCGCTTTATTCTACCAGCGGTGCGCCCTCACCATCGCGCCTTCTTCCTCGGTGCAAACCCATCTGGAGACCAAGGGAGTCGCCTCGGTGGTGATCTCCAATGGCATGACCACCCCGCCCCCCGCGACGGCGGACGAGGTGGGCGCCCTGCGCCGGGAGTTTGGTCTCTCCGACGCTCCCACTTTCCTCTACCTCGGCCGCGTCTCCTTCGAAAAATCGCTGCCGGTTTGTCTGCTGGCCTTCAAGGAACTTCTCTCCACCCACCCTCAGGCCCGTTTTGTCGTGATCGGCGACGGCCCCGAAATGCCCGCCTTCAAGGGCATGATCCGGGCCATGGATATGGAGGCCCAAATCGTGCTCACCGGCGCCATCCCCCACGAGGAGCTGATGGCCCGGGGCCTTCCCCGCCTCGGCGACGTCTTCATCACGGCGAGCGAGACCGAAAACCAACCCGTCAGCATCCTCGAATCCATGGCCTTCGGTCTCCCGGCCATCGGGCCCCGGGCGCGGGGCATCCCCGAACTGGTAACCCCCGGCACCAATGGGATGTTGTTTGACCCCGGAGATGGCACCACCCTCACCCGGCTCATGCGCGAGATGGTGGATTCACCCTCCACCCGGGCGCAACTGGCGGCCGGGGCGCTCGCCACCGCCGCCCAGCACTCCATCGACCGCACCGGCGAGCGCCTGCGCATCCTCTACGAGGCCTGTATCCGCGACCCGGCTACTGCGCGGGCAAAGCTGGAAACCCCAATTCCTGCCGCAGATTCCGCGCTGCCGCGGAATCCCTGATCGCCGCCAATAGCTTGCGGTCATCATAGGTGATATCCCGGGGCGCCTGCACCTGCAGGGATTTGATCACCGCCCCACCGTCATCCCGGCCCCAGCGCCAATCATAGCCTCGGGGTTTCCGGTAGGTGTTGATGCCCTCGGTCTGCGCCGATCCCAAAAACGCAAACAGCCGGGCCGTCTCGCCGACCGGATCAACCAGCACGTCCTCATATCGCACCAGCCGGGTGTGCGCCGCATCCGCCTGCACCATCCGCAGCAAGCGTCGGTTCACGCCCGTCCAATACCGATCGACCAAAAAACGGTTCCCCCACCCCGAACGCTGCAACCAGGGCACGTGCCGAAACATCATTTTGCGTACCGAAAGCAGATTCGCGTAGGCATCGCGCACCAGCACGATCCGCTTCACTTGGGGCACGTCCGGCATTTTTGGATACCGCCCGATATCCGTGAACCAGCCCGGACGTTTGAGCAATAGAATCGGCTCTTCGCTCAGCGCCCCAATCTGCGCCGCGGCAGCCGGGCCCTGGTATTTTTGAAAATCCGTCTCCGGCAAATCACTGACATCAGGAGCCTGCGCGAGCAGCGCCTTGAGCAGCGTCGACCCCGAGCGCATGGTGGACAGCAGAACGGCCACGGTGCGGCCAGCCAGAGGGTCGGATTCAGGTGCCATTTAGCCACCATGGCTGGGCACCTCGCTCGCGCGCCACAACTTTTTGGGCCAAGTCGGGTCGCTTCCGCTCCCCGCACCCCGCGGTCCGTAGCGGCGATCGGGAGAGAGCCGAGGTTCGGCCCGGCGGCCTCGGTTTTCCATTGGCAGTCCGCGCCCATTGTTCCCACCTTGAACGTTCCGCCATGCCCAAAGCCGCCGCCCAACCTCACCCCACTTGCCCGCCCGCCGCCTCAGCGCAGGCGGGCCCCAACGTCCTCGCCGACCGCTACGCCTCGACCGCGATCAAGGCCATCTGGTCTCCCACCGGCCGGGTGGAAATCGAGCGCGACTACTGGATCGCCGTGATGAAAGCCCAACGGGACCTCGGCGTGGACATTCCCGCCGCCGCCATTGCGGACTACGAAAAGGTCAAGAGCGACATCGACCTCACATCCATTGCCACCCGCGAACGCGTGACCCTGCACGACGTGAAGGCCCGCATCGAGGAGTTCAACGCACTGGCCGGCCGCGAGCGTATCCACCTCGGGCTCACTTCCCGTGACCTCACCGAAAACGTTGAACAACTGCAGATCCTCCGGTCGTTGGTCATCGTGCGCCGCAAAACCGCCGCCGCCCTGCTCGGTTTTGCCAAGCGCGCGCGGCAATACCGCAAGCTCCTCCTGACCGGCCGCACCCATAACGTGCCCGCCCAACCGACAACGCTCGGCAAGCGCTTCGCCATGTTTGGCGAGGAGATGCTCGCCGCCTTCACGCGCTTGGATGAGCTCGCCACGCGCTACCCGGCCCGCGGCCTGAAGGGGGCCGTCGGCACCCAGCTCGACCAATTCACCCTGCTGGGCGGCAACGCCCCCCAGGTCGCCCGTCTCGAAAAACGGGTGCTCAAACACCTGGGCTTCAATCGCGCGCTGGGGGCCGTCGGGCAGGTCTACCCGCGCTCCCTCGATTTCGAAGTGGTGTCCGCTCTGCATCAAATCGGCGCCGCCGCCGCCAGTTTTGCCACCACCCTGCGGCTGATGGCGGGACAGGGACTGCTCACCGAGGGCTTCCAAAAGGGTCAGGTCGGCTCCTCCGCCATGCCTCACAAAATGAATGCCCGCAACTGTGAGCGGATCTGCGGATTCTCCACCATCTTGTCGGGCTACGTGACCATGACCGGCGCCCTCGCCGGCGATCAATGGAACGAGGGCGATGTGTCCTGCTCGGTGGTGCGCCGGGTCGCCCTGCCCGATGCCTTCTACGCCATCGACGGCCTCCTCGAGACGCTTCTCACCGTGCTCAATCAGGTCACCGTGTTCCCCAAGGTCATCGCCGCCGAATCAGCCCGCAACCTCCCCTTCCTCGCGACCACAACCATTTTGATGGCGGCCGTAAAAGCCGGGGCCGGGCGCGAGATCGCCCATGCCGCCATCAAGGAGCACGCGCTGGCGGCCGCGGCCGCGCTCCGGGAGGGCCAGGAGCCTGCCCTGGTGGATCGGTTGGCGGCGGATGACCGCCTCCCCCTCTCAGCGAGCGAAATCAAGGCGATTCTGCAGGACACCGACCGTTTTGTGGGGGCGGCCCCCGCGCAGGTGGACACTTTTGCCGATCAGGCCCGCACCGCCGCGCGCCGGGTGAAAGGCGCCGCCGCCGTCCGGCCCGCCCAGCTGCTTTGAAGCGGCCGGCGGGGGCCAAATCCTCCTTGCCTGCGACGCTCTGGGCCGACCAGTTCCCGCCTTCGTCCAACTTTCGGTTTGCCACGCCCTCTCCTCACGGACCACCTTCCCCCTTCACGTTCATAAACACCCTTTCCCGATCTTTAAGACACACACACCATGGCCGAAGAACTCGTAGGTAACGTATTGGTGGGCCAATCAGGTGGCCCCACCGCCGTCATTAATGCCAGCATCGAAGGCGTCGTCTCCGAAGCACTCAACCACGATTGCATCGAGGAAATCTACGGCACCCTGAACGGTGTTTTGGGCATCCTGAACGAAGATCTGATCGATCTCGCCTCGGAATCGCAGCAGAATATCCGCGGCCTCCGCCACACTCCCGGCGCCGCGTTGGGCACGTGCCGCTACAAGCTCAAAAAACAAGCCGACTTCGAACGCGTGCTCGAGGTCTTCAAGGCCCAGAACATCCGTTACTTCTTCTACGCCGGGGGCAACGACTCCCAGGACACCGCCGATAAAATTTCCAAGCTCGCTCAGGAACAGGGCTACGAGCTGCGCGTGATCGGCATTCCCAAGACCATCGACAACGACCTGGTCGCCACCGACCACTGCCCCGGCTACGGTTCCGTGATCAAACATGTCGCCACCACCGTCCGGGAAATGGCCTGCGATCACGAGGCCATGGGCCAGGGAGACCTCGTTTCCATTCTCGAGGTCATGGGCCGCAACGCCGGCTGGATCGCGGCCGGAGCCTCCCTCGCGAAGCGCCGTGACCACCCGCACGATCCCCCCCACATCATTCTGCTGCCGGAAGTGGCCTTCTCGCCCGAGAAGTTCATCGCCGACGTGCAACGCACGCTCAAGCGCGAGAAGTTCTGCACCATCGTCGTCGGTGAGGGGCTCGTGGATGCCGACGGCAACTACGTCGCCGCCGCCGAAGCCACCGATGCCTTCGGCCACGCCCAACTCGGGGGGGCCGCCGAATACCTGCAAAGCCTCGTCGAAGCCAACCTGCCCGGCGTCAAGGCCCGCACCGCCAAGCTCGGTATCGCCCAGCGCGCCGCCGCGACCAACGGGTCCGCCGCTGACGCCGATGAAGCGTTCATGGCTGGCCAAGCCGCCGTCCGCGCCGCCATCAGCGGCGAGACCGACAAGATGGTCACCCTCCTGCGCGGCGAAGGCGATGCCTACAGCTGCGAAACCGGCCTCGCCCCCCTCGCCGACATCGCCAACGGCGTGAAGAAGCTCCCCGCGGATTGGATCAACGAAGACGGCATTTCCATGAACTACCAGTTCGTGCGCTACGCCACCCCACTCATCCAAGGCGAGACCACCGTGCCACACGACAACGGACTCCCGCACTTCTCCAAGCTCGACAAGGTCCGCGTGGACCGCCAGCTCGACAGCTACGACTTCGCGTAAACTTCAGCGACAGTCCCAATCCTTTCGACGGCCTCCCCTCACCAGGAGGCCGTTTTTGGTTTTGAAGGGAGGGACGGACCGGCTTGTCCGCCGAAGCCTTGGCGAAGGAGGATGGGCCGTCCGTTTCAGTCGCTCAAGCGTAGCGCCGTGCTTCAGTCGGCGTTTCCCCAGTGCCGGCTGAAGCACGGCACTACGCTCCCCATCTGCAAACGTTTCACACGGGTTTGCGTTGCCTCCCGCTCCACAAAAACAACGCTCTTATGTTCGACTTATGACCCGCCCCACCAGACTCCTCGCTGCACTGCCATTAAGTTGCGCTTGGGCCATTGCCCAGACCCTGACTCAGCCGGTTATCGAGGCCCCCGCTTTTGAGGTCACCACCACCCGGCTGACCACCACCACCGCCAGCCCCACCACCCCGCTGAACCTGTCGGCCGAACTCACGCAGCCCGACTTCGCCCTGCCCGCCCTGGCCTCCGAAATTGCCGGCTTTGCCATCGGCAACAATCAATCCCGCTCGTTCACCGACACCTTCGCCATCCGCGGCCTCACCAACACCCCGATCTTCGGCGCTCCCGCGGTCACGATCTACCTCGACGACCTGCCCCTGGGCAGCGGCTTCACCTTCCCGTCGGACCTGACCGGTTTCACCCAGGCCGAACTCCTCCGCGGTCCGGGCGCCGGCACCCGCTTTGGCCGCAGCGGCCCGGGCGGGATCCTCCTGCTTTCCACGCCGCCCAACCCCGATCGCGCGTCAGGCTCCCTGGCCGTTTCGGCCGGCGACTACGGTCACCTCGCCGCCACTTACACGGCATCGTCCGCCCATCATGCCCAAGGCGACGCCTATGTCGCCGCCTCCTACAGCGAACGCGACGGCTACGTCACCAACACCACCCTCAATACCGACGTCGACCACCGGGAGACCGCCACCGCCTTGGCCCGCCTCCGCTGGCGTCCGGCCGAAACCGTGGAGTTTACGTTGTTGGGCAATTTCCTCCAAGCCCGCGACGGCGCCCAACCGCTGGTGCCACTCTTCGGTCCCTACCACGAGGTGCAACGCTCCGCCGAGGGCGTCGCCGAGCTCGATTCCTTCAACCTGGCGCTGACCGCCGCCTTCGATCTCGATGCCGGCCGCCTCACCGCCACCACCGGCTTCTCCGATTGGGACATGGGGCCCTACTCCAACACGCTGGACTTCGGCTTCGCTGAACTCGGCAACGGGTCCACCCTACAACAGCGGAACTTGAGCGAAGAAATTATCTTCACCAGCGCCCCCGGCCGTGACGTCGATTGGCGCATCGGCGCGTTCCTTAACGACGGGCAAACCAAGGGGGGCTTCGTCCGCCAGTTTGGCGGCTTCACGTTCGAAGAGTCCGTCTACCAATTCGACGTCACCGACCTCGCCGCCTTCGGCGAGGCCACTTTCGCCGCGACCGATGCCCTCGATCTCACGCTTGGTTTGCGCGCCGTGAGCACGGCAATGGACTCGGAACGCATCGAAATCATTCCGGTGCCCGGCACCACCCTCGCCACCCATGAGTCCGAAGCACTGCTGCCTCACCTCAATGTGCGCTATGGCTTGGCCGAAGGCACCACCGCGTTTGCCAACTTCGCCATGGGCTACAAAACCGGCGGCTTCTCCGCCTTCACCGGCAACGCCGCGCTGGCGCCCTACGACGCCGAATACACCACCGCCTACGAGGCAGGCGTGACCCACGCCAGCGCTGATGGCCGCTACGCCGTCACCGTGCGCGTCTACTTCTACGACATCGACGACTACCAGATCGAACGCTCCTTCGCCACGGCCCCCAACGGCGCCGACGACTACCTGGTGGTCAACGCCGACTCCGCCGAATCCATTGGCGGCGAGCTGGAACTCACCTGGCGACCCGCCAAAGGCCTCGACCTATCTGCCGCCTACGGCCTGACCGATACCACCCTGAGTAACTTTACCGACCCCTACGCCGGCACGGTCTTTAACGGCAATCGTGTGCCCTACGTGCCCAGCTATGACCTACACCTGCAGGCGCACTACCAACACGACTCGGGGTTTTTTGCCCGAGCCGCCCTGACGACTCTCGGCAAGACCTACTACACCGAAGCCGAGGACCCCACCTTCGCCCAAGCCAGCTATACGGTGCTTGATGCCCGCATCGGCTACACCACCGACACCTACCGCATCAGCCTCAGCGGTCGCAATCTGACCGACGAGCGCTACTACAGCGCCATCACCCCGGGTACCGGCCACGGCACCCCCGGCGCCCCCCGCACCTGGCAAGCTGAAGTCACGCTGTTGTTCTAAGCTCAAGCCGTGAAGGAATCGGCGGCAGTCGCTGCCGCGATCCCTGACTTTATCGGGAAAATCTCAACCGCACCGCCATGGCCGCCGCCGCCGATCCCAAACTCTACCGCACCGGTCGCACTCAGAATTCGAGCGAGGGGTAGATACCACGGTCTCCGCGTAGTGCCGTGCTTCAGCCGGCACTCTGGAACGCCGGCTAAAGCCCGGCGCTGCCGGGTCGCGGTCAATTAGTTGGCCGGGGATTCGGAAAGCTCGCCGGGGGCCGCTTCGGTGGATCTCTCCTCTTCCGGGGGAGCGGTGAGGGCTTTTAAATTCGCGCGCGCGCGATGGTAGAATTTTTCTTCCGCCAGCACCGCCTCGAGCAAGCGAATCGCCGAACTCCGGCGGCCAGTCGCGATCGCGGTTTCGGCCTGATCGGTCAGCCACGAGGCCATCGCTGGATCGCGCCGCAGCACCGCCGGCGCCAGCACCAGCAAACGGTCATAGTCCCTCCCCGCTGCCGCCGCATGGGCTTCAGCCCAGTCGAGCGTGGGCTGGATTTGACTCAGCCATGCGGGCCGCTGGCGACGAATCTGCCGAATCAGCGACTCTACGCCGTCCCAGTGCTCCGCCTCGACCCCTCTCCGCAATTCCAGCCGCAGGCGCGGGGCATCTTCCTCGGTGTAAATTACGCCGGCCGCCACCGCCATCGCGTCAGCCGCTCGGGTATCCGCAACCACGTCCGCGAGTGCCGCCTGCGCCTGTGCCTCCAAATCCTGCAGGGTCACACTGGAGCTATAGGCTCTCAATCCCGCCTCCGTCACCAGTTTGACCAGATCCCACCGTTCAGTCTCGGCAAAACCTTGGGCCATCGCACGGTAGAATCCGAACTGGAGCCGCTGCCGATTCAAATAGGCGACCAGCAACTCCGGCGGATTGCCCGGGCGGATGGCGGCCAGCACCGCATCCAGCCCGGGGCGGAGAGGATTATCGACTCCCCCCGGCCCGAGCACGTCGGCGAACTCATCGGCCAGGGATTCCCATTCACCGGAGTTGATCAGCAGCAGAGCAAACGGCACCCTTTGGTTGGGTCCCAGCGTCATCCATTCGGCCGATCGTCGCATCGCATGACGCAATAGCGGCAGGTTTCCCGTGTGGACCAAGTGGGCGATCAACTCCCCCACCGCACCCGGCTGAGCCGCAAACCGAATCAGATAATCGCCGATCCAGCGTCGGGCCGGCTCGTCCAGGTCCGAGGTGGCCAGCACCCCGATACCAAAAAGCCACGGGCTTCGGCTGTTGGCTCCCTCGTGGTGTTTTATCCGCTCCAACAACGCCAAGGTCGCCTCTTCGTCTTTTTGAGCCCCCCGGATCAGCACCTCCAACTTGAGCCCCCGGGGTTCCAGGCCGGCCAACGCGGGCGCCACCGCCTGCGCAACGACCAGCGCCTCGTCGAAATCACCCAGCCCGATCAATGCCCGCACCACGAGCGTCTTGGCCCTAAATTGCGGTATGCCCACCTCGCGGATAATCGCCCAGGCGTCCGCCGGTCGATCCTGGGCCAATTGAAGCGCAACCTGTTGTTCGGCCAACCAGAGGTCCTCCTCGGATCCAGGCTGCTGCGCTTTCCGTAACACCTCGGCCGTCTCCCCCAGATAGGTGAAATCGTCGGCGCGTTGCGCCTGCGCAAAAAGGAGCTCCGCCACTTCAACCGAAAACCGAAAATCCAGCTGGGGGCGCAAGATCCGGCGGACCCCTTCATAATAATTCCCCTGCGCGTAAATCCGCCCCAGGGCCATCCGCGCCGCTTCGTTGTCGGGCTGCAGACTCAGCCCCCGCTGGAGAAAAAAGATTCCGCGCTGGAGATTCCCGTCTTCGATCTCCCCCAGGCCGCGCGCGGCAAACCCTTCCCCGCGCAGACCATTCAAACTCGTCCAGCGCCACGGGAGCACCACGTCCGTGAAGGTCACGCGGTTATACGGCAATCGATCCAACCACACGGTCAGCGCCACCGCGCTGGCGAGGTATCCCCCGAGGAGCAATCCCAACAGCGAAAGGGCGAGCGGCCGATACTTCAGGTAAAGGCGCACTTTTTTGCCTTGGCCCGTGTCCTGCACCACCAACGCGATCCACTTCCCCTTGCGCGCGAGTTCATCTCCCACGTCCACCGAAATGCGGTGTTGGGCACCAGGCCGACGACGAATGGGACGGATAGAGAAGCGCACGGTGCGGCGAGCCAAGTTGCTCGTGGGTTGGCGTCAAGCTCGGCATCGCACACCGGCCAGAGGACCGCGCCGGAATCGCCGGGCCGCGGGCCCAATTTTTCATGGTCACGCGCGGTTTTGTTGGGGAATCAGCGCGCGACCACGAGGGGCGCGTCTCGCCGAGACCGCCGCCGCAGGCTGACGGCATTCCGTCCGCGTTCCCCGGTTAAACCGAGGGCGACGAGACCGGCTGGACCGCTCCGTCCTCGATCACCCCCTTGACGCGTGGGAAGAGTTTGATCGCTTCCACAATCATCCACCCCTCCAGCACCATGGTGACCACCGCTACTCCCACCAGCAGCCAGTTGCCCTGCGCCAGCCAACTGGTTTCGCCCACAAACGCCTGCAGGGTCATCGCCCACGCCGGTAGGATCAGCAACAGGATCATCGGTCCCACCAAAAACCAAATCGGGACGGCCCGACGCCAGAGATAGAAGGTCACCACCAAAAACGACAGGCCGCCGAGCAACTGATTGGTCGCACCAAAGATCGGCCACAGAATCAAGCCGCCCTTACCCGCATTGGCCCAAGACCACTCCTGGCCGACCGGAGGCACGGCCGCCATCAGGGCCGCCGTGATCACGGCGAATATCGTCGCCCCGTGTTTGCCGCGCAGCACCGCCAGCACGTCCCGGTCCCCGGCCGCCGGCGGCGCCACGGTGTGGGCCAACTCCTGCACGATATAGCGCTGCAACCGACAGGCGGTGTCCAGGGTCGTGCCCGCAAACGAAGCCACAAACACCCCCATCAACGCCACCGCCACCCCGCTGGGAATACCGAGGGCCTGCAGGAAATTGGCCGATCCCCCCACGAACGCGCCCAGAGCGGGCCCCAGCCCCGAGGCCCACACCCCGTAGTGATGGGTCCATGCCTCCGTCCCCGTCAGGATGGCCCCGCCGCTTCCGGCCAGCCCCAAACCCACGCCCGCACCACACGCGAGGATCACCAGCGTCGCCAAAAACCCCTCGGTCAACATCGCCCCGTAGCCCACAAAGCGGGCATCCGGTTCCCGCTTGAGTTGCTTGCTGCTGGTGCCGGATGACACCAGACAATGGAATCCGCTGATCGCCCCGCAGGCGATGGTGATGAACAGAAAGGGGATCATCGAGGGAGCTCCCTCCGGATTCGGGTTGAACGCCGGGGCGGCCATCGCCAGCTCCGGGCGCGTCGCCTCCAAACCCACCACCGGCGGCGCCCCCCCGAAGAGGGACGCAGCCACCACCCCGCACACCAGCAGGACCAGGACCGAGATGAGCTGCAGGGCGTTGATGTAGTCCCGGGGTTGCAACAACACCCAGACCGGCAGCACCGACGCCACGTAGGAATAACCCAGCAACACGATCACCCACGTGAAGCCCGACCATTCCTTCAGCGTATGATTGATGTCTCCCAGCAGACCCACATCCCCGTAAATCACCGTCAGATACATGACCGCCAACGCTAGAATCGACGGCAGTTTCAAATCCATGCCCCGCCGGTGAATCCACGCGCCGATGACCACCGCGATGGGGATCTGAATCAGGCACGGCGTGATCGCCGCCGGAAACATCCGAAACACCCCCGCGATCACCAAACCAAAAATCGCCAGCACAATCATGACGGCCAGAAACAGGATGCACAGGAACAACCAGCGCACCCGGCGATTCAACACCCGGCCCGCAATGTCCCCGACCGTCTGGCCGCGATTGCGCAAGGACACCACCAACGCCCCGAGGTCGTGCACCGCTCCAATGAAGATCGATCCGAAGAACACCCACAACATGGCCGGCACCCACCCCCAGATGATCGCCACCGCCGGCCCCACGATCGGACCCGTGCCCGCAATCGACGCAAAATGGTGGCCAAACACCACGCCTTTCGAGGTTTCGACGTAGTCGTTGCCATCGGCAAACTCCCGCGAGGGACATACCGCATTGGCGGAAAGCCGGAAAATCTTGGCCCCCAGCCAGCGGCCATAGGTATGGTAGGCGATGATGAAGCCGACACCGGCCAGAAGAGCGATCAGAAGAGGGTGCATGGAAAGGGGGGGATGAGCGGGGTGGGTTTAACATGGGCAACTCCCACCCCGTTCGTCTAGCCTGGAACGGAACTTCCCTTTCACCCCCCCGGTCCCAATGATCATGAATCCAACCCGGTTGCCGCGACTTGCCCTCATCGTGCTCTGCGCGGCTTTGATCACCGCCCCCCTCGCGGCGGATGATATGGTGCTCCTCGATCTGCGTTTCGCCCGGATCAACCTCGCCAACGGCCGCACGCTCAACGACGCCGCTCTCACCGGTTTCAACCGCGACTCCGACCTGATCTACGTCATGGAAGACCGCCAATTGAAACCCTACCCCGCCGCCCTCTTCCCCGGCTTTGTGATCGATCAAATCGCCGTTCGACTGGCGGAGTATCCCGATTCCTCTGGCGACCCGCCAAAGGGCCGCTCACGTCGCCCGCCGCGCCCTCACCCCCTCCGGAGCGCGATCCCATCGGATCCCCGGCCGATAATGCCGCCCGCGCCGCCGCCATCGAGGATGCCGTCGCCACCAAGGCCCGCACCGCCGCGCTGCGCCATTTCCGCTACGCCCCCCGCATGGGGTCCGGCTACGCCACCATGACCACCGGGGACGTCGACCTCGATCAGCCCACCGCCGTGCGCGGCTGGCCCCACCGCTACCGCGTCGAGGGCACAGTCTATTTGTCCTTCTACGACAGCGTCGGGGCCACGTTCCAAAACCGCCGCCGCGGCGTGGAGGTCATCGTGGAAGCCCCCAACCCTCGCGAAGTGAGGGTGCTGGAGGTCAACACCGATTGGACGCCAAACCGCTAGGTCCGGATCTGCGCAAAGCGACCGCGGCTACCTCAATCCCCCCCCTTCAAAATCACCCCATCCCTACCGGTCCAAATAGGGCGCCACGATCTTCCGCCATAGGGCATAGCCTGCCGCGTTCATGTGCAACTGGTCCTCCACGTAAAGGTCACGCGAGGGCAACCCGTCGTCGCCAAGCATCGGCGACCACACATCGATGAAATCGTGGCCCCGGCGTTTAACATAAGTGGCCGCCCAGGCGTTGAATTTTTCCTGCGCCTCCCGCTGCGCCCACCGGGCCGGATTCGGGGCCACCGCAATCAAGGCAATCTTGGTGCCGGGTAGCGCGCGCTCGATCATGCCAACGAGAGTCGCAAAATCGGCCAACACCTGTTCCGGAGCCTCGCCCGCGTGGAGGTCATTGGTGCCCGCGTAGATCACGATCTGCCGCGGCCGCCCCGGCATCACCACCCGATCAAAATAAGCGATCAGGTCGGAGAGCTGGGAGCCCCCAAATCCCCGATTGGCCAGGGCCACGCCAGAGAAATCCTCCGCCAGCGTTTTCCACAATCGAATGCTCGAGCTCCCGGTGAAAAGGATGCCCCCCGTCGGCATCGGATTCCCGGTTTCCCGAAGCTCAATGCCCTGAATTTCCGGGCCCCAATAGGGGTTGATCGGTTCCGCCGCGACCCATCCACCCGCCAGCGCGGCCACCACACTCAACCACCGGAGCAATATCTTCATCCTCTCATTTGCAGCTATCCGTCCGGCGCCGTCAATCCGCCGGCACTCTTGCCTCCTCCGGGTTTTCGCCCACGATTCTCACCATGAAAGCCCAACTGTTTCTTGTCAGCTTACTGATCAGCGCCCCGGCAGTGGTTCTTTCTGCCAGCGACAACTCCGGTGCGCCCCCCGCTTCCGCCGCCGCCAGCACCATGACCGCCGGCCCTTTTGAGGTCCTCGAAATCGATATGGATTTCCTGCAGGGCGTGACCTACATGAACGATCGGATTTACCTCAAACGACAGGTCAACCGACGGACGGAAGCCATCACCCTGCGTGCCTCGATGCTGCCAGGTGAAGCCTACCGCAAATGGTTCAACGGAGAATACGATCTCGTCTCCCCCGCCAACGCCGGGCACCCGCCCAACGCTTGGACGGACTGGGTGGAAACCACCGCCAACTACGTGGAGTATTGGGTCGGTGATAAAAAAATTCTGCACCTCAAACGCACCGGGTAAGCCTTGAGCGAACCCACTAAGACAGCGCGAGCGACCTGGACCAAGGGCCGCTCTCCTTTCTTCTGTCTTGTCCTCGCGTTCGGGGCGGTCGGACTGCTCTGGGGCTCCTGTCACCTGCTGACCACGGACCGCCTGCCCGATTTTTCCAAATACGAGGACACCACTGAAAAAAAGGAAGCGTTCTTCACCTATCTGGGAGCCCACATCCAAGAGGTGAATGCGCAGATCCTCCAGCAGCGGGCCCGGCTACTGGAAATTCAAGAGGACACCAAACCAGGCGAGGAGCCCGGCTGGTTCGACCGGCGCTGGGTGCGGCGCGCACTCGAGGAATACGAATTCGATCCCGTGGAGAAGATTGACGGTGAGGTCCTGCGCCAGCTCGCCCAGCGCATGGACATCATCCCGCCATCGCTCGTGCTTGCCCAAGCCGCGATCGAATCGGCCTGGGGGACTTCTCGCTTCGCCCGCGAGGGGAACAACCTGTTCGGCATGCGCACTTACGAACCCGGCACCGGCATCGTGCCCAAACGCCGCGCCGCCGGTGCGACTTGGGAGGTCGCGGCCTATGACACCGTCAACGAGGGATTGGCCGCCTATGTGCATACGCTGAACACCCACGACCCGTATCTGCAACTGCGCCGCATCCGGGCCGGGATGCGCAGCCGGGAACAAACGGTCACGGGGAGCGCCTTGGCCGGTGGCCTGCGCAGCTACTCCGAGCTCGGCTACGAATACGTCGCCAAGGTTCGCAGTATGATACGCAGCAATGATCTCGAGCGCTTCGACCAGTAGGCCCGACGCCCCGCCAACCGCCCCCAGCAAAAATTGCGGGATGATGAACCGACTCAGTTCCCGCCGGGTGCCCTGCCGCCGTTCGCCGCATGGACTTCGGCGACATCGAGCAGCTCGTGCGCAGCCGCCATCGCCGCCTTGATCCGCGCACGCCTTCCCGCATCTCCCAAGGTTCCCAACTCCGAGTATCGCACCTCCCCTTCCTTCAGCTCGAACTTCCCTTCCGGTGAGCCGACCTTCGGTTGCGAAGCATCAATCGCTTCACTCACTTTCCCATAAAGCGCCGCCTGGAGAAACCCCGGATCGTTCGTCTCGATAAACCATCGATCGTTGAACGCCTTCTCTTCTACTTGAATTTCCTTCGCGCCGAAAACCGACCGGATCTTGGTCATCACCCCCTGCGCACTCAGCGTCACCTTCAAGTTGGTCCCGGCCACCCGCCCCACCTCCAACGCACTCCAGGTCTGGGAGTTTTTGCCGGAGCCCTTCTGGAACTGAAAGATCCGCACCTCCCGGGCGTGCCGGGAACCCACCACCTCCGGCAAGCTTGGGAAAATGCCGAAAACCGCCGGACGCCGGTGAGCCTCCAACCCCAGTTCTTTCGCGTAAGCCTCGATGGTCGCGGCCGTCTTCTGGGACTGCTTCTTGGCCATCCAAACCGCCCACCCCATGAACAGTGGAACCAACAGGAAGAAAGCCACGAATACGAATGGGTCGACCATGGCCGGAAGCCCATAAAACCCCACCGGAGATGGCGAGCTCCATTGCCGCGCCAGTGTCTCCTCGCGCCAACGAAAACGCGCCGGACTCCGTGGAGCTCCGGCGCGGTTACCGTTGTCTTTATGCTACTGACCTAAAACCGACTCCGCTTACGCGACCTCGATCCGACGCGGTTTGATGGCCTCCGCCTTGGGCAGGCTCAGGCGCAGCACCCCGTCACGCAGTTCGGCATGGACCTTGTCCGTGTCGATCGCGTTGTCGTGATCGAGCTCGAGCAGGAAGTTGGCGTCCGTGGTTTCACGATAAATCACCGACCAATCCTTCGGACGGCTCCAAGCCCGTTTGCCCACGATGCGCAACGAGTCCGCTTCGGCCGTGATTTCAAGGTTCTCCTTGGTCACCCCCGGAAGGGTGACGGTGAGCCCGAAGGCTTCATCGGCTTCCTTGATCTCGTAGTGCGGTTGGACGGTTGGGCCCAAATCCTCTTCCCGATGCCCTGAGCTTACCACAGGCGCACGGTTGAAGGCGGGGATGAGTGAATGAATCAGGTTCATGATGGGTTTTCCTTTCTTTAGAGTGATGGTTGGCGCCAGAGATCGGTGGAGCGTTAGCTTACCGCCACCGAGATCTTGCGGGGTTTGGCCTCCTCTTTCTTCGGCAGGGTCACCGTCAGCACCCCGTCAACGTAAGCGGCCGTGATTCCGTCCGTCTGCACGTCTTCCGGCAGGCTGATCGAGCGATTGAACTTGGCGTGATGGCTGCCTTTCTCCGCCTCGCTTTCGCGCGTGGCTTCGAGAGTCAGGTAGCCGTCGACCACCTCAACCTTGATCGCATCGCGCTTGAAGCCCGGAAGCTCCGCCCGCACGTAAACGTTGTGGGTGTCTTGATAGGCATCGACCGGAAACCGGCCGCCGGTGTTGGTTCCCGCCTCGACCCCCGCCAAAGCGGCGTTGAAGAGGCGATCGATTTCGGATTCCAAGCCATTCCATGCTCCGCGACCAAATGCGGCAACAGGCAGAGAACGGCGGGTCGGGTAGTTGTAACGAATGTAGCTCATGATGTTTTTTTGTTTTTGCGATTGGCGCCCAAAGCGGGCGGATTTGCTTTCCTTTCTGCAGATCCAATGCCGGGATATGTTCTGTCATAAAATGCTTTTTAACAGTTATTTACGACCATAGCCTTCCGAACAATGGTGACCATTTGTCCGCCGGGCCATGTCCCACCCGAGTAATTCCGTCACGCCCCCCGCCGAATCCGTGCTTTCGCCGTCTCCTCGTCCGTTTACAGCTAGATCAACCATGTCTTTCGACTTCCAGACTCCTCCCTCTCGCCAAAACACCGACTCCCAGAAGTGGCAGAAATACGCCGGTCAGGACATTCTGCCCATGTGGGTGGCCGACATGGATTTCAAATCCTCCCCCGCGATTCTGGAGGCCCTGCACACCCGGACCGACCACGGGGTTTTTGGCTACGCCCGACCGGTGCCCTCAACCTTGGAAGCGATCGTCAGCCACCATTCAAAACACTACGGCTGGGACATCGATCCGGCCTGGATCGTTTGGCTGCCCGGCATGGTCTGCGGGCTCAATCTTTGCGCCCTGGCGTTTACGGAGCCCGAAGACACCTACCTCACGCTCACGCCGGTCTATCCGCCGTTTCTGACCGCTGGCCGCCACTTCGACCGCCGCGCCATCCGGGTCCCGTGGGCCCACTGCAACCAAGCGTGGCACCTCGATTGGGAGGCCCTCGAAGCCGCGGTTACGCCGCAAACCAAGCTGTTCTACCTCTGCAATCCCCACAACCCGATCGGGCGGGTCTGGCGACGCGACGAGCTCGTCCAGCTCGGCGCTTTCTGCCAAAAGCACGACCTGCTCCTCATTTCCGATGAAATCCACTGCGATCTCATTTTGGATGAAACCCTCCCCCACCTTCCCAGTGCCAATATCAGCGCCGAGCTCGCCCAACGGACGGTCACCCTCATGGCGCCCAGCAAGACCTACAACATCCCGGGACTCGGCTGCACCATGGCGATCATCGCCAATGACAAGCTCCGCCACCATTTTGAGCGATCGAGCCGGGGCCTGTTGCCCGAGGTCACCACCATGGGACTCGCCGCGTGTGAGGCCGCCTACGGCCGCTCTGAGGGCTGGCGGCAAGGGTTGCTCAAAACCCTCCGCACCAATGCCGACCTCATCACCCAAACCTTGGCGGATCTCCCGGGCGTGCACGGTGAGGGACCGCAGGAATCAACCTACCTCTACTGGATCAACGTCGCCGATTTGGGGCTCGCCGATCCCGTGGCTCATTTCGAATCGCACGGCATCGGCCTGAGCGATGGCAACTTCTTCGGCGCCCCTCCCAACACCTGCGTCCGCCTCAACTTCGGTTGCCCCACCCGCACGCTGGAGGACGGTCTGCGCCGTTTCGCGAAGGGCGTGCACGCCGTACAGTGATGAGCAACGGCCGCTTCCGGGTCCGTCCCGTCACGCTCCGCCACGACCACGTGCAGCTCGAGCCACTGCGCCCTCGGCATGCGCCCGATCTTTTTCACGCCGGCCATATCCATCCGTCGCTGGCCTTTCAACCCTCCCCTCCCTTCGCGCGGACGGTGGACGCAGCGAACTGGGTGACCCGAGCCTTGGCGGAGCAGCTGGCCGGAACCCGCTGCCCTTTCGCCATCGTCGACCCCGCCACCGGAATCGCGGTCGGCTCGACCAGCCTGTTCGACATCCGTCCGCCCGAACGCGCCGTGGAGATCGGATTCACGTGGCTCGCGCCCGCTCATCAACGCACCCCGATGAACACCGCCGCCAAGCTCCTGCTGCTCACTCACTGTTTCGAAACCCTGGGCGCGGAACGCGTGCAGCTCAAAACCGATGCGCGTAACCTGGTTTCCCAACGCGCCATCGCACGTCTTGGCGCCACCCGCGAAGGCGTCCTGAGAAAACATCAAAAACTGCCCGACGGCTTTGTGCGTGACACCGTCGTATACAGCATTCTGCCGGAGGAGTGGCCGACCATCAAAGGCCGCCTCATCGCCCGGCTCACCGGCTAGGGCAGGATTCGATCCGCCCACTCCGGCTGATTCAGTCCATCGGGTCGCGGGTCCCCCACCAGCCGATGGCGCAACCGCGCGACCACGCGATAGCCGGCGTCACGAATCGGCCGGGGAATCCACCGGATCACGCGACCCAGCCGCCCCCATCCCGGCGACAACTCCCCTAGCACTGCCGCCACGCCATCCGTGCGCAACGCCGCCACGCTGGCTGACCTGCCCGGGAAAAAGACCAGACTATCGAAGTCCGTCGTCGGCAGCCCCGCCCGCCGCAGCAAGCCCTGACCGGTCTCACCCTGCAACGCGGCCACCCGGATCCTCCCCCGGGCATCGCGGCGCAACACGAATCGGACCATCGCCTGGCAAAGCCCACACTCCCCGTCAAACAGCAGCACCGGACCATCGATTTCAGGTGAATCATCCATCCCTCCCACTCAAAGCAACCCCGCCCATCAAGCAACCCCGCCGCCAAGGATCCACCGCCCCCCCCGCAACCCACCAAAAACCACCCCAAAAAAACCCTCGTTTTTCCCAAAAATCGGCACTCGCATAAGTGTCACCATTATGGTGACACTTTAGGGATGAATACGCCCGCGCCGGTTTCGCTGAGTTTGATGGTTTCGTTGATTGACGGCATGGCCCATGCGGCGGTGGTCGGAGTCAGGGAACTCAAGAAACGGGGTCGGCGGCGTCCGGCTCACCTCCCTTGCCGCCAGCCGGGTCAGGCGACCCCGATGTGGAACGCCTTGGTGGCAAACTTACGCTTGGAGTTGGAGCCCTATGGCACCCAAGCGCGACTGGCTCGCTACCTCGGGCTCCCACGGCAACGGATTCATGATTTTCTAAGAGGAAATCGACGCCTCCCCGACGCGGAAACGACCCTGCGACTCATCCACTGGGTTTGTGAACGCCGCGCCGGTCGTGATCCCAGCCTCTAGAAGCACCGCTGTAACGGTGGCATATCGACTCCGCTTGCCCCAGCGAACCCGCGCGGTGGGTTGACACGACGGCCTGGTCGGTCGAGAGCACTTCGTATGCGCATCGGTCCGATCGAGCTTGGTTCACCGCTGTTTTTGTCTCC
Source organism: Opitutaceae bacterium (assembly GCA_018402455.1). Taxonomy (GTDB): domain Bacteria; phylum Verrucomicrobiota; class Verrucomicrobiia; order Opitutales; family Opitutaceae; genus Actomonas. Next base: position 50,791 of record JAGYIG010000018.1, read on the forward strand.
ATTGGCCGGATACACCAATCTGCCGATGCGATTGACCGTGCGCGAGGTGGGCGGACTGGGCTGGGCGACCACCGATCTGGTCAACGCCCGTTCCCTGATCGAACGCAACCGCACCGCCTTGAAGTTGGTGGAAACTTGTGCCGAGGACCGGCCGTTGGCGATCCAACTTTTCGGCGCCGTCCCCGAGGAGATGCGCGATGCCGCGATCATCTGCCAGGAGATGGGCGTACAATCGGTGGACATCAACATGGGCTGTCCGGTGCGTAAGGTGGTCAATGTCGGCGGAGGCTCGGCCATGATGACCGAGCTCGACAAGACCGCCAAACTCGTGCGCGGGATGATTGACGCGGTCGATATTCCGATCACGGCCAAGATGCGCCTGGGGTGGGATGACCAGAACCTTACCGCGCCCGATCTCGCCCGGACCTTGGAGGACGCGGGCTGCGCCGCCGTCTTCGTGCATGGCCGGACCCGGGCGCAGGGCTTCACCGGCCGCGTGAATCTGGCCGGCATTCGTGCGGTGGTGGCAGCGGTGAAAATCATTCCGGTGATTGGTAACGGCGACGTCACCACCCCTGAAGCGGCCCAACACATGATGGCCGAAACCGGTTGTGCGGGCGTGAGCATTGGCCGCGGGGCGTTCTACGATCCGTGGATCTTCAAACGCACCGCCCACTTGCTCGCCACCGGAGCGTTGTTGCCCGAACCCGATTTTGCCGAACGCATCCGAGTGCTACGGCGCCACTTCGAGCGCTACATCGAATTCTACGGTGAGGCCCGTGGGGCTAAATTTTTCCGCAAAGTCGCTCCGTGGTATGCGAAGCGTTTCGGGCCCTCGAAGCCGTTCAAGCGCGACATCATTCGCATCACCTCACGCGCCGATTTTGAAAAGGCCATCGGGGATTATCTGACTTGGCGGGAGAACTTCTGCGATGAGCGCGGAGTCCTCCTGCCCAAGTATCAACCGGACCCGATGGTCGCCTCCTTCCAGCGCGACGAGGATGACCCCGTGTTTCAACGCGAGGCCATCCCCGTGCCCAAGGGACCGGTTGATACGTGGTGAAGGGGTCACACCGCGAAGCCTAACGTCGGCCCGCGACGCGAGCTGACTTTCACGTTTGCAGTGATATGACCCCGTGCGTTTGGACGGTTAATCGGCGGGGACCAATTCATCATCCTGCACGGTGAACTTAACCGTATCGCCTTCGACGATGTCGCCGGCGACGAGACTGCGGGCGAGGCGCGTCTCCAGTTGCCGTTGGAGGAATCGCTTGAGCGGTCGGGCGCCGAATACGGGATCGTAGCCCTTTTCCGCCGCCCAGTTGCGCGCCGCTTGATCCAGCTCCACGGCCACCCGACGATCTGCGAGGCGACGGTTCAGGTCGGCCAGGAGCAGGTCCACAATGTGGGTGATCTCCTCCAGCGTGAGCGGCTTGAAGAGAATCATCTCGTCAACGCGGTTGAGGAACTCCGGGCGAAACGCACTGCGCAGTTCGGTGAACACTGCTTCGCGCACACTTTCGGGAATTTCCTCCCCGGTGACCCCTTCCAACAAGTAGCGACTGCCCAGGTTGGAGGTCATGATGATGATCGTATTTTTGAAGTCGATGGTGCGGCCCTGGCTGTCGGTGATGCGGCCGTCGTCGAGGATCTGTAACAAAACGTTGAATACGTCGGGATGGGCCTTCTCTATCTCGTCGAACAGGACGACGGCATAGGGCTTGCGGCGCACGGCTTCGGTGAGCTGACCGCCTTCATCGTAACCCACGTAACCGGGCGGCGCGCCGATCAGCCGGGCCACGCTGTGCTTTTCCATGTATTCGGACATGTCGAGGCGCACCATGGCGGCTTCGCTGTCGAACAGGGTCTCGGCCAGCGTCTTGGCCAGTTCGGTCTTGCCCACGCCGGTCGGGCCGAGGAAGAGAAACGACCCCACCGGGCGACGCGGATCCTTGATGCCGGCCCGGGCGCGTAGAATCGCCTCGCTGGTGAGCGTCACGGCCTCGTCCTGTCCGATCACCCGCTCGTGCAGGGTGGCGCCCAGGCGGAGGAGTTTCTCCTTCTCCCCCTCGACCAAGCGCGTCACCGGAATCCCGCTCCAGTTTGCCACGATGGAAGCGACTTCCTCGGCGGAGACCTCTTCCTTGAAAAGTTCGGCGTGCGCGGACTCGTTTTCCAAGCGGTTCAGCTCGGCTTCGAACTGGGGCAGTCGGCCGTGGCGCAACTCGGCGAGCTTGTTGAGATCGTAGGCGCGTTCGGCCTGTTCCATTTCCCGGCGCACCACCTCAAGGTCTTCACGCACCTTGCGCACCCGATCAATGGACGCCTTTTCCTTGTCCCACTTGCCGCGCAGGGCGGCGGCTTGGGAGCGGGTGTCTGCAAGTTCGCTTTGCAGGGTCTTGAGCCGATCCTGCGACGCCTTGTCTTTTTCCAACTTCAGCGCCGCTTCTTCGATTTCGAGTTGCAACGTGCGGCGGCTCAGGGCGTCGAGTTCCTGCGGCATCGAGTCCATCTCGGTGCGGATCATGGCGCAGGCTTCGTCGATCAAATCAATCGCCTTGTCGGGCAGGAATCGGTCCGAGATGTAGCGGTCGGACAAAATGGCGGCAGCCACCAGCGCACCGTCTTGAATCCGCACGCCATGGTGCAGTTCGAAGCGTTCGCGGAGACCCCGCAGAATGGAGATGGCATCCTCCACGGAAGGGGCTTGCACCACAATGGGTTGGAAGCGGCGTTCGAGCGCGGCGTCCTTTTCGATGTGCTTGCGGTATTCGTCGAGGGTGGTGGCGCCGATGCAGTGCAGCTCCCCGCGGGCCAGCATCGGCTTGAGCAAATTCCCCGCATCCATGGCACCTTCGCTCTTACCGGCCCCGACAATGGTGTGAAGTTCGTCGATGAAGAGGATGATCCGGCCGGCGCTTTGTTTCACCTCGGCCAGGACTGCCTTCAGCCGTTCTTCGAATTCGCCGCGGTATTTGGCCCCGGCGACCAGCGCGCCCATGTCGAGCGCGAAGAGGGTGCGATCCTTGAGGCCCTCTGGGACGTCACCGCGAACAATGCGCTGGGCGAGGCCTTCGACGATGGCAGTTTTGCCGACGCCGGGTTCGCCGATCAGGACGGGGTTGTTTTTGGTTTTGCGCGAGAGAATGCGCACCGTGCGCCGGATCTCATCATCACGGCCGATCACCGGGTCCATTTTGCCCTGTTTGGCGAGGGCGACGAGATCGGTGCCATACTTTTGCAACGCGTTGTAGGTGGCCTCTGGGTTGTCCGTGGTAACGCGTTGGGCTCCCCGCAGTGCCTGCAGGGCTTTGAGGACGCGCGGGCGGTCGAGGCCGAACGATTGCAGGAGTTTCGCCAAGCCAGCGGGTTGGGCCACCTCCACGGCGGCGAGGAACACGTGCTCGGTGGAGACGAATTCATCCTTGAGCTGCATGGCCTCTTTCTCCGCTTGAGTGAGGATGTTGTTCACCGCCTGGGTGACGTAGATTTTGGACGCATCGACACTGCCGGTGACGGCCGAGAGCCGATCGAGTTCACGTTGCACGGCGAGTTGCAGGGCACTCACGGTGAGGTCGAGTTTCTCGACCAAGGCCGGCACAATCCCTTCCTCCTGCCCGAGCAAGGCGTGCAGCAGGTGCCACGTGTCCACCTCATGGTGGTTACGACGGCGAGCCTCGGCCTGAGCATCGGTGACCGCTTGGCGAGACATTTGGGTGAGCGTATTCATATCCATAAGTGTCCCTCTTGCACACCTCGCGCCAACTCGGGCCCCGAGGGAAAGGGCCAAATCCGGGCGACCGGAAGGGGACATTTCGCACCACTGCTGCGCCGAAGCGGCGCACCCGGGGTGTCTCGCCTCTGCTGCGCTAACGTGGAGGCGTCGCTCGATGACGCCCGGTTTCACCTCCCCTCGCTAGGGGTTCAGTTCGAAGACTTCGACAATCGCCACCCCCGGAGCAGCCGGCTGCGCGGGCAGGGACTCGAAGGGTCGGACAAATACGGTGTAGATGCCGGGCGGGAGTTCGATCACGACCCCGGGCTCGGTGGGCTCCATATCGGTGGCCCCGACCGCGGCCGCGGCATCAAAAACTGCCTGTTCCGACAATTGGTCGACGACGCCCCGTCTCAAGATGGGGATGCCGTCGCGGCTGGTGCCATCGACGTCGGCGCTGGGCGGGTCCCAATCATCGTTGACGTAGACCAGTTGGGCCGCCGCGTCGTAGATCTCGATGGTGGGATCGGTCATGACCGTCGATTCCGGCAGTCCGTAATTCATCAAGGACGGGCCCCGCACGCGGATGAACATCGTTTTGCGTTGATCGGCCGCACCCGGATCGGGGGCGACGACAAAGCCGGCAACCATCGGTCGTTCCAAATCAGCATAACCCCGGGTGGAGAGGTTGAGCAGGCGCGGGGTTCCCGAGACATCGCTAACCTCATAAACCTCGACAATGCCGTAGCCCTGCGTCCCGCCCTCCCCGATCACGCTGGCGGTGAAACTTCCGGGGGCAGGCAAATCCGTCACCAGTCCGGCATCGAGACTGCCGTTGGAAAACTCAAAGGCGCCAACGGTCGAAGCCGCCATTGCCACGGCGAGGCCGTTGGCGGCCGGGAGGCCCCAATCGTCGTTTTCCGCCACCGGGCCGACTCCGAGGTGGTCGATGCGCAGTTCGGGGTCGGCGAGTGCATCGGGCACATTAAAAGGATCGGTCCCCAGAGAGGGACCCGCGGCGCGGACGAGGATCCGCTTGGTGCCCTCGCCGTTGAGCACAAAACCGCCGATGAGGGTGCGGGCGCCCGAGCCCACCCAAGCCCGCGTCGAGACGTTGACCAACCGCCCGGCATAACCGCGATCCGGCGACAACCGGTAATTGGCAACCTGAAAGGCCGTCTCCTCGATCGTGCGGGCGTTATCGGCTTCGCCGGGCTGACCCGCGGCCACCCCCACCGTGAAGGGCTCGGCGAAGAGGAAAGTGCGGCCACCATTGGTGTAGGATGCGACCGAATTTTCCGGGCCCGAAAATCGCCGGACCCTCGAACCGGGCGCGTAGGCCATGATGGTGCGCACTTGCACCGTGCCCCCCGAGGCCAACGGAGCGAAGCCCCGGAAGCCGTGGCTGTAAGCAAAGGCACCGCCACGGGAGGTGTTCTCACGATCGTGCGCACAACCAAAATTATGGCCCAGCTCGTGCGACATCACGACCCCGTCACTCACCCCCGAAACGCCGATCACCGAGAACGCAAAAAACGGGCTGGTGAATGAATCCAGCCCATCCATGAGGTAGGCGATACCCGAGCTTTCCGGGTCGCCCCGTCGCACAATGAGACAAACCAAATCCGCGCCGACCTCGTCCCGCCGGGTATGCACCTCATCCATCACACCATCCTGGGTCGCCGCCAGTTGGCCAAGCGCATCGCTTTGCCAGTCGGCCAGGCTGCTCTGGATCTCATCCCCGGGCAACACCACCTCCATCGTATCGACCAATCGAATACGAGCGGTGATGCCGCTCTCGGCGTAGTCCGATTGCACCTTGGCAAACCCCAGATCGATCTGGTTGACGATGCTGTCGGTCGACCCCAAGGCGGCGCGGGCCGCCGCCGTGTAGGCCACGAGCAGGTCCACCACGGCTTGACCGCTATCGAGGGCTTCCGCCGCGGCGGCGGGCGGCATCAGGTCGCGGGAGGCCGAGGCCATCCCGGCTTGAGCCGCCATCTGTTGCAGGTGAGCTCCGGGGGGTTCAGCGCCGCAGGCTCCCTCCAGGGCCGGGTCCACGGTATAGAGCTGCACCACCGGGGACAAGGAATCGCCCAAAGACCGCAGTTTTAGCTCACCCGTCGGCAGGCCCTCCAAAGCAACCGCCACGTGTTGGTCGTTCACCGCCATCAGGAATCGACTTTCCGGCACCCCTGGCAGCACGCCGTGCACGATGAACCGATCCGGCCCCCGCGATTCGGTGCGGGTGAGCTCGACCTCGGCGGTCTCACCCGACGGGAGCGGCAGACTCAGCCGGGGGCCCGGCCGCCACACCGTGGCGGACTTTCCCAGCACCAGGCGACGGTTCACCGCTACATAATGGACCGCGTGAGAGGCCGCCGGCACCCGTGTTTCCCAGGCCGCCGCATCGACCGGGCGCGGCTGCAGCGCCCAGAGTTGCGACGGAGCAAAGACCGGACGGGCGACCCGCGCAGGGGGCTCGGCCGCAACGGCGGGCGGAGAGGCGGGCGGCGACGCGCCGACCGACTGGGTCAAGGCGGCGGGCGGCTGCACCTCGACCGTGACCACGCACGCTTCGCCAGGGCCGATTAAACATGCCGACGGCCGCGGACCCGACTGCCAAACGAGCCAACCCATGGCCCCCGCGAGGAAGGCGAGGCGCCAGCGTCGGCGAGCAGGTGGGGACGGATTGAACATGATCGAGGGCGAACGGACTCACCGGTGCTGCAATCCGACCGCTGTGCAAGCCGCTGGTTCCTTTCTCGCGAGCGGGAAAGCAGGTGAAACCGGCGGGGAGACAGGGCCCCGTATTCGATTTCACGTCACTCCCGAATCGGCGCAGGTACAGGGCTCCGCGGGCGCCACTTGGCATCGAAAAGGTGGTGGACGTTACTGGACTCGAACCAGTGACCTCTTCCGTGTGAAGGAAGCGCTCTAACCAACTGAGACTAAACGTCCGTTTTCACCCTGCGGAATGCTGGGTCGGGCAACTTGCCGAACCGTCCGCCGCAAATCAAGTCGGTTTTCGGGTCGGCTGCAAAGACAGCACATCTGGGGAAGGTAGGGCGTGTCTCGCCGAGCGCGCCGGTTTCGCCTGGCTGGCAAAGACGGAAGAGAGCCGGCTGAGGGCCGTTAGCCTGAACCGGCGGTCTCGGCGAGACACGCCCTACCTCTGAACCTTGCGGACGACTCGCTTGCGTTGGGCTTTGGGCGGGCCGTTCAGATGCTCGCAGATTTCGCAGGTGTGACCGTCGCAGCCCCGCGCGGTGCAGTGCTCGCGACCGTAGAAGATGATGCGCAGGTGAAGGGCGTTCCATGCGGCCTCGGGAAAGAGTTTTTTGAGGTCCTGTTCCACCCGCTGCACGGTGCCGCCCTGGCGGCTGAGCTTCCACCGCTGGGCCAGCCGATGGATGTGGGTATCGACCGGAAAGGCGGGCACCCCAAACGCCTGAGCCATGACCACGGAAGCGGTCTTGTGCCCGACCCCGGGCAAGGCCTCCAGCTCCTCGAAGGTGCGCGGCACCTCACCGCCATGCTGCGCCAGCAGGATCTCGGACAGCCCCTTGATCGCCTGCGCCTTCCGCGGCGCGAGCCCGCAAGGGCGGACGATGGTGTTGATTTCCTCGACCGATTTTTGGGCCATCTGGTGCGGGTTATCGGCAAGCGCAAACAGGGCTGGCGTGGTCAGGTTCACTCGCTTATCGGTGCACTGAGCCGACAGCAGCACCGCAATCAGCAGCGTGTAGGCATCAAAATGATCCAGAGGAATGGGCGTCTCCGGATATAAGGCCGCCAGCCTATCTCCCACGTATTCGGCTTTTTCCGCACGCGTCATGAATCAAACCGATGGCTGGGGCTGACTTGTGACGCAAGAGTAACAGCCAAAAGCTTGCACTATAGGCCCAAATGGGCCTGTTTTTCGGGACTGTGAAAAGACTATTGGCTTACCTCCTGTTACCTACCCTTCTGGCGGCAAGCGCTGATGGGCAAATTGTTACCTTCACTTTTGACGGGGATGTAAACTCAGCCGCAAGTGGCACAACAGGGATAGTGGCAAGCGATGTTGCGTCCAATGACAACTCCTTCTCTTTTTTTAATGGAGCCAGCGGCGATGCAATTTCCGAAAACGGTTGGGATGTTGGGTTAGGGCTTCAATACTTTGATTTTACTTTCACAGTTTCCTCGGGTTACACAGTCAGCATCACCTCGATGGATTTCAACCACCGGCGAGGAGGGACTGGCCCCCCTGATACATTTGAAATTCGGACCTCAACCGACGGTTTCTCGGGAGGCTGGAATGACGGGACCGTCCAGACCATCGACAACTCGGCCATAAAGACTACCTCTGGGTTTTCCGCAATAGGTGAACGCAGTATAACTTTCACGGGACTCACAGATCTAACCGCCGGAACAGCGGTATCAGTAAGGATCGGCGCAAGCGGTGCGACGGGTTCTAGTGCAACGCTACTACTTGACGACGTATCGGTATATGGGACCGTATCCGCCGTGCCCGAGCCCTCATCATTCGCGGCGCTGCTAGGTCTCAGTGCAGTCGGGATCGTCGCAACCCGCCGCCGGGGTCGGAAGCCCAGCGCTGTTGCGAGGGCATGATCGGCTAATACCCCAAACGAACTCATCTTTCAATTTGCCGGACGGTAGGCCTCGCCTACCGTTTTTTTATGCCTGCCTCCGTGACCGACACCGCGTCGCTCTCTTCCCTCCTTCCTCCCGCCGACTCCTTTGCCCGGCGCCATAATGGCCCCGACGCCGCCGAACAGGAGCATATGCTCAAGGCCCTCGGCCTGCCGTCGCTCGATGCGCTCATCGATGCCGCCGTGCCCGCGGACATCCGTCGCGAGGGGGTCATGTCGATTCCGGCCCCACTGGGCGAATCCGCCGCCCTCGCCGAACTCGCGGGCATCGCCGCCGCCAATCAGGTCTTCACCAGCTTCATCGGGCAGGGGTATTACGGCACCCACACACCCAGCGTCATCCAGCGCACGATTCTGGAAAACCCCGGTTGGTATACCGCCTACACCCCCTATCAGGCCGAGATCTCCCAGGGTCGGCTGGAGGCCTTGCTCAATTTTCAGACGGTCGTCACGGACCTGACCGGTCTCGAGATCGCCGGGGCCTCCATGCTCGACGAGGGCACCGCCGCCGCCGAGGCCATGATGATGGCCCACCGCCTGCGCCGCGGAAAGGGCAGCACGTTCTTTGTTTCCGAAAGGTGCCACCCTCAGACCATCGACATCGTGCGCACCCGCGCCGAACCGCTGGGGCTGGAGGTCATCGTGGGGGACCACACCACCTTCGCCCCCGACGCCGAAACGGTGGGCGTGCTGGTGCAGTATCCCGACACCACGGGTGACATTGTCGATTACGGGCCGTTTTTCGCCGCGGCGCATGAGGTCAAAGCCCACACCATCGTGGCCACCGACCTGCTCGCCCTCACCCTGCTCAAGCCGCCCGGGGAATTCGGCGCCGACATCGCGGTCGGATCGGCGCAACGGTTCGGGGTGCCGCTCGGCTATGGCGGCCCGCACGCCGGGTTCCTCGCCACCAAGGATGCGTTTAAACGGCAGATGCCCGGACGGCTCGTGGGCGTCTCCAAGGACCGTCACGGCAATCCGGCCCTGCGCCTCGCGCTGGGCACCCGGGAGCAACACATCCGCCGCGACAAGGCGACCTCCAACATCTGCACCGCTCAGGTGCTGCTCGCCGTCATGGCCTCCATGTATGCGGTTTACCACGGTCCCGACGGCCTGCGGCGCATCGCTCAGCGCACGAAGCTCCTGACGGAGATGCTCGCCGCGGCGCTCCGCGAAGCTGGCATCACGGTGAACGCGGCACCTGTTTTCGATACGCTGACTGTCAGTGGAATCGATGCGGAGAAGGTCCATGCGGCCGCCCAGGCGCGGCGCTTTAACCTACGCCGGTTGGACGACACCTCCCTGGGGCTGTCGCTCGACGAAACCACCACCCTGGATGACCTCGCCGAGCTGCTGGGCTGCTTCGATGCTGAAGCCAAGTTGGACTTCTCCTTGCTGGATGAAACACCGGGGTCAGCGACCCCGGCTACAGCTCCAGTCGGCGCGAACATCACCACCTTTCCTCCCCCTTTTGCCCGCAAGTCCGGCTTCCTCGCCCATCCGGTCTTCAACCAGCACCACACCGAGCACGAGCTGTTGCGCTACATCAAGCAGCTCGAGGCCAAGGACCTGTCACTGTGCCACTCGATGATTTCACTGGGCTCGTGCACCATGAAGCTCAACGCCGCCAGTGAGATGTTTCCGGTTTCGTGGCCGGAGATCGGCCAGCTGCACCCCTTTGCGCCGCGCGAACAAACCCGCGGCTACGAACGCATCATTGAGGACCTGGAATCGTGGCTGGCGGAGATCACGGGATTTCACGCCGTTTCCCTTCAACCCAACGCCGGGTCGCAAGGCGAATACGCTGGCCTGCTCGCCATCCGCGCCTACCACGCCTCGCGGGGCGACGCCCATCGCGACGTGTGCCTCATTCCCACCAGTGCCCACGGCACCAATCCCGCCAGCGCGGTCATGGGCGGCATGAAAGTCGTCCCGGTTGCCTGCGACGCGCAGGGCAACATCGACCTGACGGACCTCCGGGCGCGCATCGCCGACCACGCGGAGAATTTGGGGGCGTTGATGATCACCTACCCGTCGACCCACGGCGTATTCGAATCGACGATACGAGAAATTTGCCAACTCGTTCACCACGCCGGGGGGCAGGTCTACATGGACGGAGCCAACATGAACGCGCAGGTGGGCCTGACCTCGCCCGGCCACATCGGCGCCGACGTCTGCCACCTGAACCTCCACAAGACCTTCTGCATCCCCCACGGCGGCGGCGGGCCCGGCATGGGCCCGATCGGCGTGGTCGAGGCGCTCGCGCCCTTCCTGCCCGGGCATCCGGTGGTCCGTCCGCAGTCGGCGGGCAAGCACGCGATCGGACCGATCTCGGCGGCGCCCTACGGATCGGCGCTGATCCTCACGATCCCCTGGATCTACATCGCGCTCATGGGCTCGGACGGCCTTCGCCGCTCGACCGAGGTCGCGATCCTCGTCGCCAACTACATGGCGAAGCGCCTCGAGGGCCACTACGACGTCCTCTACACGAACGCGCACGGCCGCTGCGCCCACGAGTTCATCGTCGACTGCCGCGCGTTCGACCGCACCGCGGGCATCAAGATCGACGACATCGCGAAGCGGTTGATCGACTTCGGCTTCCACGCCCCGACGATGTCATGGCCGGTGGCGGGCACGCTGATGATCGAACCCACCGAGAGCGAGTCGAAGGCCGAACTCGATCGCTTCTGCGACGCGATGATCGCGATCCGCGAGGAGATCCGCGCGATCGAGGAGGGCCGGAGCGACCGAAGCGACAACCCGCTCAAGCATGCGCCGCACACCGCGGCGGTGGTGTCGTCGGATTCGTGGCCGCACGCGTACTCGCGCGAACAGGGCGCGTATCCCGCGCCGTGGCTCAAGCAGTTCAAGTTCTGGCCGGTGGTCGGTCGCGTCGACAACC
>JAGYIG010000019.1 GCA_018402455.1 Opitutaceae bacterium
CCCGTCGCCAGGTCTCCGCCGGCGGCGAGACCTCCCCTCCTCCCCCTTGTTCCACGACTCGCCTGAACCAAAACCCTTCGATCGCGTGGCCGGGAACCGTTGCACTCACCAGCCGGTTCTCCGTCGGTCCCTTGCCCTCTCGCCATACCGTTTCCCGTAGCCGATCCTCGGCTGCGTCATAAAAGTCCCGGTCAATCTCGGTCAACATCCCCCGCGCGGCGTGTAGCCAGCGCGGGTTGCCCGTCGCGCCCCCCAAGGCCGCCAGTTTGAGTGACCAGATCATCGGAATGCCGTGCGGCTTGGTGCCGGGTTTAATCGAGTAGGGAAAATGCGGTAAGGCATCCCCCAATCGCTCAATTTTGGTCAGAGCCGCCGCCGCCGTCCGCTCGGCCAAGACCAGCCAATGATCTTCCCCCGTGGCGCGGGCAAGTTCACTTAAACCATAGACGGCAAACGCATCCACGTAGATGCTCTCATAACCCCGCTGGACCGCCCCGGCTTGATCGAGCAAGAGCGCCCACCCCTGCTCTTCCTCCAGCCATCCGTGATCGCAGCAGAACTCGGCAATGCGCCGGGCCCGCGATCGCCACTTTTCCGCCGGCTCGATGGTGTTGAAAAGGCGCGAGCAGACCCACACCGCCCGCCACTGACTCCATAGCCATTTGTCCCGCGCAATCACCGTGCCATCCCCCTGCACACAGGTAAAAATTCCGCCATGGATCTCGTCGTAGAGAGCATCCCAGAAGGGCATGACATGTTCGAGCAGGTGACGCCTCAGCCAGGCCGCCATGGGCTGGAGCCGCCCGGTGGCGAGGTGCTGTAGGGCCTCCTGCATCGCCCCTTCGTGGCCGGCACGGTTGAGTCTGTCCATGCCCCATCTGGTCCCGCTCACCTCCCCTAGCCAAACCAAAAATTGTTCATGAAATTTCAGGCTTGGGATTAACCTCGTAGGGCCGAAAGCCTGTCGCTTCATTTGCCGACCATCGGATGAAATTTCATTACGATTTTAACCTCGCCGCTATCGGGCATCCCCGCGATACCCTTTTGTGTTCATGAGTGATTCGTCCCCTCTTATCCGCATCTACCCTGATCGACCCGCGGCCTCCGTGGCCGCGGCGGCTCATGCCGCGACCCTTTTGCGGGACGCCATTGCCATACGGGGCGAGGCCCGGATCATTGCCGCGACGGGGGCTTCCCAAATCGATTTTGTCACGGCCTTGGTGACGGCGCCGGGAATCGATTGGACCAAGGTGACGATGTATCATCTGGACGAATACGTAGGACTGTCCATCGACCACCCCGCCAGCTTCCGCCGCTACTTGCTGGACCGCTTGATCAAGCCGACTGGCATCCAGCGCTACCACCTCCTGGACGGCGAAACCGACCCGGCCAGCGTCTGTCGCGAGGTGGGGGCTTCGCTGCAGGCTGGCCCGATCGACGTCGCCTTTGCCGGCATCGGCGAGAATGGCCACGTGGCCTTCAACGACCCGCCGGCCGACTTCGAAACCGAAGCGCCTTACCTGGTGGTTGATTTGGATGAAGCCTGCCGCCGCCAGCAGTGGGGAGAAGGCTGGTTTCCGACGCTGGAGGACGTCCCTCGCCAAGCGATCACGCTATCGGTCCAGCAACTGATGAAGGTGAACCAGGTGATTACCGTGGTCCCGGATGAGCGCAAAGCGGCGGCCGCCAAAGCGTGTTTGGAAGGACCGGTTTCACCGGAGGCCCCGGCCTCAATTTTGCGCAACCATCCCGGCAACCATTTCTATTTTGACCGCGCGGCGGCTTCCCTGCTTTCGCCGGAGTTCGTCGCGGCACACGCCCGGATGATATGAAGGTGGAGCTGCCGGGATTGGTGGACCTGCAGGTCAACGGCTTTGCCGGGATCGATTACAATCAAGGGAACCTGGCCGCCGAAGAGCTGGCGCTTTCTTTTGCAGCTATGCGGCAAACCGGGGTCCGGCGATGCCTGCCCACCCTCATCACTTCGAGCACCGAACACTTCGCCAACTGTGCCCGCCCGCTGATCCAAACCAGCGATCCCTTGGTCGCGGGGCTCCATATGGAGGGGCCCTATATTTCGCCCCTCGATGGTCCCCGGGGAGCCCATGATCTGGCGCACGTGACGGCGGCCAGCATCCCTGATTTTCAGCGCCGACAGGAAGCCGCCGAGGGCCGCATTGTGCTGGTCACCCTGGCACCGGAGGTTCCCGGCGCCCTGCCGCTAATCGAGTTTCTCGTCGCGGCGGGGATCACCGTTGGGATCGGGCACTCTGCCGCCAACCCCACCGAAATTGCCAATGCGGTGTCCGCCGGCGCGACCCATTCGACTCATCTGGGCAACGGGTGTTTCACCACCATGGACCGTCACCACAATGTGATTTGGCCGCAATTGGCATGCGACCAACTCACCCCGGGGATCATCGTTGACGGCCACCATTTGCCGCGCGAACTCGTGCGCACGGTGATCAAGACCAAATCGCCCCGCCGCTGTGTATTGGTGACCGACGCCGTCGCCGCGGCGGCGGCCCCGCCCGGTCGCTACCCCCTGGCCGATGGGTGGGTCGAACGCGCGGTCAACGGCCGGGTGACCGCGGTCGGCGCCGCCCACCTTGCCGGTTCGTCGCTGACGCTCGATGCCGCCATTGTCCGAACCTGGGCCTGGACCGGGCTGGACCTGGAGACCGTTTGGGCCATGGCCTCCACCCAACCCGCCGAGCTGGTTGGTATCGAATTCTCGGATACGGTGACCGCCGAGTGGGATCCGACCACCGGAACCCTGCAAGTCACGCCTGATCCGCGCACCTGACATCGGTTTCACCGGATTCCGTCATTCGTCATCGGCGGCGGATTGCCCGGTTGCCACGAGACTGCCTTCGGCGCTCCGACCGGTCCGGCTCCCTGCCCGCGCGGGGCTCAGAGTCGGAACCCGTGAGGGACGGTGGTGCCCTTCGGCACGACCAACACCCCGTCGCGAATCACAATGCCATGATCATAGAGCCCATCGTCCTTGCCCTGGGGATCGAGGTGCACGTCATGGCCGACACGGGTGTTCTTGTCTATAATCGCGCTTTTGATGCGGCAATTGGTCCCGAGTCCGAGGTGGGGCTTTTGATGGTGATCATTGTGGGTCAGGGCCTCATCCGTTTCATAACTATCTGACCCCATCATCACGACGTCCTCGAGCACACACCCCTTGCGGATGAAAGACCGCAGGGAGATGACGGAATGGGTGATTTCGGAAGACTCGATGATGCACCCATCCCCGATGACAGCTCGATCCACCGAGCATTTGTTGATTTTGGACGGGGGCAAGGATCGGTTGTGGGTGTAAATCGGAGCTTCCTCGTCGAAGAAATCGAAAGGGGGCAACTCGTCGGAAATCGCGAGGTTGGTTTCAAAAAAGGCCCGGACGGTTCCGATGTCCTCCCAGTAGCCCTCGAAGGCGTAGGCGTTGAGTTGCTTTTGACCCAGCAGGCTGGGAATCACCTCTTTGCCAAAATCAGTCATATCATTGTCGAGCGCTTGGCGCAGGGCTTCGCGATTGAACACGTAGATGCCCATGGAAGCGAGACACCGCTTTTCCGAGCGATTCTCGTTACCCAGTTTGGCTTCCAGCGCGTCACTCATGGCCAGGCTGTCAATGACCGCCGGGTCCTTGGGTTTTTCCGCGAAACGTTCGATCTGCAGGTCATCGTTGACGCCCATCAAACCCAAGCCTTCCACCTTCGAAACCGGCATCGGCATCGCCGCCAAGGTAACCTCGGCCCCGCTCGCCTTGTGCGCCTTGACGATTTCGCTGAAGTCCATCCGGTACAGTTGATCGCCGGAGAGGATCAGCACGTAGTCATGTTGCTCGTTGCGCAGGTGCTGCAAGTTGCGTCGCACCGCGTCGGCGGTGCCCTGATACCAGTCGTTGGTTTTGTCGGTTTGTTCCGCCGAAAGAATGTCAACGAAGCCCCCGCCAAACTGGTCGAGGTTGTAGGTGTTTTGAATGTGGCGGTGCAGCGAGGCGGTGTGAAACTGAGTGAGGATGAAAATCCGGTTCACCCCGGAGTTCAGACAATTGCTGATGGGGATATCGACCAACCGGTATTTGCCGGCGAGGGGCACGGCCGGCTTGCAACGTTCGGAGGTGAGGGGGTGCAAACGCGTGCCACGTCCGCCTCCCATAACGACTGCTACGACCTGTCTGAATCTTTTCATGAGATGGGGGATTAAACTCAGGGTAATACCTTGCTCCAGCATTGGGCTGCCTCCTAACTTGGCCACAACAATCACGTTAAATCTATGTGCGGAATCGTAGGCTATGTGGGCAAAGCCAAAGCAGCCCCAATCATCATCGACGGGCTGAAACGACTGGAATACCGGGGCTACGACTCCGCCGGTATTGCCGTCCTTCACCAAGGGTCATTCCACGTGGCCAAAGAGGTCGGTCGGGTCGCGGCCGTCCAACATACCCTCGCCAGCTCCCCGCTGGAAGGTACCCGGGGAATCGGTCATACTCGGTGGGCGACCCACGGCGGCGTCACCCGGGAAAACGCCCACCCCCACCTGTCGAGCGACGGCAAGATCGCGCTGATTCATAACGGCGTGATCGAAAATTATGCCGCGATTAAAAAATTTCTGCTGACCAAGGGCTACACGTTCGCCTCGGAGACGGACACCGAGGTGCTCTGCAACTTGGTCGCCTACCACTTTGAAAAGGAGCCAGCCCCGGCGGATGGCGGTTCCCGCCTGTTGGATGCCGTGCGCAAAACCCTGCTCCACGTCCAAGGCACCTACGGCATCTGTGTGCTCGGCTTGGACTGCCCGGACGAATTGGTGGCGGCTCGTCAGGGCTCGCCCTTGATTCTGGGGGTGGGCCCCGACGAGTTGGTCGTCGCTTCGGACGTCGCCGCCTTGGTCAGCCGCACACAAAATGTGGTTTACCTCAAAGACGGCGAACTCGTCGCGATATCCGGCAATACGTTTCAAATCACCAATCGGGACGACGTCGGCGTCGATCCGGTGATCGACCAGGTGACCTGGAAAGTGGAGGACAGCGAGCTAGGTGATTTTGAGCACTACATGCTCAAGGAAATTTTCGAGCAGCCCGTCGCTTTGGAGAACGCCATGCGAGGACGTTTTTCGGCCGATGAATCGACCGCCAATTTCGGTGGATTAAACCTGACGCCCAACGAGCTGCGGGGCATGGGCCGTTTCATGTTTTGTGCCTGTGGGACGGCGCTTCATGCGGGGATGGTCACCGAACACCTCATCGAACGTTTCGCCCGCGTGCCGGTGGAGTGCGACCACGCCTCCGAATTCCGCTACCGCAATTCACCCCTGTTCACCAACACCCTGTTTTTTGTCGTCAGCCAGTCCGGGGAGACCATCGACACCCTCGCCGCCATGCGGGAGGCGCAACGCAAGGGCTTCAAGGTTCTCGCGATCAACAATGTGGTGGGTTCGACCATCGCCCGCGAGGCGGATGGCGGCATCTACCAGCACGTCGGGCCCGAAATTGGCGTGGCTTCCACCAAGGCCTTCACCTCCCAACTGCTGATCGGGGCCATGTTGGCCCTCTACCTCGGGCGGATGCGGGACATGAGCGTGCGGGACGGGACCGAATATGTGGCGGCGCTCAAACAGGCCCCCGATCTGGTCCGGGAAGCGCTTGAGCAGGCGCCCCAAATTGAGGAAATCGCTCAACGCTACGCCCGTTACGAGGATATGCTGTTTCTCGGCCGGTTGGAGCTGTTCCCCATCGCGCTGGAGGGGGCCCTCAAGCTCAAGGAAATCTCCTACATCCACGCCGAAGCCTACCCCGCAGCCGAGATGAAGCACGGCCCAATCGCCCTGATCAATCCCGAGTGCCCCTCTGTATTCCTCGTTCCGCAAAACGAGATCTTCAACAAGGTGATCTCCTCAATGCAGGAAATTAAAGCCCGCGGCGGCCCCATCATCGCCATCACCACCGCCGGCGCTGAGCTGCCAGAGGGGCTTGCCGATGAGGTGATCACGATCCCCGCTTGTCACGAAGCCGTCCTTCCCATCGTGGCCACAATCCCCATGCAGCTGTTGAGCTACTACATCGCCGTGGCCCGAGGCTGCGATGTCGACAAACCCCGCAACCTCGCCAAATCCGTCACCGTGGAATGACGATTTACCGGTCACCTCGGTTCTGCTGGCGAGCCGGTCTGCCCGGCCCGTTAAAGGGTCCGGGGTTGCGCCCGCCGCTCGGCTTTTGACTCCATATCCCTCTTTCCATGCAAATCCACCCGTCCCGCGAAGACTTCCGATCCCTCTGCACCCAAGGCAATCTGGTGCCGGTTCACACCGATTTGATGGCCGATCTGGAAACTCCCGTCTCGGCCTACGCCAAACTCAAACAGGCCGGGCCCTCCTTCCTGCTCGAATCCGTCGAGGGCGGTGAAACCCTTTCGCGCTACAGCTTTATCGGCGTGCGCCCGCGCAAAATCTTTGCCTGTGGCCAGACCCAAACCGAGATTCGCCATGCCGACGGCCGTACCGAAATCGTGCCCACCCCCGCCGACCCCTTGGTACTCATCGAGGCGGAAACCGCCGGAGTGCAACCCGTCGAAATGCCCGGACTTCCCCGCTTCACCGGGGGGGCCGTCGGTTTCCTGGGCTATGAGTATGTGAGCCGAGTCGAGCCCACCGTGCCGCTGGCTCCGGTGGATGAGCACGGACTGCCGCTGATTTACTTCATGCTGGTCGACTCCACCGCCATTTTCGACCGAGCGCAACAGACCCTTCGCCTCGTCGTGAATGCCCACGTGGGAGACGACCCTGATGCCGCCTACGACCACGCCGTGGCCGAATTGGCCGAAATGGGTGAACTGCTCGCCCAACCGACTCAGCTCGCCCCAGCCCCGCTCTCGACCATCACCCACCTCAATCCGCCCACCGGCAACTTCACCCCCGCCCGCTTCGAGGCCGTGGTGGAGGAATGCAAAGAGTATGTGCGATCCGGTGACATCATTCAGGTGGTGCCCTCCCAGCGCTTTTCCCAGCCGTTTTCCCGCCGACCGCTCGACCTCTACCGGGCGCTGCGCACCGTGAACCCCTCCCCCTACATGTTCATCCTCGACACCGTCGACTACGCGATCGTCGGCGCCTCCCCCGAGGTTCACGTCAGACTGACCGGCGAACGGGTGGAAATCAGGCCCATCGCCGGGACGCGAAAACGGGGGACCACCGCGGCCGAAGATGCGGCCTTGGAGGCAGACCTGCTGGCGGATGAAAAAGAGCTGGCCGAACACCTCATGCTGGTGGATCTGGCCCGCAACGACATCGGGCGGGTCTGCCAATTCGGCAGCATCCACGTCCCCGAACAAAAGATCATCGAACGGTATTCCCACGTGATGCACATTGTTTCGCAGGTCGAAGGCCGAATCCGGCCCGAAAAAAATGCCTACGATCTGATGCGAGCCACGTTTCCGGCCGGCACCGTATCCGGGGCGCCCAAAGTGCGAGCCATGCAAATCATCGCGGAGAAGGAACCGGTTCAACGCGGCTTCTACGCCGGCGCCCTCGGCTATTTTGGCTACGAGGGGAATGTGGATTCCTGCATCATGCTGCGGACGTCCCTGATCAAGGATGGCCAAATCCATATTCAAGCCGGGGCAGGAATCGTGGCCGACAGTGATCCCGCCTCCGAATTCCAAGAGACCATCAACAAAGCATCCGCCCTTTTCAAAGCGGTCGCGCTGGCCGAACACCTCTGAAATCTCCTTCCCTATGGGCTTAAGCAGACCCCGAGGCCCCGTCCCCTAAGGTGGAGACACAGAGCCGATACTTAATCCTATCCTAACTTTTCGTTCGGGTTATTTGAGACAAATAATAGACATTTGTCTCGCCAAGCAGCATTCTTTCGTGCTTTAAACCAATAGTTGACCGATTAGCTCAGCTTTATCGGAACTTTTGTCTAGGACCGCTTTCATACCAAAAACCACAGGAATAAGTCTTCAATTTGTTCCTCCAACTCGAAACAACGAACGATATGGCCACTTTAACTTCCCCTCGCTCCGCCAACCGTCTCACTTTTGTCGAGGATTCTGCTCCCCAGCGGGTTTCAGCGGACGCGCCCCCCTCCTTCTTGGAAAAACCCGACTCTCCCCCGGCCGAGAAGCCGGCACCTTCAGATCGGAGCAACCTCCAGCTTTATCTACAGGAAATCGGGAAAACTCCGCTGCTGAAGCCCGAAGAGGAGGTCCAGCTGGCCAATCGGATCCAGAAGGGAGACAAGGCCGCCCGGGATCACATGATTTCGGCCAATCTACGCCTCGTGGTGAAAATTGCCATGGACTACAAGGACTTTGGCCTCCCCTTGCTCGACCTCATCAGCGAAGGCAATATCGGGCTCATCAAAGCGGTCGAACGTTTCGACCCCACCAAGGGGGGTAAGCTCTCCACTTACGCGGCCTGGTGGATCAAGCAGTCAATCAAGCGAGCGCTGGCCAACCAGTCCAAGACCATCCGACTCCCCGTCCATTTGGTCGACAAAATCGCCAAGATGCGCCGCACGGCGATGGCACTCACGGAGGAGCTCGGTCGCGAGCCCACCGACGAAGAAATCGCCATCGAACTGCAGATACCGACCAACAAGGTCGCCCATCTGAAAAGCGTCAGTGTGCGCCCCGCCTCATTGGATGCCCCCGTAGGCGATGACGGTGACTCCACCACTTTTGGGGAGATGGTCGGCGACGATCGAACGGTCGATCCTCTGGAATCGCTCAAGGACAGCTCGGAAAAGTCGGACCTGCATCAGATGATCGAGCAGTTGGACGAACGGGAAGCGGAGATCCTCCGCCACCGGTTTGGCCTCGACGGCTACGACGAGCTCACCCTCGAAGAGGTGGGTCAAAAGTTCAACGTCACCCGCGAGCGTATTCGCCAGCTGCAAAACATCGCTCTGTCCAAAATGCGCAAGGCGATTGCCCATCACCAAGCCCAGCGCTCACAGGAAGATATCGACTTGGAAAAACGGCAAACCGCCCGGGAGCAGGTGATTCGTGAATTCATCGAAAGTCACGCCTAGTGTCGAGGGATTGAGGCTGCGACTCTCTCCAGGCGAACGACACTAAGCACCTCCCCGAGGGAACGAGCAGGGAAAGATGCTTCCGGTCCATGCCGGCGGTCCGCTCGTGGCAGATTCGCTGATCGCAACGGTGCCCCTCCTTGCCTGACCCAACGTTAAGTGAGTTGAGAGACTTGCAGGCGGGAACGACTGCGTTTAAATGCCGCATGGTATCCGTGGAAAACATCACCCGTCGCTCCGTTCTCAAAACCCTCTCCGCTGGCTTGCTAACCTTGGGGGCGCTCGGAAAGCTGCCCTCCGTCACCCAGGCTGCCGCTCCAACGGCGGGGTCCATCGGCCCCGGGCCCTACCGTTTACCCCCCCTGCCGTTTACGCTCGATGCGCTGGAGCCGCATATCGACGCCCGCACGATGGAGATTCATCACGGCAAACATCATCAGGGTTACATCAACAACGCCAACAAGCTGCTGGCGGACCACCCCAACCTTTCCGCCCTGAGCGCGGAGCAACTGTTGGCTGACGGGCTGGCCACAGTGCCGCAGAGCATTCGCTCCGGCTTGCGCAACAACCTGGGTGGCCACGTTAACCATGCGTTTTTCTGGTGGCTCCTGGCCGCGCCCACGGCTTACCGCCCGGGCAAACTCCAAGCCGCCTTGATCACCGAATTTGGGTCGCTCGCCACATTTCAAGAAACCTTCGCCACCGCTGCCGCGGGCCGATTCGGCTCGGGTTGGGCTTGGTTGGTGGTGCGCGACGGGCGGTTGGCGGTCGAGTCGACCGCCAATCAGGACTCCCCGCTGATGGCGGGAGCGAAACCGGTGATCGGCTTGGATGTCTGGGAACACGCGTATTATCTCAACTACCAGAATCGTCGCGGGGACTACGTGCAGGCTTTCTGGGAGGTGTTGAATTGGGATCAGGCGGAAGCCAACTACGCGGCGGTAATCCAACACGTTTAATTTTGCCCGGTAGCCGACAGCGGTCCGGGCAAAGGATGGACGGAATGGACCGGTCTTGACTGCTGCGCGCTCCGGGGGCGACGCCCTCTACACGCGCAGACGATGCACCACCAAGCTGAGTTGGCCGAACATCGGTTTTTCGGAAAATACCCCGAATCACTGGTCGTGCAGAAGCGCCGCCCCCACCCCCGATCACTTGTCATCTCCTAGATGACAAGTGATCGGGGGTGACTGGTCAGCGCGGGCGGTATCGGATGACGGAGAGCTGCTTCAACACGGGCCTGACTCCGGCGCCGCCTTTCCCACCAGCGCTTGGGCCGATAGGGGGCCGGGGCGGACCGCGCTAGGCAAATTTCGCCTTCACCTCACGCAAAGCCGCATGAGCAACCGTCATCTCTTCAGGGGTACCGATGGATATCCGACACCAATCGTCATAGGGCGGAAAAGCCCGCCCCACCAAAACACCCTCAGCCCTCATCGCGGGCCGAAACTCGGCAATGGGAACCGAACTCCTGAGGAACACAAAATTTCCTTGAGGCTCAGCATAAGCACACCCGAGTTCGTCCAACACTGCTATCAAGGCATCCCGACCCGCTTTGATCTTAAGCCTCATCGTCTCGACATAGGCGGCATCAGCCAAGCTCGCCTGAGCTCCCACCAAGGCGAGCAGGTTGGTGCCGCCAGTGATCAGCGGGCGAACCGACTTCGCCAAACCTGCCGGCGCGATGGCGTAGCCGATCCGCTGACCCGCCATGCCATAAATTTTGGAAAACGTGCGGGAGACCGTCACGTTGTGACCCGCCGCCACGAGGCCCCCCATGGTCTGGTTCGCAAAATCATCCGCGCATTCCAAATACGCTTCGTCGACAAATACCGGGACCCGTTGGGAGACTTCGATCACAAAGTTCCGGAGTTTCTCCGGCGCGACCGTGGTGCCGGTGGGATTGTTGGGATTGCAGATGTAGACGCATTGAGTCGTGGGGGTGATCGCCGCCGCCATCGCGTCCAGATCGAGCTCCTTCCGTGCATTCAACGGCACCTCCACGACCGTGGATCCTTGTCGTTCCATTGCCCCGACCAATTGACGGTAACTGGGCCAGGCCGTCACCACGTCTCCACCGGCAGAGCCCAGACTCGCACCGTAGGCTTCCAGAACTTCGCCCGAACCGGATCCGACTAGAATCTGCTCCGGCGGAACCCCTTCTTTTTCGGCCAGCATAGTTAGAAAAGTCCGGCTATCCGTGAGGGCATAACGGCACACCTCAGCCGCCTTCTCCTGCATCGCCTGAATGGCCGCGGCCGACGGCCCCAGGGGATTTTCATTCAGGGAGAGCCTCACCGGACCCGATCGCACTGTAGCGGGTGCCGGTCCGTCGGCCGAAGCGGCCGTGATCTGCGACGAGCAGGCCAGTCCGGCCAAAACCGCTCCACTCGATTTAAACCATTGTCGACGATCCATCGCGTACGAAGTTCCCATATGCAGGACCCTGTTCAATCATGGCGGCGGGTCGAGTGCGGAGCGGACGAAACGACTTCCCCATCGCCCGCCCCCGGGTCAGCGACCCTGACTACAAAACGCGGCAGCATCCGGCTGAAGTCCGACGCGCTGAGCCCGGTTTCCCTGCCTCCCCGCCCCCCCCAGGCAAGCTTCGCTTGTCTTGACCAAGGGCCTACCCTAGATCGCACCGGATGAGTGATGATTCGCCCGCAACTTCGCCTGAGCCGCTACCGCTGCCCCCGGTCCCCAGTTATGCCGCTCGGCGACTGGATCGCGCGGCCCTTGCGCGCCTAACCGCCTACGGAGAGGCCCTCGCGAGCGACGGGGTCATCCGCGGGATGATCGGGCCCCGGGAGGTGCCGATCCTCTGGGACCGGCACCTGCTCAATTGCGCGGCGATGGCTGAAGCCGTCGAACGCAAAGCCAAAATCGTCGACATCGGGACAGGCGCCGGACTGCCCGGTCTGGTGCTGGCGTTGGTCCGGCCCGACGTGCAGGTCGTGCTCATCGAAACCCTTCAACGTCGCTGCGACTTTCTCTCCGAAATGGTGGCGCGGTTTGAACTGGTTCAACGAGTCACCGTGATCTGGGGTCGCGCCGAAGAGGTGCCGCCGCAAGAAGCCGATATCGTAACCTCGCGCGCCGTGGCCCCGCTCAAGAAACTGGTGCCTTGGTGTATGCCGCACGCTCGGATCGACGGCCGCATGCTGGCCCTGAAGGGACAAAAGGCCGAGGAGGAGCTGAACGCGGCTCACAAGGTCTTGCACCGATGGAGTGCCGCCAAACACGCCGAAATTCTGACCTGCGGCACTGGCTGGATCGATCCCCCGGTAAAGCTCGTCAGCGCCACCCGTCGAAAGTAGCTTAACCGCCATGATCTGGCGGAGTCCAAACGTCCGAAACCTTCGGCCCGCCATCCCCCCGATCGTTGCCTTCATCGCGGCCAGCCGATCGGGCAGCCTGAGCACTTGGGCGAGGCAAATCTGAGCGTTTCGCCTAAGTTTCACCCTTCGGCTTAAAGCCGACTGATCAGAAACGCGAGGGCGTGCAGGGTGAGGTTAGTGGCGAGGGCGGCCGCGATGTCGTCCGCCACCACGCCCCACCCATCGGGCAAATCCTGAAGTTTGCCAATCAGGAGGGGCTTCCAGATATCGAAGAGCCGGAACAGGCCAAACCCCACCACAAACACCGCCCACGGCGCCGCCCAGTTGGGCAGGACTCCGGCTATCATCGGCCACCCCATGAAGCAGAAGGGGATCGCGACAAACTCATCGAGCACGATCTCTCCGGGGTCCCGTTTTCCCAACCGAAACTCGGCCTCCCCACACATCGCCACTGCGAGGTAACCTCCGGCCAAACCGAACAGCACCGTGCCGAAAATGCCCAAGGGGTAAAAGAACAGGGTGAAATAAAGCAGCCCCGCCGCGGATCCCCAGGTGCCGGGGGCTTTGCGAAGCCGACCAATCGGTCCGAGGGTCGCGAAACTGATGACCATCTGCGACGGCAGGAAGCGCGGCCATATGGGTTGCCGGAGTTGCATCACCTCAATCAGCCATCACGTGAGCATGTCGCTTTAGGTAGGAGACTCCCGATGTCACGGTCAGCAGGGCGGACAGGAAATACAGGCCGACGCCCACCCAGTGCACCGCCACGATGATAATCTGATCTCCCGTGCCAAACGCCGCCCCAAAATCCTCCCGAAACATGCGGGCGCCCAGCAGCCATCCGATAGCATTCAATTGGGTGAAGGTCTTCACTTTGCCACTGCTGTCCGCCTCCACCACGATCCCTTTGGACGCGGCAATCATACGGAGTCCGGACATGCCGAATTCCCGCGTCAAGATGGCCAGCAGAGCCAACATGGCGGCCGCGCCCAGCGAGCCGAAGTAATCGCCGTTCACCAACGCGATCATCAGCCCCAACACCATCACCTTGTCGATCACGGCATCCATGAAGCGGCCAAAGGTGGAGACTTGGTTGGACCTGCGGGCGAGGTAACCATCCAACCAGTCGGAGAGGGCCGCCACGATGAACATCCAAAAAGCCGCCGTGGCCGCGTAGGTCCATTCCGCCCACATCAGCCCCACCACCAGGAACAGCATGGGCACTCGGGAAACCGTGACAATGTTGGGCAGATTCCAGCGCATCACCCCGATTCACGACCCGCCATGAGCCCAGACGCAATCCCGTAAACCAAACGATTTGAACTCGCGCCGCCGGTCGCCTTGCCGTCTAGTGCTTTCGCCATGCAGCACTGCATTTATCCTGGCACTTTCGATCCGATCACCTACGGCCATCTGGACGTGCTTGCCCGGGCGGCCAAGCTATTCGACCGAGTGACCCTTGCCGTCGCGCACAATCCGGGGAAGAATCCGCTGTTCACGCCCGAGGAGCGGGTCGATCTGATCAAGCCTTCGCTCGCCAAACATCCCAATGTGGCGATCACCACGTTCTCCGGACTCTTGGTTGACTTTGCCATCGCCCAGCAGGCCAACGCCATCATTCGGGGGCTACGCGCCCTCTCAGATTTTGAATTCGAGTTCAACATGGCCTTGATGAACCGGCACCTCAAAGGCGACATTGAGACCATCTTCGTCATGCCCGCCGAGGCCTACAGCTACACCAGTTCCCATCTGGTCAAACAGGTGGCCCGCTACGGCGGCGATGTCTCGAAGTTTGTTCCGCCCAACGTGGCTCAAGCACTCGACGCGTTGACCGGATAAACCCACCTGCCGGAGGGTTTCCACGCTTGTCCCCACGCCGCGGACGACTCAGCTATTCGCTGATGAATTTGTTGATCATTTCCGCCAGCCTGAACCCCGACAGCAAAAGCCGCCTTCTGGCCGATGAGGCCTCCAGCGCCTTGAACGCCAAGGGTATCGCCCACGAGGAGTTGGATCTGCGCGACCTGCCCCTGCCCCTGTGTGATGGCGGCGCGGCCTATGGTGACCCCCACGTCGCTCAAGCGAGCAAGATTCTGGGGCAAGCCGATGGCATCATCGTCGCTTCTCCGATCTACAACTACGACGTCAACGCGGCCTTAAAAAACCTCATCGAACTTACCGGAAAGGGGGCTTGGGAGAACAAGACCGTGGCGTTCCTCAACGCCGCCGGAGGCGGCTCCTCCTACATGTCCGTCATGGCGCTGGCCAATAGTCTGATGCTGGACTTCCGGTGCGTCATCGTGCCCCGTTTCGTTTACGCCACCCCCGCCGACTTTGACGCCGGTGAAATCTCCAACCCGCGGGTCCGGGAACGAGTGGCGGAGTGCGCCCTCGCGACCGCTGCGTTGACGAAGCAGCGGTGCGGCTGAGCGCGGGGCTCGAAGGCCCTTATTCCCGGGCGTAGCTCTCGAGCAGTTCCAGCGCAACGCCCAGCTCACCTCGGGTGTTGGTGTAGAGGTATTCTCCGCCATCCCAGCCGCCTTGTTGGGCAATGCCGATGCCCCGCTCCCGTAGCCGATCCACGTAAACCTCGCCGAGCCCTTCGACAAA
The DNA here is from genome assembly GCA_018402455.1 of Opitutaceae bacterium. Classification (GTDB taxonomy): domain Bacteria; phylum Verrucomicrobiota; class Verrucomicrobiia; order Opitutales; family Opitutaceae; genus Actomonas. The sequence goes on from JAGYIG010000019.1 coordinate 14,995, forward strand.
AAACGCGATATGGTGGACGCCCGTCCCTTGCTCGCGGAGGAATTCCGACCACTCGTTTTCCCCCTCCCCGTGGGGCGAGAGCAGCTCGATTTGGATGTTCTCCAAGTTAAAAAAAGCCAACCGCACCTGGCCATTCGTGGGGCGGCCATGATACAGGGTCGGCTTTTCCGGGTGTCCGGTGCCCAGAAGGATCGGCGGCGCCTCCGCCAAGCCCAGCACCCGCGTCCACTGGTCCACCGCCGCTTCCATATCGGCGACCACGATGCCGATATGGGCGACGTGATTTTGATCCACCAAGGGGGCCGGCGCCGTTGACTCTGCGCCAGCGACCAGGACTCCTCCCCCCATAACCAGCAGTAACAAAAGCACTTTCATCCGGCAACTCAACCAGACAACCGGGCCGAAAGCGATCCTCACCGACCGGGGTTGATTGGTTCAGAGCCCCGCGCAGAATGCCTGCAACCGATCCAATCCTTTTTGCAGGGTCTCATCCGCCGTGGCGTAACTGATGCGCAAAAATCCCGGGGCGCCAAAAGCGGAGCCCGGCACCGCCGCCACCTTCTGCTCATCGAGCAAGCGGTCGCAGAAAGTCAGGTCGTCGATCCCGAAGCTGGAGATATTGGGAAACAAATAAAACGCCCCCTGCGCCAGCTGGCAGTTGATGCCGTCGATGGCGTTGAGTCCGGTATGCACCTGTTTCCGGCGGCGATCAAATGCCGTCAGCATCTCATCGAGAGCCGCCTTGGTTTTGTCCCACTGCGTGTAGGCCGCGAGCGCCCCCCATTGGGCAAAGGTCGTCGCATTCGAGGTCATCTGACTCTGCAACTCGGCCACCGCCTTGGTGATCTTCGTCGGCCCCACGATGGTGCCGAGCCGCCAACCCGTCATGGAAAAGGTCTTGGCAAACCCGGAGACGATGATGGTGCGTTCCCGCGCTTCGTCGCTGAAACTGGCCGGGGAAACATGGGTGACGCCATCGTAGAGCAGGTGCTCGTAGATCTCGTCGGACATGATGTAGAGGTTGTGTTTCACCGCCACCGCGGTGATCGCAGCCAACTCGGCCGGCGTGTAAACCGCGCCCGTGGGGTTGGACGGGGAGTTGAGAATGAGCAGCTTGGAGCGCGGCGTAATCGCCGCTTCGAGCATGTCCGGGGTCAACTTGAACCCGGTGGAATCATCAGCCAACACCAACTTCGGGGTGGCCCCGGCGAGTTTCACCATCTCGGGATAACTCACCCAATAGGGGGCCGGCACAATGACTTCGTCGCCGGCGGAGCAGGTGGCGAGGATCGTGAGGTAGCAGGAAAATTTGCCTCCCGGGCTCACCACCACCTGGGCCGCTTGGGTCGGCAAGCCATAGGTTTCGGTGTATTTCTGGGCGAGCGCTTCCCGCAGGGGCGGAATACCCGGCGTCGGCGCATACTTGGTTTTGCCCTCGTTCAGGGCGGCGATCGCCGCGGCCTTGATGTGGACCGGGGTGTCAAAATCGGGTTCGCCGGCGGCAAAGCCACAGACGTCTTCGCCGGCGGCTTTTAAGGCCTTGGCCTTCGCGTCCACCGCCAAGGTGGGGGACGGCGATACGTTGAGGGCCCAAGTGGATAGTGTCGCTGGTGCTGCTTCGCTCATGTTCAAACGAGCCGACCTAAGCCCCCCGAAAAACGAAAAGCAAGCCCCGCTCCGCGGTGACTTGCTCGAGAAAGGAGTTCGGCGGGAGAAACCGGGCGGCGCCCGGCGCTCAGCGTTTGCCCCGGGCCTTTTTGACCGCTTTCTTGACGACCTTTTTTACGGCCTTTTTCACCACTTTCTTGGGGGCCGGCTTGGCCGCGGGCGACGCCCTTTTCTTACCCTTGGCGCTTTTGGTCTTGGCCGGACGAGTCGCGGCGAGTTCGTCCAATGACGCGCGCAGCAGTTCGCCCACACTAACCTTCTTTTTGCGGGACTGGCGGCTGAGCAGGGTCTTCATGTCGGCGGGGAGCCGGACCGAGATTTGCCGGTGCTCCTCGCGGGAGGATTCGTAGCGGTCAAAATTGAATTTCGCCAAGGCCAGTCGCACCACTTCGCTCGTCGAGGACAACCCCAGCTTGGATTGGGTCGATGTGATTTTTTCGATCAGGGAAACCGGCAAATCAAAGGTGAGCGGGGAAGCGGGACGGGTAACTTTGGAGGCCATGGCTGAGTAGTGGCTGGAGAACTACGAAAAAGGGGACGGCTCCCACCAAACCGTTTTGCCCCACCCTCTAGCAATGCAAAACTTCACCGGCGACACGATTGGCTGAATTCCCGTTAATCAGCGGTGGCCGCCCCGATAGTTTCGTCGGCCTGCTGCAGAAGATTTTTTAAATCTTCGCGGAACGCCCGGCCGCCCCCAACGTAGAAGATTCGAGGCATTTCCAGGTCAAAAATCCGCAAGGGCAGCGGATCGTTGGCCAAAAAATCCACGTCGCCCCCCGCGCCGCGAACCAGGGCGATCCCCGCGGCGATGTCCCAGAGCTTGACGTTGTGGTCGACCACGCCCTCCAGCAGGCCGACCGCGACGTAGGCGAGATGCAGGGCACTGCTGCCCAGCGCCCGCACCTTGCAGTGGGCGACCATCGCCTCCCCGTGCCCGGGAAACGACTCCGCCGCGTGGGGGCTATGGAACCCCACCGGGGACGAGCGTTGCAACCTGCCTTGGTGCACCTGCGCCGACTGCTCGCCATCCCACACGCCAAACCCCGGACCACCATGGATGAGAATTTTGCGCGCCGCATCGTAAACGACGCCGTAAACGGGCTCCCCTTCCTCCAGTAGGGCCAACGAGATGGCACACTGCGCCAGCCCGAGGGCAAAATTGTTGGTGCCGTCGATCGGATCGAGCACCCATGAAAATCGACTGGAGACCTCAATCGCCCGGGAGGCTCCCAATTCTTCGCTCAGGCAGATGTCCGCGGGAAACTCAGCCGACAACGCGGCGATGATTCCGGTCGAGATCGCCATATCCGTCTGGGTCACCCGACTGCCATCGGCCTTCCAATCGCTGCTCACCCGGCCGAGGTCAGCGTGTAAGCGTTCACTAAATTGCCGGACGACCCGCCGGGCAACGGTGGCTCGCGCGGCAATCGCCGTCGGGGAAGAAACAGGGGAGAGGTCGGGCGGCACATCGCAGGGAGTCTCCTGCCACACGCCCCTCACTCAACATCGGCTGGCCGCCCCGATTATTCGTAGTCGTAGAGTTGGGGATCCCGTCGAGGTGCCGGCCGGTGCACCTTGTAACGCAGTTTGGGTTCCTGCGGCTCCGCGGTCGGACCGCCCGCCCCGCCCATCGGATCCCTATAGGGGTCGCCAACGTCATCGCCCTCCCCCCCCAGTTGGTCCTCCAGGGATTCAGGATCCGCCCCTTCTTCCAGTTTGCGGACCACTTCCTCCATTTCACCGTCCAATTTTTCTCCGGTCATTTCCGCCATGCGACGCATCATCCGCCCCATCGCCTTGGGATCGTTTTCGTCCACGTTCGCAAACTCCCCTTCCATCGCCGCCATCGCGGCTTCCAGTTTAGCGTCCTCGGCCCGATCCCCGTCGCGTCCCTCCGGCGGCAGCGGCGCATCGGCCGAGTTGCCGGGTTTCGTGATGGCGAAACCCGAAACCATTTTCTTCATCCGGTATTTCGGATTATCCGGGCACTTGGGCAGCGTCTGACCTTGGGCGATGGATTTCGCGTAGAATTGGTAGACCGTGTTGTTGTCGGGACAAAAATACTCGTAAATGGGCATAATTCCTGGGGGCCTGATGGCAGCAATGCAGCGCCTCCGCGGGCTTTGGCAAGCCCCGGATTTCGCGGATCAACGCAAGGGCCGCCAGACCGAGGAATCCGGGTAAAACGCCTGCCAGGCAAACCAGTAAACCGAGACGTGGGGCAGTTCCTGACCATTGGTGATGTCGGTGATCACGACGGTGTCGGTCTTTTCGTCGTAAGTCACTTGAATCGGACGAGCCCCGATCGCATCAAAGAGTTGTTGGCGTTTTTTCAAGGTCTCCAGCGGCCAAGCTCGGGCGGCCCAGCCCTCCACCATGCCAATCATCCGCTCCTTGGTGCCGAATTCGTTGCGGTCGGGGCTGATATCGAACGGGAAAATCGTCTCTTTCTGATTGGCATAATCGCCATACGGCCACTCGCCCCGGTAGTCGTTGTCCATGCCCGTCTCGATGGAGAGGACCTCCCCTTGGGGAAACTCCCGGCGCCACGCGGCCCACGTCATCCGGCGGGTGGGCAATTGGACCAGCGGCTCCTCCACAAAGTCTTTGGAGATGCCCATCATCTTAAGTTGGGACCACAGGCTCTCCGAGGCCCGGTCATAAAAGAGCAGGCAGCTGTTATAGAGCACGCCCGATACCCCGAATTCCCGCGGGGTTCCGTCGGCATTTTCGCCGGGATCAAACGCCACCCCCGAACCGGTCAGCGCGGAGTAGGTCACCACCACCGGTTGATCGCCGATCCGGTCGTTGACGACCTCATGCCAGACCAGCACCCGCAAGGGATAGGCCCGGGTCACCCCGTCGATGGTGATGCTGAAGAGCTCGTCGTCATCGCCGAGAAAGTCACACGCGGAGGCCGCGACAAAACCCGGCGCATCCAGCGACTTGATGCTGTCCTTGGCCGGCGCCGCCCGCACCAGATGCTCGACCGGCACTGCCGTGTCTTCGACCAGAAACCCATTGATGGTAATCGCCTGGGCGGACAACGCCCACGAGGCGACCAAGGCCGCCAGAACCCAACGGGTAACAGGGTTTTTGTGCGCGCCAATCGGGGGGATTGCGAAACAGCCTCGGGTCATGAGCCGCGCATATTTTGTCCTCCGCCAAACCTTGGCGATAGAAATTGTAATCAAGTTGTGAATCGCCGGTGCGCCCGCCGTTTCCTCAGGAGGGGCCCGCCAGCGTGTTCGGGGGTGGCATTGTGTGGAGCTGATGCCCGCGCACCAATCCGGAGCCCCGGCCTTTGGCGTTCAATTGATCCATGATCCCCGCCAACCGCCGCCGCTTTTCATCCTGCTGGGCAAAAATCCCCAACTGCGCCGGACTGTCGTCCACCCCGGACAACCGGACGCTCACCAAACGCAGGGGGCGAGCGTGCCGCCAGGCCTTGGCGAGCAGCGGCTGAATCAGGGGATAAAAGGCCGTCTCCAGATCGGTGGCTTCAGGCAGGCTGCGACCAGCCGACTCCTGACTAAAATCACCGTAGCGGGCCAAGATCGTCAGGGTGCGCATCCGTTTGCCGTCGGCGCGAACCTTGGCCATCAGGTCGTCGATCATGCCTTTGACGACGGACTCAATCCGATCCCGATCGGCGATATCTTCCCGAAAAGTTTGTTGGTGGGAGTAGCTTTTGGCCGCCTCTCGTTCCGGCGTTACCGGCCGATCATCCCTCCCCGCACACCGCTCGCGGAACTCGCGCCAGCCCGAGCCCATCAGCGCACTCAGGGCCGAGTCATTCATCGCCACCACGTCGCCCATGGTCTGGATGCCTTGCGCCCGCAGCCTCGTTTGGGTTTTGGGGCCCACCCCTGACATCTCCTTAATATCCAGCGGGGCCATGAACGCCTCCTCCTCTCCCGCCGCCACCACCACGAATCCGCGGGGCTTGCGCAGCTTGCTGGCAATCTGAGCCACCAGCCGGTTGGTCGCAACGCCCATGGAAATCGGGATTTTCAACTCGTCCCAGATTCTGGTCTGCAATCGACGCACCACCCGCTCTATCTCCTCGGGCGATCGCAGCCCACAGGGGCCCAGGTCCAGGTAACCTTCGTCGATCGAATTGCGCTGGACCCACGGAGTGACGTCTTCGCAAAGGTCAAACATCTGCCGCGAAACCCCTGCATAGTCCCCTTCGTGCGGGAGCAAGATCAGGTCGGGGCAGATTTTGATCGCCCGCTGCGAGGGCATCGGCGTGTAAACTCCCGCCGCCCTCGCCTCGTAGCTGGCCGAGGAGATGATCCCCCGCCGGCCCCCGCCCACCGCCACTTTCTTGCCCCGCAACTCCGGCCGGCGGGCCAACTCCACCGCGACAAAAAAGGCATCGGCGTCGAGGTGAACGATCGTGGTGAGCGGCATCTCGACAGCCCTACCGCCCCTGGCCGGATGGTTCAAGCGCAGGCCACGCGTAGACCTCAAATGGATCGGGAGCGGGGCAGATACGTTTCGACCATCTTCGCCAACGCCGCAGTCTGCGCCGCCGCCGATACCACCACCAACTTATCTTCCCCCACCACCGCGATGCAGACTTCCAGGCGACCAGACACGTCCGTCTTGCGAGGCAGGTAAACGAGCACCAGATCCCGATTCTCCATCACCGTCACCACGCGGACCCAGCCCCGCGCTCCCAGCCGGGTGTCCGCCGCGGCCAACATCCGCCCGCGATCCAACGGCATCAGACGCCGATCCAAGCGATAGATCCCCACGCTGGCTCCATCGATGGCGCGGAGCGCGTGGCGCGCTTCGATCGGAAGGTCGTCGGTGCACCAAGCCGCCACGCGACCCATCGCCAACAGGCCGGGACCAATCGAAAATTTCATCTCCGGAGTGGTCGGCCATGCAGAACCGTGCGAGAGCGCCCTGTGCAGGTCCGTGGCTTCGGGCGACAGGAAGAAGATTCTGACGAATTTGATCGTAAGGACGAGCAGGGTCGCGGCTCCCATGATCAAAAGCCAGTGGAGGATGCGGGTCCGGCGGGTGGGTGGTGAGGTGGCGGACATGGGGAAACCGGTCGGTGGGTTTGGGGGCGGCCGAGTCCGTTCAGCTTTCGACGGGCGCGGGCTTCAGATTCAACTCCCGCAAGGGATCGATGTTCAAGCGCTCGCCCAGGCGACCAATTTGCTCGAGATGCACGTCGCCCACCACATTGACCAAAACGGCTTCTCCTTTGGCCCCAATCACGGTCACGACGAGTCCCTGAATGGATTCGTCATCGGCTTGTTTGATAAACACCGCCACGTTTGCCCCCGCGCCTTCGCGGACCGTGACGATCCGGGCCCAGCCCTGCTGATCGAGTTGGTTGCGAAGGGCCTCGATGCGATTCGTGGCCGCGGCGCGATTGGCATCATCCATCCCGATCACGTTGACGCGCACATGCTCCAAGTTGGAAATAATCTCCGCGATTTCGGGGTCTTCATGCTTGGTGAAGGTCGCCGCGAGCTTCAGCCGGGCTTTGTTGAGATCGACTTCGACATACTGTTGGTCGGCGGGCGGCTCGAAGGAGCCGAAGTCGACATGGCCGGACGATGCCGCGGCGAGGGCCGACGAGGTGAGAACGCTGGCGACCACCAGGCCGGTGGGGAAGAGACGAGGGATGGATTTCATGATGGGTTGTTTTCTAAGTTTAAAATTCCGCGGAGGGGTTGCGGTTGCAGAGAGAACCCCGGAGGTCCCGTCCAAGTTACAAAAAACCCCGACGACCGTCTCCGCCTGCTCGGTCGCTCCGCCTGAATTCGAGCGCGATTGCAGTGTCCGCCCGAATGCCTCGGACTGGGTCCGGATGACCTCCGACCCGCCGCCCGACTCCCCCACCTACCGCGAGATTCTCGGGCGGGCGTGGCCCGTGGTCCTGGCGAGTGTTTCCACGCCGCTGCTTGGCCTCGTGGACACCGCGGTGATTGGCCAAACCCAGTCGGCGGCGGCGCTGGGGGCGATCGCTGTCGGATCGCTGGCGCTGAGTTTTATCTACTGGGCTTTCGGCTTTCTGCGGATGAGCACCACCGGTTTCGTCGCGCAGGCGGAGGGGGCCGGGGATTCGCTCGCGGTGCGGGTGGCGGGTTTTCGCGCCCTCGCCCTCGGCGGGGCTTTGGGGGGCGCTCTCTGTCTCCTCCAATGGCCTCTCGTCGCTTTCGGCCTGCCGCTGTTGGGGGCGGAGGGCGAAGTGCAGGAGTTGAGTCGCGCCTACTTTGGCGTGCGCATCTGGGCGGCCCCGGCCACCCTCATGACTTACGCGCTGACGGGTATATTTATCGGCCTGGGTGAAACCCGCGCCCTGCTCGCCCTGCAGTTGCTTTTGAACGGTCTCAATATCGGCCTTGATGTTTGGCTGGCGGGGGGGCTTGGACTGGGGGTCCGCGGTATCGCGATCGGCACGCTGATCGCGGAATGGACCGCGGCGGGCTGGGGGTGCTGGCTCCTGCTGCGCATGCTGCGGACCCGGCATGCCGATGCGGAACCTTTTTTCCCCTGGGCCCGGATCCGGCAAGCGGATGCCCTGTGTGCCAACATGGTGGCCAACGGCAACATCATGATTCGCACCCTGGCCCTACTGACCGGCCTAGCGTGGGTCACCCGGCAAGGCGCGCTGCTGGGCGAAACCACCCTCGCCGCGAACCATGTGTTGCTCGGGATCATTTCATTCTGCGCGTTCTTCCTCGATGGAATTGCCTTTTCCACCGAAGCACTGACCGGGGCCGCCAAAGGCCGCCGGGATCTGGTCAGGTTTGACCGGGCCGTCTGGCGCTCTTCGGTCATCGCCACCGGGGTGGCCCTCACGCTGGGCGCGGTGCTGGTGCTCGGCGGGTCGAGCTTCATTCGATTGCTCACCACGATCACCCCGGTCGTCAGTGCGGCCGAGGCCATGTTGCCGTTGGTCGCCGGCTACGTGGTGCTTTCCGTCGGGGCGTTTCAACTCGACGGCATCTTCATCGGCACCACTTCCACCCGGGAAATGCGCAACGCCGCCGTGGTTTCCGCCGCCTGCTTTGTCTTGGTCAGCAGCGGCCTGACCCCCCACTGGGGCCAAACCGGGCTGTGGGTCGCCATGTTGATTTGGATCCTCCTCCGGGCCCTCACGCTCGCTTTCTACTTTCCCGCCATCCGGCGGGATTTACGCGGCAACTCTGCCTGAGCATTCGTCGCCCGGCCGGGCAGCCGCTTCAAGCCAAGCCGATCGGCCCCAGCCCCACCCAACGCAACGTGACCGCCCCCGTCTCCCGGGACGACGGCACATCCACGGCCAACCGCAGTTCCCAATCGTTGCTGTCTTCGTAATCCACGAGCACTTGGGCCACCTGCCAGACGTCCCCGTCCGGCTCGAGGTGCGTCTGGCTGGCCGCCCGACCCGCCGGATCCAGGCGAAACCAGCCCCGCGCCGCCACGTAGCCGTCAAAGGCTTCCTCCACTTCGCGGGGATTCCCGCCCGTCCGCTCGGCCGCCGCGTCCCAGTCCCGCGCCATCGCATCCTGCAACACCGCATGCACCGCGAAGCGCACCAAACGGGTGAAGGACTTCGGGTCCCGCGTGATATCGCTGAAACCCGGGCGCACCGGCTTTTCCGCCATTTCCACCGCCGCGTAGTCCGGATCCTGCATCCGCTCCCACTCCTCCAACAAACTCGAATCAATGCCGCGGATCAGCTCCTGAAAATAGGCTTCGAGTTCGACCACCTCCTCCGTCTTGGCGTCCTGCGGAATGGTTTGACTGAGCACTTTCCAGGTCTGACTCAGGTGGCGCAGCAGCAGCCCTTCGCTGCGTTGCAGGCCATAACGCTTCACGTAATCGGCGAAGGAATCGTAGCGCTCAAACATCTCGCGCACGATCGACTTGGGCTGCACGTTCTCCTGCTCCACCCAAGGATGGGCCGCCGCAAAGGCATTAAACGTGTCGTAGAGAAACTCGCGCAGCGGTTTGGGGTGCTCGATCGCATCGAGCTTATCCATCCGTTCCTCGTAGGAGACGCCCTCCGCCTTCATCTCCGCCACCGCATCGGTCTTCAATCGGTCCACTTGTTTGCGCAGAATGATTTCCGGATCCTCGACGATCGATTCGCATAACGTGAGCACATTCAACGCGTGCTCCGGATCGTCGACCGGCAGTCGCGGCAGCGTATCCAACAGATACAGCGACAGCGCGTTGTGCAGGGAGAAATCTTCCTGCAGTTCCACATTCACCCGCAGTTTACGGCCGTCGGCGGTCGGCGGAATCCACTCGACAATCTTCCGCTCCAACAGGCCTCGAAACAATTGCCACCCCCGTTTCCGTAATTGGGTTTTCCGATGTTCGGTCTCGTGACACGTGGCCACCAGATCCCGCACCGCCTGACAGCCATCGCCCGGCCGCGACAACACCAGCAGCAGCGTGCCATGGGAAAGCGCAAACTTCGAACTCAGCTCCTCACAAGGCGCAGTCTGGAGCTTGGCAAAGGTATTTTCATCCCACACCACCGCGCCCGGAGCCGCCGTGCGCTTGGCCACTTTCTTTTTCTTGCCCGTCCCGGCCGCCGCCTTCTCCGCCGCCCGCTTGTTTTCGATGATGTGTTCCGGCGCCTGCGCGACGACCAACCCTTCGTCGTCAAAACCCCGCCGCCCCGCCCGGCCTGCGACCTGTCGAAAGTCGCGCACCGTCAAAACCGCCGCTTTGCGGCCGTCGTATTTCCACAACTGCGTGAACACGACCGTGCGAATCGGCACGTTGATGCCCACCCCGAGGGTATCGGTGCCACAGATGATCTTGAGCAGCCCCCGCTGCGCCAAACGCTCCACCAGAATGCGATACTTTGGAAGCAGCCCGGCGTGGTGCACCCCTACCCCATGACGCAGCCAACGCTTCATGTCCTTGCCGTAAGGACTGTTGAATTTTTCGTCCTGCAAGGCCTCGGCCAACGCCGCCTTCTCCGCCTTGGAACAAAGGTTCAGACTCATCCACCCCTGCGCCGACTCCGAGGCTGACCGCTGGGTGAAGTAGACCAAATAAATCGGCGCCTTCCCGTCCGCCACCAACTGCGCGATCCGCTCCGTCAGCGGCACCTCCGAATACTCGAAGGTCAACGGCACCGGCCGCCGTTCACTGCGCACGGTCACCGAGGGTGCGCCGGTGACCCGGGTCATCTCTTTTTCAAAGAATGTCGTGTCCCCGAGCGTCGCCGACATGAGCAGAAAACGGCATTGGGGCAGCGCCAGCAAAGGCGTCTGCCACGCGTGACCGCGTTCCGCGTCACCGTAGTAGTGAAACTCATCCATCACCACCAGCCGCAGGTCGGCGCCCGGACCCCGCGCCAAGGCGATGTTGGCCAAGATCTCCGCCGTGCAACACAGGATCGGAGCGTGGGGATTGACCGACGCATCGCCGGTCATCATGCCCACGTTCTCCGGACCGAAGTCCCGGCACATCGCCAGAAATTTTTCGTTCACCAGCGCCTTGATCGGGCAGGTGTAAACCGACTGCTCGCCCGCACTCAGGGCCTTGAAATGGGCCGCGGAGGCGACCAGCGATTTCCCTGAACCCGTCGGGGTATTGAGCACCACGTTGCTGCCCGCGAAGATCTCCAGAATCGCCTCCTCCTGTTCCTCATAAAGTTCAAGCCCGCGCTCTGCCATGACCGTCAAAAACCGTTCCATGGTCGCATCAGCATCAAAAGCCCCCGGCAAGGGACGCAGCGACGGAGGGGCAACGGAATCAGCCATGACCGCATCCCGGCGTACCGCCCCCCGCGTGGCAAGAGCCCAACGCCCCCTGATCCTCACCGTATTTCAGTTTTGAGCGTTTCAGCCCCTCCTCCCCGGCCCCTCGGCAAAGTCCCCTTCTTCTCCTGCGCGACTTGCAGAATAATCGGGGACGCATCCGGTTCCTATCACCATGCGTTACTTTTATCTGGCCCTGGCCGTATCGGCGATCATCAGCACCACCGGCTGCTCTGCGCAGACAAAGGACATGGGATCCTCCGACTCAGCCGCGGCCACCATCACACCGGTCACCAAGACCGACGACGAGTGGCGGGCCCAATTGGACCCTCTGCAGTATTACGTGCTGCGGCAGGCCGGCACCGAGCGCGCCTTCACCCATCCCCTGCTCAAAGAACGGCGGGGAGGAACCTTTGTTTGTGCCGGGTGTGAGCTTCCGCTCTTCGACTCCGCCACGAAATACGATTCCGGCACGGGATGGCCGAGTTTTTGGCAACCCATCACGGCCGGACATGTGCTCGACCGCCAAGACCCCAAGTATTCCTACCCGGTGACGGAAAACATCTGTGCCCGCTGCGAGAGTCACCTCGGGCATGTCTTCAACGACGGCCCCCGCCCGACCGGCCTGCGCTATTGCATCAACGGCGCCGCCTTGAAATTTGTGCCGGCGGAGTAGATGTGGCCACGTTTTCACGGGTCCCTAACGCAGCTACAGGCCTCGGGCAAGGGCCGGAAAGTAGCCGTATCGTTCTCCGCCCAAGCAGATACCCCGAGGGGAAAATCAGAAATCTCAGCACTGCGCCGGGGACGCATTGGGTCGCGATTGGCTCGGAGCCCGATTCTCTTCACCGCCCGAACGATTTATCCCCATCCAACCCCGGACAGGCGGTGAATGGCTCAGGACAGGTTGAGCTCGAACCTCGAGGGAGCGCTGTAATTTTCAGTCGCGTCGACGACCAAATAGGGGGCTGGTCCCGGTGTCTCGCTCAATCGTCTACTTTCCGCTTCAACCCTAATGTCCGAGCCAAGTAAAATTTGCGTGTCATGGAGCAAAAGATGGTGCCACCCGCGAGACTTTGGGTTCAGTCATACTGTAAACCCTCTCCCCCTTACAACCTGCTAAAGAAAATCTCCTATCATTAATCCCCGACAGTAAGCACGTGAGCATTCCGATCCAAACCTATTTTCCCGAAGGCAACGCCGAGGACAAGTCCTCCAACCCTGACCCGTCCCGTCCCTTCCGGGAACTACTCGAACTCCGGTTGAGCCGCCGCGACGTGCTGAGGGGAGGCGTCATGGCCGCGGTGGCGAGTTTCGTCGCAACCTCGGGGGCCGCCGCGCTTACCCGGACATTGGCACCCCCGGCCCGCCTGCTGGCCCGGACTCCGGACGGCCTGACCGACAGCTTGCTCGGGTTCACCCCGGTCCCCATCCACCGGGGCGACAGCCTTCTCGTGGCGCCCGGATATACCGCGCGTCCATTCCTTCCCGCGGGGACCCCCATCTGCGCGCCCTACCCGCTCTACTCGGAGGGTGGCCATAACAGCGGCGCCGAACAGGAGTGCCAGGTGGGAAGTAACCACGACGGCATGCATTTCTTTGCGCTCGGAGAGGGCGAGGAACGCAACCGTCATGGCATCCTCTGCCTCAACCACGAGTACATCGACGCACCTAAGCTGCACCCGAATGGGCCGACGGTGGTGGAAGGGCAACGAACCGACGCGGACGAAGTCCGCAAGGAAGTCGCGGCCCACGGCGTATCCGTCGTCGAGATCGAGCGGGACGAGACAGGATCCTGGCAGGTGGTGCCGGGGCGCTACAACCGCAGGGTCACAGCCGGAACCCCCATGGAGTTCTCCGGACCGGTGCGCGGCTCGGAGCATGTGCGGACGCGTCACAGCCCGGAGGGCACGAGGGCACGCGGCACGTTGAACAACTGCGCGCACGGGGTGACTCCGTGGAACACCTACCTCACGTGCGAAGAAAACTGGGCGTACTACTTTGTGAATCGCGGAGACAACCCTCGAGAGCACGCACGTTACGGAATCTCCGCGAGCCTTGGGCGGTACGGCTGGGCGACCATCCAGAACATCGACGCGTATGCCCGGTTTGACGCTTCGCGAAAAGGCTCCTCGCCCGTCGAGGACTACCGGAACGAGCCCAACACCATGGGCTGGATCGTGGAGATCGACCCCTTCCGCCCGGACGCTCCCCCGGTGAAGCGCACGGCGCTGGGCCGCTTCGCGCACGAAGGGTGTTGGGCCGCCCCGGCCGTGGAAGGACGCCCTCTCGTATTTTACATGGGTGACGACGCGAAGAACGAGCACATTTACAAGTTCGTCACCGCCCAGCCCTATCAGGCTGGCACGACTCAGGGCGATGTTCTCGACACCGGGGTGCTTTATGCGGCGCGCTTCGACGAGGACGGAAGAGGCAAGTGGCTGCCGCTTGACCACGCGGACGCCGGGTTCCAGGCCAAGTGTCGAGAGAAGGGGGTCGCGTTCACCGATCAGGCCGACGTCTTGGTGAACACCCGGCTAGCCGCGGACGTGGCGGGCGCCACGCCCATGGACCGTCCAGAGTGGACCGTCGTACATCCAGACACGGGCGAGGTGTTCTGCACGCTGACCAACAACAACGAGCGCGGAGACAAGGTCGCGGTCGACGCCGCCAACCCTCGCGGCGACAACCCCTTCGGACACATCATCCGCTGGCGTGAAGAAAACGACCAACACGAAGCCCTCGACTTCCATTGGGACATCTTCGTCTTGGCCGGTCCGCCCGAAGACAGCGAGGTTCGCGGCAGCGCCGGTGACGTGCCGCTGGACGAGACCAACATGTTCTCCAGCCCGGACGGTCTCTGGATCGACACGCGCGGCGTGCTCTGGATCGAGCTGGACATGGGAACTGACCAGCAGGTTCTCGAGCGTGAGCGCTTCGGCAACAACGCCCTCCTCGCCGCCGATCCGGTCACCGGAGACATCCGGCGCTTCCTCGTCGGACCGCGCGGTCAGGAGATCACGGGCTGCATCGCCACCCCGGACGGCCAGACGTTATTCATCAATGTCCAGCACCCCGGGGAGGGATCGGAAGCGAACCCCGTGCTCACGTCAAACTGGCCGCACGGCGGGTCGGCGCGCCCCCGTTCGGCGGTGGTGGTGATCACGAAAGAAGACGGAGGCGTGGTCGGGACCTAGGCGCGAGCGAATCAGAGCATTGGTGGGCCGAGGGTGGCAGCGGGCAAAGGACGCCCGATTGCACCGTGACTATTGTATCTTCCCCCATCATCCAAAGCACAGCGCCGCGATCATCGTTCCTGCTTGAATCACGCCTCCGCTTCATACCCACCCCGGCCGTTGGCCGTTCCCGGCACCGCTCGGCATCCCTGTCGTGATCGCGCTCGCCTGCCCCGTGGCTGGGCAGTCCGTCGAAGATCTCACCCATTCGCTCCTGACACCCCGAAAACAACCTCGCAAAAGCCCATTCCTAGTACTGCAAAGCAGGCTCATGGTCTGCCTCCTCCAAATCTATCTCAAACACCCAATCATCGCCGATGGGGTAAGTGCCCACCGGTGATGGGACAATCAGTGGAGCATCCTGCTCTCGGCGCTAGCTTACACTCTGGTGCAGGGCCTGCGGCGACTGGCTTTGGCGGGCACCGTGTTGGCCCGGGCGACCTGCGCGGCCTTGCGACTCAAATTGGTCAAGATCGGGGCGGTGGTCGTGCGCTCGGCAACGCGTGTTCGAGTGCATCTGAGCAGTCATCATCCTTGCCGCGAGATCTTTCTGCACGCCTGCGACGTGCTCTCACCACCGCGCTGACAAAGTCGAGCAACCCGTAGGCCTGCCGATCTTCAACGGGGGCAAGGGGGGGCACAGGTGCCACGCGATTGAAACAATTCTGCCCCGTTTTCGTTACCTCCTTCATCAATTTGGCGATTTGTTCAGCGCCAAGTGATCGTCCGCAACAACCGCATGCGACACTCAACCCCGCGGGTTGATTCGATTCATTCGACTGTTGTAGGTACGAGCGAGTAGGTCGAGATCGTTTGCGATTTCTCGAAACCAATGAGGATTAAATCGAGCCCGGTCGTATTGTCCGACGCCGGAACGAACTGTAAGAACTCCGGTGCAAGGTCGAGACCGTCTTCGCCCAGTGTATCCATCATCCCGACGCAGTAGGACGTCTGCGGATCAGTCACGTCATAGATAAAGACAAAGCCGCTGCGCTCCATGGCGATGAATGCAAAGTGACGACCATCGATTGTACCCACAGTGACCGCCTCCGGTTCGGGACCCTTGGCATCGGAGCGGCTGTCGAAATCACCAGCCTCCTGATTGGCGTTGTAATTTTGCCGGCCGAATTGAGCAGACAGCCGCTCAAAGTCAGAGCCCGAATCAAACACAATTTCTCCAGTATCCGCATCGAGAATCGAGAAACTGCGGCTCCCGAAGGTATGCAGGTTAATAATTTCTCCGTTCTCATTGAGCCCGTCTACGATGGAGACCTCCAACCTCCCCAAGTTGGCGTTTTTGAAGGTGTGCGGACCATAAAGATCCGAAAGTTCACGCTTATACCGGCGGTTAAGAGGGGGAAGGCCCTTCCTCCCTAATTCGTGCACACGTGCCACGTCCAGCCCATCGGGGCGAGCATCACCCTCGTTCGCCGTGAGAATGTAGGAGCGGCCTTCCACCTCGTAGGCGGCGATCATGTCTGGCATCGGTATATGAAACAAGCGCGCCTCCGGTTTGGTTTCAAAGAGCTTGGCTTCACCGTCGCGGTCCGACGGATCGATATCGTGCATTCGTAGTAACAGGTCATGCACGGCGACCCATTGCCTCGTCTCGGTATCAAAGACACCGATCGCATTACTTTCCTGGATCGAAACAAAGGCCTTTTGCCCGACCCCGATAACATATTCGGGCTCTAGAAAAACCTCAGGGGCCGCGCCGGGTTGGTTGGATCGCAGGCCGACCAGATCGACTCCAGTGGCAAGATTTTCTGGAGTAAAACCGTAGGTGTTCACGATGAGACCATTTACCGACTCCAAAATGGTCAGATCCTGCAAATCAATTACTGAAATCGAGCCCTGAGCCTGTGGTCCTTTGGACGAGAACTCACCCTCGTTGGCCACCAATATTCTCAGCCCATCGGGAGCAAAAGCGAGGCTATCGGGATGAAAGCCGACTTCGACGAAGCCAAGAAGGGCACCTGTCCGCATGTCGAAAAGGCCAACCCTTCCCGGATTCACATTTGAGTTCTCTGGAATCAGCGCAGCAGCCCCCAAACCACGCCCGGTGGGGTCGATGGCCACACTGGCCACTGAATCGAGTTTCGCCGTCGGAAAGGCTTCACTCAAGTCGACAATTTGGGTGCGTAGCGGTTTCCGCGGATTACTAAAGTCGATGATCTCGACTCCGGGGACGGAGCCAGAGGCGGTTGAAAAAACTTTTTGAGTTCGTGGATCATATTGGAAGATCTCTGCTCCTTTCGCTTGGTAACGGCTGATGAATGCCATATCCAACGCCCCGTGCATTGACGCGGCAAAGGCGAGGAAACAAATTACGCAGGGTTTCGCACGAATTTTCATGGTGTCCGGTTAAAGCGTAGGCTCTCTCCATCGCACCCATAAAGCAGCGAAACCAAGTTACAATTGTGTGCCTTTCTTTACTTTTGTCACACCTTGCAGCTTTGAGCTTGTGCTCCGTTGGCGTGGCGACACCCGCTTCAAACCGAGAAGAATCAACGGTGCCCAACTTCTAGCCTTGCCGGGATGGGCGGCGGTGAAGGGCTCAATGAACCAATTTCGATCGAGGGATTTGGTGGCCCGACCACCTCGGGCGCACCGCTGACCGGGGGCTGAGGGTAGAGGCTTTCAAACGCAATGGCACCGTCCCGGCGGCGGATTTGCCCAAACGATCGAGGGAAACGACCAGTGGACTCGAAAGGTCAACCGATGGAGGCCAACGTCGCTGCTACCGAATCCGCCGACCTCAGTTGAAGGACTTACCACAGCCGCACGTGCTCTGAGCGTTGGGATTCTGGATTTCGAAACCCTTCCCCTGCAGACCATCGTCAAAATCGATATTGGAGCCATCGAGGTAAGCGTAGCTCGTGGGATCGACGACAAACTTGACGCCCTCACTTTCCAGTTGCTCGTCGTCGGACTTCGGCTCGTCAAACGACATCCCATACTGGAATCCCGAGCATCCCCCAGTCTCGACGAGCACCCGCAGCACTTTTTCGGCCGCATTCTGGTCGGCCTGCATGGATTCAATCTGACGAGCGGCTCTCGGCGTTAGTTTGATCATGCGGTGAAAGGTGGGTCTCCGCGGTCACCTGTCAAATCCCCGATCCCACCGCAGCAGATTTCATGCTAGATCGCATTTTGATTTCTTGCCTCGCCTGGGTACTGCCCTTCAACTTCTGCTGTGAGTGCCCTCCAGACCTTGATCAATGAAGTCCCTTACCAGATGGTCCGCAAGATTGCCGATGGCGGCATGGGGCTGGTTTATGAGGCTCGGCAAAAAGGGGCTGGAGGCTTCAGCAAAAGTGTCGCGATCAAGATCATCCGCGAGGAGTATTCCGCGATTGCGGAGTTCCAAAAGAACTTCATCGGCGAGGCCCGGTTGGTCGCGGATTTGATCCACACCAATATCGTCCAGACCTACCATCTCGGTCAGGCCAACAACCAGTATTTCATGGTGATGGAGTACGTGGACGGCGTCAGTCTAGAGCAATTCCTGGAAAAGCACCGGGCCATCAACCAACCGATTCCCGTGGAACTGGCCGTCTTCATCATCTCCCGGGTCGCCCGGGGGTTGGCCTACGCGCATCAAAAATGTGACGATCAGGGACGCCTGTTGGGCATCGTCCACCGCGACATCGGCCCCAAGAACATCATGCTGGCGTGGGAGGGTGATGTGAAGTTGACCGACTTCGGCATCGCGAAGGCCCTGGACCTGATGTACAACGAAGAAGGCAAGGTCATCGCCGGGAAAGACGAATACCTTTCCCCCGAACAAGCGAGCTACGCGGTGACCGATGGGCGCGCGGATCTGTTCGCGCTCGGCATCGTGCTGACCGAGCTGCTGCTGCTGAAAAACATCTTCCGTGCCCCCGACCGCCTCGACTCCCGTCGCAACATCCTCACTATGCCCATTCCCCGCTTTGGTGACCTTCGCGTTGAGGTCGACGAAAAGCTGGAGGCGTTGATTCAACGGCTGCTGAAACGCGACCGCGACAAACGGTTTCAAACCTCCCACGAAGTGCTCACGGAGCTTGAGCTTTACCTCTACTCCGATGGTTATGGTCCCACCAACGAGAAGCTTGGCGTGTATCTGCGAGAACTGATGGGCTACGCCTCACCTGGTTCCCGCTCACCCTTGAACGTCCCGATGATCCGACCGCAGCAACCCTGAGGTCGGGGAACCGATTTCTCTTCTGATGGCCGGACCCGGATTTTCTCAGGGCCTCAGCCAACGCCAGACACAGTCTCTGGTGCTGGCCCCCCAGCTGCGGCAATCGCTCAAGATTCTGCAGGTTGCCGCGTTGGACCTGCGCAGCGTGATCCAAGAGGAACTGCAGGAAAACCCCACGCTCGAAGAACTGCCCATGGAAGGCGTAAGTCTGGATCGGGCTCAGGCCGAGGATGAGTCGAACCGGTCGGGGGAAGAGACGGGAAATGGCGACGATGGGGGGAGTGATGAAATGGATTTTTCCAAGGAGTTCGAAATCCTGACCAAGCTCGACCAGGACTGGCGCGACTACATGGCCAATGCGGGCGGCAACCAGCCTCCCTCCGCGGAGGACGACGAGAAGCGGCAGCACTTTTTTGATTCGCTGGTCAGCGAGACCTCGCTGCAGGAGCACCTGATGAGTCAGGCGGAAATGTCTGATTTGGAGCCGGTCAGCCGGGAAGCGATGCAGTATCTGGTGGGCAGTTTGGATGATCGCGGTTTCCTGACCCAGTCGGTTTCGGACATTGCCCTGCAAACCACGCTGCCCCTGGAGGCCGTGCAGCAAGCCCGTGCCCTGCTGCAGACCTTCGATCCCGCCGGTATTGGGGCCAAGGACCTGCAGGAATGTCTGCTGCTGCAATTGATCGCCAAGGGCCGGGGGGAATCCCTGGCCGCTCGGATTGTGCGCCACCAGTTTGCCCTGCTGATTCGCCGCCGCATTCCCGACATCGCCCGCCGCTCCGGCGCGCCTCTGGACGACGTCCAACACGCGGTGGAGGAAATCGGCACCCTCGATCCGGCGCCGGGTCGCAAATTCGCCGAGGACAGCAATCGCGTCGTGGTGCCCGATGTCTCCGTGGAACGGGATGACGATGAATGGAAAATCAGCCTCAACAACGACTACATCCCCCGTCTCCGCATTTCGAGCACCTACAAGGACATGATCGCCAAGGGCTCCTTGAACCGGGAGGAACGGGATTATATCCGCGAGCGCATGCGCTCCGGTCGGTTTCTCATCAATTCAATCGAGCAGCGGCAGCAGACCATCGAGCGTATCACCCGGGAGATCATCAAGGTGCAGGAGCCGTTTTTCGAGGAAGGGGTGTCCAAGCTGCAGCCGCTGACCATGACGCAGATCGCCGATACCGTGGGCGTGCATGAGACTACGGTCAGCCGGGCGATCGCCAACAAGTACATCCGCACCCCTCACGGGGTCTTCGACTTCAAGTTCTTCTTCACCTCGGGCTACCAATCCGAGGGGGGCGGGGCGATTTCCAACACCAGCGTCAAGGAGATGATCCACGACCTCATTGACCTCGAAAATAAAGCCAAACCCTATAGCGACCAGGACTTGGTTTCGCGGCTACAGGAAAAGGGGCTCAAAATCGCTCGCCGCACCGTTGCAAAATATCGGGAAGAACTGGGCATCCTGCCCAGTAACCTGCGCCGAGAGTATGCCTAAACCGCCGCAACTCGATTGACGGGGCCCCTGGTTATCCGGTTCGCCCTTGCGTCAAATCCGTTCGGGCGTGTTTGCTCCCCCACCCCTGCTTATGAAATACCCCCGCTTCATTCTGCCCTGCCTGCTGCTTTTGGTTTCCACGGCGACGGCCGGAATTGTGGCCGTCCCCACGACCGTCGAACCCGAGGTTGTTCCCGGAGCCGAAGCCCGCAACGTCGTCTTCATTTTGTCGGACGACCATCGCTATGATGCGATGGGGTTCATGGGCCATCCGCTGGCCGTGACTCCCCAAATGGATGCGCTGGCCGCCGAGGGCGTGCACCTCAAAAACGCCTTTGTCACCACCTCCCTGTGTTCGCCCAGTCGCGCCTCCATCCTCACGGGGCTCTACACCTTTCGTCACCGCGTGATCGACAATCAACGCCCGGTTCCCGAGGGCACGTTGTATTTCCCGCAATACTTACAAAAGGCCGGCTACGCCACGGCTTACGTGGGCAAATGGCACATGGGAAACCACAATGACAACCCGCGCCCGGGCTTCGATCGTTGGGTCAGTTTCCAAGGCCAGGGCCAATACCTCCCCACCGGCAACACCCTGAATGTCGACGGCGTCGATGTCCCCCAGCAGGGCTACATCACCACCGAACTCACCGACTACGCCGTCGACTGGCTGGAAAAACAGCGCAATTCGACCAAGCCTTTTTTTCTCTACCTTTCCCACAAGGCCGTTCACGCCAATTTCACGCCGGAAGAGCAGTATGAGGACTCACTGGCGCAAAAACCCTACCCTCGTCCCATCACGGAGGCCGATACCGATGCCAACTACCACCATCGCCCACGGTGGTTGCGCGATCAACGCAACAGCTGGCATGGAGTCGATTTCCCCTACCACAGCGACCTCGACATCGAGCGTTACTACCAGCGCTACTGCGAAGCCCTTCGGAGTGTCGACGACAGCATCGCCCGGGTCATGGCCCAACTCGAATCCATGGGTATCGCCGACGATACGCTGGTCATCTACATGGGCGACAACGGTTTTATGTTTGGAGAACACGGCCTCATCGACAAGCGCGTCGCTTATGAGCCCTCGATCCGCGTGCCCCTCCTGATGCGTTGCCCGGCCCTGTTCGAGGGCGGCACCGTGGTGGATGAGGTCGTGGCCAACATCGACATCGGTCCGACGGTCATGGCCGCCATGGGTTTGGCCAAACCGGCCCACATGGATGGCGAGAGCTTTCTGCCTTTGGGTCAGGGTCAGGACATTCCGTGGCGCGACGAGTTTCTCTACGTCTACTACTGGGAGAAAAACTTCCCCCAATCGCCGACCGTCTTCGCCCTGCGCACAGATCGCTACAAGTTGATCAATTACTATGGTCTCTGGGATGTGGACGAACTTTACGACCTCCAAGCCGATCCGCACGAGACCACCAACCTGCTCTACCAGGACGGCTATGCCGCGATCGCGGATGACCTGAAAAACCGGCTCTATGCGAAGATGGATGCGCTCGGGGGTATGGAGATCCCCCTGAATGCTCCGTCCCCCGGGTCAAACAACAAGCGTCTGGAAACCCGCCACGGCCGTCGGGCATCCGATTTTCCCGCCCCGTTGGTGGTGGAGGAGCCGATCAACTTCAACGCGAACTAAGCAAGTTCCTCATCGGGGATGGCATGCCAGTTCCCGCGCAGGGTCTCACCGAAGGCCTTGACCTCCTCGGTGTTCGGGGTGCCCTGGCGCAGGGGTTTGAAGGTCCGCAACAGGTGGATGAACGGCGTAATCAGGAAGCGGCGTTTCTTGCTCGCGGGGTTGGTCTGAACTTGCACGAGGACCTCGGTGGTGACGGACCAGCTGATCGAACCCGTGGGTTCATAGAGTTGACCTGGTCGCGGCTTGAACACCGCGTGGGGACCTGCGCCCGCCTGCAGCCAAATTGGTTCCCCAAACTCCACGTTTTTGTCCTTCAACAGATCGGTCCGACTTTGATTCCAAGGCACCGTGACCGGAACCGCGACCTCCATGCGAACGGAGTTACCCGGGTTATCGGGATTGTAAGTCGTGTATTTGTCCGTGGTGCGGGACTGGTAGGTTTGGGGGCCGGAGAGAGTGGGCATGCAACACTCTGGGCCGCCTTGTCAGGCTAAGCCAACATCAAGCTTTGGCGAGGTCCGCCCCCGGTGCGATCTCCAGAGCCGAGGCGGACGTGGCCCGGGCAGCCGGGTCGACCCACGCCGCGAAGGCAATCATACCGGCGTTGTCGCCGGTATGACGGGGGGCGGCGGCGAGAAACGGCAGGTGGCCACGGTCGGCCACCGTCGCCATGGCCTCCCGGAGCGCCCGGTTGTTGGCCACGCCCCCCGAAAGACCGACGCTGTGGTAGGCCTCGCGCTTGAGCGCGAGCTTGGTCTTGCGCACCAGCGCATCGATCACCGCTTGTTGGTAGCTGGCACACAAATCGGGCTTGGTGGATTCAATCTGATCGGGGGTCATTTTTTCGAGCTGGTAACGCAGGGCCGTCTTCAGCCCGGAGAAACTAAAATCCAGTTCCGCCTTGTTACCGATGCCCCGGGGGAAATCATACGCGGAGGCATCTCCGCGCGCCGCCAACTTTTCCACCAGCGGGCCGCCCGGGTAGGACATGCCCAGCAGTTTGGCTCCCTTGTCCAGGGCTTCCCCCGCGGCGTCATCCCGCGTGGAAGAGAGCACGGTGATGTGTTTGGCGCGATCCAGGCGGAACAACAGGGTGTTACCGCCGGAAACGATCAGTCCTAGGTGCGGCAGCAGTTCGGCCCACTTCTGCGGGAACTGCGGCGGATCGCCGGCGTGAACCCCAATGAACGGCGAGAACGCGTGCCCCCGCAGGTGATTCACCCCCAGCAGTTCGGTCGACAGCGCCACGGCCGCCGCCTTCGCGGCGGCGACCCCGATGGCTAGACACCCCGCCAGCCCGGGGCCGCAGGTCACCGCCACCTGTTTCACCTTGGCCAAGTCATGCTCCGCTTTCACCTGCGCAATCATCGGACCCAGCGTCCGCAGGTGCTCGCGTGTCGCGATATCCGGCACCACCCCACCATAAACTTCGTGCAAGGCCATCTGGCTGTGCACCCACTCCCCCACCAGACCAAGTCGCGGGTCAAACAAGGCCATCGCACTTTCGTCACAGGAACTTTCGATGGCCAGAATCACGGTGCAGCTTCCTCCGACAGGACTTTTTGCAAGTGAGCGATGGCCGCCGCGAGTTGACCATCTTCGACCGGGGCAAAACCGAACCGCTGTTCGAATTCGACCGGATCGTTCAGATCGGGGCGGTTGCGTTGCAAAGCCACGTTCAAATCATCCTCCGGGCTCATGACGATTTCCATATCCGGGGTGACTCCGACCTCATGAATGATCGCCCCGCTGGGCGTGTAGTAGCGCGCCGTGGTCAACCGGATGGCCTCCCCCTCCCGCAATGGCAGCAAGGTCTGGACCGACCCCTTGCCAAAGGACTGCTCGCCCACGATCCACGCCCGGTTCGTGTCCTTGAGTGCACCGGCCAGAATTTCCGCCGCGCTGGCCGAGCCACTATTGATCAGCACCACGATGGGCAGATCCCACGTCGGTCCTCGGAATGAGGAGCGGTATTCCTCCCGATCGACCGGTCGGCGGCCTTCGGTGTAGACCATCAGCTCACCCGCGGGGAAAAAGGGCTCCAGCACGTCGGCCGCCACCTGGAGCAGTCCTCCGGGATTATTCCGCACGTCGATGATCAATCCCCGCATGCCCTCCGCTTGCAGCTGTTGGAAGGCCGCCGCGGTCTCACCGGCCGTCGGCTCAGAAAATTGGGTGATGCGCACGTAGCCAATGCCCGGCTTGAGCATCACCGCTTCCGGGACGCTTTCCACCTTGATGATCTCCCGCACAATGGAGACTTCGATCGGATCCTCCTGCTCCGCCCGTCCAAAAGTCACCTCCACCGCGGTGCCCGGCAACCCCCGCATGCGGTCGACGACTTCATTGATGGATTTGCCCACCATCGACTTTCCATCAACCGCCAAAACCCGATCACCACGCAGAATCCCGGCCCGCTCTCCCGGCGAATCGGCAATGGGGGCGATGACCACCACGTAGCCGTCACGGTATTCGATCTGAATCCCGATGCCGCCAAACTTACTGTCCAAATCCTCGCGCAAGTGTTCGTAGTCCGCCGCCCGCAGAAAACCGGAATGCGGGTCCAAGCTGTGCAACATCCCCCGCAGTGCGGCGCGCGTCATTTCCGCAGGCTGAACCTGGTCCGGATCGACGTAACGCTCCTGCACCAACTCCATCACCTGCCGGTAGTAGCGCGACGCCTGTCCCGCTTCCCGGTCACCGAGGATTCCCACCGTTTCCGCGAAATAAAGTAGCCCCATCGCCAGAAAACTGCCGACGAGCATGCCGGTGGAGAGAGTCAGAATGCGTTTGAGCACATCGGGACTGTGCCCAATGCATCGCAGTTGTAAATGGGTTCATCCACGTCTTATCCAATCTCTCCCGCCCAACGCGCGGCGCTCGCGGCAATCGCCGCGGAGGACGGGTTTATCCGGTTTGATCAGTTCATGGCGCTCGCCCTCTATCAGCCGGAGGAAGGCTACTACCGCCGCCAGCGGACTCGGGTGGGCCGGACGGCATCCGCCGATTTTTTCACGGCCTCGTCACTGGGCCCCGTGTTTGGCGAGCTGGTGGTCGCGAGCTGCGTCACCCTTTTGCGGGGTCGGGATCCGTCTCGGTTCACATTTTACGAATATGGGGCCGAGAACGGTCAGGGGGTGCTCGAGGGGGTGGAGCATCCCTTCGGCGAGCAGCGGATCATCGGCATCGACGACCCGGGGACGATCGACGGTTGCGCAATTGTTTTCTCCAACGAGCTGTTCGACGCCCAACCGTGCCGCCGCTTCCGACGATCTGAAACCGGTTGGCAGGAATGCGGCGTGATCCTGACTGCTGCGGGGGTGGCCGCTCACGAACGTTTGGTTTCCTCGCTCCGCTTCGAACTGCCTCCCACCGCCCCGTTGGGCTACCACCTTGATTGGCCGGTCGGTGCCACGGCGCTGGCTACCAGGATCGCGCAACAGCCTTGGATGGGGCTGTTTATGGCGTTCGATTACGGCAAATCCTGGCAGGAGTTAACCACCGAGGTTCCACAGGGGACGGTGCGAGCCTACCACCGCCATCGCCAAAAAACTGACTTGCTCGAAGCCATGGGAGAGCAGGACCTGACCAGCCACATTTGCTGGGATCACCTCACCGAGGTGCTGCGCCAACACCGCTTCGAGACGGATCCCATTCTCTCGCAGGAGGCGTTTTTGGTTAAACATGCGGCCCCCAAACTGGCGGAAATCATGGCCGCCGAATCGCGACAACTCAGTGCCCGAAAAGCGGGACTTATGCAACTGCTTCACCCCTCGGCCCTTGGTCAAAAATTTCAAGTTGCCGCAGCCTGGCGCGAGGAATCGTAAAAATGCCCTTGCCCCTCCGGCGCCCGAACCCTTAATTCCCGTCCTTTTAACTCAAGGAAAGCCATGTCCCGAATTTGTGCCATCACTGGAAAACGCCCGACCACGGGAAGTATCATTCACCGCAAGGGTGTCGCCAAGAAGAGCGGCGGTATTGGCACGCACGTGACCAAGACCACCAAGCGTCGCTTCAAGCCCAACTTGCAACGTGTCCGCGTGAAGCTGCCCAACGGCTCCATCAAGCGGGTGTGGGTTGCGGTCAAGGCCCTCAAGGCCGGTCTCGTCGAGAAGGTCTGACCTCGCCGCCCTCGCCTGCCCTGCCCGATCAAACCGCCTCCCTGGGAGGCGGTTTTGTTTTGGAGGCACGCCGACGCGTTTACGCACCTATGCGTATGGTCCACCGAGGCATGGGGGGACTAAAGTGGTTTGATGGCCCAAGCCGTTGAACTCTCCACTCCCTACCATTGCCTGCTCTACCAAAATCGGCGCGGTCGACCCATCCGAACCTTGGCCCGGGTCGGTTTGGCGATCGCCAGCTCGGTGCTGCTCTCTCTCGGCTGGGCCTGCTGGCGTCACGCCGGAGGGGGTGAGTTAGCGACGATTTCGGGGACGGGGCTGACCGTTTTGGCGATGGTGGGCCTTATGGCCCTGATTTTCGCTTGGAGTTCATGGCGGCTCGGACAGCACTACGTGCTCCACTTTGAGGTATGGCCCCGCAGCCATTTGGCCATTTTAAGAACCGCCGGGATTTGGGAAGAGCGCGTCCAACTGATTCCTTGGGCGGAATTGCAAGCCAGTCACGTTCCGGATCCGACGGGTAAGGAAAACGCTGATGCTTGGATCCGGGTGCGTCTCACCTCGGGCCGGGTGCTCATTTTCGACCATCAAAACGGCGTCGCGCCCCAAAGCTGGGCGGCCCTGAACCGATTCCTGCAAAAACGCAGCCTGCCGGTCACAGGGCTGGACCGACTGGAAGCGGCATCGATGCCCTCTTCTACTTAAACGCCCGGGGCGGACGACGGACGAAACTCAAATCCGACGGAATACGACCGCCGCATTCTGTCCGCCAAATCCGAGGTTGTTGCTCAGCACGAGGTTAACCGAGGCGGACCGAGCTACGTTGGCCACATAATCCAAGTCACACTCCGGATCCGGATCGTGCAGATTAATCGTCGGAGGCACGACTTGGTCCTGCATCGCCTTGAGGCAGGCAACACTTTCGATCCCTCCGGCGGCACCCAGTAGGTGGCCGGTCATCGACTTGGTGGATGAGACAGGCAGCTTGGCCGCATGGTCACCAAAGAGCCGCTTGATGGCCATGGTCTCGAACTTGTCATTGTAGGGAGTCGAGGTGCCGTGGGCATTGATGTAGTCCACGTCGTCGATCGCGGCTTCAGCGCCCCGGAGCGCCCGTTTCATGGCCATGCCCAGCCCTTTGCCCTCCGGGTCCGGCATCGTGATGTGGTAAGCATCCGCCGTGGCGGCGTATCCGGCAACCTCACCGTAGATTTTTGCGCCCCGCGCCTTGGCGTGGTCCAGAGCTTCGAGCACCAACACCCCGGCCCCTTCCCCCATGACAAATCCGTCCCGGCCCATCGAGAAGGGCCGGCTGGCGGTCTGGGGATCGTCGTTGCGCGTGCTCATGGCCTTCATGGAACAGAAACTTGCGTAGGCAAAGGGGGTGATGGCCGCTTCCGCGCCGCCGGCGATCATCACCCGGGCATCGCCTCGCCTGATCATGTGCATGGCTTCGCCGATGGCATGAGTCGCGGTCGCACAGGCGGAAACCACCCCAAAATTAGGGCCCCGCACCCCATAGTGGATGGCCACCATTCCGGAACAAATATTACCAATCAGGGCGGGAATCGTGAAGGGGCTGACCTTGCGCGGCCCGCCTTCGACCAATCGGCGCAGTTGTTGTTCGTAGGTCAACATGCCCCCGATCCCCGAACCGACGAGCACCCCGATCTCATCCGGATCCTCCCGATCCATTTCCAAACCGGAATCCACCACCGCCTGAATGGAGGCCACGTAACCAAAATGGGTGTAGCGGTCGTTGCGGCGAGCCTCCTTGGGGTCCATGTGCTCTTCCACTTTCCAGTCCCGCACCTCGGCACCAATCTGGCAGGCGAACGGCTCGGGATCAAAGAGTTCAACCCGGTCGATGCCGGGCTTACCTGCCTTAAGGCTGGACCAGAAGGCATCAGGATCGTGGCCCAAGCCGTGAATGGCTCCCAGTCCGGTGACCACGACACGTTGAGAATCAGGCAAGGAAAGTGACATCGTAAGTAACAGTCTGAAAATGAAATAAAAAAAGGCGCCCTACCTTCAGGCCCTTACGAGACCGGGTAGAACGCCCTTAAAGATACCTGCGGGGAGCTCAGCTGCCGGCTTTACCCTTAATGTATTCGGTGACCTGACCAACGGTCTGAAGCTTCTCGGCGTCAGATTCCGGGATCTCGCCCTGAATCTCCTCCTTGAACTCTTCTTCGAAGGCCATGATGAGCTCGACGGTGTCGAGCGAATCGGCGCCGAGGTCATCGAGGAACGACGCCTCAGGCGTAATTTGTTCCTCGTTCACATTGAGTTGGTTAACGATGATTTCTTTAACCCGTTGATCGATGGTTTTTTGGTCGGACATGTGGAGATTCTACTAAGGTTGAGGAGGCTTCACATCGCCATACCGCCGTCAACGGTAAAAACCTGCCCGGTGATATACGATGCTTCTTCGCTGCAGAGGAAAGAAGTGGCGTGAGCGATATCGGCGGGCTGGCCAAATCGGCGCATGGGGATGAAATCAGTGACGCCTTTCTGCACCTCCTCCGGCAAATCAGCGGTCATATCGGTCTGAATGAACCCCGGGGCCACCACGTTGACGGTGACGTTGCGGCGGGCGAATTCCTTGGCGGTTGTTTTCGAAAATCCGATCAAACCTGCTTTGGCTGCGGAGTAGTTCGCCTGACCGGCGTTGCCCATGATGCCGGAGACGGAGGAAATATTCACAATGCGACCCCAGCGGTTGCGGCACATCGGCCAACCCACGGCCTTGGTCCAGAAAAAGGCACTAGAGAGGTTCGTCTGAATCACGGCATTCCAATCTGCTTCGGACATGCGGGCGAGCAACCCATCCCGGGTGATCCCGGCGTTGTTGATCAGGATATCGATGGGACCAAACTCCTGGATCAGTTCGGCGGCGACCGTCTCCACCGCCTTGGCGTCCGAGACATCCACGGCCCGGGCGACCGCGGTGCCCCCGGCCGCGGTAATGGCTTCGGCGACGGCGCCGCAACTCGCGGGATTCTTGGATACACAAATCAACTTAACCCCCTGACGGGCCAAATCTTCGGCAATGGCTTTGCCAATGCCCCGGCCCGCGCCGGTCACCAATGCAGTGCGGTCATTAAATGTCATGGGCTACAGCGAGACGGGAAAGCCGACGGGGGGAAAGCGAAAACCAACGCGCGCGTGAAGGCCGGGGCACGTCCTCTAGCCCCCGGAATGAGACGGCTCATCCTCCGCCGGTGAAAAAGGCGGGGATTGCCAGGCAACCGCATAATCCCGCCCGGCCACCGGCGGGTTTCCGCCCGGGCCATACCCCACCAAGTCGCTGTACGCGGCCAACGCGACAAACTCCGGATGGATGACGCCCGCATCCACGGTGAACTTCAGAAAGCCGAGGGTGTCGTCACCGTCCGCCCAGCGGTCCCCCCACTGCGGAAACGCCGTGGCGGGGGCCAAGTGAAGGTGCACTCCGTCCACCTGAAGATGACGGCGGCAGTGGATGTGACCGCTGATCACATGATTGCCGCCCGTGCGTTTGATCACGTCCCAAAGGTAAAAGCGGTCGGCCTGGTTGAGGCCAAAATACCAAGGCACCCGATCCACCGCGTGGTCAAAATCGGGTTCCTCCATCCGGTCGGCAAACAGAGCCGGATGAATCATCCAGACATGGTTTGCGCACGCGGGGTCGGGTTCCAATCGATCGAGCCAGCTGCGCAACTCGGCCTCGGCGGGAAGTCCGCTCCCGAGTTTGAACGCATCGATCCCCGTGAAACGGACGCGGTTGATTCCTGCGCCCCGCACCACCGACCACTCGCTGGGGCCGAATACCGCAGCATAGCGGCGCAGGTAGGCCGAATTGATCGCGACGGAGGAGTCGGGCGACCACTTGTTGCCCACCTCGTGATTGCCCGGAATCACCAGACACTCGGACCCCAAGGCGGCGAGATCGTCGCGGATGCCCGTCAATTCCTCCCGGTGCGTCGCGCCGTCCCGGGTGAGGTCGCCCCCCACGAGCACCAACGGGGGATTGAGCTCCTGGATTTGCCGCCGGGCGGTCCGCCAATGCTCGTTCCACGCCGGTTGAAACCGGTAGGAGCGTGGTGAGCCCACGTGGACATCCGAAACATGAACAAACGCCCAGGGCGGCGTTTTATTTTCAGTAATATTCATGCGGCAATCTGGGTCCGATTGGTTTTCTTTGGCAACGCAACGATAGCGTCTCGTCCTTTAATCGCGAGACGCAATCTCTCCACCCTCCGCATCCGAGCTATCTCATTTCCAATTAAACACCGCCGACAAACAATTCGTCGGCCGAGCCGTCGCCGGCTCGGCCGACGCGTTCACCTCCGCGGCTTTGGCCGCGAGTTTGTTTTTTTTGGCCTCTTTTTTTCGCAACTCGGGCAATTGATCCCCCGAATCCCACGCGAACATCACGCCGGGACGGGGTTTAAAAAAATCCATGCGGATTTTTGGTCTCGAAGCCCATTTCGTCCAACACCACCCGTAGTTTTCTCGACTCAACTCACCCGCGGCCGAAACGTCCAACGTCTCCCTCCCTCACCCTGTTATCATCCTTTTGAATACTCCTGAACCCAGCTTCTCCGGCCTCGATCAGTCCGATTATTTCGTCGTGGTCTTGTATCTCGTCGCCGTCTTCGGCGCCGGCTTCCTCTTCACCAAGCACAACAAGTCCGGCAAAGACTTCTTCGTGGGTGGCAACCGTATCCCGTGGTGGGCCGCCGGGGTCTCCCTCTATATGTCGACCTTCTCGGCCTGGATGTTCACCGGTGCGGCCAGTTTTGTCTACAACACGAGTTGGTTCGGTATCCTGTTTTTCGTCGCCAATCCTCTCGGTTTTGTCATCGGCTTCTTGCTCTCGGCGGTCAAATGGAGAAGGGCCCGCTTGTCGTCGCCCGTGGAATACGTGGAGGAGCGCTACAACCACACCACGCGTCTGGTCATCGGACTCGTGCTCTGTGTGAGCATGCTCTACTGGCCCGGTCAACACCTCGCGGCCGTGGCCCGCATCTCGGCGCCGGCTCTGTTCCCCGATGTGCCTTGGGCGGTCAACGGGCTGATCATTTTCTTCGGTTTCTTCGTCCTGCTCTATTCGGTCGCCGGGGGCATCTGGGCGGTGAGTATGACCGATGTGTTGCAGTTCATCGTGCTGCTCGCGGTCTGCGTGGTGCTGCTCATAATCGTGTTTTTCGGGGCCAACCCCATCACCCCGACGCAACTGCTGGAGGGCGTGCCGCCCCTGGCTTGGGAGCACACCTTGCCCAACGGAGCGTATTATACGCCGCTGTATATGATCGGGCTCGTGGCCCATGCCATCTTCGGCAACGCGGTAGGTGACAAGGCCCAACGGTTTTTCCTGGTCAAGGACGAGCGAGCGGCGCTGCGCACCGGCTGGATGACCATCGCGCTGTATGCCCTGTCGCCCTTTCTCTTCGGCTTGCCGCCCTTGGTCGGCAAATTCCTTTGGCCGGAGGTCAGCCAGCTTGTGGCCTTCGCCGGCAGCTCGAAGCCCGAGGAGTCCATTTTTATCGCGGTGGTGGTGCACTACCTGCCCGCCGGGATCGTGGGGCTGTTCATCGCCGCCATGATCGCCGCCTCGATGTCGGCCCTCGACAGCGTGTGGAATACCTTGTCCTCCATCGTTTCGATCGATCTTTACAAGGGCCACTTCCGCAAAGAAGCCACGCAGACCGAACTGCTTTGGGTCGGCCGCATCGTGGTGGTCTTTCTCGCCCTCGCCGCCATCGCCATGGCCATCATCATCGTCAATAGCTCCTGGGGGCTGTTCACTTTCGCTAACATCGTGCTGGGGCTAGTGGGCATCCCGGTGAGCGTGCCTTTATTGGTGGGGGTCATCACCAAAATCCCCTCCACTTGGGCGGCCATCCCTTCGATCGTCAGTGGCATCGCCGTGGCTTCGTTAACCCGCTTCGATTTCAATTGGGAACTGGGTTCGCAATACATCGCCGTCGTGCTCACCACCTTCATCGTATTGATGATCTCCCGCTGGCTGGGCAGCCTGCACAATCGCAGCCGCCTGCACGCGGCCCTCGGTTGTGTGGCTCTGGGGGCCACGGTCTTCCTCAGTCTGGGCGCCGTGTCCACCCATGATATCACCGGCAACTGGGTGCCCCGTCTCATCGGCGGCGAAGCCTCCGCGATCTGGTTGAGTCTGACCGCGGGCGGAATCGCCGTGCTGAGCTTCGTCTTCACGCCGGTTTACGGCCGGGACATCACCGCCCTGCCCGAGCGCACCGCCGACTTCTACCAGCGAATCGCGCGCCCCGTGGATGTGGCGGCCGAGGTCGGCGAAAATCTCAACGAGGCACGTCCCAGCCAAATCATCGGCTGGAGCGCCATCGGTCTGGCCGTGGTGCCGTTGGTCTTTCTGGTGATCTACGGTGGGGCCAACGCCTTCGCCTATCTGACGCTGGCGGCGATCCT
This sequence comes from Opitutaceae bacterium, assembly GCA_018402455.1. GTDB lineage: Bacteria > Verrucomicrobiota > Verrucomicrobiia > Opitutales > Opitutaceae > Actomonas. Next base: position 47,539 of record JAGYIG010000019.1, read on the forward strand.
GTTTGTGATGGGGGGAGCCTTTCTCAAGGCCTCGAACTGAGCGAGCGGCACTGATCCTCGCTGATGGGGCCGTCAGCCTGCTGGTTTTTAACGCCAAGGCGCAAAGACGCCAAGGCCGCGAAGGTGGGGTTAGAGAGGCAGGGGGCCGGGCGCGGTCAAGCCGCGCCCCTAAGAAGCGAGGTAGGGGCGCACCTTGCGCGCGCCCGCAGCGGAGTGGAACCGTAAATTTTTGGTGGTAACCAGGGTTTCGAAGCCAAGGGGGCGAAGGTGGTGGGATGGAGGCAGGTGCGGTCACGCCCTACCGCCGCACCCAAGGGAGCAACCGCTGGACCGTCCGCCGCTAGGATGGAGCAGGCTGACGGCGGCCCGCAGCTCAGTAAACGTCGCGCTGGTAGCGCTTGTCCTTTTTGAGCTGCTTCACGTAGGCTACGGCATCGTCCATCGACATGTCGCCGTGCTCCGCTACGATGTCGTGCAGGGCTTGATCAACATCCTTGGCCATGCGCTTTGCGTCTCCACAGACATAAAAAATCGCGCCGGTCTGCAGCCAAGCCCAGAGCTCGGCGCCGCTCACGCGCATCTTGTCCTGCACGTAGACCTTCTCCGCCTGGTCGCGGGACCATGCCAGGTCGAGCTTATGCACATCGCCGCTGGCCACATAGTCCTTCCATTCGTCGGCGTAAAGAAAATCGGTGGCCTCGTGTTGATCGCCAAAAAAAATCCAATTGCGACCCGTACCGCCCTGACCGGCCCGCTCCTGCACAAAGGCGCGAAACGGCGCGATCCCCGTTCCCGGCCCCACCATGATGATATCCGTGCCGGCATGATCTTCTGGGAGCCCAAAATGGGAGTTGGAAACAAAGACCGGCACGGGGGTTTCGTTCACCTGCACGCGATCCGCCATGAAGGTGGAGCACACTCCGACGCGATGGCGATCGTTGGTTTCATACCGAACGACCGCAACCGTCAGGTGCACCCCCTGCGGTGAAACCCGCGGAGAGGAGGCGATGGAGTAGAGCCGCGGCATCAGCTTGCGCTGCAAGTCCACCAACTCCGCAGGGGTCAACTTCGCACTGCTGAACTCGTTGAGGATGTCGATATAGTGGCGCTGCTCCAACCAAGGCTTGAGCGCTTCCGCGTTATCCGGCGCCACCAGTTCCTCCAATTTGATTTTTTCCGCCGGATCGGTGGCCTTGGTGACGAGGGTCTTCAGCAGCAGCGGGGTCGGGCCTGCCAAGGCCAAACGGCTGGTCAAGGCTTCCCGCAGCGTGATCGGCTGCTCGAGTTTGAGCATCTTCGGGGAGACCAACTCGTCTCCGGTGGCACCAAGCACCTCGAGCAGTTCCTCCACTTCCTCGATTCGGTTGGTCGCAAAAACCCCCAGCGAATCGCCGACGGTGTAGGTGAGACCGCTGCCGACAATATCGACCACAAAATGTCGGGTTTCCTTGGCGGAGCCCTCTTGGTTAAGGAGGCGGTTTTCGGAAATCCGGGCCAGAAACGGATGGGTCTTCGAGTAGGGAGAGGCGTCGTTTTGAGCGGACATGCAGGCCCAATTCATCAATTTCCCCCCGCCTCGCGCAAGCCTTTGTTTGGTTCCCGCGAATAACCCGGAATAAGCAGGCTGACAGCTTGCCTCTGTTCTCGAATTCCAACCAACTGCCCCAGTCGTGAAATCTGCCGAAGTTCGTCTCCAAAAATTCATTGCCGACGCCGGGGTGTGCTCCCGCCGCGCCGCGGAGGCGCTCATCGAGGCCGGTGACGTCCACGTTAATGGCAAAGTCGCCCAGATTGGGCAAAAAGTCATTCCCGGGGAGGACGAGGTGTCGGTCGACGGCAGTCGGATTCGCCTCCCCCGCGGCGAGGCCATGACTTTGGCCGTGCACAAGCCCCGGGGCTTGGTCTGCTCCAACGACGATCCCCACAATCCAGGCACGGTCTTCGACCTGCTGCCGCCCCAGTTGGCGGCCCGACGTTTTTTTTGCGCCGGTCGCCTCGACAAGGATTCGGAGGGCTTGGTGATTTTGACCAGCGATGGCGAACTCGCCAACCGCCTGATGCACCCGCGGAACGTCGTGGTGAAACGTTATCACGTGAAATTGGAAAATCCGTTTCCCAGTAGCCGCCTCACCCGCCTGATCAAGGGAGTCAAAATCGAAGAGGATTGGTTCCGCGTTGAACGGGCTGCCTTGGTCAATCCGCGCAACGACGAATCCAACGAACTCGACGTCTGGATGCACCACGGAAAGAAGCGGGAAATCCGCCAGCTCTTTCTCGCGCTCGGATTTCCCGTCAAACGCCTGCGCCGCTATCAAATTGGAGCCTTCCCGCTGCGGGGAATCCCGTTGCGCGCGGTTAAGCAACTTTCTAACAAGGAAATTGCCCGTTTTTTCCAGACTCCGTCCGCCCCGCGACCGCATCATGACGCCATCGTGATCAAGCCTAAACGCTCATCCCATGCTCGTTAGATCCCTCCTCTTTCTTATCCTTTGCACGGCCGGCCCACTCTGGGCCGATCTCGCGACTCGATCGACCCCCGTCCACGTGCGCCCCGACTCCGGATCGGTGGTAGTAAAATTGGTCAACCCCGGCGAAACGCTGCCGAAGACAATCACCGTGGGAGGCACCCCCGACGGCTGGATTGCCGTGGCTCTGCCCGGCCCGCACGAGGTCTTCGTCCGCAACAGCGAAATCAATAAAAGCCTCGACGTGAAACCGGGAGCCCCCCTCCGCCTGAAGGCCGAGACCGACGCCGCGGTGCTGACCCACGCCACCGCGGAGGATGACATGGAGATCACCGGCCTGCGGGGCCGCTGGACCCAGCTCACCCTCAATCAGACCGTGACGGGCTACATTTTCGACGCCCCTGGCCCCGGCTCCACCACCGCCGCTCAAGTGAAAAAAACGCCCGTCCAAGACGTGAACTCCGTCACCCCGACCGCTGGCAGCAGCGCGCGCCCCACGGTGGGCCAAGCCGTCGACCGCACGGCGGCCGAACGTCGAAGTCTGGCCGAATTGCCGCGGCTGTTCGAAGGACGACTCTCCTCCACCCGGTCCCCCTTGCGTCCCCGCCGCCCTTTCGACTTCGCGCTGCAGGCCGACGATGGCACCCGCTTCGCCTATCTCGACTTGACCAGAATCCTGCTGCGCACCCCCGTCGAAAACTACCTCAACCTTAACGTCGTCGTTTACGGCGTCGCTCGTCCGATCCCCGACACCAAAGATATCGTCATCGCCGTCGAATCGATGCAGCTTCGCTAATCTCCCCGTCTAAATTTTTATGGAACTCATCAGCGGAAACCAGATCGCCGCCGACATCATCGCCGAACTCAAACAAGAGGTCTCAGCGCTCTCCGGCCGACCTCCCTGCCTCGCCCTCGTTCGCGTCGGTGACGACCCCGCCTCCGTCTCTTACGTCAAAAAGAAGGAGAAAACCGCGGCGGAAATCGGGGTGACCAGCCGCATCATCCTGCCACCCGAGAGCATCAGCCAAGGTGAACTCGAAGCGCTCATCGATGAGCTTAATGCCGATCCGGACGTCGATGGTATTCTGGTGCAGTCTCCTCTGCCCGGTGAGTTGGATGAGCTCGCGATATTCCGGCGGGTGTTGCCCACGAAGGATGTGGACGGCTTCCATACCCTGAACCTCGGCAAAATCGCCCAAGAAGATGAGACGGGGTTCGCCTCATGCACCCCGGCTGGCATCATGGAGATGCTGGCCCGCAGCGACGTTGATCTGCGCGGCAAACACGTGGTGGTCGTGGGGCGCTCGTTGATCGTGGGCAAACCGGTCGCCCTGCTGGCCCTGCAAAAAAAGGCCGGCGCCAACGCCACGGTGACGATATGCCACTCCGCCACCGCCGACCTCCCCGCCCTCACCCGACAGGCCGACGTGTTGATCGCCGCGATTGGCCGGGCCCACTTTGTCACCAAGGACATGGTCAAACCCGGAGCTGTCGTCATCGATGTGGGCATCAACCGCATGCCCGACGCGTCGCGCAAATCCGGTTATCGATTGGTTGGCGATGTGGAGTTTGACGGCGTCGCCCCGTTGACTGCCAAGATCACGCCGGTGCCGGGGGGAGTCGGTCCCATGACGGTCGCCATGCTGATGAAAAACACCATCAAAGCTCACCGGCTCAGCTCGCTCTCCGGCTGATCCTCGCCCACCACCCTGCCCCGCCGCCTTATGTCCGTCCCGCGCATTCTGGTAGTCGACGATCAGATGATCAACGTCCAGCTGCTCAAGCGCAAATTGGAGCGGCACAACTTGGCGGTGATTCCGGCCTACTCGGGTCAGGAGGCACTCGATGCCGTGGAAACTGAGAAACCGGATCTCATTCTCCTCGACGTGATGATGCCGGAAATGGACGGCATTGAAGTCTGCCGCCGGCTGCAAACGCGCGACGACACCCGCACGATTCCTGTGATTTTCATCACGGCGCGAAACACCAAAGAAGGCAAAATCGAGGGCTTGGCGGTGGGCGCGGTCGACTACATCACCAAGCCGATCGATTTGGACGAGACCTTGGCGCGGGTGCAGACCCAGCTTCGCTTTGTTAACATCAACCGGGAGATGGTGGACCTGCAGCGGCGCTTGGTGGAGGCCCGTCGCAATGCCACCATTGGCGCGGTGACGCAGGGCATCGCGCACAACCTCAACAATCTGCTGGGGGTGGTGATCGGCTATTTGGATTTGATCAAGACGGTGGCCGACAATCCCGATGCCGTGCGCAAGAATACGGGGCAGGTGGAAAAGGCCATCGACCGCATTATCAACATCATCAAGCAACTCAACACGGTGGTTACCAAGACCCGGCTTCCCACCCAGAGGTTTCCCCTGTCCCAATTGATCGACGGTGCCATCCAACGCTTCGAAACGGAGCACAGTTTGCGCGATGCGGTTTTTGTCGACAACCCGGCAGGCGACCTCGCGATCGCCAGTCACGTCGAAGTCTTCGAAAACTCCGTGGCGGCGCTCCTGAACAATGCCTGGGAGGCCTACGACGAATCGCCGGAAAACTCCCGCACCGTGGGTCTCTCCGTAGCCGTAATCGAAAACGACGAAGATCCGATGGTCGAAATTCACATCGAAGATCACGGTCGGGGGATTCCCGATCATATCCGCGACCATATGTTTGAACCGTTCATCAGCTCCAAGCACACGGTGGGAGTGGGCATGGGACTCACGGTGGCGCGCAACGCCCTGCGCCAATTGGGCGGTGACCTGATCGTAGAGGATCGCCCCGGCGGAGGCACCGTCGCCATCGCCAAACACCCCCTCAACCCGGTCAAAAAACATGCCTGAGATTGCCTTCATCGGCGCCGGACGCATGGCTGGGGCCATCGTCGACGGATTACTCACCACTCGGGCGGTTGCGGCGGCGCAAATCGCCTGTTACTCAGCATCGGGCAATAGCGCCCGGGCGCTGGCTCAACGAACCGGGATCAAGCACGCCGCCGATCTACCCGAGCTTTTGAGCACGGCAGATCTGGTGGTCGTGGCCTTCAAACCCCAGCATCTGGCGGGCGCTGACCCCCGCTTGATGACGCTGACGGCGGATAAGTTGGTGCTCTCCGTGCTCGCGGCCAAAACCACCGCCCGTCTGGCAGAGGTGTTCCCTCAAGCCAGAAACATCATCCGCACCATGCCCAACACCCCCAGCGCCATCGGGGCCGGAATCACCGGTTGGTGTGCCCTGAAATCGATTTCCGCCGATGATCGCCAGAGCGTTATCACCGTGCTGGGCGCGATTGGCCAGGAGATGGCAGTGCCCGAGGACAAAATTGATGCCCTGATGGGAGTGAGTGGTTGCGGCCCCGCCTTTGTTTTTGAGTTTACCGGGGCCTTGCGCGATGCCGGCGTGGCCGCCGGACTGGGCCAAGACGAAGCCGAAAAACTGGCGGTGGCAACGGTGCTGGGCTCGGCCCGACTGATGGCGCGCTCAGAACTGTCGCCCGAAACGCTGCGCGACCAGGTAACTTCCCCCCATGGTACCACCTTTGCGGGCCTGCAAGTGCTGGAGGCCCGGCAGTTCAGAGAGACGATGCGAGCCGTGGTCGCCGCCGCCAAGGCCCGTTCGGCTGAACTTGCCGCAGAACCATAAAAAAACCGCCGATCTTCATCGGCGGTTTTACGAGAAAGCGGAACCGTAGGCTCAGAGATCGGCGGCCGTGAGCATCGTGGTGCGGTCAGCGGTGGCCGCCCGCACTTCCGCGACCCGCTCCACCGTAATCTCACTGGCCTCGTTACCCCATTCCTGACGGATGTAAGTGAGCACATAGGAAATCTGCTCGTCACTCCAGTTGTAGGTTCCGGACGGACCGAACGCCGGCATGAGGCCGTTGTATTGAACGCCGTTCACCTCCATCGGCCCTTGCAGCCCGTGAATGAGGATGTTGATCAAGCGGTCTTCGTCACCCGTGACATAATCAACGGCGGCCAACGGGGGAAAGGCGCCGGGGATCCCCATGCCATTGACCTGGTGACAAGCCACACAGACTTGTGCGTAGAGGCGTTGGCCCACGGCGATGGGATCGATTGCAACCACGGTGTCATCCGGCATGTGCTTATCCGGGTTGAACCGCTTATCCTGAATCTGCGTCGCCAGCCCCAAGCCTTCCGACAGGCCCGCCCGATTATGGATGAAGTAGATCGCCACCAGAAAAATCATGGTGGAAACAAAGCCCAGCATGAAGAGCGGCATGAGGGAGTAACCTTCCTTCGGTTCCTCCTGATTCGCCAGCATGCGCCCATGCACCACCTGAATGTCGTGATCGGAGGCGCCTGATGCCTCACGGCGGAAATCGTTATTTGAATTATCACTCATCTTATTGGCCCTCCTCCTCGGCTGCGGCATCGTCCGATGCTTCTTTTTCCGGATACACGTATTGCGTCTCGGGGTAAGCGTAAACGTCTTCGAGATAACTCAGGTAGGCGACCAAGGAGCGGGCCCGTTCAGTCGGGATAACCTGATAACCGGGGGCAACCGCCACATCGAGAGCATCCTTGGAACGTTCGCCGCTGATTTTGGATTCTTCGAACAGGAACCGGTAAGCGGGCATGTTGGATCCGGGCAACGCCTGCTCCGGAGCGTATAGCAGCTGGTAGAAGTCCTCCGGACTCTCATAACGCGCGCCCACATTACGCAGATCCGGACCGATCCGGTTGTGGCCGAGTTGCACGGTTTTTTCGTGAAGGTAGTCGCGGGCGACACTGGCCCGCTCACCCCAACCACGGGTTAAGTCTCCGCCCAGATCAGCGCGGCGAACCTGTTGGGTGTGGCACGCAGCGCAGCCCAAATCGGTGTAAACCATGGCCCCCCGGGCCACAATGCCCGGCTGGGGCGCCGGAAAAGATTTCCCCTCCATGGCATCATAATGCGGGGTCAAGGTGCCGTAGCCCAGTTGATTGGCGAGGATCGCCGCCGTCCAGGAGAAGGCCAACAGGGCAAAGGCACCCAAGAAGATATAGGGTCCGCGATTCATGAGTTCACCTCCAATACGGGGGGTTGGGGAAACAGAGGCGTGGGATCGGTGACCCGACCACCAAAACAGGCTTGATAGATGGCCATCAGAATGTTGACGAGAAATGCGAGCTGGCCGACGAGCAACGTGAGGAAACCGAGCGCGGCTCCGACCAGGTAACCGGAATAGTGGGCGGAAATGTCCGCGAACAACGGATAGGCCTCAACGTCATTGATCGCACCCCCTTGGGCGATGCCCGCCAGGACCAGCGAAGCCACGACGATCACCACCCCGGCCACACTCGACCAAAAATGGGCCGTGATCAACGCGCCGGAGGGCCAGGCGTGCGTGGCCAGCCGCGGGACGATGAAGTAAATCGCACCGATAAAGCTCATGCTCACAAACGCATACCAGTGCATTTGATTCATCGCCTCATTCACGAAAGTCAGCTGCGTCGTGACATAAATCTGGGGAACGGAGAACACCTTGATCATCAGTCCCGCCACCAAAAAGGCGATCGCCCCGAACTTGATAAAACGAAGCGCCGGGCCGGATCCACCGGCGGGGGTGCCGCCCAGCATCGTGCCCAGAAAATTGTAACCGATGACGACCAGCGGAACCAACATCATGAAGTTGGAGGAAACGCCCAGCGCTTGCACCCATCCCGGGACCGGGCTGCCGGCGAGGTAGGCCAAGCCGCCAAAGGTGGCGAACAGGGCAAAGGACCAGAAACCGAGTGCCGCCCAATTATAGCCCGCAATGGGGCGTCCCAACCGCTTGGGCAGGAGGTAGTAAATCGCGCCCAAGGCAATCGGAGCGAGAAACAGCGCGTAGATGTTGTGACCATACCAGACGGCCGTAATGGCTTGTCCCGTGCCGCGAATGGAGCCAAAGACCAAGGCGGCTTGGCCAATGGTGAACACCCACGGGAACCAGAACAAGGCCGCCAGCCCATACCACTGGGAGACAAACAGGTTTCCCTCGCGACGACGCGAATAGATGATGGCGACCGAGGCACCGATTATGCCGTAGGACACAAACAGCACTGCCGCGGCATAGCCGGGCATCTCCATAAGGAAGTGTCCCGTTGACTGCCCAATCATGATACCGATCAATCCGAGTTTGACACCGATATTCCAAAACAACGCTCCGACCAGAGTGATGCCCCACTGCGGTGCCGGCGCGCGGCACAGCCGGGCGGAAATCCAAATCAAGACCGCGAAGGCTGCATTAAAGCCCCAACCATAAATCAAAGCATTGCGGGCGAGGGGCACGATCCGGCCGTGGGTGGTCCAGGCGCAGTCGGCCAAAAAGGCAGGCTGCACCAGTTGAACCGAGGCAATGAAGCCGAGAACTGTGGCCGTGACGAGCCAGGCCGCCGCCGCATAGACAAAGAAAAGGACCGGCACCTTGATGGAGGCGTCGATTTCCGCCCATTCAGGGCGGGAGTCGGGTGATTGAGGTAGGGAGGAATCTGGGTCCATCGTGGATACGATAAAATTAACGGAGAACGAGAATGGACAGGGCGAGGAGGCGCGGCATCACAAATCCTTCGATGAAGGATCCAGCGCATTTGGCAACCCCGTTGCGGCCCCCGTGAATAAAGCCGGACTTCCCCGCGCTAACACTGAGACCACCACCGAAAGGAGCCTGGAGTAGAGACACCACGCCAGCGATTAGCGATCCGCGTTGATCTCGGCTAAGGTCAGTTCAATGGCGCGGTCAATCGGCAGTCGGACCACGCCCCCATTCTGATCAATCCAACCGTAGCTGTTGAGTTCGGTCCGCGTGGCCCCCTTGACCTCCGTTAGACGCGCCTTGCGGCCTTCCGACGTGAGTTTCCATTGCTGATCCTCGGGGACGTTTACGACGGAGGTGATCGGCGTGACCGGGGTCCGGGCCAAGCTTACGATCACCAAAAAGATCGCAAACACCCCAATTACGGCGACCACCAAGGGCCACACCACCGGGGCGGGAGATGCTTTCGAATTACTCATGATAGGTCAGGGATTCACCAATCCGAGGATCGCGGATAGGAATCAATTTGGCGGTGGGGAAACTTTTCAGGTAGGCCCAAACGCAGATGCCCCCCACCCCAATCACCGCAGTCAGGGTCCACAGTTGGTGGATGGCCAAGAAGGGTAGCGGGTCACCCAGCTCGTCCTTTTTAGCGGGCCAGATATTGTAGATGATATCAATCAGGATGATCGCCATGATCCAGCTCGCCATGACCATCATCCACTTCGGACTGATCTTCGCCTGGTAGCCGATCAGTCCGAAAAAGGGGACGAAGAAATGGCCAAACAGGATCAGCATGCCGACCCATTTCCATTGGTTGACCTCGCCGGTACTGGCTTGGATTTCGCGGATGTTATACCAGAAGGTCTCTTCCGGGATATTCGCATTCCAGATCAAAAAATATTGGGAGAACGTGACATAGGCCCAAAACACCGTGAACGCGAAGGACAGCATGCCAATCGAATACCAGTGGTTTTTGGTGAGCACGCCCTGGTAATCCCCGCGGGTGGTGAGCCAACACATGATTAAAATGCCAATGGCGAGAGCCCCTCGTACACATTCGGCGAAATACCAAACGCCATACATGGTGGAGAACCAATGGTAATCCAGCGCCTTGACCCAGAGGATAACGACAAGGGAGAGGGTCACCGCGGTGAAGGGCAATCCCACCGCCGACCAGACTCGGCTGCTGCGGGTCCATTTGATGTCACCATCCTGGTCCTGGTGAAATGAGTTTCGCCGGAATCGGCTGGCCAGAAACATCCACCCAAGAAACGAAATCGCAGTGGCCCCGACAAAGAAGTGGAAATTAAGCATGCCGGACTTTTTGGTGTAGAGCACATCTTCCCCCACGGTTCCACTCCCGCCCACGCTCGCTAAGTCGAAAGTCACATCGAAATACTTCCACAGGACGCTGGGATCGATCACGGAAGCGATGACCAACGGTACGAACAACAGCGCCAGCCACCGAAAAGCGGACACGCCGTGCTCGAACTGGCGGCGAATAATCGTCGACCAATTGGCATCGAAGATGTGGTGGATCATGATCAGCAACAACATGCCGAGCGCCATTCCGGTCCAGAAGGTCATGGCGGTGAGCCAAGCATAAGCCACCTTGGAGCCACCGGACACAAAGATGCCCGCGATGGTCAAAAGGATGCCCCCTACTCCGATCGCCAACGCCTTACCGGAACCGTTATTGGCAGTTACCGCCGGAACGGCGGAGGGATTTGCAGTCGTGGAGGAGGCCATGGTCAGTTCAAATCCCCTTGATGTGAGGCCGGGACGTCTGCCACGCGGCCGTTTTGAGAACGTTGGAGCGCACGAACGTAGGCCACCACGGCCCAGCGGTCCTCTGGCACCAACTTGTCGCCCAACGAAAACATGGTGTTTTTGCCGTGGGTAATGGTGTTGAAAATCTCCCCCTCTGGTTGATTCCGAATCAAATCGATATGTAAACTAGCCGGGCCACCCCAGCCGTAATTGGTCACAATCCCCCGCCCATTGCCCAGCGAACCGTGGCAGGGGGTGCAGTAGATTTCGTAGCGCTCGCGACCACGGTCAATGAACTGCCGATCAAGAGTCAGGTCGGTAGGGAAACCGGCGACAAAATCGCCGCCAGGACTGCGCCCTGCGTAGAAATGAGGGTCTTCCCGCAGATCGCCCCGGGCGACGGTACCCGCCGGAATCGGTCGGTCAGTCCGGCCATCAGCGAAGAACGGCGAAACATCCTGAGGAAGATATTTGGACTGCCGGTCCATATCAGGAAAGACCTCCAACGGCGGACGGGTCGAGATCGAACCACGGAAGCCCAAGACTCCCACTGTCAAAACGACCACAAAAAAGAGAACAAGATAAACGTAGCGCATCGGTTCAGGACTCGATTTCGGTGATTTCGGTGCCGCCGACCGATTCAAGCAGCGCTTTGGTGCTGGCCGCATCGTATTTCGGATCAGAAGCCTCAATCACAATGAGAAACTTGTCGTCCAACCCCCGGACGATGTGATCGGTCTTGAGGAGGGGATGATAATGCATCGGCAGACCGTTGAGGATGAACATGCCTCCGATGGTGGCGAAGGCACAAAACAGGATCGTGAGTTCGTAAGCCACCGGAAACGCAAACATGGGACTGAACAGCGGCTTGCCCCCCACGATCAGCGGGTAGTCCACCGCGCCGGTAAAATAGATGAGAGACATTCCGGTGATGAAGCCGATACCCCCCCCCGCGAGGGAAAAACGGGGGACCTTGGAGCGGCGCACCCCCATGGCACCGTCGAGACCGTGTACCGGGCACGGCGTGATGCAGTCCCAATTCTTGAAGCCGGCATCACGGACCTTCTCCGCCGCGTGGTAGATTTCCGCGGCGGTGTTGAACGTTGCGATGATGCCATGTGTTGAAGCAGCCATGTTCGAAATATAGGGTTTCCGGGTTGCTTAGTGGGCGTGGTGACCGGCGTGGGGATCACCCTGGGGGGTCACGGCCTTGATCTCCGCCATCGGCATGATGGGCAGGAATCGGATGAAGAGCAGAAACAGCACACTGAAGACACCAAACGTACCAAAGAACGTGAAGATCTCGACGATCGATGGACTGTAGTAGCCCCAGCTGGAAGGCAGGAAGTCACGGGCCAGCGAAGTGACGATGATCACAAAACGCTCAAACCACATACCAACGTTGACAAAGATCGACAGGATCCAGACCAAGGCGGTGTTTTCCCGGACTTTCTTGAACCAGAAGAACTGGGGCGTGATCACGTTGCAGGAAATCATGATCCAGTAGGCCCAGGCGTAGTGGCCAAACGCCCGGTTGATGAAAGCGAAGCCCTCGTAGGGATTGGCGCCATACCAAGCGATGAAGAACTCCATGCCGTAGGCGTAACCCACGATCGTGCCAGTCGCCAAAGTGATCTTACACATGCAGTCGATGTGATACTGTGTAATCAAGTCCTCCAGTTTGTAGATGGAGCGCAGGGGCAACATGAGCGTGAGCACCATGCCGAAGCCCGAGAAAATCGCACCAGCCACAAAGTAGGGCGGGAAAATGGTGGTATGCCAACCGGGCAACAGGGACACCGCGAAGTCGAACGAAACGATCGTGTGCACCGAGAGCACCAGCGGGGTCGATACGCCCGCCAAAATCAAGTAGGCCATCTCGTAGTTGCTCCAATGCCGGTTTGCCCCGCGCCAGCCCATGGCAAAAAAGCCGTAGAGCCAGGAACGGAACTTGTTGCCCGCCTTGTAGAACCGGTCGCGCAGGATGGCGAGGTCGGGAATGAGTCCGACATACCAGAAGAGCACCGAAACCGTGCCATAGGTCGAAACCGCAAACACGTCCCACTCCAACGGCGAGCGGAAATTCTGCCAAAGGTAGTTGGAATTGGGGATCGGGAACAGATACCAAGCGAACCAGACGCGGCCGACGTGGAATACCGGAAAGATGCCCGCACAAACCACCGCAAAAATGGTCATCGCTTCGGCCGCCCGATTGATCGAGGTCCGCCACTTCTGGCGCAACAGGCACAAAATTGCCGAGATCAGGGTTCCTGCGTGTCCGATACCGATCCAGAATACGAAATTAACAATATCCCACGCCCAATTAACTGGATTGGCGTGGCCCCAAACACCGACCCCCGCGGCCACGAGATAGGTGATGCCCGCAACGGTCCAACTGGCGACAAAACAGGCCAGAGCGAAGCACACCCACCACCATCTCGGCGTCTTGCCCTCGATGATGCCACAGAT
>JAGYIG010000002.1 GCA_018402455.1 Opitutaceae bacterium
GTTTGTTGCACCACGGTGCCTGATTGGAGTAGCGGCGAGCGGGAGCGAGCCGAGCGATGCACGCGGTGCCGGATTGGAGTAGCGGCGAGCGGGAGTGAGCCGAGTGATGCACGGGTCGCTCCCGCTCCCCGCTACGCATGCCGGGCTAGGGGGCCTCGTCGTAGGCGAGCTTGAGGTCGACGAGCGCCCGGTAGGTGGATTTGGGCTGGTTCTGGCGATCGAAGATCACCGGATAGTCGGTGCGCCCGCGGACGGGCCAGTTGTTCTTCCAACTGGTGCCGTCATTGAGGTTCCAGAAGGTCACCCGATCGATGGAGTCGCGGTGCTTCAAGAACAGGGCGAAGAGGGCGCGGTAGTGGTTGTCCTGGGCCACCCGGACGTCGGCAGGTAGTCCGTCGGTGTAGGGATTGAGCTCGGCGCTCAGCGCAAAGTTGACCGACAAGTCGGCGCCCCATTGCTCCGAATTGGGGAAGGGGAGGACCGAAACATCGAGTTCGGTGATCATCACGGCGACGCCCAATGCGGCAAAGGCTTCGATGCTGGCTTCCAATTCCTCGAGGGGAGGGCTGCCGATTCCGTAGTGGCCTTGAATGCCGACGCCATGAATGGGAATCCCTTGAGCTTGCAGGTCTTTCACCAGCGCGACCACGCCGTCCCGCTTGGCCGGTTTCCAGAGGTTGTAGTCGTTGTAGTAGAGCTTGGCTTCGGGATCGGCGGCATGGGCAGCCTTGAAGGCTTCCGCGATGTAGGAGTCTCCCAGAGCCTTCCGCCAGTTGGATTCCCGCGGGCTGCCGTCTTCGTTGACGGCTTCGTTCACGACGTCCCAGCCATCAAAACGGCCTCGATAGCGGGTGACCACGGTCTCGATGTGATTTCTCATGCGCTCGAGCACCCGTTCCGGTGAAGCAGGCTTGCCCTCGCTGTCTTCGAACACCCACTCCGGAGTCTGGTTGTGCCAGACCAAGGTATGGCCGACCAAAAAAGCATCATTGCGCTCGCCCAAGTCCGCCAGGGCATCAGCCATGGTGAAATCAAAATTCCCCTCGGTGGGGTGGATGCGTTCCCACTTCATTTCGTTTTCCGCCGTGTAGCTGTTGAAGTGGCCGTTGATCACGCGGACATCCGAAGGGTCTCTTCCGGCAATTTGGCCCGCGTTCAATGCGACACCGATGTGAAAGCTGTCGGCGTAGAGGTCGGCGATCGAAGGGGAGTCCTTTTGATCCCCGGCCGTCGCCGCGCCCGGGGGAATCAGTAAACTGCCAAACAAGATGAGCGAAGGAGGTATCGAGGAGCGCATAGTTTCAGGCTAGTCAGGTTGCAGGAAAAATCCGGTGACCTCGTGCTCTAATCGTAGACTGCGGCCGTCCGAGCGGTTAAATTGGACTCGAGTGCAGCGCGGGAGACGAACCGCTTTCCATCGTTCAGGTCTTCGCAACAGTCTGGTCAGGGAGGAGGTTTTGGGCTTTGAATTGTCGCACGGTGGGTGTTAGGTCTTACGCCCTCGGTCGGTCTTCGCCAACCGCCGTTATTCGCCCTCGCGCATCATGAAGTCTAGCCCGACCAACGACTCCCACCTGAGTGCGGGCGGAGGTGCGGGCGGGGCCGACGCGGCAGAGAAAATCGGGGAGGTCAATCTCAGCGCCATCTGCGACAGTTTTGAAATTCCGGTGGTGGTGCTCGATGCGGCGCAAAAGGGGCGTTTTGCCAACGCGGCGGCGCGCAAGCTCTTCGGGATTCAAGACGCCCCTTTTTTTCTATCGGAGTTGAAATGGACCGCGGCGAGGGACGCGGAAACGGTTGCAGGCTCGCCCCCTTGGCCTTGGGATTTGGTGGCGCAAGGGGACTGCCGAAAATCGGGGCGGGTATTGGGCTGGCAATCGCCGACCGGTGATGAGGTGTTTCTATCCGCCAAGGCCCAGCGCATGCCCGGGCTGCGGCCCGCGGAAGCTCAAATTGTAGTTTCCTTCTCCGATGTGTCCAAGCAGGTCAGAACGGAAGATTCGTTGCGAGTCAGCGCGCAGCGTTTGGCGGAAAGCCAATCCATTGGTCAGTTGGGAGGCTGGGAACTGAATCTCGAGACCAATGAATTATTTTGGACCGCCGAGACCTATCGCCTCTACGATACGACACCGGCGGAGTTTGACCCCGATGTGGCCACGGTCTTCGGACTGTATCTGCCAGAGTCCCGGCAGACCCTTTCCGCTGCCCGGGAACAGGCCCTCGCCACCGGCGAGGGTTACGACCTCGAACTCGAGACCCTCACGACCAGGGGCCGCCAGATCAGTGTGCGCACCACCTGTCGGGTTGCCGTTAGCGACGGACGTCCGGTCAAATTGTCGGGCGTCGTTCAGGATATCACGGCGGCCAAAAAGGCCGAGGCCACGAAGCCTTAAAGCTCCTGCGCGAAGCGGCCGCGGCGGAACAACCCTACGATCTCGCCCTGCTGGATATGCAGATGCCGGAGATGGATGGTATGGCCTTGGCGAGGGCTATCAAAGCGGATGCGCGAATCGCCTCGACACAGTTGATCATGCTGACCTCGCTCGGGCAGCGGTTTACGCCCGCGGAATTGCAAGCCGTCGGGCTAGAAGGCTATCTGGTCAAACCGGTAAAAAAGGACCGACTGTTTGAAACGTTGCTTCGGGTGGTGGGCGAAAATCCCAGTCCGGCGCGTCGCATCCAATCGACTAAGCCCAAAAATGAAATCCAGACTCAGATCGGGGCCGGGCTGAATGTGCTTTTGGCGGAAGACAATTTGGTCAACCAGAAGGTCGCGGTCACCCAGATCAAGAGATTCGGATGCACGGTCGATGTGGCGGCGAACGGTCAAAAGGCGGTTTCCGCACTCGAAACGAAGGCGTATGATCTGATCTTCATGGATTGCCAGATGCCGGAGATGGATGGCTATCAGGCCACCGCCGCCATTCGTGAGTTGGAAAAGGCTGGGCCGGAATCCTGTGGTTGGACCGCCCCCATTCACATCGTTGCCATGACCGCCAATGCCATGGAAGGAGATCGGGAAAAGTGCCTCCACGCCGGGATGGACGACTACATCAGCAAGCCCGTCCATCCGGACGATATCAGAAAAAGTCTGGAACGGTATCATACCCGTCCAGCTCCGCCACAGGTCTGAGCGGACACGGCGATTCGGCCGCAATTTTGGGGAATGAACGGAGCCGGGAGGAGCCATCTTTGGGATTGGAGCGGCGCGGACCGGACAGAGCCGGTCCCTCCCCCGTCAGGCTGGAGCGGCGATTTCGTCGAAACCGCCCTACCTTGGGCGGGTAGCAACAGGGGGCTTCGCTTGACGACGCCCGGCCCGGCCTCTCCGCCGAGACTTTGGTAAAGCCAGCCGATCGGTCATGCCCTAACATGCCCGGAGCCGACGGGTCCTAAAAGTTGCGCCGGAGCCCCAGCACGAGCGCATTTGAGCCACTGTCAGCTTCGAACACGCCGTAGCCGTCGGAGCGGTGGTGGAGCCGGAAAACTGCGGTCATGGCTTCCACGGGAAGGTGAAATTCGATTTCCCCCATCCAGTAAAACAAGGTTCGGGTGGACTCGCCGCTACGATCGATTTCGGTCTGCGGGATCTTCGTGGCGTAACTCAGCCCCAGACCGAAGGTGACACTCTTGATCCCCCGCCAATGCGCGGGGAAATGGTAGCGACTGTAAACGGGGAGGTTGAATTCCCAGTGATCCTGCGCCCCAAAATGCGCCACGATCTGGCCCTCCCAGCCAAAATCAAATGCGCCTCGGGTCGCGAAGTCGCGTCCCAACGCCAGTCCGATGAGGTGAGAGTCGATCAAATCGGTCTTCCCGGGAACGATGGCCTCCTCCCAGACATTGTCCGTCATCTGCCCCGCGAATGAGGTGAGGTTCCAGCGCTCATTGGCCCTACTCTCTTCCCCGAGCGTCGGACTCGCGCAGCTCAGCCACGCGAGGAGTAGAAAAGGGGTCAGGCGCGACATATGGGAAGTTAACGAAGGGTATTTTTTACCTGCTTCAAGAAATCTCATCCGATTATTTTTATCAGCATTGCGGCCGATCAATAGCTGGATCCCGGCGCTGAGCAAAGGGCGGGAGTTCGGCGAAGGATCAGGCCGGATCGACATCGCGCACGCAGCGAAAGCCGGTGTTGGACGAGGAGCTGTCGGGGGTATTGCTGTTGCGGGCGTCAACTCGGTAGCGGTTGCAATAGCTGGCGTGGCAGAGGAACGAGCCGCCGCGCATGGTGCGGCGATGGGCTGGGTGTTGGGTGGGGCCGGTTGGGTTCCGGTCCGGCGAGTGCGTGTAGAATCCGGGGTCAAACCAGTCCCAGCACCATTCCCAAATGTTCCCGGTCATTTGCGAGAGGCCGTAGCCGTTGGCGCGGTAGGCCCGGGCGGGGGCGGTGCCATAGTGGCCATCGGCTGCCGTGTTGCGGTGGGGAAAGTCGCCTTGCCAGACGTTCATGCGGTGCTTGCCCTCGGGCTCGAGCTCGTCACCCCAGGGATAGCGATTGCCGAAGGCGATGCCGCCGCGAGCGGCGTATTCCCATTCGGCTTCGGTCGGGAGGCGTTTGCCCGCCCACGCCGCGAAGGCGGTCGCGTCATGCCACGAGACGTGCACGACCGGGTGTTGCCCGCGTTTCTTGACGTGAGTGCCGGGGCCCTCGGGGTGGCGCCACGAGGCACCTTCCACCCGACACCACCACTCACTACCAACCGCCCGGTGCTGCACGCGAGCGAGCTGCTTCGGCGCGAGCAAACCGTGAAACACGAAGGACCAACCAAACTGCTCCGCGTCGGTTTTATAGCCGGTCGCGTCAACGAAATCATTGAACCGCTCGTTGGTGACGGTGGTCTCGTCGATGTGGAATGGGTTGAGGGTGACGTCGTGCACCGGCCCTTCGCCGTCGCCAGGAAACCCATAGTCGCGCTCGTTGCCCATCCGAAAGGTGCCGCCCTCAAGCCGCCGCATGCCTTGCGTCGACCCCGTGGTGATGCGGGCAAAGGCCGTCGCGTAAGTGGTGCGATCGGACGGGTCAGGATGAGCGGGGCTGCAACAGGAGTTTCCGTCCATGACCACCTAGTGAAAGGTTCCGTGGGAAAGGGAGGAACTCTTTTCTGCGCTCACGCCGGCCCGTTGGTGGCCCCGTCGAGCCGCGTTCACTCCGTGGGCGGCGACTCCGCGGAGAGCGGGGCGGAAGAGGGGGGGGGCTTGTCGGCGATCCGTTTTTCCGCCTCCAGGATGATGGCTTCGGTGCCGATGAATTTATGATCATCCAGACAGAGTCTTCGGCGTTTGCCCTCTCGCTGGTAGATTGCATAGGCGATGCCCTTGGTTTCCCATTTTGAGCGGTCCATCTCGATGATCTCATCAAAGTTCACCGTTTCTCCGCCCGCTCCGGTGATGACCTCACCTTCGGCCCGCACGTCCTTGCGGTGTTGCAGCAGCACCCAGGAGGTGAAAATGACGCCGATCAAGGTGAAGAAGCCCGCGATGTAGCGTTGGCCCGCGAGGTCGCCCGCGCTGCGGTGCTTGGGCACCTTGGGCTTGAGGTCGTTGGCGGTCGCGTAGGTCAACCAGGCCTGCTTCACCTCAGGGTTCTTTTCCGTGATTTTGTCGCCCTCCTGGACGACATCGGCGGTCAGCTCAACGAGCTGTTGATAGCGTTGCTCCTCCGCGGGCCAGGCGACGTAGCCGTCGTAGGCAAACCAGCCCGCTGAGCCCCAAATCATCGCCCCCATAAAAATCATGCGGCGGCGCCATTCCTTGGAAATACGGGCGTGAACTTGCATAAGAAGGCACGGCAACGCGTTTCACAAAAAAGGCAATCCTGTGAGGTCGCTGAATTGCTAAACGGGGCTCCGGAATCCGTCGCCCCGGCAACCGCGAGGTGTCCCGCATCGCTCCTCGCCCCTCCGGATTCAGCCTTTCGCCCGATTTCGGTTTGGCGCGTTTCCGCGGCGGGAACCGCGTTTGAGTTGATCTGCTGTTGCCGCCGTGGGCTGGAGGACTCATTGAAGGGGCCAAAGTTCGTCTTGCGGTTCAAATTGAACCGCGCCGAAAGCCGCATCTCCAACCCCACCTCCCTGCGTATGACCCCCTTTCGACCGCCGCTGGTTCTTTTGACTCTTTCCCTCTTCGTCCCCGTGGCGGCCGCCGAGCCGGCGCAGTGGCGCACGCTTGATCCCACCGGGCGGCCCCATCCCCGCCATGAGGCCGCATTCGTGGAGTGCGATGGCAAGTTCTATCTCCTGGGCGGACGTCGTATTCAACCGGTGGATATCTACGATCCGGCAACCAACGCCTGGTCCACGGGCCAGCCGCCGCCGGTGGAGATTCACCATTTTCAACCTGTGGTGTGGCGCAATCGGATCATTCTCGCCGGCGCCATGACCGGACGGTTTCCCCACGAAACCGCGTTGCCTCGGCTGGTGATCTACGATCCGGCGACGGACGAATGGTCCGAGGGGGCGGAGATTCCGGAGGGTCGTCGTCGCGGCGGGGCGGGGGCCGTGATTGCGGATGAAAAGCTGTATCTGGTGGCGGGGATCATCAACGGCCACTGGGATGGCCACGTCGCCTGGCTTGATGCCTTTGACCTCGTATCCGGCGAATGGGAACAATTACCCGATGCCCCCCACATGCGGGACCACTTTCAGGCGGCGGTGATTGATGGCCAACTCTATGCGGGCGGCGGACGTCGCTCGTCGGCCAAGACCAAAGAAACGTTCAGTCTGGTGGAACCGGCGCTGGATGTTTACGACATCGCCGCGGGCACATGGACCACCGCGACGGAGCCGCTGCCCGAGCCGCGGGCCGGCACCTTTTCCATCGCGGTGGCGGGCAAATACCTGGTGGCTGGCGGCGAGAGCGATCGCCAAAAAGTGGCGCACAACCAAACCCACGCCTTCGATCCCTTGGCGCAAAGTTGGACGGAGTTGCCGCAGTTCGCCCGGGGCCGTCATGGCGCCGGTATCATTTTCTACCGGGGCGCTCTTTACACCTGCAGTGGCAGCGGTAATCGCGGAGGCCAACCCGAGCTCGATTCCCTCGAAACGCTCCAGCCCTATCCCTAGGAACTGGAGGGGGACGAAGTCAGGGCAGGCGGAGATTTAGCCCCTCTGGGGCATGAACGGAGCTTGTCCGTTTGGGCCAATTTCACTTGGGTGATCCCGTGCGTTTCGCTGCGAGATCGATCCAGAGGATGTCTTGGGGACAACGGCTGGGTATTGGGCTGGGATTATGGTGGGGCAGTGGACTGCTGATCTTTGGCGTGGCGGCTTGTCGTAAAGCCGATTCCCCGGATTCCGCTGCCGCCCCGGGGCTGACGGCCCTCGAGCCCGGGGCGGGCCGACGCCTGCCATCGACCACCCCGCATCAAACTTCGGCCTATTGCCAGGAATGCCACCGCGAGGTGCACGCCGCCTGGACCGGGACCGATCACGCCAATGCGAATCAGCCGATCGACGTAGCGGGGCTCGCCGCCGCATTTGAGGGTTACGATCGGATCGAGGACGGTGGGGCGGTCTTTCGTCCGGTGCATGAAGCGGGGGAATATCGTATGGTGGGCGTGGCCGCTGATGGCACCGAGACGGTTTACCCGGTGCGCGCGGCGCTGGGGCAAAAGCCCTCGCGGCAAATGTTGGTCGAGACGGAACCGGGTAGAATCCAACCCACCGATATGGCTTGGGATCCGGCGCGGGCGGACTGGTTCAACGTCTTTGGTCAGGAGAACCGACGTCCGGGCGAGTGGGGGCATTGGACCGGACGGGGCATGAACTGGAACTCCATGTGCGCGCATTGCCACATGACCGGGTTTCAGAAGCACTACGACGTGGCGGCCGATCGCTACAACTCCACGTGGACCGAGCACGGCATCAGTTGTATTCAGTGCCACGGGCCCGTGTCGGCAGGGCATGGGTCAACCCCGCCTGATTTGACCGGCCTGGATTGGATCAAAGACCGGCGGACGGCGGAACAGACCTGTGCCTATTGTCACGCCCGCAACGAACAGCTCACTCCGGAATTCCCGCCGGGAGCGCTCTACGAGGATCATTTTCGGCTTACCCTGCCCGTGCAGTCGGGGGTCTTTTATCCGGACGGGCAGCAGTTGGATGAAGACTTCAATTGGACCTCGGTAAAACTCAGTCGGATGCACCACGCGGGGGTGTCGTGTATGGACTGCCATGACCCTCACACCAGCGAGACGATTTTGCCGGTGGAGAACAACGCCTTGTGCATGCAGTGTCACAGCCCGCCGGGGCGGACCATGCCGCTGACGGGTATTCAGTCGCCGGTGATCGACCCGACCGCTCATTCCCGTCACTTGGACGGCTCGACCGGGAACCAATGTGTGTCCTGTCACATGCCCACCGCCAACTACATGGTGCGCTCCCCCCGGCACGACCACGGTTGGCTCAAACCCGATCCGTTGATGACCAAGGAACTGGACATCCCCAACGCCTGCAATAGCTGCCACACCGAAGAGACCGTGGACTGGGCGGTCGCCCACACCGATGCCTGGTATGGCGAGAAGATGGACTCCCGCCAACGGCAGCGAGCCCGAGCCGTGGCGGCGGCCCAGGCGGGGAAGGAAGCAGGGGTGGACCAACTCCTGGCGCTTTGGTCGGACGAGGATATCCCCGCGTGGCGCGCGACTTACCTGCAGCTGCTGACCCCGCACGCGGACCACCATCCCGAGATTGTGGCGGCGGCCCGCGGGGCGGCGGCGCACCCCGATCCCATGGTGCGGGCAGCCGCGATGCAGGCGCTGACGGGGATCCCGGGACAGGCAGATCTATTGCGGGCCGGGATGAAGGACCCGGTGCGTTTGGTGCGGTTCGATGCCGCTTGGGGGCTACCGCAAGAAATCGAGCAGAACCCGGAGCTTGCGGCGGAGTATCGGACCTACCTTGACCTGGCCCTCGATCAGCCGGGAGGCCAGCTCCGTAAGGGGCAGTTCTTCGCCAATTTGGGCCGATGGGAGGAGGCGATCGGCCCCATTCACCAAGCCACGCAATGGGACCGGTATTCGCCGGGAATCCATCAAACCCACGCCCTGGTGCTGCAGGCGGCTGATCGTCTCCCGGAAGCGGCTAACGCATTTTACCGGGCAGCACGGTTGGAACCGGCCAATGGGGAGGCGATGTTCACGGCGGGACTTGCTTTTGCCGAGTCCGGCAAGTTCGCGGAGGCGGAGACGGCGCTGTCGACGGCCGTGCAACGCGATCCGACCCTGCATCGGGCATGGTATAACCTCGGTTTGCTGCGTAACCAGCAGGGTGATACCGCGGGCGCCCTGCACGCGCTGAGCGAAGCGGAAAAGGCCGGTCCCCAAATCGCGGACTACCCCTACGCGGCCGCGACCATTCACTGGCGGTTGGGTGATCGGGATACGGCCCGCGCGGCGGCACAGCGGGCTCTAGCCATTGATCCCGCCTACGCTCCGGCCCGACGCATGTTGCCCTAAGCGGAGGGGGTGGGAGGGAGGCGGGTGAGGCGACTGGATTTAGTGGCCGTAAAGGTAGGCCACGATATCGGCGACGTCCTGCGCATCGAGGCCGAGTTGGTCGGCGCTGAGCATCAGGGAATTCCAGTGGCGATGCAGGCGTTGCACCCGATCGGCCGGAATCATTTGGCGAAGCCCGCCCATCGACGTGATGACCACCGGGTCGCCCGAGGCGGATACGATGCCGTAAACATTGCCGCCTCCCTTGAGAGCGACGCGATGCCCTTCATAGCCATGGGCGATATCGGCGTGGGGATTGACGATGGCGAGGATGGCCTGCTCCACGCCCTGCCGCGATACCCAGCCGTCCAACGCCGGGCCATAGTTGATGCCCGCCCCATCGAATTGGTGGCAGAGGCGACACGCGGCCGCCTTGTCGGCGCCGGCGGCTGCATCGCCACGAAGCGCCAGCACCGCCTCGACCGGAATCTGTTTCGCGCTATCGATCTCCGGGATCTCCGCCGGCACGATGGTTACCGTCTCAGGATCGTAGACACCCGCGGCCTTGACGGCCTCGCTCAGATTGGTCTCGGCCCAGCGCAGGTTCATATAGTTGAGCACCCACCAAAGCGCGGTGTCCTTGACCCGGCCCTCGGGTAATGTTTGCGAAAGCTCAAACACGGCATCGGCCGCACTTTGGTCGGCGATAAATCCGAGTGCGGTCAGGGCTTGGAGCCGACGCTCCTCGGGCAGGTTGGCATCAGCTGCCCGGGCGAAAAACTGCGGCACATAACCGGTCGGAGTAAGCCGCCAAACCAGATCGACGTAGCGATCAGAGGATCGATCGAGTCGCGGATCGGCGGAGGCTTCGAGGGCCTCGAACAGGGCGGTTTCCTTGCCGGTGGCACCGATGCCCCAGGCTTCGAGCAAGGTGCGGTCGGTGCCGTCGTATTGCGCCGCAATCTCGACCAGCAAGGGAAGGGCGATCTCAGCCGACTCGTCCCGCAGCGAGGTCGCCACTTCCCGGGCAAGGGAGGGCATGTGGGATGCCAACAGGTGTCGGGCTTCGGCCGGGGTGTGAAGGTTTTGCCGTCGGAGGGCGCGGTAGGCAGCGATTTGAATTTGGGGATCGTCGGAACCAAGGAGCTCACGGGTCTGGCGGATTCCGCGGTCGCCGAGATGGGGCATCAGGGCGATGGCGCGGGCGGCGATGTAGGGATTTTCGTCCTCCAGCAGGGTCTTCACGGCATCCAAGGCATCCTCGCCAGCCGCCCGCAG
Organism: Opitutaceae bacterium; assembly: GCA_018402455.1. Classification (GTDB taxonomy): domain Bacteria; phylum Verrucomicrobiota; class Verrucomicrobiia; order Opitutales; family Opitutaceae; genus Actomonas. The sequence continues at coordinate 10,715 of JAGYIG010000002.1, forward strand.
GCGGGCGGCGCCCAGTTCACGGACGTTAACGGCGGGGCTCCGCAGCGCGGTCAACTGACCTGCTGTCGTATCGAGATCAAAATCGGGAATGTTCGGTTGGAATCCCTTGGGTGCCACCCGGTAAATCGCGCCACTGGTGGTGGCATCATGATCGGCGTGACCGCCCACCCGCGGGTCGAACCAATCCGCAATATAGATGGCCCCATCGACTCCCACAGCCACATCCGAGGGTCGGAACAGGGTGAGGAGTTCATCACTGGTCTTCCCGCGTAACGAATCCACTCCCGCCAGCCGCTGTTCGGGATTGGTGGTGAAAAACTGGGAACGTTCCAAGGAGAACCCGGCCCCCTCCGGTTGCGGTTGATAGCCGAACACGACGTTGCGGGCAGCTTCGCAACTGAGCAACAGGCCGCGCCAAGCTTCCCCCAGCGCCCCGTTTTCATAATAAGCGATTCCCGTCGGGGCCCCGGCCCCGTAAATGTCTCCCGCGGGCATCACCCCGGGGTCTTCCTGCCGCCACTCAGCGGTGGGCGTGTCCTGACCCGGTCGGCGGTCCGCGCTCCAATGCCGGGTGCCGTCGCGCGAGAAGAAGCCCGCATTGCCGTACTCCAGCAGGTAGGCGGTGCGGCTGGCGGGAGGGTCGTCGTTATCATTTTGGAACACGTCGCCAAACGAGGTCACCGTTTGTTCGTAGCTGTTGCGGAAGCCGTGCCCAATAACCTCCAAGTTGGTGCCATCGGGGTTCATGCGGGCGGCGAATCCACCGTTGTAAACATGGCTGTCATCGCTGGGGGCGGACGCGTAGTCCATGGGGCGGAAACTGTGAAACGGAATGGCTCCGGAGGCCTCAGCGTCGTATGCGCTGCCCACGCGGAAGGTGCGGTTGGAGCGATCAGTGAAATAAGCACCGGCATTGCCGGCGTTAAAATACCACAGCCCATCTGGTCCGACGGTCACGGAATGGAGGGCGTGGTCGTGGTTTTCGCCTTCAAACCCGGTCAATAGGATATCTTTTTTATCGATGGCAGGATCGAACACCAGATCCCGGTCCACGTCGGTGTAGATTATGAGGTGGGGGGCGTTGGAGACGACGATTTGATTGTCGATCACGGCGATGCCCAGCGGAGCACCCAACATCGGTTCCTGCACGAAGGTGTGGCTCGAATCAGCCGTGCCGTCTCCGTTGGTGTCGGCTAGCACGGTGATGCGGTCGCCGCGGGGGTCACGGTCGCGATTGCGACGGTAGTTAACGCCTTCGGCCACCCAAATCCGACCTTCGCGATCGATGTCCATATTGGTCGGATTGCGCAGCATGGGAGATTGAGCCCAAATTGTGACCTCCAAGCCTGCCGGCACCGAAAAGAGATGGGTAGGCACGATGGTGGGAGCGGCGGAATCAGATTCGTCGGCGGAGAATCCGGAGGAGCCGCCCGTAATAATTAAAAGACCAACGCGGAGAAGAAAGGGAAGACGACGCATAACAGAGATAAGAGCCTTGCGGGGAGTAGAGGGGAGAGGGAACTGACAGCGCGCTGAAAGCAGATGGCAATGTTGCAGCTAAGATGACCGTTCACCCGTCCATATCCTGTCCTCCCTGCCAAAACCCGGCGGTCGAATCAGGTTTGTTTTTTGTAACGTCCGAGGCCGATCTTGATCGATGGGACCCAGCCGCGGGTGTCGGGGCGCTGATTCCCGAAAAACCCAAGATCAACGTTCGAACCGGCGGGCCGGCGGGCAGCGGAGCAATAAAAAAACCCGGTCAACACGACCGGGTTTGCTTGAAGTGGGGGGGGCGTCTTAGCGGCGCCCCGTTGCCGGTGGCAGGATGGGTTTTTTGACCAACACGCTGGTTTCGGCTTTCTGCGAGACCATTTGAGCCATGCGCTGGACTTCGAGTTCGGCGTTGCGTTTGGCGATGCGGGCGGCTTCTACCTCCTTCATCATCACGAAAACCTCACCGTTGAGTGCCTCCCGTTGACTGCGGAGCTCGGTCAGTTTGATCTCCAATTCATTGATTTTTTGTTGGTGGGCATCGGACTTGGCCTTGGCGTCGGCGGTATCGGCGGCAACCTTGGCTCCATCGGCTGCCCAAGCCGCACGACGTTTGGCAATTCTGGCCGCCTCATCGGATTCGCGCTCAGCGGTGCGCCGGGCGGCGTCTTCCTTGGACTTGCGTTCGGCCTCAGCTTTTTCCGCTGCTTCCTGAGCTTCCGCGGCAGCGACCGCAGCGGCCTTTTCGGCAACCGCAATCTCGTTTTTCGCAGAGAAGTCCTGATAAAAGAAGTAGAAGATTCCCAGCGCGATGAGGGGGATGATGATGTAAGATTTAGCCATGGTTCTTAGTGGGCGAGGGTGGCGTTGGAAGGGTTATTTGGACTCGGCGGCCGCGGCGGCGACGAGTGCAGCAGCGTGGGCGGCTTCGGCTTGGCGGATGTCCTGAATGACGGCTTGGAATTTCTTTTCGTTGTTCTGGGCTACGGTGACGTAGCTGCGGAGATACTCGACTTCGTCGTTCAACCGCTGCTTATCGACGGTCGTCGTGGCAATGTCTGCTTGCACCAGCACGATATCTTTTTCGAGTTGCGAAACCTTTTCGGCCAGGCGGCGACGCTCGGAGTCGGCGATGTCCCGGGCCTCGACCGCCTGTTGACGGGCTTCTTTCTCAGCCAGCTCCTTGGCCTCGTTGGCTTCGCGTGCGGCTCTACGGTCGGCATTGAGAGCCACAGCCTCCTTGATCGCGCGCTCGCGGTCGGCGGCTTCTTGTTTCAAATCGTCGATGCGGGCCTGTTTGGCAGCCTCCACCTTGGCGATTTTGTCCGCCTCGTACTCCTTGGTGAAGTCCATGTAAAAGAATAAAAAGATTCCCAGCGCTACAGCTGGGGCGAGGAAGTAGACTTTCTTCATATCGTAAGTGAGGGGATGATAAGTTAAATGGTGGCTTCGAGGGCAGCTTGTCGTTCTTCAATGGCTCCCTTGATTGCGTCGTAGAGGCCCTGGGCGCGATCAGCTCCGGCATCGACAGCTTGTTCGGCCAAAACAAGGGCATCTTCGTATTTCTTGAGTTCGTAGCCCATGTAGGCCACGAACATCAGTGTCGCCGGGCGATTCTTCAGGTTGCCCTTGCTGAGCGCGGTGCGACCGGACTTGTAGGCGTCTTCGAGTTTGTCCGTGGTGTAGTAGATGTTGGCGATGCGGAAATCGAGTTCGCCTTCGGTCGGCCATTTTTTTGCCGCGGTCTGCAACGCGTCGATGGCTGCCAACTGCTTGTGGACCTGCTGATAAGAGGAGGCTAGGTATTCCCAGTTTTGTTGAGTGTCCTCAATCTTGCCGCTGTTGAGACCTTCCACCAAGTAGCGGATGGCTTGGTCGAACTGTTGGATATTCATCAGAATACCCACCCGATTGAAATGGTCTCGGGGCTCATCCAGAATGGCCAACTTTTGGGCGCGATCAATGGTGAGCACCGTGCGAATGTTCCACTCGATGTTTTCGCGGGAACCGTCGGGGGCTTCATTGGCCAAATTGAGGTAGGTTGCCTGCAGTTGCTGCCAATATTGTCGGTTGGTCGGTTTTTGGCGGACCAGCAGCTCCAAAATTTCGGCAGCTTCCTTGTTCTTGGCGTCTTGTTGGAGGGCAGCAAGAATCAGAACGTAAAAGCTTTCACGGGGCTGCAGACTCATTAGGAGGCCTTGCTCGGCAATGTCCCGGGCCTCGTTGAGGAGGGCGGTGTCCGTTTTGGACTCGTCCATCGTGGCCTGGGTGTAAATCATGGTTGCCGCGTAGGACAGGGAGTCCTCGGTGGGCGAATCGTTCTCGGCCAAGTAGACTTTAATCGCTTGGTAGGCTTTACGCAGGTATTCGGTCTTCTTGCGCGCATCGGCCGGGGAGGTGCCTTTGATCGCGGTCGCTTCCTGAAAGTAGAGCTGGGACAGGATTTGGTTGAATTCCAAAATACGCCGCTGGTCCATGAAATCATAGGCCATGCCCAGGCGCAGCACGTCTTCCATGGGGGAAATCGCCTCAGCGTAGCGTTCCTGGGTGAGCAGAACTTGAATTTTGATCTGCTTCAGCACCGTGGTGTCGTAGGACTCGGGTGCCGCGGTGAGCAGCTGAGTATCGATAATTGCCAGAGTCTCATCCCATTGCTTGGCTTCGGTGAGTTCCTGGATTTTACCCAAGCTCTCGGAGACTTTGTCGGAGATTTCCTTCTTGGGCGCAGTGCTTGCTTGCGCGAAGGTGACGCAGGGCAACGCCGCCGCGACCGATAGGGTCAAGCCGGTGAGACGAAGGATACGTGAGAGAGAAGAGGGTCGAATCATGATTATTCGGTGATGCTGAACACGATTGGGACCTGCATGCGGGTGTTGACGGAACGACCACCCTTCTTACCGGGGCGGAAGCGCCATTTACTGACCGCCTGCACGGCCGCTGACTCAAATTCGCGATGGGTGGAACGGATCGGGTAGGCCTCGCGGACGGCGCCGTTGGAATCGACGATGAAGCCGACCAAAACCTGTCCCTCAATGCCGGCCCGGCGCATTTCGAAGGGATAGATGGGTTTGGACTGAAAACGGGGGGTAGGGGCCTGGTCCAGGTTCTTCAGATCGAAGAGGTCTTTCATGCCCTTGCCGATGCCGCGGGAGGCGCTGGTCTTCGGGATGGAGATGACTCCGGACGGTCGGTCCAGGCCGGGAGGAGGCGGGGGTTGAAGTTTCTGCACGAAGGCCGATTCGACATTCACGGAAGGCACGTCGGATTGCATGGGAGGGGCGAACTCGATTTCCTCGAACACTTCGCTGGACTCCTCTTCAAAAATTTCTTCCGGCTCGGGTTCCAGCGGAGGCATTTCCATCAATTCGATTTCGAATTCTTCCTCTTGCTGGACCACGGCGACGACCTCTTCCTCGGGAAAGAATTTTTCCCAGCCAAAAAAGGCGGCGTGCAGTGACACGGAAACGATAAGGCCAATGATAAGATCTCGGGTCATGGGTTTGATCCTGGGTTCGTTTAGCGGCCGGTCGGGCGGTAAACCGTCTCGAAGGAGACTTGGATTTTGTTCGGGTTACCGGGTTCGACCAAGCGGACCTTGTCGAGAGCTTCCACGACATCGCCGTAACGGGCCAGATCGTCGGTGGTCAGAAGCACCCGTGGATTGGGCTCTTCGTTGGCATATTGGCCCAAGCGATACTCCACCTCCTTGAGGGTGATCATTTCCTGATTCCAATAGAAGTTTCCATTGTCCGAGACCTGCAGGGTGACTGGTTTGTCCTCCTCGTCCTGCGGTTTGGCATTGGGTACCGCTTGCGGAAGATTGATGTCGATCGACTGAATCCGGTTCAGCGAGAGGGTGAAGAGAACGAAGGTAGCAAGCAGGAAGAAGATAACGTCAATGAGGGGGATGACCTCGATGCGTGCCTCTTTTGCAATCTCCTTAGTAAGTTGTTTGGATTTGCCTTTACCGGCCATAGTAGGGGAGACGGAGCAATTTAAGGTTTCTTGGAAACTATCAGGCGTTGGGTAGGACCCGGGTCTCGATCTTCACCTTTTGGAATCCAGCTTTGCGCACCTCGTCGAATACGTAGCGGGCTTGGCTGAAGAAGGCGGATTCGTCTCCGTTGATGAGGAAGCGAGCTTCTGTTCCCTCTTGTTGGTAAATGACCTTCAGGCGCTCCAAAAACTCATCGAGCGAAATCATGTCCTTGTTCCAAGCCAAGGTTCCCTCAGCGGTGACACTGATGGTGTAAGCACCGGCGGGGTCACGCGCGGCACTGGTTTGGGTCTGTGGCAGCTGCACCGGCACGCCCTCTGATTTGTTCAGAGAGAGGGTGAAGAGCACGAAGGTCGCCAGTAGGAAAAAGATCACGTCAATGAGGGGAATGACCTCAATCCGTGCCTTTTTACTGCCGTCGGGGTTGAATTTGCCGCCGCCGCCTGCCATAGCTGGTCAGTGAGTAAGTTGGAGTGATGGGCTCAATCGATTGCTCGATTAGACCGTGGCGGATTCTTCACCCTTTTTGCTCATGATCAGCTCAAGGGCATTGGAAGCGTCGGAGACGTCGTGCTTGGCCTGGGCGATTCTTGCGTTCATGTAGTTGAACGGAAAGAGACCGAAGATGGCGATGGCGAGACCGCAGGCTGTCGCGATGAGCGCTTCTCCTACACCGCCCGTGATAGCACCGGAGTTGGCGGCAATGTCGCTGCCTTCACCCAAAGCGGCGAAGGTTGCCATCATGCCGGTGACGGTTCCGAGCAGCCCCACGTAAGGAGCGGCCGTGATGATGGTGTCCATCGTGGGCATACCTTGATTGTAGCGCTGAAATTCCTGGTTGGTCGCACGGGCGAAGGCGTTGGCCATTGAGGTGTCCTTGTGGGTGAGGGAGTAGACCAGAATGCGAGCGATGAAATCTTTTGACTTACGGCCGATGCTGATCGCGCCTTCGAAGTCACCGGCCTCAACCCGTTCGAGGACTTTCTCGACAGACTCACGGTCGCGTAGGGAGGCCTCCCGGATGGTGAAGATCACCCGCTCGATAACTACGGTCAGGATAACGAACGAGAGGACGATGATCGGCCACATGATGTAGCCACCGTGCTTGAAGAACTCCATCGGAGTGAGATTCATCAAGAAAGCGATCGGAAGGGAGAACGAGGTCATGTTAACTTATTTTTGGGTGGAGGAGAGTTAGACTTAAGGAATCAGGTAGAGGTTTAAAATCGCGAATTGGCATGACGGCTCATGCGCCGGGATTAAGCAACTGGAAATCTCCGGAGGCAGATTTAACCGCAGGATTCGGGCCATAATTCATGAGATTTTAATTTGGCGGGGCGGCGGTTGAAAGTTGGGTGGAGCTAGGGGAGGGGGAAGGAAAGGTGGGAGACGTTTCGCGGGCGTCGCTAAGAGTCAATGTCGAACCGAGGCCTTTTGTTAAGGCGGGGTTAACTTCGCATGATTCAGCCCAGTGGCTGCCCGACTAGGACTCGAACCTAGACAAACAGAGTCAGAGTCTGCGGTGCTACCATTACACCATCGGGCAAAGGAAAGACCACTGGGTTCGTTGGACTGGGGCAGGGTGCGAGCGGTGGAGCCGGCGACTGGAATCGAACCTGTAACCGCCTGTTTACAAAACAGGTGCTCTACCATTGAGCTACGCCGGCCGCTTGACCGGTCGCACGATGATGCCGTGGTAACCAACGAACTAAGACTGAATTAGAGGAAGGAGAAAGAACCGATAAGAGGCCTCGGAGGAGTCCGATTTCGCACTCCTCGTGGCACTGGCTGAACGTCTCGCATTGGTAGCCCCCCTCGGACTCGAACCGAGAACCAATTGATTAAGAGTCAACTGCTCTACCATTGAGCTAGGGAGCCATGCAATGGAGGGCCGAATAGCTCATTTCCGAGGATTGGTTGTCAACCAACTTCTTACCCTAAAAAACTGCTCCCGGGTTCTGGGCCTGAGGTTGACGTGAGGGGACGGTTCTCCTGGTCGAGGCTGCCCTTGAAATCGAGGGGCGCAATCGCGGTAAATTTCCCCTTGCCAAGGCCGCGGCCGCTCTCTGTGTTCGACCGCTCTCCTCATGCAGAAGACCAAAAAATCCATCGCTAAGCGCTTCAAATTGACCGCCAAAGGCAAATTGATGCGTCGCACGCCCGGTTTTCGTCACTTGATGGCCACGAAGAGCTCGAAGCAAAAGCGGCGAGCCTCGCAGGACAAACACGTGTCGCCCGGTCGCACGGCCAACCTCAAACGTGGGCTTCCCCACGGCCTCTGAGCCCGCAGCGCTTACAACCGTAATTCGCTGTCCGGGTGAATCCTAACGAGACGACCCGACGGCGCCAAAAACACCACTAATACAACATGCCTCGTGCCACCAATGCCCCCGCGGCCAACAAACGCCGCAAAAAAGTCCTTAAACACGCCAAGGGCTACTACGCGCGCAAATCCAAACTCTACCGCTACGCCAAGGACGCGGTAGACCACGCTTGGCAACACGCCTACCGGGATCGCCGCAAAAAGAAGAGCAACGCTCGTCAATTGTGGATCGTCCGCCTTAATGCGGCGGTTCGCGCTCAAGGTATGAGCTACTCGCGCTTCATCGAAGGCCTCCATGCCGCCAACATCGGCCTCGACCGCAAGGTCCTCGCCGATCTCGCCGTTCGCGACGAGGTGGCCTTCAACGCGGTGGTCCAACAAGCCCAAGACGCGTTGAAGACCAAGGCCGCTGCCGCTCAGGCCTAAAATCTGCCAAACGCGAGCCCGGGGGGCTCGTCTCCACTGATTTACCCGGAGGACGGGCCCCACAACCGGGGCTCGTCCTCTTTTTTTTCCCACCCGCCATGCAAGATCAACTTTCCGCCCTCGTCGAACGGGCCGCCGCCGAAATCCCGCACATCTGTTCCCGCCCTGAATTCGAAGCCGCCAAAGCGGGCTTTGTCGGGCCCAAGGGGGAGCTGACTGGCCTCATGAAGCAGATGGGCCACGTGCCCAAGGAGGAAAAACCCGCCGTCGGCAAGCTCATCAACGAGACCAAGCAGCAGCTTTTAAAAATTCTCGAAGCAGGGCTGGCGAGGATTGAAGCCGCTGAGCTGGCCGCCGCATTGGGCCCCGCGATCGATCCCACCTTGCCGTCGCCCGATCCGCTGCCGGGTGCCCGGCACCCGTTGACGCAGGTTCGGGAGGAACTCAACGCCATCCTGCGGAAGGTGGGTTTCACCGTGGTCGAAGGGCCGGAGGTGGAGACCGAATACTACTGTTTTGATGCGCTCAACACCCCGCCGACCCACCCGGCCCGCGACCCTCAGGACACCTTCTACTTCCCCGCCGATGCCAAATTCTCGAATGTGGCCCGCAAGGTGGCTGGAGAGAAATACCTCCTGCGCACCCACACGTCCTCGGTGCAGATCCGCACCATGCTCAAGGGGGAGCCGCCGATCCGCATCGTATCCCCAGGTCGGGTCTATCGCCGGGACACGGTGGACGCCACCCACTCCGCCAATTTTCACCAATTGGAAGGGCTCTACGTGGATAAAAATGTGACGGTAAAGGACCTTAAGGCGCTGCTCGATTATGTGCTCAAATCCCTGCTCGGATCCGATACTCAGGTCCGCTTCCGCCCCCACTATTTTGGCTACACCGAGCCGAGCTTCGAGGTCGACTTGTCGGCGAAACACCTGCCCAAGGTCAACCAGGAGTGGGTCGAGATCATGGGATGTGGCATGGTGGATCCGGCCGTGTTTGAGGATGTGGGCTATGACGCCTCCGTCTGGACGGGATACGCCTTCGGCATGGGGATCGAGCGCATCGCCATGATGATCTACGGCATCGACGACATCCGCTACTTTTACCAAAACGACCTGAGGTTTCTCAGGCAATTCGCCTGAGAAACAGGAGCGAGCATCGAGTAGCGAGTAGTGAGTATGGATAATCCGTCACAGTCATTTCGTGAGGTTGTTGTCTGGCAAAAGGCCCATGCATTCACGTTGGCGATCTACTCATTAAGTAGTGCTTTCCCATCCCATGAGTCGTTTGGACTCACGTCCCAATTACGGCGGGCCGCTGCCAGTATTCCTGCGAATTTTGTCGAAGGCTTTCGCAAACGCACCCTGCCGGATAAAATTCGTTTCAACAACATGGCACAGGCTTCCGCCGACGAGTGTCTCTATCACCTAATTCTGGCCCACGATTTGAACTACGCCGACACGAAGGTGTTGCAGTCCGATCTAGAAGAGGTCTCCCGAATCCTCCAAGGCTACATCAATGGTATGAAGCGATAGATTTCGAGTCTACTCGCTACCCACTACCCGCTACTCACTACTTTTTCCTAAAATGAAAATTTCCCGCAACTGGCTCCAGGACTACGTCGATTTGACGGGTCTCTCCGACGAAGAGATCTCCGCCGCAATTACCTTCCTTGGGTTTGAGGTCGAGGGCATCGAATCCACCGGGGCTCCGCCGTTGGACAAGGTGGTTGTGGGGGAGGTCCTCTCCCGGGCGCCGCATCCCAATGCTGATCGTCTTTCCATCTGCGATGTTGCCGTGGGGGAAGCCTCCGGTGGCACCAAGCGGATCGTCTGTGGGGCCCAGAACTACCAAGTTGGCGACCGCGTGCCGGTGGCATTGGTCGGCGCCGTGCTCTCGGGCGACTTCACGATCAAGCCTTCCAAAATTCGGGGCGAAGCCTCGGAGGGCATGATGTGCTCCGGTAAAGAACTGCAGATCGGGGAGGACCACTCGGGGTTACTGATCCTGACGGCGCGGCCGGAGATCGGCACCCCGATTAATGACGCCCTGCCGGCGGGAGATGTGGTCTTCGATATCGAGATCACCCCGAACCGTCCGGACTGCCAAAGTCACCTCGGTGTGGCCCGTGAACTCGCGGCCTGGTTTCGCCGGGAACTGACCTATCCGGCGATGGAAGTGCCCGCTCCGGCGGCGCCCCGTCCCGACCTGTTGAAAGGGCTGCAGGTGGCGCACAGCGAAGATTGCCCGCTCTACACGGCGTCCGTCATCGCCGGGGTGAAGGTGGGCCCGAGCCCGGAGTGGATGCAACAGCGACTCGCGGCCGTCGGGGTTCGCCCCATCAATAATCTGGTCGATATCGGCAACTACGTGATGCTCGAGTATGGGCAACCGATGCACGCGTTCGATGCCCGGAAGTTGGCTGGCCCGGAGATCATCGTGCGGCGAGCCACCGCGGGAGAAACCTTGGTCACGCTCGATGAAAAAACCCGGACGCTCACCGGGGAAATGTTGGTGATTGCCGACGCCGAAAAAGCCGTGGTGGTCGCCGGAATCATGGGGGGAGAGAATTCGGGCGTCGACGAATCGACCGTGAATTTGGTTTTGGAAGTCGCGGTGTTTCAGCGGTTTTCCGTGCGAGCCACATCTCGGGCTCTGGGACTGAGCTCCGACTCCTCCTACCGCTTCGAACGCGGCATCGATGCGCACGCCCTCGCGGAAGCGACCCATCGTGCGATCGGCCTGATTTTGAAGTATGCCGGAGGCACTTGGTGCGGCCCCACCCTGCGCGTGGGCAGCGAGGAGCCGTGGCAACGCGAGGTCACCGTCAATCCGGCGTGGGTGCGGGCGCGCTTGGGCTTCGAGGTCACCGATGAGGAGCAACGCAGTGCCCTGGAAGCCCTCGATCTGCTGATCGTGCGCGAGAACGAAATCGACGAGGGGATCGAATGGACGGTGCGGATTCCGAGTTGGCGCAGCGATCTGGATCGCCCGATCGATTTGGTGGAGGAGATTTTGCGCGTGCATGGCACCGCTAAAATTCCCGCGACGACCGTGACGGCCCCGGGTCTGCTGGCCGATGACGATCCCGTCGCCCAATATAACCGCAACGTGGCCGGGTATTTGGTGGGCCAAAATTTTCAGGAATGCGTCACTTACACCCTGCGCTCCCGGCCGGAAATCGAAGCGTGGGCAGGAGCGGAGGCCGCGGGTCCCCTGAGTTTGGAAAACCCCTTTCTCGAAGACCAGTCCCACCTGCGATCCTCCCTCGTGGGCGGACTGTTGGACGCGCTCAAACTGAACCAGACTCGAGGCAATCCGGTGACCCGTTTGTTCGAAACCGGAAGGGTTTTCATCCCACAGAAAGAGGGCGTGGTCGAATGTGCGGCCGTGGGTTTCGTGATCGCCGAAGCCGGTATGGTCACTTGGAAATCCCGGGAGCTGGCCGACTTCTACACCACCAAACGATTGATCGAAGTGATGGCGGATCGGGCCGGCGTGGACCTGTCCCGGCAGCCCCATCTGGAGGATGGGGGTCAGGCCGCCGCGGGTTGGCAGGCGGGCCAGCACACCCTCCAGGGGGATATGCGTTACGGGTGGTCCGCGCGTTACGGTATGCTTGATCTCGCGGTTCTCAAATCACGCGACATTACGGGCAAAGTGCTGGCCGGGGTTTTTGCCATCCTGCCGGAGCGGCTCAACGCGGGGGGCAAACGCAAACGTTTCCAACCGTTCAGCCTGCAACCGGCGGCCCTGCGCGATGTCGCCTTGGTGGTCGATGAAGCCACCGCCGCCGGTGAGGTCACCAAACAGGTCACCAAGCTGGCGCGGGCCGCGGCGAAGGGCTTCGAACTCGAGTCGGTCGACCTCTTTGATGTCTATCGAGGCAAAGGGTTGGCCGATGGTCAAAAGAGTCTTGCTTACTCGCTGTCGTTTCGGGCCCCTGATCGCACCTTGAACGACAAGGAAGTGAACGAAGCGTTCTCGATCTTGCTCGAACAGATCGCGACCAAAACCGATTTCGAGGTCCGGTCTTAGTCGGTGGTGGTGCCGTGCTTTAGCCGGCACTGGGGACGAAGCATCCAGCAACGCCGGCTCAAGCACGGCGCTACGTTATGATGAGCCGCCTCACTCGCCTTCGATCACAAACCAGAGGTCGCGGTAGGTGTCCACATCGGGGTAGCCCAGCGTGCCCGGCTGAATGGCCAGACGTTCCTCCATGGCAGTCGGAAACGTGGCCGAGGCTCGCGATGCCGCGACGTCGTCAGCGTCGTTCACATCGGAGATGAATACGTCCTCGCGAATCGTGTTGCCCCCGTCCCGACGGATGGCGTGGCCCCCGGGATAAGCGTCGGTGAGTTTGCCTTCGGGCATCACGTTGAGGTTGGAGAGCGGGATATTGCGGTTCACGCCCGGCGGGGCAGGTTGGTCGATCCAGACAAGGATGGTGTAGCGGGTATCGGCCTCGGGAAATGGGCGCGCGTCGTCGTCGGATTTCCCAGCGAAGGTAGTCGTTAGTCTTGAGATCCTGGGGACCACGCCTCCCGAGATCAGGGCAATGGGGGTGGGGTGCCCTCCCGCGATACAATCGTGCTGAACCCGCCACAGAGCCACCCCCCGCTTTCCTTATGAAGCCGTGGCGGTTTTGTCGGTTGCCATGCGGGGTTCCCGGAGCTTTATCCACTGTCCTCCTATTAGCCATGGCCGAAACACCCCACCTCAACATCGACCGCGTTGCCGAATTGGCCCGCCTTGCCCTCACTCCCGCCGAAAAAGCGGAGTTTTCCACCCAGCTCGCCGAGGTACTCCAACATGTCGAACAGCTCAAGAAACTCGACGTGGCCGGCGTGGAGCCCACCGCGCACGCGTTTGCGTTGGAAAACGTCTGGGCGGATGACGTGGCGCAGGGAGGACTGGCGGTGGAGGAGGCCCTGCGCAATGCGCCCGCGCAGCGGGATAACATGATCGCGGTGCCCAAGGTGGTGGAGTGAGCGTCATGGCGGACGAGATTCTATTTTCCACCCTCACCGGCCTGGCGGATCGCTTGGCCCGAGGCGATTTGAGCGCCACCGAAATCATGCAGGCCTTCATTGATCGCACGGCTGCCGTTGATGGGCAGGTGCGGGCCTTCAACTCGGTGAACCCGGAAGACGCGCTCGCCCAAGCCCAAGCGGCCGACGCGCGGCGCGCGGCCGGAGAATGCCGCGGCCCGCTGGATGGTCTGCCGATCGCCTCAAAGACGTGATTGCGGTGAAGGACCAGCGCTCCGGCGAGCAGCAAATGCTCGAAAACTTTGTGTCACCTTACGATGCGACGGTGACCGAGAAACCCAAAGACGCGGGCAGCGTATTGTGGGCCGGGCCAACTCGATGAGTTCGCCATGGGCTCATCGACTGAAAATTTCGGCCGCACCGCCAACCCTATGACCCTCACCCGTGCCGGGGAGTTCCGGTGGCAGTGCGGCGGCGTGGCGGCAGTGAATCCATCGCGGCCCTGGGCCTGGACACCGGAGGCTCCATCCGCCAGCCGGCTGCGTTTTGCAATGTGGTGGGGCTCAAGCCGACCTACGGTCTGGTTTCACGCTACGGTTTGGCGGCGTTTGCCTCGTCGCTCGACCAAATCGGCACCTTCACCCGCACGGTGGAGGATGCGGCGGTGCTGCTCGAGGGGATCGCGGGTTACGATCATCGGGACTCCACTTCCTTCAAGACCGATGTCCCGGACTATCGGGCGGCGCTGGCGCAGTCGAAGGGACCGTGGAAACTAGGGGTGCCCCAGGAATATTTCGGGACGGGATTGGACCCGGAAGTCGGCGCGGCCATCGAACAGGCCATCGAATTTTACCGGGAGCTGGGCTGCGAAATCAAAGTGGTGTCGCTACCTCACACCGAGTATTGCCTCAGCACCTACTACATCATCGCAACGGCCGAGGCGTCGTCCAATTTGGCCCGCTATGACGGGGTGCGTTACACCCACCGCTCGCCCGATGCCAAAGACATCGACAGCGTCTATTTTAAATCGCGCGAAGAGGGGTTTGGCCCCGAAGTGAAACGTCGGATTATTCTCGGCACCTACGTGCTCTCCAGTGGCTACTACGATGCCTACTACCTGCGGGCCCAACGGGTGCGCACGTTGATCCGGCAGGACTTTCTCAATGCCTACCACGAGGTCGACGCCATCCTGACCCCGACCACGCCGACTCCGGCGTTCATAATCGGGGAAAAAGCGGATCCTCTGGCGATGTATTTATCCGACATCTACACCATCGGGGTGAACCTCGCGGGCCTGCCTGGGATCTCCGTGCCCGCCGGGTTTACCACCGCCGGTCTGCCCGTCGGCCTGCAGCTCATCGGTCAGCCCTTCCAGGAATCCGACCTCCTCGCCATCGCCCACGCCTACGACTCCGCCCACGATTGGAACGAGCGCCGTCCCGAACTCTGATTTAGTCACAGAGGGCACAGAGGAGACACAGAGGCCATGGAGCAAAACGAACTCACAGAACGAATCATCGGTGCGGCGATTGAAGTTCATCGTGAACTTGGTCCGGGGTTGCTCGAGTCGGCGTATCAGCGTGCGTTGGCTCATGAATTTACCCTCCGGGGTATCCCGTTTGAGAAGGAACTCATTTGCCCCGTGCTGTATAAGGATTTGGTAATCGATGATGCCTATCGACTCGATTTCTTGGTCGACGGGTCGGTGGTGGTTGAACTCAAAACCGTTGATGAGCTGATGGATGTACATACGGCTCAGGTGCTCACTTACCTCAAATTTTCCAAGACTCGGATCGGACTCTTAATGAACTTTCGTTCAACCATTTTGACGTGCGGGCTTAAACGGCTCGCCCTGTGAACTCCGGGTACTCTCTGTGAACTCTGTGACTCAAAATTCTCCCACCTACGAAGCAGTTATCGGACTCGAGGTCCATGTGCAGGTTAAGACCAAGTCGAAGATTTTCACGCGGGTGGAACAGGGGTATGGCCATCCCGAAAACACCCTGACCGACCCGGTCGTGCTGGCGCTGCCGGGTGCGCTGCCGGTGATGAACAAGGCGGCCCTCGATGCGATCATCAAAGCCGGGTTGATGTTGCACTGCGATATCGCGGACGTCTGCAAATGGGACCGCAAAAACTACTTCTATCCCGATTCACCGAAAAACTACCAAATCTCCCAATACGATCAGCCGATGTGCCTGGGCGGTTACGTCGAAATCGAGCTTCCGGGGGCCTCCCGCAAGGAGATGGGAGACCACAAAAAGATCCCGCTCACCCGGATTCATTTGGAGGAAGACGTCGGGAAACTGAATCACCACGTCCATGATTCACTCGTCGATTACAATCGGGCGGGCACGCCGTTGATGGAGATCGTTTCCGAGCCCGCCCTGGCCTCGGCCGAAGAGGCCTATGCCTACCTCACCGCCCTGCGCACCATGATGGTTTACGCTGATATCTCCGATTGTGACATGGAGAAGGGGCAGCTGCGTTGCGACGCCAACATTTCCATTCGGCCGGTGGGGCAAACCGAACTGGGGGTGAAGGTGGAGCTCAAAAATCTGAACTCGATTTCCTACGTGCGGGATGGGATTTCCCACGAAATCCGCCGCCAATTGGGGGTCGTGAAAAAGGGCGGGACGATCGTGCAGGAAACCCGCGACTACGACGGAATCTCCGGCGCCTCGCAATCGCTGCGCACGAAGGAGGATGCTCACGACTATCGCTATTTTCCCGACCCCGACCTGATGCCGGTGCGCGTCGATAAGGTGTGGAAGGATCGACTCTCGGCGGAGTGCCCCGAGCGCCCGTTCGACAAGCAGCGCCGCTTTATGGCGGAGTATAATCTGCCCTATACACTGACCTCGGTATTGGTGCCAGACCGGCTCCTGAGCGAGTGGTTCGAGGCGGCGGTCACGGTGGCCGGCGCGGCGCAGGCTCAGGGGGTCGGCAACTGGGTGGTCAACGACTTGCTGCGGGAACTGGGCGCGGCGGGGCAAACTCTGGCGACGTGCCAGGTCACCCCGACCGCCTTGGCGGAGTTGGTGGGGCTCATCGCCGCCGGCACGATTACCCAACAGGTTGCTCGTGAAGTCTTCACCGAGATGTTTGCCACGGGGGAATCTCCCGCCGCCGTGGTGGAGCGCAAAGGGCTCAAGGGCGGCACCAACCACGATGAGCTCGAGCAATGGTGTCGGGATGCGATTGCGGGCAATGCCAAGGCGCGCGAGCAGTTCCTGGGGGGAAAGGAAAGTGCCATCAATGCCTTCAAGGGACCGGTTATGAAAGCCTCCCGGGGTCAGGCCAACCCCCGGCTGGTGGACGAAACCTTGCGGCGTCTGCTGGCCGAGTGAGCCCGCCCAGGAGGGGGCGCCCCACCAAATCCGGCCCGTGCTCGGAGACCAAAGTAACCTAATAGGTGACTTTGAGGATCCAATCGGGGTTGGGTTCGGGCCGCGGGTCAGGAGAGTTCGAAGGTGACTTTACGCGGAGCCCAGAGCGGTTTTGGTTGTCAGACCGTGCACATGCGTCCGCTCACCCTCTTTCTCGCCGCTTGCAGCATGGTTTTGCCGGGGCCGTTCGCGGCGGGGCAGAACCTGGCCCGCGACGGGAGGTGGGCGCACGAAACCAGCCCGTTGACGCCGCACCCGGAGGTGCAGTGGGGCAAGCTCGACAATGGCTTTCGCTACGTCCTCATGCCTCACAACGGGGTGCCGGGCGCCGCCACGTTGCAACTGGTGGTGCTGGCGGGCGCGATGGATGAGGAGGAAGACGAACGGGGCTTGGCTCACTTCATGGAGCACATGGCTTTTCGGGGTAACCAAGCTTTTCCGGAGTCAGAGATGGTGCGGTTTTTCCAAGAATTGGGCATCGAGTTCGGCAGTGATGTGAATGCCGTGACGGCTTTTGACTACACGGCGTATGCGCTCGATTTTCGCGATGCCTCCCTGCCGATGTTGGAAAGAGGGCTGCACCTGTTTCGCAGCTTCGCCGATCAAGTGAATTTTGACCCGGCGCTGATCGAACAGGAACGACGGGTCATCTTGAGTGAGCTGCGGAGCCGGGACAGCGTCGGCGCCAAGGGTGAGCTCGACGCCATGCAGACCGTTTTTGACGGATTGACCTTCATCCAGCGATCCCCCGGTGGATCATACGACAGTGTGGCGGCGCTGACTCAGCAGCAGTTTGAGTCCTTTTATCGCCGCTACTACCGACCGGACTTGATGGTGCTGGTGGGCGTGGGCGACTTTGATCTGTCTGCGCTGGAGGCTAAAAGCGCGGAGGTGTTTGGATCGTTGGCCCGTCCGGCCGACCCGTTGCCGGTGCGCGAGTTGGGCGCGTTGAGGGGAGCCGATCGGTTACGGGCGGACACGTTTCGAATCAGCAATGTGGGCTCGGCCCAGGTGCTCATGGGCTCGGTGCGCGAAGCGTCCGTCGAGCCCGACTCCCGATCCCGGCGGCTCGAGGACTACCTTGAAAGGTTTGCCCTGGGGCTGTTGAACGAGCGGCTGGGGCGGGGGAGAGGGAACACCCCGGCGGGGGCGGCTCGGTTGGAGGAGTTGGTGGGGAATCGGACGGCATTGGCCTCGGTTATCTCGCAACCCAGCAGGTGGGAAAATCACCTCCGGGCGCTCAATGAGATGGTTCGCGCGACCCATATCTACGGTTTTTCGCCGTCAGAGATTGAACCCGCCCGCGACGACGCGTGGGTGATCCAGCGGAGTGGTTGCTGGCGGATATCCTGCCGCAGCGGGATCCGCACGAGATCTCTCAACTTTTGCTTCAGTCCATCGTCAATCATCGCGTCTATGTGGGTGAAGCTACGGAGCTGGCCTGGCAGGCGGAGTGGTTGCAGTCGTTGGATGCGGACGCGCTCCAAGCTGCGTATCGGCGAGCCTGGAATTTGGATTCGCTGGTGTTGCACATGAGCGGAGAGCTGCCGCCGGAGTTTGACCCCGCTGCGATGCTCACCCTCCTGACCGAAGCCCGCAAATTTGAACCTGATGAAGTGCGATTGGCCGCCCGGCAGGAACACTCCTTTGCCATGAAGCCATGGGGCGATCCCGGCGAAGCTGAGTTGGTGCGGGAGATCCCGGAAATCGGGGCGAAACTCTACCGGCTCAGTAACGGGGTGCGCGTCAATATCGTATCGACCCCTTATGAACCCGGCGTGGTGCACGGCATCGCCCGGGTTGGGCCGGGTTTGTTGGACATGCCTGGCAACAAACCCGCTCTGAAAGAGTTTGGCCTGCACACCGTGTTCGCCAGCGGGACGGCCCACTACCTTTCCAATGACCTGCGCAAGGTCATCGATACGGAGTTTCTTGCCTTTGATTTTGGCGTCGATGATTACGACGCTTTCACGTTTACGGGGACGACCGAGCGGGCCAAATTACCGGCCTTTCTCGGCGTGGTCACGGAATTCTTGTTCAGACCGAAGTTTGGCACCTTGGTCCACCGATCGGAGAAAATGAAGGCGACGATGTCGCGGGCTTCCTCCGCTTCGGGCATGGCGGAGGGGATGCGGGACCTCACCGACCATTTGTTTGCCGGTGACGCCCGGTTTGTCTGGGGCAATTTTGTCGACTATGTCGGGCTCAGTTCCACGGATGTGAGGCGTTGGCTGCAGCGCCCCTTGGCGGAGGGCTATGTGGAGGTAAGTATGGTGGGTGATATCGCGGTGGAGGACGCGCTCGACCTGGCCCGACGCACCGTCGGCACGCTGCCGCCGCGGGCGGAGCAAAAGCAGCTTGGGGGCCCGCTGAAGCCCGTAAAGATCAGCGCTCCGCCGGGTTTCAAACGCATCGAGTTTGTCGGAGAGGACCACCTTGCGATGGTGATGGGCCATTGGCCGGTGGTGGGTGAAGTGGGCGCCCGCGACCGGGCAGCCCTGTATCTCCTGGCCACCCTGCTGGAGAATCAGATTCGGCAGCGAGTCCGCCAAGATCTCGGCCTCGCCTACAGCCCCTCGGCTGATTTTCAGCCCTATGATGGATTTGCGGACTTTAGCATGTTGGTCGCCTCCATCGATTGTGCTTCTGATGCCGCCAGCAAGGTCGCGCGGATGGTGGAGGACATTGCGGTGGAGCTGTCGCGAAAGGGGATTGATGAAGGTGAGTTCCTCGGCGCTCGCGGTATCCTTTCCAGCCAGCTACGACGCGCTTGGCGGGACAACCGGTTCCTGCTGCAGCGGGTGATGCGGGCGCAGGAGCAGCCGGATTCCGTCGATGAACTGGTCGCGCTCCACCTGGGTTTGATTGATGAGGTCACCAAGGCCGAGGTTGCCGCCTGGGCTAAAAAAGTACTCACCCGTCGCAACACCTACACCGCCGCCATCGTGCCCAAACAATTCATCGGCATATTTCAAACGGACTAATCTGATCTCACCCTCTGATCACCCGGGCGAGGGCCGGGATCGACAATAGCGCTGCAGGAAGGTGCGCAGGTCGGCGGGCAGGTCGGCGGAGAGATGAATGACCACCCAATCGAAGAACCGATGGACCTCCGCGTGCCCGTCCGTTGAGGGCGCAAGGGTGGGATTGCGGAAGCCGATGGATTGCTCCCCCTGGGCCTTATCCTCGCGGTAGATGCGTAGGTCCGGGGGCGTGTCGGAACTCCGAATGTAAAAGTCCCAGCCGTGGAACTCAAAGCCCGCCAGCGTGCCGTCGGCGATTGAGCGCCAAGCGGTGAGGGTGGCCCCAGTGACTGCCGCGAAGCGGGTGGTGGTCAGCCCCGGCTCCGGTTGGGGCACGGCCTCGACTGGAATGGACGTAAAGGTGGCCCCGGTGGCGATGGGCTCGAGCAGTTGCACCAGCGCGCGCCGCTCGGGGTAGGCGTTGTCAGAGAGGTCCATCCCCACCGTGGTCGCGGTATCCGACTCCGACATCCGCGCGATGCGTCCGTTGAGGGCAAGGCACGAACCGTCGACATCCAGGAAAAGCTGCGACTTGAGACCGACATGCAGGTCCAAAAAGAGTTCTACCTCAAAGCGGCATCCGAGGGTGGAAAGGTCCCTCAGCTTCACCGCATATTCCAGCCCCGAGACCTCCAGTCGGGCTTTCATGGGTGGGTCATCCGGAATCGGCATCCGCCGGGCTAACCGCTGCTCCTCCCGGACGACGGTCTTCTCATCAAAATTGAGGATTCGGCGGAAAAACTGCATCGGAACGGATGGCGCTGATCCCACGATAATCGTCCGGACTTAGCGATAAGATTTAGAACGCCACAGACCCACCCGAACCGCGTTGAATGGGGGTTACAAATAAGCCGCATCAGCTGACGGTGCGGCTCGAAAATCTGAAGCTGAAGCGACCGGCGGTTTCAGCTAGCCGATCACCCCTAGCAAGCAGCCCCTAGCGGATCTCGGCCATGAGGGTGCCGTTTTGCATCCGATCAATCGGATGCTTCGGGGCGCGTCCAAAAAACTCGACCAAGTGAGAAACGTCGGTGAACCCGCGGGCGATGAGCTTCTGCTCAATTTTCCGCATGGCCTGGTTCAGCTCCTGCGCCAACTCGGGGTCGACTTCGCTCACCGCGTTGGAGGTCTTGTCCACGATGTGGTAGGCCGGACAGTCGTCGAGGGCGATCTGGTAGAGGCTGGCTCCGTTGTGGAAGAAACAGCGACGGACCAAACTCAGCTCCTCAAACGCGGCCAAACAGCGATAGACGGTAACTAAGTCGCAGACCGTATTCGACAGCTCCGCATGAATCTGTTCGATGCTGGCAGGGAGAGAGCGCTTGATCAGGGTCTCGAGAATGGCAATTCGTGGTTGGGTGATGCGAAGTCCAGCAGATTTGAGGCGGTTGCAGGCGGCCTTCAGGGCTATCGCGGTCGGAGAATCTTCAGCGGGAACGTTCAAGGGATGGTTGGTTTGAGTTGCGGAAATCATTTCTCTGTGGTGCCTCTATGGCGCTGTTCTGAAAGACAGTGACGTTTAGGTAACTAAGATTGTAAACCGACCTAACTCAGTTTACAGTTAATTTACATTCAAGTGGAAAATATCTTAAATCGGCTCTCAGGCAAGGGTGTTCGTTTGATATCTCCCTAATATGCTTCATCCAAGCCCTCACCGCTAAAGTAACATAACCCTGTGCAGGACCTAGATTTTAACGAAGTAGTGACGCTCATTTGCAAAGAGGATCCGAGATTTAGCAAAAGTGCTTACGGATTTGTGCGTCAGGGGCTCGATTTCACTGTGAAGGAACTGAAAAAATCCGACGCGAGTCGGGCCGGTAAATCCCTCCACGTGACGGGGGAGGAGCTGTTGATGGGGCTGCGAGCGTTTGCGCTCGATCAATTTGGGCCGATGGCTCGAACGGTGTTGGCTGAGTGGGGCGTTTCCACCTGCGGACACTTCGGGGACATCGTTTTCAACCTGATCGAATACAATGTTTTCAGTCAAAATGCTCAGGATCAGCGGGCCGATTTCGTTGAGTTTTACACTTTTGAGGAGGCCTTTGACTCTCCCTTTCAGCCCAAGGAGCAGCGCCAGCCTCGTTTGGCCTGAGCGCAGCCGCGGGTGACGATCTGCATCTCAGCCTTGGCATTTTGCGCGGGGCCGCCGTAAGTGGTCGAAATATCCGCATGCCTGCTTCGTCTGACTCCGACTTTACTCTGCTTGAAACCCTGTGGCGCGATGCGCCGACTCGAAAAGTGCTGCCCAATGGGCTGACTTTGGTGATGAAGCCTGACCCCGGCGCCGGGGTGGCTTCGGTGCAGGTGTGGGTCAAGACGGGGAGCATTCACGAAGGCGATCATTTGGGGGCGGGTTTGTCCCACTATCTGGAGCACCTGTTGTTCAAGGGCACGGCCCGGCGGGATGGCCGGGAAATTTCCACTGAGGTGCAGGCCCACGGGGGATACATCAACGCCTACACCTCGTTCGATCGTACGGTGTATTACATCGATATTCCCTCGGAACATGCCGCGGTGGCGGTCGATGTTTTGGGGGATGCGGTGCTGCATTCGACGCTGCCGGCGGCGGAGGTCGCTCGCGAAAAAGACGTGATTCTGCGAGAGATCGACATGGGATTGGATGATCCGGATCACCGTCTGTGGCAGCAGCTTTTCGATACCGTCTACCAACAGCATCCGATGCGGGAGCCCATCATTGGCCATCGCGAAGTCTTTGCGGCGATCGAACGCGATGCCTTGGTGGACTACTACCATTCCCGCTATGTGCCCAACAACATGGTGGTGGTCGTGGCGGGTGGCTTTGACGAGGCGCAGGTGGCGCAGGCGGTCGGCGAACATTTCGGCTCGGTGCCCCGTCGCCGGCTGGCGCCGGTTTATCTCCCCACTGAACCGGACGCCCTGTCGACGCGGATAGCCCATCTGGTGGAGGATGTGGAAATCGCCCGCGCCGCGATGGCTTGGCAAATTCCGGGCCTGAGCCATGCGGATTCGCCGGCGTTGGCGGCGTTGGCCCTGATTTTGGGGCATGGCGACAGCTCGGTTCTGTGGAAGGCCCTCCGCGAGCAAGCCCGGTTGGTTCATTCCATCGATGCGACCAGCTGGGCCCCCGGGGCGCAGGGGCTGTTTTATTTGTCCCTAGTTTGTGAGGGTCCCTTGCGCGATAAGGCCTTGGCCGCGGTGCGGCGCGAACTGGAGCAACAATGGCGCCGCGGTTTCACCACCGCCCAGGTCCGTAAAGCGGTGCGGCAAATGGTGGTGGGCGAGATCAACGGTCGCAAGACCGCCGCGGGGCAGGCTTCGCGTCTGGGGGTGGCTGAGGTGGTGGCGGGGGACTTGAATTTTTCCCGAGCCTACCTCGAACGCTTGCGTCGGGTGACCCCGACGGCGCTTAAGCGGGTGCTGAAAACCTACCTGCTCAAAGGGGTGCCCCACATCGTCTCCCTCAGTCCCCGCACCATGCCCCCGGCATCGCGCCCGAGCTCCCGCCCTGCGGTCCTGCCCCAACCCCACTGCGAGCAGCTCGCCAATGGCGCCCGATTGATTCTGCAGCCCGATCCGCGTTTGCCCAACCTGCACCTGCGCCTGCTGGCTTTGGGCGGGGCGGCTTACGAAGCCAAAAATCAACGCGGAGCCACCAGCCTGATGGCGACCCTCCTGGCTCGCGACACGACCAAACGGTCGGCCGCCGAGGTGGCCGCCGCCATCGAGGAGGTTGGCGGATCCCTCCGGCCGGTCACGGGAAACAACACCTTTGGTTTGGCGGTCGAAGTTTTGCCCGGGGACGTGGATCTGGCCCTGGACCTCCTGGCGCAGGCTTCACTGAAGCCTAAATTTACCAAATCCTCCTTCACCGTCGAACGGGATGCCCAGGTAGCGGAACTCCAGCAGAATGCTGACGAAATCGTCACCATCGGCCGCCGGGAGCTCCGCCGCCGGTTTTTTGGGGATCATCCGCTGGCGACCGAAGCTGGCGGAGAAATCGAGGACCTGAAGTCCCTCCAGCCGAAAGACCTGAAACGCTTGCACCGTGCTTTGCTGGTGGCGCCCAATGTTGTCCTCTCCGTGGCCGGGGATTTTGATGCCGATCGGCTCGCAACCAAGCTGCGGCGCTGGCTGAAACGGTTCCCCGCCGCGACATTTGAGCCACGCACTCCCCCGTTGGTGGGTCCGGCCGAACCCGCCGATTTTGTCGTCAACGAGCCGCGCCAGCAGGCGGTGGTGATGCAGGGCTACCTCGGCCCCGGCGTGCGCTCCGCCGATTTTCATGTCGCCGAGGTGGCCGATGAGCTGTTCAGCGGCATGTCGTCGCGCCTGTTTGAACGGGTGCGCGAAGAAAAGGGACTGGCCTACTACGTGCGGTCCTCCCGAGTGATCGGAATGGAAGCCGGGATGTTTTACTTTTTGGCGGGAACGGCCCCGGCGAAAGCGGAAGAGGTGCTGGCCGAAATTGAACGGGAGATAAAACGCATGGCGGCCGGGCGGATCACCAAAGCCGAGTTGCAACGCTGCCAGACCCGCCTGGTGGCGGCCCGCCGCATGTCGCTGCAGTCCAACGGTGCCCGGGCGATGCACACGGCCCTCAATGAGCTCTACGGTCAGCCGCTCGATGGGGGGACCGAGTTTGAAAAACACATCATGGCGGTGACGGTCAAAACGCTGGCGAAATTCGCCCGAACTTACCTCCGGCGTTCCGCTTGCACGCAGGTGGTGGTGCGACCGTGAGTGATTTGCGGGATCTGTTTCCGGCGGAGGATTTCGGGTTTCGCTTAACCCTCCGGCGAAGCCAGCCCGCAGCATTCTTTGCGGCCACGGCGGAAGGCCCCGCCTTACGGGCCGAGCGGACCCGGTGGCTGCGCCACTCCCCGCAGGACTACGCGATCCTCACCGACGCCGCGCAGGAGAGCTGGCGTGAGTTTGTCGCCCTCGCCTCCACTTGGCAGGCCGAACCGTTGGCCGGTGGGCCGGTGGAGGTGGGGCAACAGTTGGAGCCCGATGTGGTGCTGTTGGACCAAGACGAACAGGGCACGTTTCGGGTTTCCGGAGGGGTGGTGGTGTTTCCGAGTCATTGGGCGTTGGCCGATAAGATCGGTCGAACGCTCCGGGAGGTGCATGGCGTGGTGCCCGGACTGAATGCGGCGATGGGGCCGGCGATTGACCGCTACCTCCATGGCATCAAACCCGGCCTGGCCATGGGGCGGCCGAATTGGGGATTGGCGGCGACCGGATGCTCGGAACCTGCATCCCTCCGTGCCGGGGCCGCCGTTACGCGCGGGCATGGCGGCCACCGCGATGTGGCTGCGGGTCGAACACCAGCTATTGACCGCGTTGCCCCAGTCCCGCGCCCTGCTGTTTGGCATCCGGATCGAACGCCGGCGGTTGGACACCGTGCTGGCCGATCCGGAAATCCGCCGTCGCTTTCATCGCGCCATCATCACCATGCCCGCCGCCGTGGCCGCCTACAAAGGCCTGACCGACGTGATCGCGACGTTGGCTCGACTCAGCGAAGATTGATCAATGTCCGTTGGTGACGCCGCCGGTCCACTTGAGTTTGGTGCGCACGATGCTGAAATGATCAAACGTGCGCCGGTGCACGAGCTTGAGCCGGTGAGGGGCGATCGCGATCTCTATGGTATCCCCTTCGCAACTACGCAGGTGCCGCTGCCCATCCACGGCGACGAGGAGGGAGGTGTCCGCCCCGTCGGAGGACACCGTCAATTTGACGTCCTGACGAAAGATGATGGAACGATTGCTCAGGGTATGGGGGCAGATGGGGGTGAGGGCGATGACCTCCGCCCCCGGATGAATCAGGGGCCCTCCCGCTGAAAGATTGTAGGCGGTCGAGCCGGTGGGGGAGGAAAAGATCAAACCATCGCAGCTGTAAGTGGTCACCAATTCATCGTCGGCATGGACCGCGAGGCGCACCAACCGGGAGTGTTTCTCGTCCTTGATCACGACATCGTTCAACGCCAGATCGGCGGGCTCCGCGCCGGTCGAGCAACTGAGCAACACGCGTTCGGCAATCTCGTAATCGCCGGCCACCATGGCCGCGAAATGCTCCCGCGCTTCCTCGGCGGAGAAAGTGGTCAGAAAGCCGAGTGAGCCGCGATTCACGCCGATCAGCGGGACTCCCGCCTCGGCCGCAATGCGGGCAATACCCAGCAGGGTGCCATCTCCGCCGATGACGCAACAGGCATCACACGCGGTGAGAAAATCGGCTGGAACCGGAAATTCGTGGGTTTCCTTCACCTCGGCCCCGGCGGCAATGGCGAGCTCCATCAGGTCGGCCGCGATTTCGGCGGCGCCGGATTTCTGAGCGTTGACAACAAAAGCGAGGGAGTGGAGCGGCGACATGGCAAGGGAGCCGGATAAGGCGGAGATCGAATCAAGACCTGAAGCACCGTGCAACGGCTTAAAGGGAGGGTCCGTCCGGTGGCAAAGGCAGGCAAGCTAGGCGCGATCGATCCCGAGGGCAAGAGGGCGGGGTGGATCGGTTCCGCGTGGGCCGGCACGCTTGATCCGGGGGATTCGAGCGCACGAACAGATTTTTCCGCGTGGTGGGAGCCACCGGGGCCAGCGTCGCTCACCCGGAACCGGCGCGAAGGTCCCCCAGCGGCTAGTAGGTGCCGACCGGGCTTTTTTCCGCCTTGTCCGGATGCGCAGCCTGATAGTCCACGTGCTCCTGCTCGTGGGGGCAGAGTTGGCCTTGGTAGCGCAATCCGCCGTGGGAAAAATTGATGCTCATCGCCACCTCGTTGCCTGCTTCCACCCAGTGGGGCGTGAGCATGGCGTTCCACACCACGGCTCCCGGCGACATGGCGTAGCACAACGTGTCGGCATCCGTCAGGGCATCGGGCAGCGACACTTCGGGTCCCTTGCAGTTCATCCGCAGCTCATAAGGCGCCCATCGCCGGGGATCCTGCAGCCCACAAAACCGTTTCTTGCCGTAGATCTGCCAGGCCACCACATGCGATAGATCCATATGGTAGTTGGTCGCGCAGTTTTTGCCGCTGATGAATATGATGGGGTAGCAGCGATCAAACGTGAATCCCGCTTCGCGCAACGCGGTCCGCCAGGGATCGAGCACCCGGCGTTCAAAGCCGTGGAGAAACTTTCCCGGCGCATCGAATCGGGAGAGCTTGAAGTGAGCGAGGGCGAAGGGGCCGGCCATCGCCTCCGCAAGGGGTTTCGCCCGAAATTCGGCGGCAATATCCTCCAACTGGGAACGTTTGCCCCGGGCTCCCGAGGTGATGCGCGCCATCTCATCTTCCCGCAATTCGGATATCACGCGCTCCAGCGGGGGCACCTCAAAATCAAACGGCACGCAGTCCCCCGCCATCTGGAAGTTGTGGATGCCCGCCCAGTGGTGTTGGAACTCACTCCAGGTCCGAACGGTGAAGGGTTCGATTGGCTCGGTCATGCCTCGAAGGAGACGACTTTGAGCCCAAAGACAATGCCAAGTCCGCGCTGTTGGGGTTGGATTTTTCATCCGCCATGCCGCGCGCGCCTTGGGGTCGTTCCGGTCAGACCTTTTCCAGGCCGACCAGGAACTCGCGGTTGCCGTCGGTCCCGACAATGGGGGAGTCGATCACGCCGATGAGCCTGGCGCCAGCAAGTTCGTGGAGGGCAAAGGCCGTCAGGTCGTCCCGGATCTGCTGCTGCAGCTCGCGGTCGCGGATGACCCCCTGTCCTTTATCCACCGCGGCCTTGCCGGCTTCAAATTGCGGTTTGATGAGCGCAATCAGCTTTCCAGGCGTCTTTACGAATGGCCACACCGCGGGCCAAACTTTGCGGAGGGAAATGAACGACAAGTCCATCACCGCCACATCGAATGCGGCCCGAGGGAGGTCGGCGGCGGTGAGGGAACGTGCGTTGATTTTCTCGAGATTGGTCACCCGGGGGTCGTCGCGGAGTTTGGCATGAAGCTGGGCGCGTCCCACATCGATGCATACGGCCGAGGCGGCACCGGCTTGCAGGGCACAGTCCGTAAATCCCCCGGTCGAAGCCCCCACGTCGAGGAGGTCCGCCCCCGCCAGATCGATGGCAAATTGATCGATGAACCCCTGCAGTTTTTCGCCCCCGCGGCTGACAAAACGGGGCGGCTGCATAACGGTCAGTTCAAATGTCGGGGTAAACCGGCCCGGCTTTGTCCAGCCGCTCCAGTTCTGAGAATGCGGCCACCATGATGAGCGCCTTGGCCTGCGGATCGAGAGGCCGCCAACCCGCGCTCGACCAAAGTTCATCGAGGCGGCGCTTCATGCGGCGGTGGGGCGGAGGATTTGACGGGCCGGTGACCAGCAGGTGGTGCGACCGCTGTCGGCGCGTTAGGGGCTGGTGCGTCTTCGGACAGGTGCCTCCGTCGCAGCCAGCGGTGATTAAACAGCCACGTCGAGGGAATACCGACGTTCATCGTGGGCGGTGTAACTGCCCTCGCCCGCAATCCGATTCAGCGCGGAGGCCGGTAGACCGCGTGGATTTTGGATACAGGCGGTTGACTGCGGAGGGGGAGCGATCCGGCGGGTTGAGCGGTGGAGGGCGGGCCCAAGCAGAGAATTTCATCGGCCATCCAATTGCCGATGCCGTGGGGAAGCGTTCCTGCATGAGCAGCACTGCCTGATCAGCCTTGGCCCGCCGGGTTAGAAATTGCTGGAGCGCTGATTTGCGGAACGCGGACGACAGAAGAGCGGGCGCGATTCGCGTCCACCAATCCGGCGCCTCCGGTCCTGGGCCGCAAACCGCACGCCAAACATGCGTGGATCGGTAAACACCAGACTCACCTGCTCGAAATCGAGAATCAGGTATCAGCGCCGACCGGCTCGGTGGTCGGTCGGGGCCGCCGCCACATTGCGTTCCGGTAGCCAGCTCATGCACCCCCAACCAGGCACCATTGTCGAAACGAAAGGCCATCTGTTTGGCCGCCGTGGCGGAAGACCGGAGTCGCGCTCCGACCAGCCCGCGCCGGATTTTGGCGGCGGAGGCTTCCCGGAACGTTTTCTTCGCCGCATGGGTGCGCACCCGTTGCACGGTCTGGTCGGCGGCGGCTTGCTGCCATCGTTTGCGGTAGAATTCAACCTCGGCGAGTTCGGGCATCGGCTAACCAATCAACCGAGTAACCACCGGAGCACAAGCCTGCCGCGGGTGGGAATGGGCTGGGCATCGCTTTGGTTTCAGTTTGAATGCGGGGCCATGAAGCCCCTTTCCCCGATCAAGCTCACGGAGGATTCCTTGAAGAAGGTGGGACAAATGGGCAGTTGGCTGATGTCGAGTCTCGGCTTGAATCCGAATCGGACCGGCGAGGGGCCCGCCTCGGTCAGCCCGGGGGAGTCCCCGGGAATCGAGAGCATGCCGGGGGTGGACGAAGCGCCCGCTCCCGAGGAGGTTAAGGTGCAATGGTGTGACTACAGCGAACATAAAATCGAGTGGCACGAGGGCACCTTGGAGAAGTTTTTTGCGGCCAAGCGCCCCGCCTGGGCCACGCACCGCTGGGTGAATGTGACGGGCTTGCACCCCTACGCGGTCAACCAAATGCGGCAGCGGTATCGGTTCCACACGCTGGTGGCGGAAGATGTGATGCGAACTTCCCAGCGCCCCAAAGCGGAGATTTTTGATCACTACATTTTTGTCGTCGTGCGCATGATGCGCATGATCGGACCGGAGCTCAAACAGGAACAGGTCGGGATATTCCTGTTCGAAAAGACGGTGCTCACTTTTCAGGAAGAACCGGGGGATGTCTGGGATCCGATTCGCGCCCGTCTGAACCGGGGCGGCGCGCGGTTGCGCACCTACCCGGTTTCCTACCTGTTCTACGCGCTGCTTGATGCGGTGGTGGATCACTTTTTCCCCATTCTGGAGAGTTACGGCAATCGGTTGGAGGAACTGGAAACGGCGGTGCTGGACGACCCCGGTCCGGCGGTGCAGCAGGCCATCCATGGCGTCAAACGGGAGCTCTCAATTCTGCGCCGGGTGATGTGGCCGTTGCGGGAAGTGGCGAATGAGCTGGCGCGCACGGAAATGAAGTGGATTGACGCCGAAGTCAGAACGTTTTTGCGCGACGTGTATGACCATGCCCTGCAGATCATTGAAGTCGTGGAGATGCATCGGGAACAGGCCGCGAGCCTCAATGACCTCTATATGTCGGCGGTGGGGAACCGGATGAATGAAATCATGAAGGTGCTGACCATCATGGCGTCGTTTTTTATCCCCATCACCTTTGTGGCGGGAGTCTATGGCATGAACTTTGAGCACATCCCGGAGCTGGGTTGGCACTACAGTTATTTTGTTTTCTGGGGCGTGTGTGTTTCCATTGTCGGGGTGCTCGGGTTCTACTTTTGGCGGAGAGGTTGGATCGGGGGCAGATAGCCCGGGGCCACGGGACACCGCTTATGATCACCATGGCGAAATCGGCCGGTCGGTTGGGCACGGAAAGCGCGTTCGAAGTGTTGGCGCGGGCGCAAGCCCTGGCCGCGCAAGGGCAGGACATCATCAATCTTGGCATCGGCCAGCCGGATTTCCGGACGCCCGCGCACATCGTGGAGGCCGGGATCAAGGCTTTGCGCGATGGCCACCATGGCTATACCCCCGCGAATGGTTTGCCGGTGCTGCGGCAGGCGGTCAGCGCGGACTTGCATCGGCGACACGGCGTGGAGGTCAATCCCGACAACGTGGTGGTGGTGCCCGGCGGCAAGCCCACGATGTTTTTCGCCCTGCTGCTGCTGGGCGAACCGGGCGTGGAGATCATGTATCCGAATCCCGGTTTCCCGATTTACGAAAGCGTGATTAATTTTAGTGGTGCGACGCCGGTGCCGATCGCGCTGCGGGAGGAAGCCGGGTTTGCGTTTTCGGCCGATGAGGTCCTCAGCCAGATCACCCCGGCCACTCGACTGATCATCATCAACAGTCCGGCCAACCCCACCGGCGGGGTGACGCCGCGGGAAGAGATCGACAAACTGGTGGCGGGATTACAGCGGCACCCGCAGGTCGTCATTCTTTCCGACGAAATCTACTCCCGCATGCTCTATGCCGGCCGGGAACACACCAGCCTGCTGCAGTATCCCGAAATCCGGGATCGGGTGATCATGCTGGATGGTTGGTCCAAGACCTACGCGATGACCGGTTGGCGATTGGGTTATGCGGTCTGGCCCACGACCATGATCGATGCGGTGACCCGTTTGTGCATCAATGACCATTCGTGCGTGAACGCCCCGACCCAATTCGCCGGGGTGGCGGCGCTCGAGGGGCCGCAGGATGCAGTGCACGAGATGGTCGCCCAGTTTAATCGCCGTCGCCGGATTATCGTGGATCGGTTGAACGCACTGCCCGGCTTCCGCTGCGCGGATGCTGCCGGGGCATTTTATGCGTTTCCCCAGATCGGGGCCACGGGCCTGCGGGCGCGGGAAGCGCAGGACAAATTTTTGCACGAGGCGGGAGTGGCGACCATTGCCGGCACCTCGTTTGGTCATTGGGGCGAGGGCTACCTGCGGTTTTCCTACGCCAATTCCATTGAGAACATCGAAGCCGCTTTGGATCGCATCAAAGCGGTGCTCTGAAGTGTGGCTCCGGGGTGTTTTCGCGGCTCGGTGATTTAAAAAGAAGACCGATCGGGGTCGACTCGGTATCAGTCCTGCTCTGAGCGAAGCGTTCATGGACGCCCTGTTGATCGCCATCGCGTTTTTCTTCGGACTGCTGGCCCAACGCCTGCGGCTTCCGCCCTTGGTGGGCTTCCTGGTGGCGGGGTTTGTGCTCAGTGCCCTCGGGAAAACGGCCGGGCCGAATTTGGACTTTTTGGCGGATCTCGGCGTCACGCTGATGCTGTTCTCGATCGGGTTGAAACTCCGGGTCCGATCCCTCTTGCGACCGGAGATATGGGCCGGAACCTCGGTCCATACGCTCCTCATCATCGTGTTGTTCTCCGTGGGGTTCATCGGCCTGGCCGCGGTGGGCCTCCCTCGGTTTACCGATTTGTCCTATCAAACGGCGGCCCTGATCGCGTTTGCCCTCAGTTTTTCCAGCACGGTTTTTGCGGTTAAATCCTTGGAGGAAAATGGCGAGATGGGCTCCCTCCATGGCCGGATCGCCATCGGTATCCTGATTATGCAGGACGTGCTGGCGGTGCTGTTTTTGACGGCCTCAACGGGGAAAATCCCGTCCGCTTGGGCGATCGTGGTACTGGCGGCGCTCCTGCTCTTACGACCCGCGATGGCTTGGATCGTAACCCGATCGGGGCACGGTGAGTTGATCACGCTCTGCGGTTTGTTTCTAGCGCTCGTCGCGGGGGCCAAGGGGTTTGAGTGGGTCGGGTTGAAAGCGGATCTCGGCGCCTTGTTTATCGGTATCCTGGTGGGGCAGCATCCGAAGGCCAAGGAGCTGAGCAAATCCTTGGGATCGATCATCGATATCCTGTTGATTGGTTTTTTCCTGAGTATCGGACTGAAAGGACTGCCCGACGGGACGGGGCTGGGGATCGCGCTGGGGCTGACCTTGCTGCTGCCGGTCAAAAGCGTTTTGCTCCTGGGTCTCTTGACCCGCTTTCATTTGCGGGTGCGCACGTCGTGGATGTCCACGCTGACCTTGGCGACCTACAGCGAATTTGGGCTCATCGTGATGGCGGTGGGGGTCAAAAAGGAATGGGTCGGAGCAGAGTGGCTGACCATCGTGGCCATTGCGTTGGCTTTGAGTATGTTTGCCGCCGCGCCGCTCAATCGGGCCGCTGAGGCGCTTTACGAGAAATTTGCCGATTGGCTGCATCCGCTCGAGACGGCAGGTCGTCATCCCGATGACATCGTGGTTCCCGACCGGGGGGAGCAAATCGCGATCTTCGGCATGGGGCGGGTGGGCTTGGCCAGTTACAACTACCTGGACCGGAGCTATCCCGGACGGGTCATCGCTTTTGATCGCGATCCGAATGCCGTGGAGCGCCATCAGCGACAGGGGCGCAACGTCATTCTGGCCGATGCGACGGATGCCGACTTCTGGAACCAGGTCAAAACCCGGGGACACCCTTTCGAACTGGTGGTTCTGGCCATGCCCAAACACAGCGTAAACCTCCACGCGGCCGAGACCCTGCGACGCATGGATTACCAAGGCGTGGTGGTGGCCAATGCGAAGTTCGACGATGAAGTCCGGGAACTCCGTGAACGGGGGATTGATACGGCCTTCAATCTCTACACCGAGGCGGGCACCGGCTTCGCTCATCACGTGTCCAACGTGTTCAATCAACAGCGTCCCGATCTCCACCGCGCGTTCGTCCGCCTCGAAACCCCGGACGCCTAGGCATGTTGCATCCGGCGCGGTCGGTTCGGGCGGCGGACGTCGCCCCGAGCCGCGCTACCGCAATTCCCAAGCGTAGGGGTAGCTGGAGAGCTTGCGGGGTTTGGCGTCCGTGACTTGCACCACATCCTCGATCCGGCAACCGCCCAGTCCGGGGTAATAGAGGCCGGGTTCGACGGTGACCACCGCGCCCTTGCGCAGCCGACGTTTCACCGCCCCGATTCGCGGGGCCTCGTGGATGGCCAGACCCAGACCGTGGCCCGTGCCATGGAAAAACCCGACCGCCCCCGTCTCGGTGAGCTCCGTCACATAGTCCCGCTCCGCGAAGACCCGCTGGCATTCGCCGTGCACCACATGGGCCATCACGCCGGTCTTGATTTTGCGGAGAGCGGCCTTCTGGGCGGCCGCCACGGCCTGGACTAATCGACGTTGCTCGTCACTGGCTTCGCCCCGCAGAAACGTGCGGGTCATGTCTCCCCAGTAGCCGGTGTCAAACATCCGGGGAAAGATATCGATGATGATCAGCTCGTTGGCTTTGAGGGCGCCGCTGCCGCGACAGTGGGGGTCACAGGCCTGGTCTCCGCCCGCCACGATGGTATCTGCGGGGAACCCCCCGGCATTGATGCAGGCCGTCTGAATCGCCGTCCGCACCCGCTCACTGGTGAGCACCCGCCCATCGTGGATGAGTTGTCGGCCCCGGCAGGTCGCTTCGCGCAGCATTTTTTCCGCTACGGCGAACCCCACCGCGGCACAGCGGTTGCCGGCGCGGATGGCTTTGACCTCGTCGTCGGACTTGACCTCACGCGCGGCAAACACCGCTCCCTCGATTACCTTCAGGTCAAAGCCGAGGGCCGAAAGCTTGACGAGCAGGGCGGCCGGGAAGTCTTCCGGCACCTCCAACTGCGTGATGCCAAACTGGGCGCAGAGGGCGGCGATGTGGTCCGCGGGACCCGGCTGGTCGACGCCGCGGGCGCGGGCGGCCTCGGTCAGGTCCTCCAGCGGCACGATTTGGTCGAGGGCGGACTCCTTCAGGGCGCGTCCGAATTCGAGGGCGTTAAGGGCTCCGATTTTGTTGCGCCCGACCTGCAGGGCAATGAAGGGGTCGTGGACCTCGAAGCCAGCGAAGTAGCGGAGGTCGGGGCTGCGGTGGGTGTCGTCGAAGAAGAGGAGGGCTTTTTTAGGCACGGAGAAAGCTATGGAGATTGTATTTGGGTGAAGGGCGCATTAGCCATCGCCACGATGAAAAACGCAAATCCGGTTTCAATCTGGACAGGGGGATGGTTGCTGGTGGCGCTCGCGTTGTCGGGGTGTGGGAATGGCGAGTCCGCGGTCGCCGAGGCGCCGAAAACGGTCAAGGACTGGTTCTCGATCCCCGTGGGGGAGGTTGCCGTGGACATGCAACTGGCCGTGACCATGGGGGAGATGCAACAGGGCCTGATGGGACGCACGGATTTGACGGAGCAGCAGGGGATGTTGTTCGTCTACGAACGTCCGATGCAAATGAGCTTTTGGATGCGCAACACCCCGACTCCACTGGATATCGGTTTCTTCACGTCCGATGGGGTTTTGCGGGAGATTTACCCGCTCCATCCCTTTGATGAACGACCGGTGCGTTCCCGGCGGACCGATCTGCAGTTTGCCCTTGAGGTTCAGCAGGGCGGCTTTGCCCGGCTCGGGATCAAACCGGGCGCTCAGCTGGACATTGCCGCACTGAGTGCCGCAATGAAAGCGCGGGGTTTCGAACCGGGGGCCTACCGTGGTTTGATTCCGACCAAGCGCTAGGGCTCACCCGATTCGCACCCGCAGGGCGCGAAACAAGACGCCGAGTTTTCGCGGATCAGGTGCCGGCGGAGTATGCGCGATAGCGTAGCAGAACTCGATCGTATGCGGACCGGGCGAGACCGGGAGATCGAGGGAAAGCTCGTAGGGGTCGTTCAACCGGGTGAGGGCGAGGTGGGCGATGGAGTTTCCATCCAGTCGGACCGAGGTGGCTTGATCCGGAAACGAACTCTGCAACACGGCCTCCAAGCGATAGGTTTTCCCACCGGCTCCAGCGTCGAAGCGCAGACGGGTGAGCGGCGCCAAACCCCACCGGGTCACCGGCAGGTTCGCCTCGGGACGGGCGGCTTCCGGCACCCCCAGTCCACTTTCGATATCAGCTACCGAGTCAAAGCCGTCAGCAATCCCGCCGTGGACGGAGGCCGGCCACGGACTTATCTGGAGCGCGGCGGTGAGCAGCTGATCCCACTCCGCACACGCCCCGTAATATTCCGGGGTCACCCAACGGGAGGTGGAGGCCGGCAGCCGTTGGTTGAGCGCCAAATATTTCTGGGTGGGCTTGGGGCCGTGAAAATGGACCACGGCAGCGTCCGCGTTGTGACCCCAGTAGGGCTTCCAGTTTAACTCCACGGGCAGAGGGTCCACGCGACCGGCGAAATGCCGTTGCAGGGCGGCCTGATCGTAGGGTGGCGCGATGGCTTCGGCCAAATGGCTCTTGATTGTGGTGCGCAGCGCCTCGTGCTCACTCGCCAGCCCGGCGACGTTGATCCACATGACGCCCGAATTGAAGTGGTGAAAATCAGTGGGATCGCTTTCCGGCGCGGCGGCGAAAAACTCGGGTCGAAGCTCCTGCAATGCGGCCGTTGGGTCGCGGCGGAATACGACGTCGCAGTCGGTGTAGAGCACAAATTCGTCGGTCCAGCCCTGTTCGCGACAGACGGCGGGGATTTCCAATCGTAGGTAGGCCCCGCGAGGAATGGGGGGCAGGTCCGTCACCCATTCGTGCAGAAAGGTGCGCCGACGAATGATGCGCACCCCGGCCGTTTCCAGCCAGGCCGTCAGCGGGTTGTCGGTGCCGTCGTAAAGGCACACCGGCTCCAGCCCCGGATGCGCTCGGGCGGAGTGGACCGCGACTTGAACCAGATTGGCGTAATCCCAAAAACTGGTGGAGGCTTCGTTGAGGGCAAAAAACCAGCGCATGGCTTATGGCTTAAACCGGTCCTGCGCCAAAATCCGACATGCAGCGATGAAGCCGGCGAATCAGGTGCGCCCCCAGCGAGCGTCCTTTTCGGAGGTTTCCGTCGGGATTTTATTGTCCGTTTTGAGCATCAGGACGGGGACCTTGGTTTTCACCCAGCAGTCCGCTTCCTTGAAGTGCTTGGCGGCGACGTTTTCCAACGCTTCGCCGACGGTGGTCGCCGGCAGCAACCGGCCGCGTTTGGTGGCGTTGAACTCGTAGGCCGCCCGCCGGATGCGTTCTTCGGTGGTCATCACGCTGTCGCTTTCCGGAATCTGCAGCACCCAGCCGGCGAAATCCTCGCCTTCGGGCAGGCGACCCTCCGGGTCGGAGATCAGGATGCACCACTGCTTTTTGATGGGCGGCGGCTTCTCTTCGCCCGCCTCGGCTTCCAGCACGGCTTGCATCTCGGCCACGATTTGCTTGAGCACGGAGGGGTCGACTTCGTTTCGTTTTAAAATGTCAGCGACTTGGTTGACGTCGATTTTGGGCATGGCGGTAAAGGGAAAAGGAGCTCACGAAGGGGGCACACATGAGTAACGATGTAAAGGCTCAGCGCGATGACGAACTGTTTGACGTGGTGGATGAGGCCGATCGGGTGATCGGGCAGGCGACGCGGGCGGAGGTGCACCGCAAAAACTGGTGGCACCGGGCCGTGCATGCCTGGGTGTTTAATGCGGCGGGTGAGGTGTTTTTGCAAAAACGCTCCCACCTCAAGGATCTGGCACCGGGACGTTGGGACTCCTCCTGCTCCGGGCATCTCGATAGCGGCGAGGGCTATGACGGGGCGGTGGTGCGGGAGTTGGCGGAGGAACTGGGCCTGCGGCTCGACGGCGTGCCGGAGCGCCTGCATTTTGAGGCGGCGGGTGCCGCGACGGGATGGGAGTTTGTCTGGGTCTATCGGCTACAGCATGAGGGGCCGTTTCAGCTTCATCCCGCCGAGATCGAATGCGGGGAATGGCGCCAACCCGCCGGGGTGACGGCCGAGATCAGACGGAACCCGGCGAAGTTTGCCCCGGCTTTTGCCCACCTCTGGCTGGGCCAGTTCGGGGGATAGCGGACGGCGGTTGGGTCCGGCTCAAAGCCGGGCAGCTTTTTCGCGGGCCACTGCCACGATGTCCTCGATCTCCTTCATCTGCTTGGGCGAGATCAGCCGCCGCGGCACCCGTTTTTTCGCGTCCGAAATCAGCCGATCAAAATCGGCTGGGGAAGGCGCGTGCGGTTCCCAGCGGGTGTGGTGACCCTGGTGCCGGGTAAAGCTCAACACGCTGCCGTGAAGCTTGGCTTTGACCTGGTATTTGCCCTCCTCGGGGTCCCGGTTCCACCAATTGAATTCGTTGGTCATGATGTCGGGGATAGGGGGGCGGAGGGCCCGGAGGCCAGCGGAATCTCGCGGACAATTCTGCCGGGATAACAGGATTCTCCCTGCCAGTCCACTCGGCGCACCACCACTTTTTGGTCATGCTGTTCCACCGTCAGGGCACCTAGCGGTCCGGTGAAGGCGCCCAAATTGATGACGGTGATGTCGCCGCGATCCCATACCTTGGGGAAATGGACATGGCCGGTGACAATGACCTGAGCTTGCGGCCGCCAGACGGCCGCGGCAGTCACGGCCCGATCGGCGATGGTCCGCCAAGTCTGCAGCATGGCCCAAGGCTGACGAGGGGGAAACAGCTCAAGCGCCATTCGCCGCAGGCGTGACCAGGCGTCCCGGCGCTCAGGGTCACATTCACGGCCAAACCCGGTGCACGCCTCCCGCATCGTGGCGATCCGACCTTCGAAAGTGCTGAACCCGCGCTCGGGGTGAGCCCCCCGCACGGCATTGACGCGCTCACGCAGCTGCCTCCGCATGCTGCTCCACGGCACGATGTCATCCAGGAATACATCGCCATGGGTTGCCCACAGCCGCCCGGCGGAGGTACGGGCTTCGTGTTCGTTGGAAATGTCGGGATCGTGATTGCCGGTGATAAAGCGCACCCGCGGCACCCGGTCGCGAAAAAAAGCCCGAATCTCCTCAACCTGTTGCAGGGTCATGCCAGTTTGGTTGTCGCAGGTGTCGCCGTTTAACCAGAGCTCTTCCACCCCCGCCAACAACGGATCCAATGACGCCAAACGCCGTAAGCGGGAGGAGGCGTCGCGGAAGTGGAGGTCGGACAGAATGCGTAGCATAACGAGCGACCAATGAGGCAGGCCCGCGCTCCGCCGCCAATCTCTAACCATCGTGCTTGTGCCCGGATTCGGCGTGCGCTGGCATGGGCTCATGCGCCTGCTTCTTCGCATTTTATTTTGGTCCGCGACCACCAGTCTGTCGGTTGCCCACCTGCGGGCCGATGCCGTCGCGGCGGATATCGCCCGCATCCACGTGGAAGCCATTGGCGGGCAGGAGCGGATCGATCGCCTGCACAGCTTTCGGGCGGCGGGACAGTCCCAGCTCGGCGATGTGACCTTGGAGTTTCAGATGTGGGCTGCCCGACCTCGCTCCATTCGGATCGAGGTCATGATGGGGAATCAGGTGCTGGTGCAAGGCTGGGATGGTCGCCACGAACCTTGGATCCAAAACGGGCGGGATGGTGCGGGGCAGCTCATGCCCGATGCCGTCAAAACCCGGTTTAAATCGGAATCCGACTTCGACACCCCCCTGATCAACCCGGAAACGCGGGGCTTCGCGCTGGAATACGCCGGCGAAGATGAAGTCGGCGGGCGTCCGGTCGTAAAACTTTTGGCCACCCGAGACCTCACTGACCAGTCCACCCTGTTTCTGGCGGCCGTCCTGCACGCGCTGGTCATTGTGCGTCAAGATCGGGTGCGGCTGGCAGCCGACGGCACGCGGGTGGCAACCCAGACTTTGTATGGAGATTTCCGGCCGGTGCTGGGCGTAATTTTGCCTCATCAGCTCCGGACCTACGAAGGTGAAACGCTGGTGAGCGACGTGATGCTCAATTGGATCGAGCCCAACCCGCCGATCGAACCCACGATGTTTAGCCTGGCCGGGGGACCGGATGAATCCGTCGAGGAAGAAAACCTTAAAGCCCCTCCGGCGGCCGAACAGCACGAGCGGATTTTGGAGTTGGCGAACTAAGCGCGGGGTAAAGGGATTCACGGGTTGCCCCCTCTCGGCTTGCCAGCGCCGCGACCAAGCCTTCTCACTCCTCCCATGGCCTTATGGGGAACCGTGCAAACGCTGCGAGAGCAGCTCACCAATCATCCGCGCTTCGACGTCGCCCTCAACTATTTGGAGAAGGTGCTCACGCCGGGGACCACCGAGCACGCTCGGGTCATGGCCGTCCCGGCAGGAGAAATGAAGCGCGTCGAACTGGCCGAAGGGGTGTTTGCGCTGGAGCAAGCCTACGTCGGCAAGTCGCGGGCCATGGGACGCTTCGAAGCCCACGACCGGCACATTGACCTGCAGGCCATCCTGACCGGCCCCGAGCGCATGGACGTCACGGCTCGAGCGAAACTCAAAATTAATGTGGATAACCTGACGGACCATGATGTCTGTTTCATGGACGACGCCACCGAGGTCTCCGTCTGGACCGTGCGCGCCGGCGAGGTCGCCGTCTTTTTCCCGAGCGACGCGCACATGCCTTCTTTGGCCGCCGGCGACCCGGTGCAGATTCACAAGACCTGCGTCAAAGTGGAGATTTAGACCGAGGCCGCGACCGAGGCCGCGGGGGGCGACTGAGCGGTGCGCGAGACCGACTCAACACCGGCACATCGATGGTGAGGACTCCGTCGTGCAGGTCCGCGCGAAGGGCTTCATAGTTCAGGTTTCGGCCCAGCCGCAGGTTCAATTGGTAATCCTTTTGGGCCCCCTCCAGATGGAGGGCCTGCCAGTTTCGACGCACCACCTGAGTCTTGCGGGCGGTGACCGTGAGGTCCGTGTCGCGGGTGGTGATCTCGATGCCGTTGGCATCGACCCCGGGCACCCACACAACGATCCGCAGCGCGTCGTCCTGCGCCTGGGTGTCGAAATGCGGAGTCCGGAAGGTGGGAACAGCGCGCGCCGACGGCAACGAGCGGCGGGTGTCAGTGAGCGTATCGAGCGTGTTGGTATTCATGGCAAAACGGGGAAAATAAGGATCCCGAGAGTCCGGTGAGGGCTTTCGTGCGGTTAAACGGGATCCGGTGAAGGAAGGTTTAAGCGGGAAAGCCCGTGCCCGGTTGGTGTTTCTGCCAACGCTGCACGGAGATCTGATTCATCGACTCAGCTACGAACGCGCCGACCTTGGTGAGGGCGGTGGAGCGGTTCGAAAGCTGAGGGTCGGTGCAGATCATGTGGTAACAACCGATACGGCCAATGCAGGCGGCGTGCCAAGTGTGATGAACGTTTTTAAGGTGAAGATTGCGTGACCGCCCGGCATCGCTCAGCGTCCGCCGCCATGCCTCCGTCTCGTGTCCTCGGTTGGTTGACCAACGCATTTCCCCTGTGGGTCCTGGTGCTGTGCGGGCTCGCT
Organism: Opitutaceae bacterium; assembly: GCA_018402455.1. Taxonomy (GTDB): domain Bacteria; phylum Verrucomicrobiota; class Verrucomicrobiia; order Opitutales; family Opitutaceae; genus Actomonas. The sequence continues at coordinate 51,088 of JAGYIG010000002.1, forward strand.
TTGATTGCGCCCGACGGGTTCACGTGGTTCCGCGGGCCTTGGATCGTTTGGGGGTTGGCCGTCATCATGCTTGGCATGGGGCTGACCCTCACGCTGGAGGATTTCGCCGCGGTGCGCACCATGCCCAAGGCGGTGGGGATCGGGTTTGCCGCCCAGTATACGATCATGCCCCTGCTGGGTTGGTCGCTGGGCGTGGCCTTCGACTTGCCCACCGAGTATGCCGTGGGACTGGTGCTGGTGGCCTGCTGTCCGGGAGGGACGGCGTCGAATGTGGTGACCTTCATCGCCCGAGCCGATGTGTGCTTGTCCGTGGTGATGACCGCATGCTCGACCTTGGCGGCGATGGTCATGACCCCGTTCTTGACCACCCTGCTGGTGGGGGAGCGGGTGCCCGTGGACGCGCTGGGGTTGTTCAAAAGCACGGTGCAGGTGGTGTTCATTCCGGTGGCGCTGGGCGTGGGGTTAAACCGGTTCTTTCCCCGCGCGGTGCGCTCGGTGTTGCCGGTGGCTCCGCTCGTCTCGGTGGTCGTGATCGCCCTGATCTGTGCGAGCATCATCGGGCTGCGGGTCGAGGAGGTGAAAGCCAGTGCCGGGAGCCTGCTGGCGGCGGTGGCGTGCCTCCACCTCGGGGGCTTCGCGCTGGGCTATGGGTTGGCCACGTTGCTTAAGCTCCCGCCTGCCCGATCCCGCACGGTTTCCATTGAAGTGGGCATGCAGAACTCCGGTTTGGGGGTGGTTTTGGCGAATAAACACTTCGTGAATCCGGCCACGGGAGTGGCCCTCGCGGCGGTGCCCTGCGCGATCTCCGCCGTCATGCACTCCATCATCGGCAGCCTCTTCGCCGCCTACTGGCGCTGGCAGGACGAACGACCACCCGCTCGGTTAAAAACTGATAACTAACCTAATATCAGTTAATTAAGAATAAATTCACGCCGAGGGGCCAGACGCTTCAAAGGATTTGTCGGAGGCGGGTAGCTTTGAGGGTTGATCGGTTGCGGGGCGTGGCGGACAACCGACGGATGACGCCGCAGGAACAGAATTTCGCTGATTACAAACGGGCCGAGGCCAAGGCTCTGGAGATCGTCGCCGCCATGAAGGCGACGAGTCCTAAAAAAGTGGATATCGAGTTGGCGCTGCTCGTGGCCTTGTTCGAGCTGCACAAGGGCCAGACCGCTCCGGCCACCATTGGTCAAATCGTGCAGAGCCATCTGGAAACGTTGGTGCCGTTTTACACCCAGCAAGGCGGGCCGGCACCAAGCTGATCGCCGCGCCCCCGGAACGTTGCCATTAGCGAAACCGTTTGGTAGCGTGCGGCTCATGAGTTCACTTGCGGACGAAACGACGACGGTAGCAGAGCTGAAGGCACGGGTATTGGCGTTCGCCCGGGAGCGGGATTGGGAACAGTTTCACGCCCCCAAAAACCTGAGCATGGCTCTGGCCGCCGAGGCCGGTGAGCTGATGGAGCATTTTCTCTGGGCTTCATCGGAGGACTCCCGGGAAACGGCCCGGGACCCGGCAAAACGGGCCAAAATCGAGGAAGAACTTTCCGATGTAGTGATTTACGCGATCGAATTCGCCAACATGACCGGTATTGATCTGGCGGCCGCGATCGAGCGCAAGATGGCGGCCAACGCCGCCAAGTATCCGATCGAAAAAGCCAAGGGACGCTCCGTCAAATACGACGAACTTTAGACCCCGGCATCGACCGCTTTGCGCTCAGGCAGATTTCGGCTACGCACCCTTCGGCCGGAAAACTTTCATGATCGCTTCGTTGCTTTCCAGCCGGGGCCCGCCGATCAGGTCGATGCAGTAGGGGATCGCCGGGAAAACGGCTTCGAGGTTCTCGCGGATCGCCTTGGGGCGCCCCGGCAGATTTACGATGAGACTCTGCCCGCGAATGCCGGCAGTTTGGCGCGAAAGGATGGCAGTGGGCACGTATTGCAGAGAGGTGTGGCGCATCAGCTCCCCGAATCCGGGCAGCATTTTCTGGCACACCGCCGCGGTGGCCTCCGGCGTCACATCGCGCTTGGCCGGGCCCGTTCCCCCGGTCGTAACGATGAGGGCACACTGGTCCTCATCCGCCATGGTTTTGAGCGTGTGCTCGATTTGGGTCTGTTCATCGGGGATAATGGCGTAGACCGGTTTGAAGGGGGTGGTGAGCCACTCGCGCAGTAAAGCCACGCAGGCCTTTCCGGGCTCGTCGTCATAGACCCCGGCGGCGGCGCGGTCCGATACGTTTATCACTCCAATCGTGATCATAATTTCAGGGTTGTTTTTCGCCAGACTCGTCCGCCAGCAGCGGGTTCACCCCCAGCAGCTGAGCTCCACGCTGGAGGGGCATCAGCTCAGCAGCGGACCGCCCCAAAAGACAAGGCCGGAAACGACGGAGGGGTCGCGTCCCTTGCAGCGCTCGGGTAATTGATTAAGGTGTAATCTGGTAGAAGTTCATTCCGCCCCCTCCTGAATTATGAAAACACCCATTATCGAAGCCTTACGCCTCGTCGTTGCCGACACCTATGCTCTCATCGGCCAGACCCACGTCTGCCACTGGAACGTTCGTGGCCCGTCCTTCTTCTCGCTCCACGGAGCCTTTGAAGCCCAATACAACGAGCTCTTCGTCGCGGTCGATGAGATCGCCGAGCGCATCCGCGCCAAGGGTGCGTTGGCTCCGGGCGGTTTGTCGAATCTCGCCCGCATGGCCGGGATCACCGAGATCGCCGAGGACTCCTCCGCGCAGGACATGGTGCGCCACTTGGTCGAGGCCAACGAAAAGCTCCTCCTTGACCTGAAGGCCGCCCGGGACTGCGCGAACGACGAGCGGGACTCGGAAACCGAGGATTTGATGATCGCCCGGATTCAGGTTCACGAAAAGACCGTCTGGATGTTGAAGAGCTACCTCGAGTAGGCGGCGCCCCTCGGTCCGGCAGGCGGGAGGAATCCCGCGAGAGCCGTTGGGACGGGTTAGGAAAAACAAACCCTTTGCCGCGGGTCGCTTAAAGACGGCAGCGCCACGCGGCTTCAGCCCGCCGATCGCTGACACCCCAAAACTCTCCGGGGTCCGCGCCGCCAATGACGATTTCGGAAGCGTTTCCAACGCGTCCGGCGCAGTCGCCAAGGGCTTGCCGCCGAACCAACCTTATTCCTCAAACCGTGCGATGATTTGCGCGGGGGTCACGCCTTGGGCGCGAAGGGCGCGCAAACTGAGGGCGTCCGAACGCTTGGCGAGGCGCTCGCCCGCCTCGTCCGTTAAGAGGGGGGCGTGAAAGTAGTCCGGCCGGGGCAACCCCAGCGCTCGCAACAGCAGAATCTGGCGAAAGGTGGACTTGATCAGGTCGGCTCCCCGCACGACCTCGGCGATTGCCATGGTGCCATCATCCACCGCACAAGCGAGTTGGTAGCTGGGCACGTGGTCTTTCCGCCAAACCAAAAAATCACCAAAATCCCGGCCGGCGGTGGCCCACTGCGGACCGGCGGCGCCGTCGGGGAAACTCACCGTCGTGTCGTCCGGCACGCGGAAGCGCCAGTTGCGGTCAAGGTGGTCCTCGATGGGCGAGGGGATTTCGGCGGCGGCCGGACGCCATGCCACCGGGTAGAGAGGCTCGTCGTTGAATCCCCCTTCGTGCGGCGCGGAAGCGGCCTCGGCGAGCTCCTTGCGGGACCGGTCACACGGGTAGATCAAACCGGCCTCGTGCAGTTGCCGGAGCGCGTCCTCGTAAATCGGAAGGCGGGCCGACTGGGTGAGGATGGGCTCCCACCACGAGAGGCCCAGCCAGGTCAGATCCTCGACCAAAGCCGCAGTGAATTCGGGACGGCATCGCGCCGCATCCAAATCGTCGTTGCGCAGCACGAGGTGGCCGTGGCGCTGTTGCGCCCGGCGTTGCGCGATCCAAAACGTCCGGGCATGACCGAGGTGCATCAATCCGGTGGGGGACGGGGCGAGTCGTCCCACGTAGGGGGAGGCTTTAGTCACGGGGCAAACCGAAGGTTGGATTTACAAATTGAGTCCCGGCGGGTTTTCGGTGTCTATCCGTGTCCATCTGTGGTTAAGAAAACAATGCCCAAACTGATTTGTGTCTATTGCTCTTCGAGTCGGGACTTGGACCCGAAGTATTACGCGGTGGGCGAGGCGATCGGACGGGGACTGGCGCAACGCGGGTGGGGGTTGATCTATGGTGGTGGCAATGCCGGCACGATGGGCGCCGTGGCGAGGGCCACTCAAGCGGCGGGGGGCAAGGTGGTGGGCGTCATCCCGACCTTCATGATGGCGCGGGAGCTGGCCTTCCACACCGCGGACGAACTGGTGACGGTGGACTCGATGCGGGAACGCAAACGGATCATGGCCGAACGGGCGGATGCTTTTATCACGTTGCCGGGAGGCATTGGCACGTTGGAGGAGGTGAGCGAAATCATGGTGGAGCGGGGCTTGGCCCTGCACGACAAGCCGTTGGTGCTGCTCAACCAAGAGGGGTATTACGATGGGCTGCTGGCTTACTTCCGTCGTATGATTGACGATCGCTTCAAATCAGCGGGCTTCGATTCGTTGTTTGGCGTGGCGACGACCCCGGAGGAAGTCTGGCCGCTCTTGGATCACCCCGTCGCATTCAAGGCGGACCCCCTGTGGCGTCAGCCGGAGGCGACCCCGGAGCCCCTGGCATGAGTTCGGATCCCCGCGCCGCGGTGCTGCAATTACTCCGCGCCCACCGTGCTCGCGCGGCGGACGACCATGAGGCTGCGATGACGCAGGCGACGATTGATTTCGTGGCCGCGAATCCGGACTGCGCCCAACGATCATTGCGGGTGGGGCATCTGACGGGATCGGCTTGGATCGTGGATCCGTCGCGGCGCCACACGCTCCTCACCCATCATCGCAAACTCAACAAGTGGCTGCAATTGGGCGGTCATGCCGATGGGGACCTCGATCTCGCCGCAGTGGCGTGGCGGGAGGCCGTTGAAGAGAGCTGTTTGAGTCAGCTGAACCCGGTGGGTGCCGATTTATTCGATGTCGACCGCCACTTGATTCCGGCCCGGCGGAACGAGCCCGAGCATTGGCACTACGATCTGCGTTTCATGATCGAAGCCGACCCGGCTGAGCCCTTTGTGGTGTCCGACGAATCTCATGAACTCGCATGGATCGAAATCGCCCGGATGGCTGACTACAATCCGGAGGAATCGATGATGCGGATGGCGCGCAAAACGCTCGGTCTCGCGTAGCGGGTTATTGCCACAACGGCACCAGGACCTCTTCCCGCACCCAGCCCGTTTGCCCATTCGGGAAGGAAATTTGCCGCCAGCCCAAAAAGGCCTTCTCCACGTGGCAAAGCGAACCTGCCGCCAGCGGCGTCGTTTGTTGTTCGCTGTTCAGATCGGTCGGAATGGAGCGCAATTCGCCCGCTTGCCAGGTGAGCGCGGCGCGGTGGTCGGCGGTGGTGCCCCAGATTTGAATACTGAACAGGGCGGCGGCCATCACCGCCACCGAGGTCAAACCGAGGCACCAGCTCAGAAAACGCCAGCCGGGCACGCGACATCCATAGGCGTTCAAAAGCAGCAGGATCATGCCCAGCACGCCGAGAGCCACGCCCCCCAATAACAGGAGGCGCCACTCACCGGGAGAGGCGAGCTGGGCGACGCGATGCGACCAGCGGGGAGTAATAAATTCTCCAATCACCGGTGGGGTGTAGCCACTGCGATCGAGGGTGTAGGCGAGGTGCCAGCGGGTGGAGGGGTTCCGCGGATGTTGCACGAAAGCCACGGTCGCGTGCGCTCCGGCTTCTTCCCACCGATTCTGTTGGGCCAGGGCGAGAGCCAGATTGTGATGGGCGATCCAGTCCGTGGGTTCAGCCGCGAGGGCTGTGCGCCACTCCGCCTCGGCCCCGGCAAAATCGCCCCGCTCATAAGCTTGGATTCCTTGCGCCGGGAGGTCCGTGGACAGCAAAGCAATCGCCGCCGCCAGCACCGGGAACAGGTGTCGCGGACTCAGCATATGGTGCCAGGGGAAACGCGGCGCGCGCTTGTTTGCCAACGCCTGTTGGGCCCGGGCAGGCCAATCCTCCGGCAGCCTGGCGGCTTCCGCATACATTGCCCGTTCGGCTTCCCGCCAAAGCCGCACCCACTGCTCATCGCCGCCAAATAGGTGGTTCAACGGGGTGGCGGCCGAGCGCTGCCACAAGGCCGCGCTGTCCTGTTGCCATGACAGCAACTGCGCGTGCTGGGCGGTGCCATGGAGGCCTTTGATGGCGGTGAGCGTTTTGTGCAGCCGACGGCGGGCCAGTCGCGCAGGGCGCCCGGCATCATGGCGCCGGGCGTGCTGACTGCTCAGCCCGAGCCAAAACGCCGGAAAAAGTGCGATCAACGCCACCACCACGGTCAGGGTGCGGGCGGTTGAGAGGGGGCGGGGACTCGCGGCCGCACCCGGGATGGCCGCCAACGGAATGGCGGAGGGGGACTCGGGGGCGGGCCGCGCGGTGACGGTGAGCGGGCCTCCGCCCTCGTCCCGCGGTGAGGTGGTGCCCGACGAAGCAGAGGTGACGGGTGGGGGGGGAGCGGTGCGGGAGGCCGTTACCGTGAGCGTGGTGGCAGGAGTGCTGACTGATTGATAGCTCCCGGTGAGAGGATCGAAATAGGTCCACGTCACAGGGCCCAACTCGAAATCCCCCGCTTGCGTGGGAATCAGCACGACATCTTCCGTAATGGACCCTTCGAACAAACGCCCCTCGGGAATTTCGCGCTTCGCGTCGGGCTGCACCACCCGAAAAGTGTTGGAGGCCTGACGGGCGGGCAACCCCGGGATGTCGGGCCAGTTGCCGGTGCCGGTGAGCTCCAGCGTCCATGTGACGGGTTCACCCACCTCGGCCGTCTCCGGCACCACCCGGGACGTGAGTTGGAATTCGCCCACGGCGCCGGCAAAGGTGGCGGGTGCGGGGGTGGGCAGGGGGCGCACCGTCAACTGCGGCGAATCACTGGTGATGGCATACTGTTCGGCCCGCAGCGTCTGGAGAAAGCCGGCGGTCGGGACGCCAATGTTGACCAGTTGCTGCACCGACGGGATGACGTAGGTGCCGGGACGGCTGATGTAACCGCGAGTTGAATACGTGAGCACGTTGCGGGCATCACCACCGATCCCGGTGGATTCGCGGGTGGGCTCGTTCCACGCTTCCACCACCAGCGGGGAGGGCGCCCACTCCGGCTCCCCGCCCAACTGCGCGCGGAAGCGGGCCGAGACTTCCAGGCGATAGTCAACGGGGATGACTTGTCCGGCCCACAGGCTGTCGGCAGCCAGATCGAGGCGGGATTGCGCCACTTGCGCCACGGGGATGTTGGTGTCTCCCACGGTGGCCTCCCGGACCTCAAACCGGGCGGTGGGGACGGTAAAATCGCCGCTGTCGGTCGCGACGGTGAAGGCCGGGATCACCACTTCATCTCCCTCCTGGGGCCGGACGGCGTAGGATAAGAACAGCAGGCGGCGGCTCGAGATCTTGCCGTTGATGATGCTGCTGGAAGTTTGGTTCGATTGCTGCGGCGGGCCGAGCACCAGATTGGATACCGGGGGCAGCTCGACGTCACCGCGGGGCAGGCAGTTCTCAAAGATCAGCACCAGGTCAGTGGACTGACCGCGTTCGAGAATACCGCCCGCCGGTTGCCACCGCACGGACTGCGCCGTTGTGCAGACCACGGTGAGGAAAAAGAGCAAGAGGAGGGAAAGTGGGCGGGGCATGGTCATCACCAGTCGCGGCCCGACTTGGGCGGTTGGGCGTTGGGGTCCTGCATGAGTTGATAGAGTTGGGCGGGAGAATCCTGGTCTTTTAGCTGATCCAGTTTCTGCAGCGGAATCACCAATTCCGGGTTATCCCGGGCTTCCTGGTCTTGGACCTGTTGGCCGCCGATGGATTGGTTGCCGGCCGCCGGCTCGTTCGGGGACTCCGCCGGTTCGGGCTGGGGGGACTCACCGGATTCGGGCTCGGATGGGTCCATGTCGTCGAAGGCGTTTTGCGCATTTTCGCGGGCTTGTTCACTGGGCTGTTCCTGGGGTTGAGGCTCGGAGCCCTCGCCCTCGGAGTCCTGCTCGTCGGAAGATTCGCCCTCCGAGTCCTGGGCGCCGTCTTCCTCCGAGGGTTTACCGTCTTCGCCTTGCTGGCCGTCCTCGCCCGGCTGACCGTCTTGGTTCTGGTCTTCGGACTCTCCCTTCTCGCCTGATTGGTCTTGATCGCTTTCGCCCTCGCCGGATTCACCGTCGGAGGGGCTGTCGGACGAGTCCGGCTGGGATTCGTCGGATGAGTCGCCGTCTTCGGATTGGTCCTCTTGGTCGTCTTGCGGCGGCGGCTGGGACTGCTCGAGCAGTTTCTCCAATGCCTCGCGCAGGCTGGGCCAATCGGCAGCCCACTCATCCATCACTTCACCCACATCCACTCCGGCCAACGCATCGAGCACCACGGAGGGCTGTGGTTGCTGTCCGGTTTGGAGCATTTGGTTGCCCCAAGTGAGGGTCTCCTCCGCCAAGTCGGCGAACTCGGTCGCGGCGACTTCCTGCTGGGCCGCCAGTCGAGCGATCAGGTCGTTGAGGGGCGCTTCATAGCTCGCCATGATCTCGGCCGGGTCCGGCGGCGCCACCTGCTCGACTGCCGCCACTTCAGGTGGGGACAAAGCGAGACCCGCCAGACCCAGAGCCACCGACGCGACCGTCGACTTTGCCGGTCTCACGGTGACGGCCCGCTGCCGCGGTCGGACAGGAAACTCGCGCCAGACGCTCCACAGCAAAAAAACCAGGGCGGGGCCCAGCACCCACCTGTGGGGAGGGGAATGGGTGAGGATTCGAGGGCCCGCCGATTCTCGGAAAATTCACCGGCCCGACCCGCCTCCACGGTCTGGCTGAGCATCTCGGCCAGATCCACCCAGTTACTGGCATCACGATACACTCCCGAGGTTTGGCGGGCGAGCTCCTCCAAGGTGGTGGCATTCAACCGCGAAAGGACCACGGCGCCCCGCTCGTCCTTAATGAATCCTCCGGCGTCGTCGGGCAGCATGGCCCCGTCGGCGGTGCCGATGCCCAGACTGATCACGCGGATGCCCCGATCCTTCAGTTTGGACACGCGGGATTGCCATGATTCGGTTTGTGACTCGCCGTCGCTCAAAATGATTAAAAAGCGATCCGCTTGGGAATCGCCGGTGAAGGCATCCAAAGCCGTGTCAATCAAAGCGGCATACTCCGTTCCGCCCTCCGGGAGAAAAGTCGGATCCAAGGACGGCAGAAATTCCCGCAAAATCTCATAGTCCGCACTCAGGGGACTTTGCAGAAAGGCGGTCCCCGCAAAAACCGCCAAGCCGACGCGTTCCCCTTCCAGCCGTTCCAGCAGGCTGGTAATCAACAGTTTGGCCCGATCCAGTCGGGAGGGGGTGACGTCGGGAGCAAGCATGGACTTGGAGAGGTCCACTCCGATCAGGATCTCGCGCGCCTGCTCGAATACCGGTTCTTCAACCTCCCCCCACTGGGGTCGCGCGAACGCGAGAATGGTCAGCACGAGGCCGCACCACAACCGCCACCGCACCCGAGGCATGGCCGCAGATAGGGACCCCGTAGTGGAAAGCGTCAGCCCCCCGGGGGACGCCTCCGCCCGCATCATCTTCGGATGTCGCACTTGACCGGCACGCACCCGCCGCGTCAGCTCGGAAATCAACAATCCGAGCGGCACGAGCAGAAGCCAGCAGACGTGGGGCCAATGGAAACTCATCAGGTGGCGGAAAGGATTTGATGGGTGGACCGTTTCCCCCCGCGGGAGCGGCTGGCGAGCCCGGCGGAAAGCAACAAGAGCACCGCGCCCGGACCCGCGAAATAGTGGAACAACTCATCGCTGATCAAGTAGGACTGAGCGCGAAATTCGATCTTCTGGGCCGCGTCGATGGCCGCAAAGGCGGACGCAATGGTGTTGCCGTCATCAGCCCGAAAATACTCGCCGCCGGTCGCTTGGGCGATTGCCTGCAGGGTGCCTTCGTCGAGCTCTGAAACCGTGCGGGTGTAGCGGATGACTTCGCCGGTCTCTTGATTGATGATGGGAAAAGGCACGTAGCCGGACCGGCCGGCCCCGATCGTGTAAACGGGAATCCCCCGGGACTGCGCGATTTTGGCGGCATCCATCGGCGGGAGGGCTCCGACGTTGTTGGCCCCATCGGTGAGCAGAATGACAAAGGCTCCCTGCCGTTGGTTGTTGGTTTCACGATCGGCCTGCTCCAGTCGCGATAGGGCCACGCCCAAGCCATCGCCGATGGCCGTGCCATCCTCAATAAGGCCGATTTTGAGGCGAGCGATCTGGCGCTCCAACCAACCATGATCAAACGTCAAGGGCGCAAGAGTGTAGGCCCGCCCCGAGAACACCACGATCCCGATCCGATCACCCGTGCGCTCGTCGATAAATGCCTGAATCACCGGCTGAATCGCCTGCAACCGGTTGATCCGTTGGCCCCGCCGCTCGTAGTCCTCCGCCAACATCGAACCGGAAAGATCGATGGCCAGAATCAGATCGTAGCCTTCCTGACGCACCTCGCGCCGGTCCTCGAGCTGCTGCGGTCGCGCCATCCCCACGATTAACAACGCCACGCCGAGCATGGCGAGGGCCACCGGGAGGCGTGACCGGTTGACGGGCGAGGGGCGATGCCACGCGGCCGCAAACGGCACGACCCGCACCGGCAACTTGCGACGGGCGCGGAGCCAGACCGCCACCGGCAACGCGAGTAGGCCCAGCAACCACAGCGGATCTTGAAAGGCGTAGTTGATCATCGGTCAGCGGGCGGCAAGGCGGGCGTGGAAGAAACGGACCAACGCATCGAGGCGATTGTCCTCGGTGGTCAAAGCCAGCCGGCTGAGGGGGTCCGGAAACAGCCGACTCCAGGTGGCGTCCCGCTGGGCCTGCCAACGGGCATGGGCGTCGCGTTCGGCCTTGCTGCCATCGAGGGTAATGAGCTGCCCGGTGGTCGGATCAAAGGCGGTAAAGCGTTCGCCCCGGGGCAGCTCGCGCTCCCACGGATCATCGATCCGAAAACCCATGGTTTGATACCGCCGCGCCAGCACGGACCAGCCGTCCGGTTGCGGGCGGGGCGGGTGGTCGCCGAGCCAAATCAGGATCGAATGCTTTGGCGCCGCTTTGGCCAGGAGACGCCAGGGAATCTCGACCTCATTCGGCCCGGTCAGGTCGGGCGGTGCGCTGCCCACGAGGTTGGCGGCGGTGTGCATGATCGCCCCCCGGCCGCGCATCGGCTCGTGGAAATGATAACCAGTAGGTGTTGCTTGGATACATCCGACGCGGTCACGGTTGATGGCCCCGAGCATCATGACCAGTCCGGCCAGTTCGAGGAGAGCTTCCCGCTTGGATTGCGCCCCGGAGCCGAATTGCAGGCTGGGCGAATCCTCGAACATCACCAGAAAAGTGATCTCCCGCTCCTCGACGAATTTCTTGCGGTAAGGCTCGCCGAGCCGGGCGGTCACGTTCCAGTCGATGTCCCGCACGTCGTCCCCGAATTCGTACCGGACCACTTGGTCAAACTCCATGCCCCGTCCCCGAAAGGCGGAGCGGTATTCCCCACTCAACACGGTTTCGACCGCATGACGCACGCGCCACTCCAGCCGTCGCAGGAGCGCGAGGGCAGAGGTCGAAACGAGCTCGGAGGGATCCGTCGCCATGGGTCAGCAGCTGATGGTCCGAGTGGACTTACTCCGACGCCGGCACCGGAGTTTTGTCCAGCAGTTCAGTAATGATTTGATCGGAGGTCTTGTCGGCCGCCTCCGCTTCGTAGGTCAACCCGACGCGGTGCCGCAGGACGTCATGCGCCACGTCTTGGATCAGACTCGGGGAAACAAAGTCCTCTCCGCGGAGCCACGCGAGGGCCCGGGAGGCCTGATAGAGCGCCAATGAGGCGCGCGGCGAGGCGCCGAAGCTCAGCAGCCGATAGCCCTTGGCATCGGGGACGGTGAGCGCCCGGGTGCCGCGCACCAGCGCGAGGATGTAACCCTGAATGGCCTCGGAAACATGCACCTCGTCGACGGCGGTGCGCAGTCCCAACAGCTCTTCGCCAGAAGATGCCGCCTTAAGTTCAGGGGCTTTGGTGACTTGTCCCCAGCGTCTCATCATTTCGGCCTCTTCGGCGTGGTCGGGGTAGTCGACGATCAGTTTAAAAAGGAACCGGTCGACTTGAGCCTCGGGGAGGGGATAGGTGCCCTCCTGCTCCACCGGATTTTGGGTCGCCATGACAAAGAACGGTTTGGGCAGTGGATGAGTTTGTCCACCGATGGTGACTTGGTGCTCCTGCATGGCTTCCAACAGCGCACTCTGCACCTTGGCCGGAGCCCGGTTGATTTCATCGGCCAAGACCAAATTGGCGAAGATGGGACCGCGGTGAGCGGAGAACTCCCCGGTCTTGGGCTGAAAGATCATGGTTCCCACCACGTCACTGGGCAGCAGGTCCGGGGTGAACTGAATGCGTTCGAACTGCACCCCAAGAGCCGTCCCTAAAGATTTTACCAGCAGAGTTTTCGCCAATCCGGGCATGCCCTCGAGGAGCACGTGGCCATTGGCGAGAAGCGCGACGAGGAGCCGTTCAATCACGGCCTCTTGGCCGATGACGGCCTTGCCGATTTCGGAGCGAATGTTTTGAGACCAATTGGAACCGTTAGACATGGGAGGAGAATTGCGTTGGTGCGAATCAAGGGTTTTGACTCATGAAACTTAATCAGGTTCGCGCAGAAAAAGGATCACACCGTGGATTTACCAACTCAAATCGAGCAACGGCTCACCAAGCTGGGAGTGCGGGCCACCGATGTGGAGGAACGGTTCGTGCTCGGAAAGGGGCCTGGCGGACAAAAAATCAACAAAACATCGTCCACGGTTTGGCTGCGACACGGGGCCTCCAGCACCGAGGTCCGCTGCCAGGAGGGACGATCACGGGAAGCCAATCGCCTCAGAGCATGGGAGCTGTTGTGCCAAAAGATCGAAAATGCCCGCGCCTGCGTTCACGCGCAGGCCCGGCAGGACCGGGAGAAGGCCCGTCGCCGTAACCGCCCGAAATCCCTTGGACAAAAACGACGCATGCTGGCGGACAAGCGCCACCGGAGCACCGTGAAGTCCAACCGCAACCGCGTCCAACCCGACTGATCCCCCCCCTAGCACGTATGTCATCTAGGAGATGACAAACGGCCGGGCGGCCGGGAGGGGGGCGAGCTGCACCGCCCCAAAGGGGCGACGGGCCGACTCGATGCGCCGTTGCTCGTCGAGTAGTCGCAGTCGAGAGAGGGCTGAGGCAGTTGTCATCTAGGAGATGACAAACGGCTTGGGCGGGAGCGTTCAGAGGGGGATTTCGCGACCTTGTTCTTTCGCTGACACCCAAGTGAGCAGCCACAGGGTGCGTTCGGCATCAGGCATGGCGGATCCCTCCCGCAGAAATTTATGCACGCGTTGCCGAGGCAGTCCCATTTGACGGGCGAGCAAAGTCTTTTGCCCGCGTGGCTCGGTCAATTTGACGATCCGGGTCCTCAGTTCGTTCCACAGCGGGGTTTCTTCGCTGGGCCGCAAGGTGGAGCGGGCGGCAAAACCGGTAGCAGGGGGGCGCTGAGCTTTTTTTTGACGGGCCTCCCGGGCCGTAATGACCGCCACCGCCACCAGATCATGGAGGGTCTCCGCTAAGGGTGAAATACTGTAGTGAAGGTGACCGCCGCTCATTCCGCTTGTCATCTAGGAGATGACAAACGGCTTGGGCAAGGCCCGACTGGGGGGGGCGTTTGGGTTTTTTTTGTGGGCGCGGTTGATCATCCGCGAGGGAGAGGAGGTGGTTGGTCAGGCGGGGAGCCTTGCGGCAATTTTTTGCAGGGTCTGCAGGTTGCGAGTGGTCCCGGAGGCAAGCAGGTGCGGGTTCTTTCGTGGGTCCTGCCACAGGGGAGATTCGCTCAATCGAGTCGCACATCGCCAGTAAAGCTCCCGCCCGATGACTTTGAGTTGATCAGTCCGGGTGCCAAGGGCCTCGAGTTCGGCGGCGATGGTCGGAGCAATTGGTTGGTTGAAAAAGGTCACTTGGGTGCTGGCGTGAGGGTGCTCGCGGAACCGTTGGCCAAGGGGGGCGTGGTGGATAATCGCGCGCAGTTCGGCGCTGGGTCCGAGGTGGGTCGGTACCGGGTAACTGATGTTTGCCGCAGCATGGCCGCGATTTCGGCTTCGATGCGGACCGCGGAGCGTCGCGGGGAGGCGAACAACACATTGCCCGAGGCGAAAGCACGGTTGAGAGATTGCTTCGAAGCCCAGTTCGGAGAAAAGGGCCGTGAGGGGTGGCCATTTTGATGCGCCGTTTCCCCGGAGATTGATTCCGCGAAGGAGCGCAACGTAGTGGGGCATGCAAGGAGAGGAAGCCCGCGGGCAGGATTCGCAACCGCGGAACCCGTCCGCGAGGGTCCCACGGCCCATGGTAATTTCCCGGCAATGGTGGTTGACCCTGATGGCAGGGTTGATGACGACGCCGATGTATTCGACCCATTGATGGGTCGGACGGATCTCTTCGCCTCGCGCCGGCTCCCCGCTCGTCTGGGGAGGCTCACTGAACGGCACGATGATGGTCGAGATCGTTTCCGACCCGCATGATGGCATGGTGGTGGTGAATCGCCAAGCGGTGGGGCTGGCTCCCCGGATGGTCACGGTGTCCACCACCGACCAAGGTTTTCTGGCCGAACCGGTGACCATCGCGGTGCGGTTTGTGGCGAAGGACGTCACCGAGGCCTCGATGACGAGTTCCCTTACCCTTTACGCGACGGATCGGGTGCCCCGGCGGCTTGAATTTTCCCGGGAAGGGGTCAAACGCGTCCTGCCGTGACCTCCGCGCCGGGGTTATTCCATCGGACTGACCGGCTCACCTATCGTCAACGTGCCCGCGGGAAAGAGGTGCACGAGGTTTTGACCGAAGATGACCCCGGAGCCGGATCCACCCCGGCGGTAGGTGGCCAACGTGCGCAGCGGCTCGGGTCCCAGACGTTCACCGGTGAGCGGATCCAACGTTGTCATGATGCAGCGCTCGCAAGGTCCGGCCGCTTGGAACCGGGCATCGGCAATTTGGATTCGCTGCCATTGGTCCTCCGCAAAGGCGGCGCATGAGCCCACCACGAGGTTGGGCCGAAACCGCTCCATTGCCACGGGTTCCTCGTTCCGTTTAATCAAGTGGTCATTGAGATTGGCGAGGGAAGCCTCACTGATCACGAGCGCGGGATAGGCATCGGCGAACCCGACCTGCGCAGACGGATGAGTTTTGACGGGACGATCGAAGGCGGCTCCCACCCGGAGCAGTCGCGCGGGGGTGCCGAGCAGGGTGCTGAACAAGTCGTCGGCTGTAGCGGTCGTGGCGTGGGCCTGCAGGCCGGTGGCACTCCACACGCTGGTGACCATGGTGGCTGCGTCGGCCCTCTCCTCATCACTCAGCGTAAATTCGCCGATGCCGGCAGCGGAGACGACGAGCTGCCCTGCGGCCAGTCGAACTTCCACTTGCGCCAACGTGGGATGGCTGCGTTGGGTGAAGGGCTCGCCCGATGGGCGCACCACCATGTAGCGGCGGTCGCCGACCAGTCCTCGCGCATCCAATGAAGCCGTCGAAACATCGTAGCCCCGACAGCTTTTGATCGGATAAACTCTCAGTCGGGTGACGTGCGCCATCAGGCCAGTTGGTCGGGCGGATTTTCCGGGAGTTGTTTTTTGGTCTTCACCCCGAGTTCACGAAGTTCGTCGACTTGGGTGAGCAGATTGCCCCGACCGTCGCGGAGTTTTCCGAGGGCCTGATCATAGCTCTTGCGGGTGTTATCCAAGTGTCGACCGATGTTTTCGAGATCCTGATAGAGGCCGACAAATTTATCGTAGAGGAGACCACCTCGGCTGGCAATTTCCAGGGCGTTTTTTGTCTGCCGGTCCTGTTTCCAGAGGGAGGCAACGGTCTTGAGGGTAACGAGCAAGGTGGGGGACGTGACCAAAATGACGCGGCGGTCAAAGGCCCATTCGTAAAGGGACGGATCGGTCTCCAAAGCGGCGGCAAAGGCGGGTTCGAGGGGCACAAACATCAGCACATAATCGGGGGTGTGCAGTTGGCCGAGATCCTCGTATTGCTTGCCGGATAGCTCTTCCACGTGACGGCGAACCGCGGTGGTGTGCGCCTTGAGGGCGTTGACCCGCTCGTGGTCATCGTCGGCGTTCACGGCCTGTTCGTAGGCGACCAGGGAGACCTTCGAGTCGATGACCAGGTGACGCTGATCCGGCAGCCGAAGGATCACATCGGGTCGGACGCGTGAGCCGGCCGCGGTGGTGAACGACTCCTGGGTCACGTAGTCCTCCCCGGCGCGGAGTCCGGAGCTCTGCAACAGGCGTTCGAGCACCAGTTCGCCCCAGGCGCCTCGCGCTTGCGACTGACCTTTGAGGGCCTTGGTCAAGCGCTGGGCTTCATCGGTGATACGGGTATTCAATAACCGCAACTGTTCGATCTGGGTTTTGAGCGAAGCGCGATCGGCAGAGTCGTCTTTGTGGACCAAGTCAACGCGTTGGCGAAAATCGGTCAGCTGTTGTTTGAGGGGCCGCAGCAGGCCATCCACCTGATCGCGATTGTGGTCGGTGAATTTCTTGGTTTTCTCATCCAGAATTTTTCCGGCGACCGCTTGGAATTCGGTCGTCATGGTGGCGCGGAGCTTTTCGAGATCGGCGAGATATTGTTGGGATCGGGATACCTCGGCCTCCACCCGGTCCTTTTCGGCTTTAAGCTCGGCGGTGGAGGAGGCGGTGAGCGCGGCGAGTTGTTTCTCCGCCTCGCGGTAGCGTTCGCGCAGCGTGTCCCGTTCCGCCTCCGCGGCCTGGCGCTGCTCGACCTCGCGATCATAATCGCTTTGCGATTGTTGATGGCGCGACTCGGCGAGGAGTTTTTGTGCGCGCCAGTGAGCGGCCAGAATGCCTACGCCCCCTAAAAGCAGGACGAGAATGAGGACGGGTAAAGTTGTAAAATCCATGTAAACCTAACGTGAAAGAGCCAGATGCAAACCAGTGCAGCTTCTGCCTTCCTTGACACGGTAGATCCGGACTCGCAAACACTTCCGCGCTCGAGCTTGTCAGCGGGAACGGTGGATCTTCACGAGACACTGGGCTGTGCGGGAGCGAGTGACCAGCTATCCCTCATCATGTCGACCATAACAGTCAGCTCACCTGCGACGAAAGTGGACCGTGCCCGGGTCTTGGTCGTTGACGATGAATACGGACCCCGAGAGTCGATCGCCTTCACGCTCGGTACCGAGTTCGCGGTGGATACGGCGGAGCGGGCGAAGGAGGCGATTGAGAAGATTGCCCGCCACACCTACGCGGTGATCATCATGGACATCCGGATGCCGGAAATGGATGGCATTGCGGCGCTGGAGTATATTCGCAAGTTGGACCCGGAGGTGGCGGTGGTCATGTTGACGGGGTACGGGACCTTGGCCACGGCGCAGCAGGCGATGTTGGGCGGAGCGAATCAATATCTGCGCAAACCGCCGGATATCGAAGAGCTGTTGGCGGCGGTGCGGAAGCAGGCGGACGAGACGGCGATGCGGCGAAAAGAGGCGGAGGCCAATTTGTCGGCCAAGCGCATGTTGGCCCAATTGAAATCCGAGATGTCGGAAGTGTCTACCAATGTTTGGCAGGGCCGGGCTTCCGTGGAGTTGGTGCACGATCTGGCGAATCCACTCACCGTGATGATCGGCTACGCGGGACTGTTGCAGGCGGAAGCGAAGGTATTGGCGGCGGAGTCACCAGCGAAGGCGGCGAAGTTCATGGAATACGCCAAAATCGTCGAACGCTCGGCGGAGTATTGCCACCATTTGGCGGAGAACTGGCGCAAATCCACGCATCAGCCGGCGGATTTCAAGGAAGTCGATCTCGTGGAGTTGGCGCGGGAGATGCACCGGGTGATCTTTTTCAGCAACGCCTCCATCGTATTTTCGGGGGCGACCAAGTTGGTGATCAAAGGGGTGAGGTTGGAATTGGCCCGGGTGTTTCAAAATGTGTTTCGGAATGCGTTGGAAGCGGGATCCCGGAAGGTCATGGTGGGTTTTGCGCTGACGGCGCAGGGAGCCGAGGTGGTGATTGCGGATGACGGGGAGGGAATGACTCCCGACCACATGCACCGGGCTTTAAAAGGAGGATTTACGACCAAACCGCATGGGACGGGATTGGGCCTGAGTATCTGTCGGCACCTCTTGGGAGCCCACGGTGCCACGTTGGCCCTCGAATCGATCGAAGGTGAAGGCTCCACCCTGCACATCACCTTTCCGGCCCTGGAATGAAACGCCGGCGGGTTAAAATAACCGGCCTTGGGCTGGTGACTCCCGCTGGCATCGGTCGGGATGCCTTTGCCCGCGGGATCCTGGAGCCGGTCAGCCGGGTGCGCACCGCGGTTGGTTATCCGCCCGAGGCCGGGGCCTTTGTCAGCGCGCGGGTGGAGGGGTTTGACCTCGGCGATTTTGAACCCGACGTATCCACCAAGCGGATGCCACGTCACACTCAGTTTGCGGTGGCGGCGGCTAGCATGGCGGCGCGGGAGGCAGGATTTAATTTGCGCGAGCTTGACGGCCAGTCGGTGGTGATTGCGGTCGGCGCGTCCCTGATGGACTTCGGGGTCATCAACAAAACGGTGGACGTGATTTTGCGCCGGGGCCCCGTGTTTGGTTTGCCGTCCTCGGTTTTCTCGGCCTCGGTGAGCGCGATCGGCGGGGCGATAGGCGAGCTGTTGCAGGGGCCGGCCCGAGCGATGTCGTTTCAGAGTGCCTGTTGTTCCGGCGTGGACGCGATCGGCCATGCGGCCGGGGTGATTGAGCGGGGCGAAGCGCGCTACGCCATCTGCGGAGGGACGGAGTCACCGCTCTATTTTCATCCGATGCTGGAGCTGAAAATGGCGGGGTTGGCCCCGGGGAACCCGGTGGCTCCCGAACGGCAGTGTCGCCCCTTTGATCTTTGGCGCACGACCGGGGTGATTGGCGAAGGGGCGGGCGTTATGATTCTGGAGCCAGAGGAAAGTCCAGCGCCGGCGCTGGGCTACGTATCAGGGTATGCCTACGCGTCTGATTCGATCGGCAAGCCGGAAGAAGGACTGGCGATTGCGATGGAGATGGCGCTGGCGAATGCCGGACTTCACCGGCAACAAGTGGACACGATCAACGCCTGGGGGCCGGGTCACCGGGTGCTGGATGCGGCGGAGGCGCGCGCGGTGCACCACGTCTTTGGATCCCGGGCCCTCGAGATTCCGGCGTTTTCGATCAAAGGCGCGATAGGGAATCCGCTGGGGGCGGCGGGGGCGATCCAGGTGGGAGCCTCGGTGTTGGGATTTGCCGGCAATGGTCTTCCACCGACGGTGAATTGGGATCGGCCGGACCCCGCCTGCAATCTGTGTCTGAGCCGCGAGGCCCTGCCGGTGGCGAGTCAGCACGTCATGGTGAACACGCATGGACTCTCGGGCACGAATGCGTGTCTGGTGGTCAGTCGATCATGAATACGGTTTCCCTTTATGTCTCAGTGGCGGCCGTGCTGGTGGGTTTGCTGGCCTTGTGGGCGAATCCGAAGCGCCGGATCAATCAGCTTTTTTTCACGGCCTCCCTCCATGTGGCGCTGTGGCTCATCTGTTCCAACGTGGCCCGGACGCTGGTTGATCCGTATTCGGGTCTGTTGTGGTTGCGGATCAGTGCGTCGGTCGGGGCCTTCATTCCCCTGCACCTCTGGTTCATCAAAGAAGCGATCATCGATAGCGAAACGCCGGAGCGCGGTTTTCCTTTGCGGTTGTCCGGTTGGGGTGTCGTCAGCGTTGCGCTCGCCTATTTACCCCTAACCTTTTGGTTCGTACCGGAGCATTCCACGCCGGAACGACCGGTTTATGGCTGGGGTTATTATGCCTATGTGGGGGGGCTCTTGCTGGCCTACGGAGTGCTTTGTCAAAACACGGTGGCGCGGATGCGCCGCCAACTGGGCGTGACCAAGATCGAACTGCAGATTGCGTTGTTGGGGGGCAGTGGTGTGGCGGTGGTGGTTTTGTTGATCATGGTCGCGCGCACGTTTTTCCCGATCCCCGATTACCTCCAACCGTTGGTGATTTTTGTGCTGTATTCGTCCACGGCCATCGCGATCACGACCCACCGGATTTTTGACGCGCGGCACCTGTTCATGATCGCCACGCAGCGGGTGCTCCTGGTGCTGGTGGTGGCAGGCTCTTCGTATCTGCTTTGGCGCCAATTGTCCGGACTGTTGTCGGAACTGATCGCGTATACACTGTCGGTGGTCTTCGTATTATGGTTCGCCGGTTGGCTGAACCGTCGGCTTGATGCCTGGTTGCTCCGTTATCCGGAAGCGGTCCAGGCCCGGCTGGCGGCGTTTAATGCGGCCCACAGCGAGGTGCGCACGGACGAGTTGAAAAAGGCGTTTGCCAAGGTGTTGAACGGTTGGGGACAAACGGATCGGGCCTTTCTCCTGCTGGAGACGGATGACAGACTGGCGGACGAGGGGCTCCTGATCGGCAAGGACGACCCGGTCGTCCGGGCGCTGCGGGAGATTCAATGGGCCACTCCGGAGCGCCTGATGCGCGAAAGAGAAACAAAGGAGCGGAACGCGCTGGCGGATTTTATGAGCGAGCACGAGTTGGGCGTCATGGTCTGGGAGCAGGGCCCCACCATGAGTCTGATGGTGGCCTTGGGGGCCCGCCCCTCACGCCGCCCGTTCACGTTTCCCGAGGTGATGCAACTGCGGGAATTGGTCTCCATTTTCGACAGTTCACTTTCGCGCACCCAGCTCCTGGCCAAGGCGCAGCGGGCCGAACAACTTGCGACGGTTGGTTTGTTGGGGGCGGGGGTGGCCCATGAAATCCGCAACCCGCTGGTTTCGATCAAAACCTTCGCTCAACTGTTGCCGAAGCACTACGCCGACCCGACCTTTCGCGAGCGTTTCTCCCATTTGATTGGTGATGAGGTCGCGCGGATTGATCGGCTCACGGAACAGCTGCTGGATTTGGCGGCACCCCGGTCCTTTCAAAAACAGCGGGTGGACCTGCACGACTTGATCCGGATCTGCCTCGACTTGGTGGCGGCCCGGGTAGCCTCGCGCAACGTGCATATCCGTTCGGACCTGCAGGCGGTTCCCGATGTGGTCTGGACCGACCCGCACGGACTGAAACAAGTCATCCTGAACCTCTGCTTCAACGCCGTTCAAGCGCAGGAAAGCAGTGATCGGGATCGCCCAATCGGCTTGACCATCCGCACGGTGCGCAAGGGCAAAAAAATCTGTCTGGCGGTGGAAGATGAGGGCCCGGGGGTTCCCGATGCTGCCCGTTTGCATTTATTCGAGCCCTTCCATTCGACCAAATCAAATGGGTTTGGACTTGGCCTTACGGTCTGCACCGAAATCCTTTCTCAACTCGACTCCAACATAACCCTCGATCCTTACGTAGAAGGTCAGGGGGCGGTGTTTCGAATTTCCCTACCGTGTCCGCCTCGTTCCTCCTAGCCACCGAAGATACCGATCTATTCAAACGATGGGCTGCTCAGATGCCGAGTGGCGGCACCGTGCTGACGCTGGACGAGGTGGTGGCCTATCCCAGCTTGCCCCCGGGTTTACCGATCGTGGTGGTGGCGGATACGCTGGTGCTGGATCGCGTCCCCGCCGTGTTGGAGCGGTGCCCGCTGGTGGGGGTGGGGCGCCCTCATTCCGCGACGTTTGAACACCTCAAACTTTCGGGCCGAGCGATTCGGTGCATGGACTACGATGAGAGTGGAGAGCGGCTGGGCGAATTTTTGCCCCTGTTGGCGGAGATTGCGGAGCGCCGGGCGGCCCTGGATCTGGTGGCGGAAAAGAATCAGCGAGGAAGCAATACCAACCCTCCGCTGCCGGTGCCCGCGGCCAGCGGGGCGATGGACATGTGGGATTTTTTGGAAGGGGCGGTGGAAAACATGGGTTCCCGGGAACGGCTGCTGGCCGAGTTTCGACGCGCGTCGAGGCACGTGTTGAACGCTTCGCACATCGTTTTCTTTTTGCGCGAAGACGGCGAGTTTCGCGCTGATCGGGGCGCCTCGCACTGCCCCAACGATGATCCTTTGATCGTCTACCTTTCCTTTCGTCCGCTCGTGCTGGACGGGGCGGAGTGGCCGGGCCCACCGGACCCGTTGGCGGAAATGGCGGCGCGCAACCGCATGGCGCTGTGGGGCGCCCGGCTGCTGGTGCCGATGCACGACAACGGCCACTTGACCGGCGTGATCGCCTGTGGGGTGCGCAACGACGGTCAGCCCTACGACGCACAGGACAAGGCGCGCGCGGTCTCCTTTGCGCGACTCCTGCGGGAGTTTCTGCGGCAGAACAAACAGAGCAGCCGATTGCACGGTCTCTACGAACGCAGTTTGGTGGGCGACCGCTATTTTCCCCACACCCAGCTGCTCGATGCCGACGAAACGCCCTCCGTGGAGATGCCGGTGGCGGTGCGAGCGCTGGTCGGCAAAGCCCGCCGCGATCGCGCCACCTGTCGACTGCGGCCCGGTCCCGGACAACCCTTTCGTGGGGCGGCGGGCCTGGTGAGTGAAACCGGAGGGGCCTGGGTTTTTTGGGAGGAGGCGAGCAATGACGTGGCCGATTGGATGCAGGATCAGCGACAAAACCGGTTGGAGTTGTTGCGGGATCTTTCCCTCACGTTGAATCACGAACTGGGCAATGCCTTGGTCTCGTTTGCCGCGATGGGTAACCGCTCATCGCAGCTGCGCCTGCCCGCCGCCTTGCGGAAATCGATTGCCTCGGACCTCGCGCGGTTGACCCGCCTGAACAACGACCTCGTGAAGCTGGCGGAGTTTGCGCTGATGCAGGCGGAAAAGGTGGACCTGAGGACGATCCTGCAACAGGCGGGCGAGGCGGTGGGCACCACCGTCGAGGTGCCGCCGGATCCGGTGGAAATCGAGGTGGTGGGCGAATTGGTCCGTTATGCGCTGGAAGCCCTCATCTGCACCATTGCCGAAAACCAGCCCGCCGATGCGTCCTCCCGACTCAAGGTGCAGCTGCGCTCCACCGGCGACGCTACAGCGATGACCGCCTTGATCTCGATTCAGGGAACTGGCTTGGAGTTGGAAGGGATTTTGCCGGACCCAGATCCGGATCAGATTCCCAATCAAGGTCGGCTGGCGGTTTTCATCGCCAAGGAGATCGTGCGCCTGCACGGGGGTGAAATTCACGCGGGCCCCGGCATGGAAGGCACCGAAATCCTCCTGTCACTGCGGCACTGGTAATGGAATCGGTCAGTCCATGCGTTGATCGGGTGATGGCGGCGATGTTGGCCTCGCCGGACGTGTCGGCCGCAATTCTTTTTGGATCACGAGCGCGGCCGGAGGCGGACTCGCCAGCCGATGCCGGGTCGGATGTGGATTTGCAGCTCGTGGTCAAAACGCCCCGGCAGTGGGTGGACCGCCGGTGGGCGGAATCGGTGTTGCCACCGGATGCGGTGCAGGCGTGGAGTGTGCGCGATGCCTTTGGTGGGGTGAAAAAGGTCTCGGTTCTGCTGGTCGACGGGGAACTCGATATGGTGTTCGTGCCGGCGCGCCGGATGCGCTGGGCCCGCTGGGGGCTGGCGTTGGGGCTCCACCGCATCAGTCCCGCTGGGATGCGCCGAGCGGGGGATTTGAAACTGCTGGCCGGCGCGGGCTATCGCCTGCTCAAGGGCGGGAGCAAGTGGGAATCGTTTTGGCGCCGGGTGGTGGCGGAGGTGCCGGAACCCCGACTCTCGGATGCGGAGATTCGCAATCTGGCGGAAGGGGTAAAAGTGGATTTGGTTTCCATCCAGCGTAAGTTGGATCGGGGAGAACTGCGGGCGGCGCAGCGTTGGTTGCACCTCGGGATTGCCGAGGTGAATTTTAAATTGATGCACGAACTCCGCCACCGCCGTGGCCGGCGATGCTTCCACGATGCCCGGCGGGCAGAGGAGGTGTTGGACGCGGCGTCACTGGCCCAGGTCACCGTGGTAACGGACCTATCGGTCGAGGGGATCCGGGAGGCGGCGGAGACGGCGGCCCGGGTCGCCGCCCGGTTGAGCTCCGAACTGCTCGACCCAAGGGAGTTCGGCCATGAGCGATCGGCTGGCTGAATCCGCAGGTCGGATGAATTTCTCAACAACGGCGGCAAACGGGACGGTCTTCCTCAAGCCTGCGGCGGAGAGGCAGGTGGCGGGCGTCGCTCCTCCGGGTTACGCCACCGCACGAAGGTAGGGCGCGTCTCGCCGAGACCGCCGCTGCAGGCTGATCGCCTACCGTCCGAGGCCGCGACGATGAAGGGTGGGGCCGCCACGGAGGTCCGGGACGGCGGGCGCGAGGGGGGCAAAACAACCGAACGGGTTTCCCGCCGAAGCCGATCATCCGCGGGAGACGATATTGAAGCCGTTGAATGCAGACTGTTCCCGGATGATTTGGAGAACCGATGTCAGTGCTTCTCGAACAGATCGGCGATGACGTCTTCGAGAGGGATGTCATGGATGGTGATATCCGCGACGGGACCGGTGGTGAGGATCTCCTGCGACACCTTCACGATCTGGTGACCGGGAGCCCGCACCTCAATCTTGCCGTTGTCGTGCCGCCGGGTGATGCCGTAGGCCGAACTCCACGCCTTTTCAAAGGAGGTGTCCTCGGGCACAAAGGTGACAATTTTTTGGCGGGTGCCGGCGGAGCCGGTCTCCAAACGGTTGAGGTCGCCGTCATAGATTTTCTGCCCCTGGTGAATGACGATCACGCGATCGCAAAGTTCCTGAATGTCGGCCATGTAGTGGCTGGTGAGCAGGATGGTGACGCGGTGGCGTTGATTGTAGGCGCGGAGAAAGCTGCGCACCGCCCGCTGCGAGACGACGTCGAGCCCGATCGTGGGTTCATCGAGAAACAGCACCTTGGGCCGGTGCAACAGAGCGGCGATGAGTTCCATCTTCATGCGCTCACCGAGCGAGAGTTCGCGCACCATCACATTAAGCTTGGCGCGCACGTCGAGCAGGTCGACGAGTTCGTCGAGGGTGGCCTGCCATTGGCCGGCGGGAATTCCGTAGATGTGCCGCAGCAGGAGAAACGATTCGATGGCTGGTAGGTCCCACCACAGTTGATTCTTTTGGCCGAGCACCAGTGCGAAGATACGCCGGTAGTCGTTTTCGCGTTTGGTGGGATCAAAACCGGCGACGGTGGCGGAGCCACTGGTCGGGTAGATCAGTCCGGCGAGCATCTTGAGGGTGGTGGTTTTGCCGGCTCCATTCGGGCCCAAAAATCCGACAAACTCGCCTTCGTTGATTTGGAAGGAAACGTCTTTGGCGGCAGCCAACTCCTCGAATTCGCGCTTGAACAGACCTTTCACACCTCCCCAGAAGCCGGGCTGTTTTTTGTAGGTGCGGAAGATGCGGGTGAGGTTTTCGGCTTCGATCATGGAGGGAGGAGATCCAACGGTGGGTTGTCCCGGGCGCCAAGCCCAAGCGGCTGACGGGGCGACTATTTCCAGAGCAGGGCGATTTCCGATTGGGCGTCCCGCCGGCTCACTTGGCGGGTGATTTGCCCGATGTGGTCGATTTTTTTGGTATCCAGATCGTCCTGATCCGTCGCGCGGTGATAGGCCGGATGGTAGAGCTCCGCCAAGGTGTCGGCCGGATGAGGGAGTGCGAGGTGCCGACGGAATCCGGCGGCCTTGCCCAAGTCGAAGATCAAGGAAACGGGCATATCGCGTTCATGGACGCCGAATTGCTTGATGGCGTCCTGTGAGGTCGCGGCGTCGTGGTGACCTGACCCGGGTTCAAAAGCGAAGAGCACGCCGTTGGGTTTCAGGGCGCGGTGGGCGCACTGCAGCGCTTGGGCGGGGTCCTCGGCGTGGTGCAGGGCATCGAAAAAAAGCACGACATCGAACGAACCGCCGCCGTCGAAGAGCTCGTAGTCGCTGACTTGATAGTCGAGATTGCGCAACTGCGCTTCATCCCGGCGTTGGGTGGCCGCGGCGATCGCTTCGGGTGCGATGTCGATGCCAAGGACCTCGTGATGTTGTTGCGCCAAGATGTGACTCAGCCAGCCCACTCCGCAACCGAGGTGGAGCAGTCGCTGGGGCGCCTCGGGCAACAGATGGAAGAGCGCGGCCAGATTGGACAGATTGAATTTGCAGCGGTCGTCGGAGAAAGGCTTGCCGAGGGCATGAGCAATGCCTTCGGGACCTTTGCGCGCGTAGTATTCGCGTTCGCCTTGTTTGGGATCGGATGGGTTCAAAATTGCGAATGGAGGGCGGTGGGAAAGGGGCCGGGGCCGGGTTTACTTCCAGAGCACCACAAAGGATTGGTCCTCCCGTTGGAAAAAGAAGCGGCGAAATGCGCGGCAGACGCCCAGACCAAATTTCTGGCGGGCCTCCCACGAGGACTTTGCGGTGCGGTAGGAAGGCCGGTAACCGTGCGCAGGAAATCCCACGGCCTGGGTAATTTGAGGGCCGGGTGAAACCCCGCCGCCCGGCCCAACGTGATGATCTTGGCGATGGCATGTCCTTTCGTGCACCCCGAATTTGCAACCGCGTGTTGCGAAGACGTGGTGCTGCCATGGCCCCCGCCAGGTTCGAAAGCGATCAGCAGGCCGTTGGGTTTTAGCATGCGGTAGGCGTTGCGAACCGCCGCGGCTTCATCTTCGGCATGATGCAGCGATGAGAAGAAGATGGCGGCATCGAAGGAGCTGTCCTCGGCGCTGAGGCTTCGTAGTCGGCCATTCGAAAGTGGAGACGCTCCAAATTCAACGCATCGCGCTGCGCCCGCGGCAATGGCGTCCGGCGATATATCCACGCCAAGCACATCAAAGCCACGGCGAGCCAGCATGATGGACAGCCAGCCCACGCCACAGCCGAGCTCCGCAACCCGTGCGGGGCGGTTGCCCAGCAGGTGGAAGATGGCGGTGATGTTGCCCAAGTCCCACTCGCACTCCGATCGGAGATACTTGCCCAGCGCGCGTTGAATTTCCGCGGGCCCTACCTTGGCGAAGTATTCGCGTTCGCCTTGTTTGGGATCGGTGCCGGGCATAGGGCGAATTGCCCTACAGATTGGGCGCAGGGTCAATCATCCGCCCATGATACCCGGATCGGAGCCGGAGGCGTAGTGGAGGGGTAGCTGCCCCTCACCCCGTGCGCAGGCCGAGGGGCTGACGGGATCGAGGCCGGGGAGTGAGCGGGAGGGGATTTCACCGGGTTGATCGGGATCCCCGGACGATCCAAGGCGAGGCCATTGAAGGCGCGGCGTTGGGTCGAGAGGGGAAGGGAGTGAAGTCAGTCGGGTCGCCGTTGTCGGTTGCGACGATCTCGCCGGGCCCTGGATTTTGAATTGTACCGCGTGAAGGGCCTTGGCACGGCGCGGCGTCGGCGTCGGTGTGATGCGGAGGGTGACAAAGAGAGGTCCGCCCATCGGCGCGGATTGTGGCGCGATCGGCGGTAGCCGCGAGGGCGGCGGGTTCGCCGGTGGTCACGGGTCATGGATCCGCCCACCTCTGCCCCTGTTTGTAGGCCACCACTTTAAGCTCACCGGGTTCGTATTTCACGTCGTCCCAACGCAGGCGGATTTGATGGTCTGCCTTGGCTTGGCGCCCGAGGGACCGGCCGTTGAGGAACAGTTCCGCTTCATCGCCGGAGGAGAAGACATGCACCGGGGTGACTTCGCCGATGCGGTCCGGCCAATTCCAATGTGGTAAAATGTGGGCCATGGGGTGATCGGGCCGCCAATGGGATTGGTAGAGATAGAACCGGTCCTTGGGAAATCCCGCCAGATCGATCACGCCAAAGTAAGAGCTGCGGGCAGAGTAGTAGGGGGTGGGTTCACCGAGGTAGTCCCACCCGCTCCAGACAAATCCGCCGGCCACAAACGGGTGACGGTCGAGGGAGGCGAGCACCTTGTCGGCGGAGGAACCGAAGGGCGCGGTGTAGAGTTCGTAGGCGCTGACGTGAGCGTTGGCCGGGTCGCCCCCTTGCCCGTCTTCAACGGGGGCGCTGATCCCGGCCGTAACCGGGAAGAGGTAGGTGCCACGGGAGCTCACCGCGGCGGCATTCTCGCTGCTGATGATCATCTTGTCGGGAAACGCTGCATGAAACGCCGGGTAGAGGGGCTCGGTGCGGATGCCCTGCAGGTGGGCGTAGGCGGGGGCGTTGCGGATGCCCTCGCCCTGATAGTTGAGCGAGATCGCATCCATCTCCGCGGGCAGCGGCATGTGAGGCTTTGCGTAGTTCATCGAGACGGTCGTGGGGCGGGTGGGATCCTCCTCGCGGGTGATGCGGTGGAGGCGGCGGGCGACGGCCGCCCCGGCTTCGTCGGTGTATTGTTCGCCGACCTCATTGCCGGTGCTCCACATGATGACCGATGGGTGATTCCGGTCGCGCCGGACCAGGGCGCGCAGGTCGGGTTCGGACCAATCCGCAAAAATGAGATGAGAATCGAGCGGAGTTTTTTTCCGGGCCCACACATCGAAGCTTTCGTTGATGACCAGCAACCCCATCCGGTCGGTCAGGTCGAGCAGTTCGGGGGCGGGCGGATTGTGGGCCATGCGAATGGCGTTGCAGCCCATGGCCTGCAGCAGTTCGAGCTGGCGCTCGGCGGCGCGCACGTTGAAAGCGGCACCCAGGGCGCCGAGATCATGGTGCTGGTTGGCCCCCTGCAGGTAGATGCGTTCGCCGTTGACGAACAGACCCTGCTGCGGATCGAAGCGGAGATGGCGGATTCCAAAGATCGTCTCGTATGCATCGACGACGCTCCCCCCTTGTTCCACGGTGGTGACGGCGACGTAGCGATGCGGAGTTTGCGTAGGGACGGGACCCCATAACCTGGGTTGGTCGAGCACGAGAGACTGCGCTAACGGCAGGCTGGCACGGGGAGGCAGCGTAACGTGCTGGGCGGGGAAAAGGGCGGCGACCTCGTTCCGCGGGTGATCGTCTGCATCCAATTCATGGATACGCGTGGTGAGGGTGACCGCGGTGGGCCGGGCTCCGTCATTGTCGAGGGTCACCGCCAAGTTGATCGTGGCCGATTCGGAGCTGACTTCCGAGGTGGTGATGAAGGTGCCCCAGTGGGCGACATGCACCGGTGCGGTTTTGGTCAACCAGACGTGGCGGTAGAGGCCGCAGCCGGGATACCAGCGCGAGGAAAACGGAGGGTTGTCCAAACGAATGGCGAGTTGGTTGGTTTCGCCGGGTTTGGCATACGGGGTGAGATTGAGTCGGAACGAACTGTAGCCGAAAGGCCAACCGCCTACGAGGTGTCCATTGAGCCACACCATGGCGTAGGACATGGCCCCGTCGACATCGAGAAAGAAGGATTTTCCGGCGTCCTCGGCGGGGATTTCCAAAGTCCGTCGATACCATGCCACGCCGGGACTGGGCAGTCGGCCCATGCCGCCGCCGACCGCGGGTTCGTCGCCCTCGAAAAACGGTCCCGCGATGGCCCAGTCGTGTGGCAGGGTGACCGCTTGCCAGTCACTGTCATCAAAATCGCTCCGCACAAACGGGAAATCATGGCCCGGGTTGCCGGCGGGGCGGACATGCCGATCGGCCGGATCCGCGATGAACCGGTTGGCGGAGGGCAGAATCCAGGGCTTGAGGACCGGCCGATCGCGTATGACATCGACGGCGGCGGTGGGCTCGGCGTCGGCCGGCATGCCGTATTCCATTTTTTCGACGAAGGGGCGGACGTCATAAATCAGGTCGTCGGCCTGATCGGCTGAATCGTATTTGAAAAACGTCCAGCCGTCGTTGAGGAGAATGCGTTCGCGCGCCTGCGCTTCAGGCGTGAGACCGCCGAGCAGGAGAATCAGGGCAGGGAGAAAGCGATTGAGCATGGGAAAACGCGTGACGGGCGGTTGGGATGGTTGTGGCCGAAAAACGCATCCGTTCAACCGGAGGGTGGGTCAATCGATCGACTGGACCGAAGAGCGGAGGCAAGAGGGTCGAGACGACCAAGGTTTAGGCGATAAAGCTGCGTGAATTGAGTGGGGTTGTCCATGCCCGTCGTAGGCGTTTGGGGCGGCACCGGTGCCGTCGGGGCAGTGCGGATGGAGGGTTTTAGTCAGGCCCGTTGAACCCGGAGCAGCGGAGGGGAAAGGGCGAACGGTCGTTCGTTGAATTCCCACCGCCAAAGCGCACGACCGGCGAGAGGCGAAGGAGAGGCGCCGCCCTGGGATTAAAATGACAAAAGTAAATTATAAACAGGATGATAAGAGATTTCAAAACGCGCAAATTCGAGTCGATTCTTGCAGCGAGGGCTCCACTGATCTGGACAAAAAAAGGGGAAATCAGGCAGGAAAATTACGGTTGAATACCAACAGAAGTAATATAGTAATATCGCATGAGAACATCTATCATACTTGAGGATGAACTCGGGGAGCGTCTACGGGCCGCGGCCCGAGACCGAGGGATGAGTCTGAGCCGATTCCTAGCTGAAGCAGGCAGAGCCAAACTTGGGTCAAAACCGACGGAGACTTCTGTATTTGAGCTAATTGTGGAAGATGGCGAGGGGGTTCACCCGGGGGTGAATCTGAATCGGACCAGTGACCTTTTGGCGGCGGAAGATCAGATCACCTACGGGTCATGAACCTTTGCGACGTGAATGTTCTGGTCTATGCGCACCGCTCCGATGCGGTTGCCGAACACGCAGACTATGCGGAATGGCTCACACGGATGGCTACGGGTCCTGAGGCCTTTGGTCTATCCGAACTGGTGTTGAGTGGATTCGTGCGCGTGGTGACCCACCCCCGTATTTTTAAAAAGCCGTCGTCACCGGAGCGGGCGCTGGCTTTTTGTGATGCTTTGCGGTCCCGACCTCAGGCCGTTCTGCTCAAGCATGGCCCCCGTAGTTGGACAATTTTCGAAAACCTATGTCGGGCGATGCCGGCGCGAGGAAAATTGGCCGCTGATGCTTGGCACGCGGCCTTGGCCATCGAGCATGGTTGTGACTGGATCTCGACGGATGGCGATTTCGCCAGATTTCCGATTCTTAAGTGGCGCCATCCGCTACAACCGTGAGCGCAAAAAAACCGCGGCCGGTGAGGGCCGCGGTTTTCAAAGCTGTAGCCGGCCTCGGTAAGGCCGGTTCCGGGGTCGGCGACCCCGGCAACAGTTGAGGGGTTACTCGGACTTGGGCTCTTCGCCGGTGTCGTCGTTACCTTCGGCGTCGGGGGCGGCGGGAGTCTCCTCGGCGTCGCCGCCTTGGGATTGACTCTGCTTTTGCGCTTCGAGCTCGGCCATGGCGGCTTTGCGGGACAGGCGCACCTTTTGGGAGCGCTCATCGATGCCGATGCACTTGACGGTGATGGAATCACCGACCTTGCAGACATCCTCGGTGCGGCGGACGCGGAAGTCAGCCAACTCGGAGATGTGGCAAAGGCCTTCCTTGCCCGGCAAGCACTCGACGAAGGCACCGAACTCCTTGGTGCCGGTCACCCGGCCCTCGTAGATCTTGCCTTCCTCGATCTGGGAACCGCCGCCGCAGAGGGCGTCGATTTCCTGGACCGCGCGGTTCATGGAGTCGGCGTTGTTCGAGTAGATGAACACCTTCCCGGAGTCGTCATCGGAGATGTCCACTTGAGCACCGGTCGTTTCCACGATGCGGCGGATGGTCTTGCCCCCGGGGCCGATGAGCAGACCGATCTTCTCGGGGTTGATCTGGATGGTTTGAATCCGCGGTGCGTAGGTGCTGAGGTCCTTGCGGGGAGCCGGGATGGACTCGAGCATCTTCTTGAGGATGGCGATGCGGGCATCGCGGCATTGGTAGACGGCCTTTTTGGCGATCTCGTGCGGCAGACCCTTGATCTTCAGGTCGAGCTGGAAGCCCGTGATACCTTCGGTGGTGCCGGCGAGTTTGAAGTCCATATCGCCGAAGTGGTCTTCCTCCCCGAGGATGTCGGTGATGGTTTCCCACTTGCCGGAGGTCGGCGCATCCGGGTTCTCGGAGATGAGACCGCATGAGATACCGGCCACGGGTGCGATGATCGGCACGCCGGCGTCCATGAGGGACAAACAGCCGCCACAGATCGAGGCCATCGAGGTGGAGCCATTGGAGGCCATGAGCTCGGAGACGACGCGGATGGAGTAGGGGAACACGTCCTCGGCGGGGAGCACCGGCACGAGCGAGCGCTCGGCGAGGGCGCCGTGACCGATTTCGCGACGGCTTTGACCACCGAAGCGACCGGCTTCACCAACGGTGAAGGGAGGCATGTTGTAATGGAGGATGAACGACTTGGAAGTCGCCCCACCGGTGAGGCCGTCCATGGACTGGGCTTCCTTGGTGGGACCGAGGGTGGTGATGACCAGACCCTGAGTGTCGCCGCGTTGGAAGAGGGCGGAACCGTGGACGCGGGGCAGGACGCCCACTTCACAGTCGATTTGGCGGAGGTCCTCGGATTTGCGGCCGTCGGCGCGGGAACCGTTTTTGAGGACGGTTTCGCGGTAGGCGCGTTCTTGCAGATCTTCGAAGACGATGGAGAGATCGACATCGGTGCAGGTGCCTTCGCCGAGCTCGGCATCGACGGCGGCCTTGGCCTCGTCCTTGATGACCTTGAGGTTGGCGTTACGCACGGGACGGTCGAAGCCGAAGATGGCGGGACCGACGCGGTCGCCGGCGACCCTTTCGATGATGGCGCGGGCTTCGTCGGAAGCTTTGACCAGATCAAATTCCTTCTTCGCTTTGCCGGCCTTGGCTTGGAGTTCCTCGATGGCGGCGATGATGGGCTGGATGGCGGCTTGGCCAAACTCGAGGGCCTCAATGAAGCGCGCCTCGGGGATCTGGTCGGCGGAACCTTCGATCATGAGCATGTCGGTCTTGGTGCCGACGTAGATCAGGTCGAGGGTGCTGGAGAACATCTGCTCGATGTTGGGATTGGCGACAAATTCGCCGTCGATCTCGGCCACCCGCACGGCGCCGATCGGACCATTCCAAGGAATGTCGGAGATGGCGAGGGCGGCGGAACAGCCGTTGAGCATCAGAATGTCGGACTCGTGAATCTGGTCAGCCGAAAGCAACAGACCGATGAGCTGAACCTCGTTGAGGAAGCCCTGGGGAAAGAGCGGACGGCAGGGGCGGTCGCAGAGGCGGGAAGTGAGGATTTCCTTTTCTGACGGGCGACCCTCACGCTTGAAGAAACCGCCGGGAAAGCGGCCTGCCGCGGAGTATTTTTCGCGGTAATCAACGGTCAGGGGAAAGAAATCCTGACCCGGGCGCATGGTGGTGGCGGCGGTCGCGGAAACGAAGACCTTGGTTTCGCCGAGGGTTACAGTGACGGAGCCATTGGCGAATTTCGCCATGTCACCGGTGGTGAATTGAAGTCCCATATTGGCGACCTCAACGGTTTGTTTGTTATTCATGTATCTTTTCGAATGTGACGTGTTGCGGACAGGAGGGAACCGCGCCGCAACACGTCAGCGGTGGGGTTCCCAAGGGGACCGGAGGGTTTCGCCGAGGGGCGAAAAGGTTGCACATCAGCGGCACCGGACCGGAAGGAAAATGAGCGGTAGCCGCTCTCGCGAAATCTCGAATCTGGTTCGAGAGATTTCTGGATGCCGCCCGGAAGGGAGGGGCGGCATCCAGAAATGTCCCGATCAGAGAAAAGGCGAAAGGAGCCGGAAAAAGAATGGGCGACTCCGAGGGAGTCGCCGTGAAAAAGGTTACTTGCGCGCAGGTTGGGCTTTTGGAGGAGCTCCTGATACTTAGCGAGGTCGGCGCTTGACGTAGTCGAGCAGTTTACGACGGCGGGCCGCCATCTGCAGCGAACCGCGGCGACTGTGGAAGTCCTTGCGGTGGGTGCGGAGGTGCTCGGTCAAAGTGGTTGATCCGGGCGGTGGATCGCGATTTGGACTTCGGAAGATCATTATCATATCGTAGGTTTTGAATTTCTGCGATGATTTCGGGTTTAGCAGCGGTGAGCAGTGGTTTTATTTAAGGTTTGCACTCGCTGTAAGGGGTCGAGACCCCCGCGATTCCCTTTCACGTCACAGCGCTAACTGCTGACGTCAGCCGGAACCACCGTTCCAATCCCGCAGGGTGCGGAACCAGTCATGAGTGGCCCCCGCAACCGGCGGAGTTCCACTAACGCAAGGGGCCAGCATCCCCAACGGAACTCGGTCGTGCAAGCGCATTTTAAGCATAGTTTTGCCCCGTGATTCAGGACGTGTTGGGGGAATCAACGGAGTGTTTAAGGGCGAAGCTGATTGGCTGCGATCACCGCGAGGAGGACCGACTGGTTGCGGCGAGCGCCAGTCCCCGGCCCCCGAAAGGCTGCCGCGCACAGGCGAGCGACGCACCAACGGGACAGGGCTTGGGATGATTTTCGATGGTTTTTACTTTCCGTCCCAATTTGCGATTGACTGCATATGCAATGAATGGAATATGCAAAAATATGAAAGTGATAAAGGTCTACAAATGCCTTTGCGACGAATTGCGTTTGAGGATCATCAATCTTTTGCAGGAGGGCCCGCTGTGCGTCTGCCACTTGGTGGAGATTCTGGATTGCGACCAAGTCAGGATGTCCAAGCAGCTCCGTTACATGAAGGAGCTCGGCATGGTGGAGGGTGAGCGCCACGCCCAGTGGATCGTCTACCGGTTGGCGGATCCGAACGATCCGCTGCTGGCGGAGAATCTGAAGTGCCTGCAGGACTGTGGTCCGGAGGAATTGTGCTTGGCGGAGGATCGGCGCAAGCGGCGGGACGTGGTGGAGCGTTTGCAGGCCGAATCCACGGCGGGAGCCCAGGCGCTGTTGGCCGGAGCGTCCTGCCGGGGACCCGAAATCTCCGTCAGCTCGGAAGCCGCCTCATTTCATTCTGTATCCGTAAAGCCATGAAGACCACGACCACGCCCACGACCAACCCAACGCCTAAATCAACCGACTCCTCCGGTCATCCGACTGGCTTTTTTGCGAGGATTTTTAATAAGCTCGATGCCTCGCTTAAGCAGAAAGCGGACAAAAAGCAGGCGAGCTCCTGTTGCGGGGATAAGGGTGGCAAGTGCTGTTAGGCCGTGGAACCCGCGGGAACGTAGGTCCCCGGGGGTGCTGACGGCTGAGGCCACGGAGCTCCGAGGGATTCGAGGCTTTTGACCATGATTCATGATTTTGCCGACCTGCTGGTTTACCGATGGCTCGGGCTCGATCCCGAGTCGGGCCTTGGTGGCGTGCTCCATTTCTTCATCTACGATTCCCTGAAGATCTTTGGCCTGCTCGCGGTCATGATCTTTCTGATTGGCTTCGTCCGGACCTGGCTGCCGCAGGACCGGCTGCAGCGTTGGATGGGGTCGGGCGGCGTCTGGGCAAATGTCATCGCCGCTGCTTTCGGCGCGATCACCCCGTTTTGTTCCTGCTCTTCGATTCCGATTTTCATCACGATGTTGAAGGCGAGGATTCCTCTCGGGGTGACCTTCTCGTTCCTCATCACTTCGCCGATTATCAACGAATACCTCGTGGTCATCATGGCGGCGGAGTTTGGGGTGCCGATCACGCTGGCCTACGTTGGCAGCGGTCTGTTGATCGGGGTGGTGGGGGGCGCCGTGATTGGGCGGATGAAACTGGAGCGTTTCCTGGAGCGGGACATCATCGATGCGGCGGTGGAGCGGGACGAAAACCGCAGGTATACTTTCGCGGCGCGGGTCCGCTTCGGGATCGACGAAGCGCTCGACGTCATCAAGGGCATCTGGCTCTGGGTGCTCGTGGGGATCGGGGTTGGCGCGGTGATTCACAACTACGTTCCGCAAGAGACCATTCACGGTGCCATGCAGGTGACGGGCGTTTTTTCGGTGCCCATCGCGACCCTCCTGGGCGTGCCCATGTATGGCAGTTGCGCAGCGATTGTGCCGATCGCGGTGGTGCTCTTCGAGAAAGGCGTCCCCTTGGGCACCGCCCTCGCCTTCATGATGGCGATGGCCGCGCTCAGCCTCCCGGAGGCCATCATGCTCCGACGGGTCATGCGGCTTGGTCTCATCGCCATTTTTTTCGGCATAACCGCCGTGGCGATCATCGCCACGGGCTACCTGCTCAACGCCCTGGCCCCCGCCCTGTAGCCCGCCCCCGCAATTTGATTTCTTAACCTCGTGGCTCCGCGTCCGGAGCATTCCTTCTCTGAGAATTTATTATGGACCAGAAAAAACCAACCGAAGCTGGCATCAGCTTCTTTGAAAAAAACCTCACCGTGTGGGTCGCGCTGTGCATGGTCACCGGAATCGTGATCGGGAAGTTTTTGCCGATCATCCCCGAATTCCTGACCCGTTTCGAGTATGCCAAGGTCTCCATCCCCATCGCCGTTTTGATCTGGCTGATGATCTACCCGATGATGATGAAGGTGGATTTCACGAGCCTGAAAAATGTGCGGCGGGAACCTCAGGGCCTTTACGTGACGTGGGTGGTGAATTGGCTGATCAAACCGTTCAGCATGTTCGGGATCGCCTCGCTGTTTTTCTATTACATCTTCGGGGCCTTGATCGAGCCCGCCTTGGCGAAGGAGTATGTGGCGGGAGGCGTCATCCTCGGGGCCGCTCCCTGCACGGCCATGGTCTTCGTCTGGAGTCACCTGACGCGGGGCAACCCGGCTTACACGGTGATTCAAGTCGCCACCAATGACCTTATCATCCTGGTCGCCTTTGTCCCGATTGTGGTCCTGTTGCTCGGAATCACGGGGGTGAGCATTCCTTGGGACACGCTTTTTCTCTCGGTCTTTCTTTTTGTCGTCATCCCCTTGGCGGGCGGGATCTGGACCCGACGACATGTCCTCAAGCAGTACGGCGAGGCTTACTTTCACGACCGGTTTCTGCCGAAATTCAACAACCTCACCATCGTGGGGCTGCTCCTGACGCTGGTGTTAATCTTTTCCTTTCAAGGCGGGATCATTCTGGCGAACCCGCTCCACATTCTGCTGATCGCCATTCCCTTGATCCTGCAAACGTTCCTGATCTTCTTCATTGCCTATGGGATCAGCCGCAAGCTTCGGCTCTGTCACGACGTGGCTGCTCCCGCCGGGATGATTGGGGCTTCGAATTTTTTCGAACTGGCGGTGGCGGTTGCCATCACGATCTTCGGAGCGTCGTCCCCGGTGGTGCTTGTGACGATTGTGGGCGTTTTGGTTGAGGTGCCGGTCATGCTGGCGTTGGTCAGGTTTGCCAACAAGACGAAGCACTGGTTTCCGGCGAGGTCGCAGCCGCCGAGCGCGTGATGGAGGGGCTCGGCTTCACGATCGGCCCGTAGTAACTCTGAAACTTCAAACTGATGGAAAAGATAATCCCCTTAATCAGCTCTGGCACCGCGGGTCCGCTCGGCGTCAAACACCTGCCCCGCCTATGGCTCAAAGGCCTGCTCGCCGGAGTCGGCCGACTGCCCGAAGGCTACAAGGACATTCGTCCGGGGTTCGACTTCATGGTGCTCGAAGGGTTGGGCCTCGATCCGGAAAAAGTGCGCACCTACCTCGTCACCCACCGGCCCTCCTACCTGGCCTTCGAGGCTTGGCTCCAGGCGCAGCCGGAGGCGAATCTTGCGGCCGATACGATTGCCCGGGTCAACCGCATCGTCGTTGAGCGTAAAAAGGGCGCGGATTCGCGTCGTAAAATGCTCGCGGAGAATGGCCTGCCGGAGGACGCACCGATTGAAGATTCGATCATGCTCAACAACCTCGACGATTGGCGCGCCCTCCACGAGCAGGTAAAATAGGGGACGCTCTCGGACAGCGAGCGCACGGGGGGTATCCTCGGACGCGGGGAGCCTTGCCTGCCCCAGAGTTTAAATCTGCCGACCAACCCAAGGGAAGGGGAAAAGAGGGCTCGGGCAGAGCTCTAGCGGTTGGACGGTTAAGCGTCGCAGTTCGCGACGCTCCCCGGGCAGGCCGGAGGAGAGCGGGATCGGGTTTTGACGGCCCGAAGGTTTCCCGCTCTCCTCCCGCCATGGAGCGCTTTGGGTTTATTTTGGCATACAGATTCGGTTGGGGACTGATGCTAGGAGTTACGTTGGGAGCGGGGGGGCCGTTCGCCACTCCGGCGGCGGCTGAAAGCTCCCCGGTTTCGTATGAGCGGTTTGGGGCCGTGGGTGACGGCCTGACCGACGATTTGCCGGCCATCGTCGCCGCCCACGCTCACGCCAACGAGCACCGGCTGCCGGTGCGGTCGAATCCCGACGCCACTTATCATCTCGGACGACAGGCCCTGACTGCGATCATCCAAACCGATACGGATTGGAACACCTCGCGCTTCATCATCGATGACAGCCAAGGGGTCGATGACCACCGTCGCCCCCTGTTCGAGGTGCGTTCCCGGCTGGATGCGGTGCCCTTGCCGATCGAGCGGCTGACTCGCGGACAGGAGCAGCTGGACCTGCGACCGGCCACCGATTTTCTGGTGTGGGTCGAGAACGCGAATCGGCGGATCTTTATTCGACGCGGCTTGAACCAAAACGACGGCACCGCGCAACGCGAGGTGTTCATTCTGCGTCAGGATGGTTCGATCGAAGGAGGGATTGACTGGGATTACGACGTGATCACCGCGATCGAGGCCCGACCGATGGACCCGGAGCCGCTGGTGGTCCGGGGCGGTCGGTTCATCAATCTGGCCAACCGCATGCGCCAGGAGGTGGGTTACAATTACTGGAGCCGCAACCTGCGTATCAGCCGATCAAATACCGAAATCGACGGCCTGACCCTGGAGGTGGCCGGCGAGACGGATATCGGCCATCCCTACCGGGGCTTTTTGGAGGCGGAGCGGTGCGCCAACATCACCTTGCGCAATTGTGCCATTGATGGGCGCAGGACCTACCACACCATCGGGGCCGCGGGCAAACCCGTGCCGATGGGGACCTACGGCTTCCTCGCCACGGAGGTGGTGAACTTCCGCCTGATCAACTGCCGATCGGGCGATATCCACGACCGCTCCCGGTGGGGCGTGACCGCCACCAATTTCATGAAAAATATCCTGGTGGAGGACAGCACACTTTCGCGGATGGACGTGCACATGGGGGCGTCCGGAAGCTACGTCATTCGGCGTTCCACTATTGGCCACGCTGGGATCAACGCCATTGGTCGCGGGCACCTGCTGGTCGAGGACTCGACGCTGCACGGCCGCGCCCTGATCGCCTTCCGCGCCGATTATGGGTCGACGTGGGAGGGCGATGTGACCGTGCGCAACAGCCGCTGGATTCCGCCGGCGGATCAGGGCCGCCTGATGATGTTCCAACTGGAAAATGATGGCACGCATGATTTTGGTTATCCGTGTTTCATGCCGCGGGTGATTCGGTTGGAGGGGCTGTGGGTCGATGATTCCGGGCGCGCGGAGGACTATCGGGGTGTGTCCTACTTCAACGATCCCATCGGCCCGCCCCGGGAGGAGCGGCCGTTTGCGTATCAATTGACGGAGCGGGTGGAGGTGAGCGGCCTGACCACTGCCAGTGGGCTGCCGCCCCGGGTGAGCGACAACGCCGCGGTGGCAGCGGCCATCGAGGTGGTGGCGACCCCGGCGGGCCTGGGATTAGGCGACGGCGAGCGATGACCCCGGAGGGGACACTGCCGATCCCGTGCGGGGCACAAAACCCTTGCCATCGTCCGGACTTGCCCAATTGCTCCGCGCCTCGTCCAGCATCCGTCCTCGGTTCGCAACGCTCAGGCGGCCGCCTCGGTCGACCACGAGTGGGGGATTGCTGAAGTGACGTCGCCCTGATTCCGCGGGCGACTGTTGCGGTGGCCTCGGCCTCGGCGGTGAGCCCAGTTGGCGGCGCGATGTTCGCCCGCCCCCAATTTCCATGACTTCGTTGTTTCAATCCCGTTACGCCCAGCAGTGGCTGGCCAATCCGCGCCGCGACATTATCGCCGGGGCGGTGGTGGCGTTGGCGCTCATCCCCGAGGCCATCGCGTTCTCCATCATTGCCGGGGTCGATCCACGGGTCGGTCTCTACGCCTCGTTCTGCATTGCGGTCGTGACAGCGGTGGTCGGAGCCCGCTCCGGCATGATCTCCGCCGCGACTGGGGCGATGGCCCTCCTCATGGTCACGTTGGTGCGCGAACACGGCTTGGAATACCTGTTGGCCGCGACGGTGTTGACCGGAGTGCTGCAGATCATCGCGGGTGTCTTTAAGCTGGGCGATTTGATGAAATTTGTGTCCCGGTCGGTGGTCACGGGATTTGTTAACGCCCTCGCGATCCTGATTTTTATGGCCCAGTTGCCGGAGTTCACCGGCCAGGGTCTGCTGATGTATGGCTTGGTCGCCGTGGGGCTGGTGATCATCTACGGGTTACCGCGACTGACGACCGCCGTGCCCTCGCCGCTGGTGTGCATCGTGGCGCTCACCGCGCTGTCCATGGCGATGGGGTGGGGCGGACCCGAGGGGGTGTTACGCACGGTGGGTTCGATGGGCGCGTTGCCCTCGACACTTCCCGTGTTCCTGTGGCCCGACATCCCCCTCAATCTCGAAACCCTGCGCATCATCCTGCCCTACGCCGTGCCGTTGGCGGTGGTCGGGATCCTGGAGTCGCTGATGACCGCGACCATCGTCGATGACCTCACGGACACCCCGTCGGACAAGAGCCGCGAGTGTGTCGGCCAAGGGGTGGCCAATATCTCGGCGGGTTTGTTCGGCGGCATGGCCGGGTGTGCCATGATCGGGCAGACGGTCATCAACGTGAAGTCCGGGGGCCGCGGTCGGCTTTCCTGTTTTGCCGCCGGGGTCATTCTGCTCATTCTGATCGTGGCCTTGGGTGATTTTGTGGCGCAGATCCCGATGGCCGCGTTGGTGGCGGTGATGATTATGGTGTCGATCGGCACTTTCAGTTGGAGTTCACTCACCAACCTGCGCCTGCACCACCGCACCTCGAGTGCGGTGATGATTGTGACCGTGATCGTGACGGTTTTCACCCACAACCTGGCGGCGGGAGTGGGGGCCGGCGTGCTGCTCAGCGCGCTGTTCTTCTCCTACAAGGTTTCGCAGTTGCTCGACATCACGTCGACGCTCAGCGCCGATGGCGAACACCGCACCTACGAAGTGCGCGGGCAGCTGTTCTTTGTCTCGGCCAGCACCTTCGCCGAGGCCTTCGACTTCCGCGAGGTCTTGAAGACCGTGCGCATCGACGTCTCACACGCCCACTTCTGGGACCTCTCGGCCGTGGCCGCCCTCGACCGGGTGGTGCTCAAATTCCGACGGGAGGGGGCCGAGGTGGAACTCTTTGGCCTCAACGAAGCGAGCAAGACCCTCGTCCTGCGAATCGCCCGTCATGACAAACCGGGCGCGATGGAAGAACTCGACGGCCATTGATTCACCGCTGCCCATCGCCTAACTTTTCCGCATGCCCCATCCCTCCACTCCCGCCATGCCCAAGATCCTCGCCTGCACCGACGGTTCCACCTATGCCGCCAGCGTTTACGATCATGCCGCGTGGGCGGCTCGCCAACTCGAGGCGTCCGTTCATGTGCTGCACCTGATCGATCCGCACCATGAGACGGCCACCTCGGCCGATGTTTCGGGCTCCATCGGCCTCGGGGCTAAATCGGCCCTGTTGGAGGAATTGGTGCAGCTCGAAGCCACCAAGGCACGGCTGGCGCAGGCGAAAGGGCGGGCGTTACTGGAGGCGGCCCGGGCCCACCTCGCCGCCGCCGGGATTGCGCACGTCATCGCCGACCAAAAACATGGCGCGCTGGCCGATTCGATCGAGACCTACGACGCCGAGGCGGACTTGGTGGTGTTGGGCAAGCGAGGGGAAAACAACTCACTCAATTTCAAACATCTCGGCTCCAACTTGGAACGGGTCGTGCGCACCTGTCGGCATCCGGTGTTGGCCAGTTCCCGGGCGTTCAAGCCCATCCGGCGGGCTTTGCTCGCCTACGATGCCGGTGCGACCACCGAACGGGCCGTTGACTACCTCGCCACTTCGCCGCTGCTGCGCGGGGTGTCGCTGCACCTGCTCTCCGTCGGAGCGGGCGACGCCCGGGTCTCCGGGGGACTCACCGCAGCGCAGGCCAAGCTCGCGGCGGCCGGGCTGGAGGTGACCACGGAAATTGCGCCCGGCCATCCCGATGAGGTCATCGCGGCCACGATCAAGCGAGAAGGCTGTCACCTCCTCGTCATGGGTGCATACGGGCACACCCGCATCCGCCAGCTCATCATTGGGAGCACCACCGCCACCCTGCTGCGCACCTGCGCGGTGCCGGCGCTGTTGTTTCGCTGACCCTTGCGGCTCAGGCAACGCCGTGGTCGGCGGCCGCAGGGAAGGCTGCTCCCGGACCGGGGACGGTGTTGCTGCCGAGCCCGGCTGCCGTTCGCTTCAACGGGACCCTCGTGGTTCCCCGCCTGGCCTTCATGAACCAAAAACGGCTCGAAGACTGGACCTTGGGCCGAAGCGTTTTTAGTTCTTCGTGCGATGCATTTCCCCACCAAGTTTTCGATACGTTCTCGCGTAGGTTTAGTCGGTGCGCTGGTCGTGGCGGTCAGTGGGTGGGGGGCGACCGGCAGTTTTACTTTTAGTTCCGAGGTCAAGCGTCCCGACATGACGCAGGAGGCGAAGGACACCGCGCCCAAATACAATCCCACGGCGCATGTGCGCACGACGACCAAGGAGGACGCCGGAAACTATCGGGAACGCGACATCCTGGGGGGGAAGTATGCACCTGATCAGATTCGGGCGGCCCTGCTGGCGGCGGGACCGTTTCGGCCTTTTCCGGCGGCAGGTGATGCGGCGTATCAGGCGCTGCCGGCGGCCGAACGCCAGGCGATCATTGCGGCCGCCGAGGGCCATCTCGGCTATGACTGGCCCACGTTGACCGCCACGTTGTTTCTGGATCACTACGAAACCGGTTCAC
Organism: Opitutaceae bacterium; assembly: GCA_018402455.1. Classification (GTDB taxonomy): domain Bacteria; phylum Verrucomicrobiota; class Verrucomicrobiia; order Opitutales; family Opitutaceae; genus Actomonas. The sequence continues at coordinate 93,877 of JAGYIG010000002.1, forward strand.
TGCGTGATTATCAAATCGCCTACTTTAAACGGGTGAAGACGCTGGAAACCCTGCTCTACGCGGAGGTGCTGGAAGGGGAGGGGCGTTTTATTCGGGACATCGCGAACGGGGTTTGGGCCATCTGCGAACAGACCTCGTGGGCGCAGCCGGCGCACCTCAATGTGGAACTGCCGGGAGCGGGATTGCCGACGCGGGACCACCCGATCCTGGCGTTGCTGGCGACGGAGACCGCCGCCACTCTCGCGGCGGTGGAGTATTTTGTGGGCGAGGCCTTGGACGCGCTGCACCCGGAGTTTCGGTCGCGGATGCGCCAGGAGGTGAAGCACCACATCCTGACGCCTTATCTCGAGCGCACGGACTACTGGTGGATGGCCTACGAAAAACCGTTCACCAACAATTGGAATCCGTGGGTGACTTCCAACGTGCTGTTGAGTGCGCTGGTGTTTTCCGAAACCGAAGCAGAGCGGGCGGCCTACGTGCTGAAAGCGGTTGATGTGCTCGATCATTTTCTGAACGTCTATCCGGAGGATGGCGGGTGCGAAGAAGGCCCGGCCTACTGGGATCATGCGAGCGGCCGACTGCTTGATTGTTTGCGGTTGCTCCACCAAGCGACCGGCGGACTGATTGATATTTACGATGAACCGCTGGTGCGCGAGATGGGCAACTTCATGTGGTATGCGAGTATCCACAGTCCGTGGTATGTAAATTTCGCTGATGCCCTGGCCCGCTACACCCCGGATGCGAGCACCCTGTTTCGCTATGGCCAAGCGACGGGCAGTGAGAACCTGATGGCCTTTGCCGCGACCAAACCGCTGAAACCCTATTTCTCCGTGCCGCGGAGTGAGTATCTGTTTCTGCGACAGTTGCCGAACCTGTTCGTGCGGGAGGAACTGGAGCACTATGATCGGGCGTTTGAGCCGCTTACCTTTGTCACCCTGCCGGATTTGGAGACGGCCTACGTTCGGCAGAGCACGGATACGGGTCGGGGCTTCTATCTGGCGGCCAAAGGGGGCTACAATGCGGAGAGCCACAACCACAACGATGTGGGCAGTTTTATCGTGTTTCTCGATGGCGAGCCCCTGTTGATCGATGTCGGGGTGGGCACCTACACGTCCAAGACTTTCAGTGAACAGCGCTACGAGATCTGGTCCATGCAGAGTAGTTATCACAACCTGCCCGATATCAATGGGGCGGCCCAACCCCACATGATTCAGTGGCGGAGCGATTTCTTCAACGCCACGGAGACGCCGGTCGGCGCCACGATCGCAATCGGGCTCACTTCAGCCTATCCCGCCGAGGCCAATCTGGCGGCCTACGAACGCCGCCTGCGGTTTGATCGGACGGTGGAATCCCTTCGCCTGACCGATCGGCTCAAGTTTCGGGATGACCACGCCGCGGCCGGCGGCAATCGGGTCGCCTTTCACCTGATGACCGCACACGTGCCCTCCGCCGGGGACCGCGCCGGCACGGTGATGCTCACCGCCCCGGGAGCAGTGATCCCACGCGCCCTGGTCGAATATGCCCCGGACCTGGACGTCGTCGTCACCAAGATCGGGTTGGAGGATCCCCGGATGGCGCAAAACTGGGGCGATGAAATCTATCGTATCACATTTACAGATACGCTGGCCGCGGGGCAGCGGGAGCGAGACTACGATTTTGTCATCCAACGCTCGCCGTAACCCGCCGGCCCACCGGCGGCGGGGGCCGCACCGCCCTCAACCGGCCCGGAGATTCAGCCCCTTGATGTGGGCACAGCCTGGCACGGCCTTGATTTTGGCGAGGAACATTCGGCGGTTGTTGGAGAGTTCCTGCTTCGCCACCGCGTTGGACACCATGACCATGAGCCAGCCCGATTTCGTGATTTCCACGACGTGGGAGTAGGCGGCGAGGGTGGGCGTCACCAGCTCGGGCCAGCGATCCCGAATCGCCTGCTCGGGGGAAGCCTCATGGCCCAAGTGGTATTTGTTGACGATGGCCTCGATAATATCCGCCGCCGGCTTGGTGGGGCGCTTGAATTGCCGGCGGGGCTCGGACGTCTCGATGCCGCGGAAGTCACCGATCAGCTCTTCAGCAAGTTTGCTGAACCGGGCGGGAGAGGGTTCGGAGGAGGAGGCCATGGGGGCAGTGCTGACCCTGGTTAGGGTGTCGCAGGGTTCAAGCGTTCCCCGAGGGCGATCCAGGCTTCCTCGATGCGGGTGGCATGGAGGCCGTCGTGGGCGTGGACGTGATGATTGGTGGCGGTTTTGACCACCTCGGTTTCGGCTTTGAGGGCGCGAGCGAAGGTCAGGCTGCGCCAGAATTCGGCGCGAGCGAGGTCCAGATCCCCATCCGCCTCGGCCATCACGGCGCGCGCGACGGCATCGTAGAAAAACACGGTGTTTTCGCCGTAGCGGATTGTTTGGTCGTCGATTTCAACGCGTTGTCGGATGGGGTCAGGCAGGGAGGTAGCCAGCACCGCATCCATAACGGGCCGCAACCGTTGGAAGGCGGCCACACTCTCGGCGAGGTCGATGCCGTCGTCGATCGCCGAGCTGGTTTGTTCGAGCTGGAAATGCTGCCGGTGGAAAAGGGGAAATTCGCGCTCGGTGATCCGCTCGGGCAGGTGATGCCAGTACCGCATTTGGCGGATGTTGGCCTGGGCGAACTCCAGTTCCCGATAGACTTCCTGCATCTGCCCGGCGACGGGGCCGTAGAGATTGGTGAAGTAGGCGTCGATTTCGGAGGTGAGGTCGGCGTGAGCGTCCCACAGCTTGCGGGCGAACAGGAAGTTGTTGATCCGTTTGACCCCCAGCAGGCGGGTGTCGGTGTGCATGTAGTGCATGTGCCGGGCGCCGCCGTCGAAATAGGTCGGGATGTCGCGCTGGATCACGCCCGGATAGATGACGGGCAGCGATTTGTTCACGGACACGTTGAAGTATTCCCCGACAAACAACTCACCGCGGTAGTGGCGGTCGGCCCCTTGGGTCCAGCCCTGAAACGCGTCCCAGTGCTCGGTGTTGTATTCGGTACAGGACGGATCGTCGATGTCATGAACGTAGCACCGCAAGATGGGGAAGAACGTGCCGATGTTGGCGTCGTAGTCGAAACCCTCCGGCAGGGGCCGGGTCGGGGCGGGCAGGGTCTGCTGGTAGATCGGAAAGATGATTTTGATCGGGCGCAGGAGCCGACCTTCGGTGATGGCTCGATCCACGGCTTGATCCAGCCCATGGACCATCAGGAGGAGCCGATCGGTGGGCTCCCCCAGTGCCGAGCAGGGAGCGCACTGGCACCACACGCCATTGTCGATTGACCAGAAATTCAGCGAGTCCACGTCCTGCCATTCGCCTTCGGCCAACTCGTCCACAATCCGCTCGAAGAGATACGCCATGGGGTGGGGGTTCGAGCTGCACACATTCATCCCATACATGCCCTCAAAGGGCGTGCGCACTCCAGCCTCGTCCAAACCATACCACTCCGGCCGGGCCTCAAAAAATGACAGCCGACCGTCACCATCCGTATCACCGGAAAACTCCGACTCCGCGGAGGCGAAGGGATCGGGGGGCAGGTCTTCGTCGCCCGTGAATTGAGGGTGGTCAAATGGGTAGGGCGCGTGGGGATCGAGGTAGTCTTCCCAATAATGGTGACCGCCAAAAGTCAGGTGCATGCCGAGTTTCTGGAGAAACGCCCGGTCGGGCTCGGCGATGGACCAAAAATTCATCCGGTTGCGGGCCATCCAGCGATAGAACGGCCGGTTGCCCTTATCCTCGCGCACCCAGAATCCCCGCGTGGTAAAATCGGGAGCGGAGAACTCCGGTTGGCTGGGCAGGGGAATCGCCGTGATCAAGGGCAAGTGGATTTCGTGTTCCTCCGGGCCATACCAACGCACCCCGAGCGACTCCAGATAGGCATAAACACCGTAAAGCACTCCAGTCCGATCAGCGCCCACGATCAGCAGGGACTGGTGGAGGGGAATGAGGGCGAAGGCCCCCCGGTGCGTGAGTCGCGAAGCCAGTTCCTCGTGCATCGAATTCAGCTCAGACCACGTAGAATTGCCCTCGAGCTGTGCGAGGGTGAGCAGATGCAAAACCGTCGTCGCTCCGGCTTCCGGTGCTGAAGTAATGGGAAAGGAGTCGTCGGTGGCGCCGGCCACGATTTGCTGCAGGTGCTCTTGGAGCTCCACGGCGGCGTAGCCGAGGGTGCAGGCGATGGCTTCGGGGGAGTCTCGATCCTCCCATAAAAGGGTGGCTTCACCGACGGCCGCCCCCTCGGCTGAGGAGAAGGGCTTGGTATCGACGACGATCACCCCGTCGGGTGTGGCCGCGGCAGGGAGGGCGATCAGGCCGAGGATGATGCTGGCACCGGGATACTCGAGGGTAGGGTCGGGCGACACGGGAATCATAAGCGCACCCAGTCGAACGTTGCTCGCTTGATGATGCAATCCGAGTTCGCGATTGCCGACTAGATATTACAGATTGACCCGCGATGCAGTTCGCGGGGGCATTAAGTTCAGCGCGGCCGGGCAGGTGCGGCCACGTTTTCACGGCGTTCAAACACGGCTACCGAGCCGGTGGCGAACCGGGCGGATCCGGCGGAGCAGCAAGGGAACCGGGTCAGCGACCCCGGCACCCGTTTTTGCTGCGGGGGGCTACTCGGTCGTCGGGGCCGACTGCCGCTCGTAGAGGGTGCGGTAGAGTGGGCTGGACACGATCAATTCAAGGTGGGTCCCCTGGGCCACGATATGCCCCTGATCAAACACGAGGATCATGGAGGCGTCGCGGATGGTGCTGAACCGATGGGCGATGATCAGCACCGTTTTGCCCACGACGAGTTGGCGCAGGGCCTTCTGGATTGCCGCTTCGCTTTCGCTGTCGAGCGCACTGGTGGCTTCGTCGAGAATCAAGATGGGAGCGTCGCGCAGGAAGGCGCGGGCAAGCGCGAGACGTTGGCGCTGACCGCCGGAAAGCGAGGCGCCGCGTTCCCCCACGATGGTTTCATAACCGTGGGGCAGCGCCGTGATGAAGTCATGGGCGTAGGCGGCCTGAGCGGCGGCCTCAACCTCCTGCTTGGTGGCGCTCGGTCGACTGAGGAGCAGGTTGTGGTAGACGGTGTCGTCGAACAGCACGGACTCTTGGGAGACGATTCCGATTTGTTGGCGCAGGTCGGCCAGCGAAACATCGCGCACATCGATATCGTCGATTTTCACCGCGCCGCTGGCAGCTTCGTAAAACCGGGGCACCAGATTCGCGAAAGTGGACTTGCCGGCTCCGCTGGGACCGACCAGTGCGCAAACGGTGCCGGCGGGGATGTGGACGTCGATGTCCTGCAGCACCGGTTCACCGGGCCGGTAAGCAAAGGAAACGTGGTCGAGCGTGATGGCGCCGCGCACGTTATCGAACGGCTGAGGCTCAGCCGGATCGGTGATGGCGATGGGTTCGTTCAGCACCATCTCGATCCGCTCCAGGGCGGCTTGCCCTTTTTTCAGTTCGTTGTTCAGCCCTCCGAGTTTCTTGATCGGCTCGTAACTGAGGTAGAGCGCGGTGATCAAAGCCAGGAACGATTCGAGGGGAATCTGCACGCGGTAGGCGTAGATCAGGGTGATGGAGATACCGATGGCGGAGATGATTTCGATCGCGGGATTGAGGGCCTGTTGGTACTTCACCACCTTCATTTGAAAGCGAACGAGGGCGCCGCTGATGGTGCCGAATTTTTTGATTTCGCGGTCTTCCAAGCTGAAGGCGCGAACCTCGCGGGAGGCGGAGAGGTTTTCGCTGAAGCGTCCGGTGATGGAACCCAACTCGGCCTGCACCTCCTGGGCGCGACGCACGATTTTTTTGCCGATGAAGCGGATGGGTAGCACGCAGAGCGGGACCACCGCCAAACACACCAAGACCAAGGCGACGCCCTGTTCATTGAACGCCGTCCAGACCAGAAAACCCAGCGCGCCCAGCAGCGTGAACGGTTGGCGAATGATTTCGTTGGCCGCGAAGGTGAGGGTGAACTGCAGCTGATTGGTATCAGCCAGCCCCCGAGAAATCAGGTCACCACTCGATTGGCGTTGGAGGAACGACAGGGGGAGGCGCTGCAACTTGGCAAAAAAATCCAGTCGGATCCGCTCCAGGACTTTCACGCCCGCGAGCTGCACCAGATAAACATTGCCGTAGCCTGCGATACCCCGGACGAGAAAGATCAGGGGCAGCCACGCGGCCACCATCGCGAGCTCCCAATGACTGAGCGTGCCCGCATCGGCGGCGAAGATCTGGGGAAACACCCATTTCATCATCAGCGGGAGACCAGCCCCGTTGGCGACGCCGTAGATCAGACCGCAAAAAAGGGCGGCAATCAGCGTGCCCTTGACCGGAATGAGATAGCCGAGGAACGGACGGAAGCGGTTCATCGACGCGCCTCTGGGTAGATTAGCGGAATGACCTGACGGCCATTGCGGCGATAGCGTAGGAAGTCTGAATCGATCGTCATCACCGTGGCTTTGTCGTAGAGTTCACTCATTCGCACCAAACAGGCATCAGCCAGAGACATGGGAGTATCCCGGTATTTGTTCAGCAGGGAAAAGACTCCCGAAAGATGAGCGGTCAGGTCGAATTTGAGTTCTACTAATTTACTTTCAACCACCTCGCCCAGCCTACGGTAACCGGGATCGATGCCTCCCACCAAAAAGGACGCTTCCGAAAGAACCGGTTCGCAGGTGACCACTGGGCAGGCTACGCGTGATAGCTCGTCAATCGCCCATTGATGAAACTTATCGGAGCGATTCATGACCGCGACGAGCGGTCCGGTATCAAGGATGACGAGATTCGCCATACCCCTTCATTTCTTTCGAGCGTAACGACAGATCTCCAGGGCCATCAAGACATCCGATCAGGTGACCCGCCCGTTCCACGAAGGACATCTTGGTGGAAGCCGAGCTGTGTTCCATTTTATCAAAGGCCTCCCGCAACACCGCCGATTGGGAGGTGCTCCGTTTCTTCGCCTCACGTTTTAGCCGGGCGTGCTGGCTGGCAGACATTTTGACCGTGACCGTAGGCATGACTGAATCGGTATTACCTGAGTGGCAGACTGTCAATACACCGATTGAAGCCGTCATCAATCCTTCGACGAACGCACGTCGAGCGCGTCGCGGAGTCCGTCGCCGAGGAAGTTCAGCGAGAAGAGCGTCAGGGAGAACACGACACCGGGGAACATCAGCAGCCACGGGTATTCCTCCATCTTTTCGGCGCCGTCCTTGATGAGCACTCCCCACGAGCTCAATGGCGGTTGCACCCCGAGACCAAGGAAGCTCAAGAACGCTTCCAGCAGCATCACGGCCGGAATGGTGAGGGTGGTGTAAACGATGATCGGCCCGAGGATGTTGGGGATCATGTGGCGGAAAATGATGCGGCGCTTGCCCAGCCCGAGGGACCGGGCGGCCTCGATGAATTCCATCTTCTTGAGCGACATGATTTGACCGCGCACGATCCGCGCCATGGTCAGCCATTCGACGGCCCCGATCGCCAGAAACAACAACCAGATATCCCGACCGAAGAACACCATCAGCAGGATGACAAAAATCGTGAACGGCAGGGCATACATGATGTCGACGATTCGCATCATGAGGGAGTCAATCTTGCCGCCGAAGAATCCCGCCACGGCCCCGTAGACCACCCCGATGGTCAGGGCGACGAAAGTCGCGCAGAGGCCCACGCCAATCGAGATGCGTCCGCCGACCAGCAAGCGCACGAGCAAATCGCGACCGAGTTGATCCGTGCCCAACCAGTGGGCGGCGCTCGGCGGCGAGAAGGTGTTGTTGAGGTTGTTGTCCTCGTAGCCGTAGGGGCTGAGCCAAGGTCCCACGATGCAGGCCACGGCGAGCACGATGAGCACGCTGCCCCCGAAGACGGCGAGTTTGTTTTTGGCCAGTCGGTGCCAGGCATCCTGCCACAGCGACGTGCCCTGTTCGAGGGCCGCCGCCGGCAGGCCGGCGGGCAGTTTATCAGCGGAGGGGGAGAGCGAGAAAGACATGGCCGGCTTAGTCGAATTTCAGTTTCGGGTTCAGCCATACCTGCACCACATCGACGACGAGGTTCAGGAAAATGATCAGACTTGCGTAGAGGATGACGGTGCCCAGCACCAAGGTGTAGTCGCGGTTGAAGGCGCTGTTCACAAATTCGCGGCCGAGACCGGGAATCTGGAAAATGGTTTCGATCACGAAAGAACCGGTCAAAATACCGGCGATGGCCGGTCCGAGAAACGACACCACGGGCAGCAGGCCTCCTTTGAGGGCGTGGCGAAAAATGACCCGAAATTCGCTGGCGCCCTTGGCCCGGGCCGTGCGGATGTAGTCTTGATTGAGGATCTCCAGCATCCCCCCCCGGGTGAGCCGCGCCACGTAGGCGGAGTAAACCAGACCCAGAGTCGCGGCCGGCAACACCCGGTCATAGCTGGTATACCATCCCGAGGCGTTGAACCAACCGAGGTGGATGGCAAAAACGAGGACCAGCAGCGGCCCGAGGACAAAGGTGGGGATGCAAATCCCGGTCATGGCGATGGCGGATGAAAAATAGTCCAGCCAGGTGTTGCGCTTGACCGCGGCCACGACGCCGAGGGTGATGCCCACCACCAGCGCCACCACCAGCGAGGTCAGCCCCAACTCCAGCGAAACCGGCAGTTTGTCCGCGATGATCTCATTGACCGTGCGGTTGGGGTATTTGAACGAAGGGCCGAAGTCGCCCTGCAGCAAACTCCCGAGATAGTCGAAATACTGTTCGTACAGCGGCTTATCGAGACCGTAGTGCGCCTCGAGATTGGCTTTGATTTCCGGACTGACCGCTTTCTCCGACGTGAAGGGGCCGCCGGGGACGAACCGAATCATGAAGAAAGTCGCCGTGATGATGATCAGTAAAACCGGAATGGTTTCCAATAATCGGCGGGCTATAAATCGAAACATGGGCGAAGTAAGGACGAACCCGGTTGGGGCGGAATCCCCCCGGAGAGTGGTTCAGAGGCTGGTCCGGCTTTGCTCCCACCAAAAGCACAAAAACCACCAAACGGGCTCAATATCGGAGTTATTTACCGCCTTTGCCCAACAGGGCCACGGGGATCGTGGCCAAGAGGATTTTGAGGTCCAGACCCAGGCTCCATTGATCGATGTAAGCCAGATCCAACCGCACCCAGTCAGCGAAATCCGCCAGATCACTCCGGCCACTGATTTGCCAAAGTCCGGTGATGCCGGGCTTGACGCTCAGGCGCCGCCGATCGTCGCCTTCCGCGATCGCTTGAACCTCAGGCAGGGGAAGGGGGCGAGGCCCCACCAAACTCATTTCACCGCGCAAAACGTTCCACAGTTGCGGTAACTCATCCAAGCTGTGTCGGCGCAGAAATTGGCCCAGCGGCGTCACCCGCGGGTCGTGGGACATTTTGAAGGCGGGGCCCTGCAGGTCGCCTTTTGGGCGGCGATCGGCCCGTTCCGCCCTGCCCCCAGCCATGGTGCGAATTTGAGCATGGTAAACGCCCGCCCGTTGCGCCCGCCGCGTGGCTGGCAAACAGCACCCGGTCCGCGCGATGCTGTCAGTTTGATCGCCAGCGCGATCAAGCCCATCAGGGGCAGCGTCATTCGAGCAGGACGACGGGCCTCGGCAATCACCTGTTTGATCGCGAGTCCCGGGCGGCCGCCTGAGGACGTGCACATGCAGCACGGCTCACCGCCGAAGTCGTCGACCGAGGTGCGCCACGGGACCAGCGGCACGCCCGTGCGCACCAACAGCTCCGCCCCTTTGCGTTCCACCACCTCCAGCAGCGCCGCATGCGCTCCGTTTCCTGTGCCGCGGATATCGGCAATCACCGCGTCGATCGATTCGTGGTGTGCGCGAGGTGTTCCAGTTCCCCAGCCACCTGGCTGGATCCAGGGATGCGATGGTGGCGGAGGGATTCCCTGCCCATCCCGGTGAGCGCCGCCCGCGCCTGTTGGGTCTCCTCGGCGGTGCCGAGCCAGAGCACCCGGTGCTGCCAGCGCGTCTGGCCCCCGCACCACATCGCACGATTTCATGCCGCAGACAGACCAAAACCGCCGAGGCAACACTAGAATGATGACCGGAACGGGCAATTCCTCCCGCAGAAAGAACATCATCAAAATCGTGCCCAAACGATGAACAGGCTGGCCCGCACCGCCACCATGACCACCCCCAGTCGGGAAGTGAGTCGGGAAGAAGATAGAATCCCTGCGCGGTCAGCACGGATCGGTGCGAAGATGGCAATCCACGGAAACAACCACCAATAAACGGACAGGTCTTCGAGGGGTGCGCGGGTTTAGCCAACCGGCCGCTTTAATGCGATAAAATACGCCAACGCCAAAGCCAGCACGAACAAATCCACCGTCGGCCGTCCGCCGAGCAGGGTGCGTGGGTCTGCGGGATGCGTCAGCATAAGTAAGGGGGGCGTAGCAAAGGCGATGAGGAAAAATCTGCCCTGGAGCAAGGGAGTTGGCGCGGACGGGGCCGTTGATGGCCACGCGACCCGCAACCGCAGCCACCCGCGCCCGCCGGGCCAGGCCCCCCGCCAGTTTGTCATCTAGGAGATGACAAACCTGCGGGGGGGTGGGGTCATTTCCCCGCATACCAGAAGGCGCGGCGCCAGTGGTGGGCGCGGAGCTTGGACAGCAGGTCGGAAGGCAGTGCGGTGAGATCGCTGACGTGGCAGTTGGCCTCGGCCTGGGCGATGCTGCGCATGCCCGGGATCACGACGGAGACGGCGGGGTGGGCGAGGACAAATTTCAAAGCGACCTGAGGCAGCGTGAACCCGCTGCCGGTCACCTCCGCTTTGATGGCGTCCACCCGTTTGACCGTTCGCTCCATCCGGTCGCCTGCGAAATATCCGGACCTGAAGTCGTCCGGCGCAAAGGTGGTTTCCGGGGTGAATTTTCCGGTCAAGGCGCCCTCGTCGAACGCGACCCGGACGATGACGCCCACGCCGCACTCGGCCGCGACATCGAGGAGCTCGGCCGCCGGTTCCTGTTCGAAAATGTTGTAGATGACCTGCACCGAATCGATCCAACCCCCACGCATCAGGTCGATGACCGCGTTTTGGTCATGCTCGGGGGTTGAGACTCCGATGAGCCCCACTTTCCCTTCAGCCTGCAGTTCGCGGAGAATTTTGAATGGAACGGGATCGCGATTCCACGCCCGGGTCCAGGTGTGGAGTTGAAGGAGGTCGAGTTTGTCGGTCCCCAGACAAGCCATGCGTTCGGCGATGTTCTCCCGCAGGTAGCTTTCCGGGTAGCGCTCCGCGACTTGGCAGTAGGGGGAGGGGGGCCATTCGCCAGCGGTGGGCGGGGTCTTGGTGGCAACAAAGACGGACTCCACTTTCCCGGCGGCTTGGCGTTCGCGGAGGACCTGACCGATCAGCCGCTCGCTGTGACCGTTGCCGTAGCCGGCGGCGGTGTCGATGAAGGTGCAGCCGAGGTCGAGGGCGTGGTGAAGGGCGGCGAGGGATTCGTCGTCCTTTTGGGCTCCCCAGGAGCCGCCGATCGCCCAGGCGCCGAAGCCGATTTCAGAGGGGGTGAGGTCGTGTTGGCCGAATTTGCGATACTTCATGGGGCAGGATTAATCGATCGGCACCAAGCGCACAATCTTATCAGGGCCGTTGAGCGCGAGGTAGATGAGCCCATCCGGGCCGGTGCTCACGTCGCGGTTGCGGCCGGCATCCTGGAGGATGATTTCCTGGTCGGTCACGACTCCGTCGGTGATGACAACGCGGCGGAGATGGCGCTGCGCGAGAGCGGTGACCAGCAGATTGCCTTTCCAGGCGGGGAAACGGTCGGCGTCGTAAAAATCGATGCCGCAAACGGCGATGGAGGGGGTCCAGTGCAGGATGGGCTGCTCCATGCCGTCGCGAGCCGTCTCGCTGGTGATGGGGGTGCCGTTGTAGTTCATTCCGTAGGTGATGACGGGCCAGCCGTAGTTGAGGCTGGGATACACCACATTCAATTCATCGCCGCCGCGGGGCCCGTGTTCGGCCGCCCAGAGCGCACCATCGTCAGGGTGAAAGGCGAGGCCCTGGGGGTTGCGATGACCATAACTCCAGATGGACGGCACGGCGCCGGGTTGATCGACGAAGGGATTGTCCGAGGGGATGCGACCGTCGTCGAATACCCGGTGCACCTTGCCGTTGGGTAGGGTGAGGTCCTGGGCTTGTTGCTGGGCGCCGCGATCGCCGATGCTGAAAAACAGGTATCCGGCATCATCGAAGACAATCCGGCTGCCGAAGTGGTAGCCCCCGGCTTTACGGTAGTGCTCGATGGGGCCTTCGTAAATGGTCTGCTCGTCGGTCCACGTGTGGTCGGCGATGCGACCACGCACGATTTTGGTCAGGCTCAAGCGGCTGCCGTTGAGCTTGGTTTGGAGGTCGGCGAAGGAGAGGTAGATCCAGCCGTTTTTGGCGTGCTCGGGATGGGCCACCGCGTCGAACAGACCGGCTTGGCTGAGCGCATCCACCTTCGGGGTGCCCTTGATGGGATCCGTCAGGATTCCGTCTTTCCACAGTCGCAGCCCACCGGTCTTCTCGGTGATGAGCAGGGTGCCGTCGGGGAGCCAGTTGATCCCCCAGGGTTGATCCACCGCGTCCGTCACCGTTTCGACGCGGAACCGGTGATCCGCCGTCACGACAATCTGGTCGTCGCCGGCCGTGGGGGCGGGCGGTGGATGGGCGGCGTGTCGGGCGCGTTGCTCGCGGATGTAGACGACCAGCGAGCGCACTTCGGCGTCGGAGAGCGTCTCGCCGAATGCGGGCATCCCGGCGGTTGGATTTCCGGCGATGATTTGCTGAGTGATGGCCTCATCGGTGCCGCCGTGCGCCCATTCGTCATCGAGCATGGTGGGCGCGATGCCGCCTCGCAGGTTTTCGCCGTGGCAGCTCATGCAGAATTGCTGGTAGGTTTCTTCGGCGCTTCGCGCGGCGGCGGAATCGTTACAGCCGGACAGAAACAGGAGCGGAAAAGCGACACTGAGGACCGCGGAGGGAGCGGAGCGGAGGGAGAGCATGGCGGAAGGTTGTCCAAGTCCGGCTCTTCGCAAACGGTTAGGCGGAATGGTTTTGGTAAACCGTTGACCAACTCTCAGTAACCGGCGGGCGCGGCCAGGGGATTACGGCGATCACTCACCCCCAGCAGCAGGCCCGTGGCGGGGTCAACCATAATGCTTTGGGTGTCGCCGAAGTAGCGGGCCATGCGGTTGCTTTCGTGCGCATACAAGCGTCGGAGCGCGAACGCATGCCCCTTTTCGCGCAGTTGCTCAAGGGTATCGGGAGACGCAAAAAAGGGTTCATGCGCGATGCGGTCGGGCTGCCATTGATGGTGAAATCGGGGGGCGTCGACCGCCACGGTGAGGGGCAGCTGAAAGTCGATGACGTTCAGGATGACCTGCAGAACGGAGGTGATGATGGTGGGGCCGCCGGGCGCGCCCGTGGTGAGGAACGGTTGGCCGTCTTTGAGCACAATGGTGGGCGTCATGGACGAAAGCGGTCGTTTGCCGGGGGCGATGGCATTGGCGGCCGATTGCATGAGTCCAAACATATTCTTCACCCCGACCTTGGCGGTGAAGTCATCCATTTCGTTGTTCATCAGGAAGCCTGCTCCCTCAACGGTCACGCTGTTCCCGTAGTTGCCGTTGAGGGTGTAGGTGCTGGTGGCGATGTTGCCTTCGGCATCCATTGCGGCGAAGTGGGTGGTCTCGGTGGCTTCGGCGGGGGTGGGGGCGAGACCGGGGCGAAGCTCGGCGCTGACCGACGCCTGTTGGGGATTGAAGTCGGCCAACATTTGGGCGACGTAGGCGGGATCGGTCAGTTCGGCGGCCGGCACGTCATAAAAATCGGGATCGCCCAAGTAGCGGGCACGATCATGGAAGGCCCGTCGCATGGCCTCGGTGACGAGGTGGATGTAGGCGGTGGAGTGCAGGCGCAGTTCCGCCAGATCGTAGGCTTCGAGCGTACCGAGGATTTGCTGCAAGGCGATGCCGCCCGAACTGGGTGGCGGCATGGTGATGAAGACGTGGCCCCGGTAGTCACCGCGAATCGGAAGGCGCTCCACGGGTTGGTAGGCGGCAAGGTCTGCGAGGGTGATGAGACCGCCACCTTGGGCTTGATCCTCCGCGATTAGTCGGGCGGTTTCGCCGCGGTAAAAATCCGCCGCTCCATGGTTTTGGAGCCGGGTCAACGTGGCGGCGAGTTCCGGTTGGCGGAAAACTTCTCCAGCTTGATAGAGCTCGCCGTCGCGCAAAAAAATCCGGCGCGAGGCGGGGTTTGCCGACAGGCGTTCGGCGTGGGCCGAGAGGTGTTGGGCCAAGGTGGCGGAGACCGGGAAGCCCTCCGCCGCCAGCCGCCGGCTGGGCTCGATGATTTCGGACCAGGAGACGCGGCCGGAGCCATAGTTTCGGAAGGCGTGCTCAAGACCGGCCACGGTCCCCGGCACGCCGTTGGCGAGGTAGCCCTGACGGGACCGCTGGGCCACCGCGTTGCCCGCTTCGTCCAGATACATGTCGCGGGTCGCGGCGGCAGGAGCTACCTCCCGGAAATCCAACGCGGTCTCCCGCCCGTCGGCGGTGCGAATGATCATAAATCCTCCGCCGCCCAAATTGCCGGCCCGGGGGAGTACCACGGCCAAAGCAAAGCCCGTCGCCACCGCGCCATCGATCGCGTTGCCCCCTTGACGCATGATGTCTTTGCCCGCCTCGGAGGCGAGATGGTGGGCGGAAACCACCATGGCCTGGCTACCCTCGGTGGGGACTCTGGCCCCGAGGGGTGCCAGCAGCATCAGCGAAAGTCCCAGGGCCAACCCGGCGCGGATACGAGCGCTTGGCGAAGGGGCAGCGTTCATGCCGAAACGCTCGATTGGACGGTGAGGGCCTTGACCAAGGCCGCGGCGGCGTCGCTGATCGATGAGGGGGGTGGCAGTTTGCTCTCGGTGGGGTCGCGCAGGCAGCTGGACACGAAGGCGGCATCGGCCCCGGCCTCAAAAAAATGATGGACGTTGGTCGGAGTCACTCCGCCCACGGGGAAGAGCAGCTCGTCCGGCAGGGCGGCCCGCGTTTCTCGCATATGGGTGGGACCGAAACGGGTTTCAGAAGGGTAGAGCTTGAGGGCGTCGGCTCCGGCAATGAGGGCTGCATCCATTTCCGCCGCGGAATGCACCCCACAAATGACCGGCACCTGATAGCGTCGGCAGAGCAAGATGACCTCTGGTCGCAGGGCGGGGGTGCTGATGAATTGGGCTCCCGCCAGGATTCCACGACGCGCGGTTTCGGTGTCCACGACCGTGCTGAGTCCAAACTGAAACTCGGGGAAGTCGGCGGAAACTTCGGCCAGAAAGTCGGGGATCGCCGGACAGATCATGGGAATCTCCCAGTTGCGGATACCGCCCGCGGCGAGGGCGCGAGCCAGGGTGCGAATTTCCTGAGCGGTGTCCGCCCTGACCATAGCGATAAGTTTATCGGAGGTGAGGCGGTCGATGACGTCGGCTTTGCTCATGCGCATTTCACCATGGGGGCAGGATTCCCTCGGGCAAGTCGGCTTTGGGCGGGGAGGGTGCCGATATTTCGGGGTAAAGCCCGAGAGCGGTCAAATCAGGGCTTGCCAATGGGGTGGGGCCTCCGTGTGTTCCTCCTTCCTCCCAACAGCCCAGGTGGTGGAATTGGTAGACACGCAGGTCTCAGAAGCCTGTGCCGCGAGGTGTGCGGGTTCGAGTCCCGCCCTGGGCACCATTCTACGCTCTCAAGTGAGAGCTACGAATGGCACGCCAACGTTGGAGAGGAGTTGCAGCCGGCGGGACGAGGACCCGCTCAGCGGGTTTGACGGAGCGGAGCGGAGAAGGGGCAACCCAACGGGTTGAGTCCGCAGGACTGGATCGTCAGATCCACCAATCCCGCCCTGGGCACCATTCTACGCTCTCAAGTGAGAGCTACGAATGGCACGCCAACGTTGGAGAGGAGTTGCAGCCGGCGGGACGAGGACCCGCTCAGCGGGTTTGACGGAGCGGAGCGGAGAAGGGAGCAACCCAACGGGTTGAGTCCGCAGGACTGGATCGTCAGATCCACCAATCCCGCCCTGGGCACCATTCTACGCTCTCAAGTGAGAGCTACAGATAACCCCGCCAACACGTTGGAGAAGGGGTGTTGCAGCCGGCGGGACGAGGACCCGCTCAGCGGGTTTGACGGAGCCAAGCGGAAGCCCCGCGAGCCGGGCAAGCTCACGCGGCGGCAATCTGGCCTACTGCACAAAGTGAGCGAGGTCGTCGCGGGCCTCCTGCATGTCGGCCAGGATGCGTTGGGCGTGGCTGTGCAACTGTCGTCCGGGCGGGGTCAGCCGGATTTTGCGACCCCGGCGGTCAACCAGTCGGACTTGCAGGTCATCTTCCAAAGACTTGATCGAGTGGCTCACGGCCGACTGGGTGACGTGTAACTCCTGGGCCGCGAGGGTGAAGCTCTCGGTGCGGACTAAGGTCACGAAGGCGAGAAGTTTTCGACTGTCCAGAATCGGCATGTTCGTGCCGTAAGCAGCTCTTAAGCCATTGGCCGTGTCTGCGGGTAAATTAGTGCCGGGTTGGACAATAATTTCATTCATTCCAGCCGTTGCTGGTCAGATTTGCGCGGGATCAGGCGTAGCGCTCTTCTTTGAAGGGGTCGGCTTGGTTGGAATAGCCGCGAACTTCCCAGAAGCCCAGTTTGTCCTCGGCCAGAAAATGGATTTCTTTGACGAACTTGGCTCCTTTCCAAGCGTAGAGCTTGGGCATGATGACGCGGGCGGGGCCACCGTGCTCCCGACTGACGGGTTTGCCTTCGAACCGGGTGGCAATCAGCACATCTTCATCGAGGCACTGGGCGAGGGGCACGTTGGTGGTGTAGCCATCGTAGCCCGTGAAATAAACGAACTTGGCGGCGGCGGTGGGCTGCACGCGTTCATACAGCTCGGTGAAGGCGACGCCGCCCCACTGGCAGTCAAACTTGCTCCAAGTCGTGACGCAGTGGAAGTCGCTGACGTCCTCCACTTGCGGCAGGGCATTCAACGCGGCCCAATCCAGGGTGAGCGGTTGGGCCACTTCACCCAGCAACGCCAAGGTCCATTCCTCGAGGGGGATCTCCGGCTTGATGCCCAGATCGAGGACGGGGAAACCGGTGGTCAATTTCTGCCCTGGGGGCAGGCGCTCGGCCGCGGCTTCGGACCGGGCGGTGACGCCTCTGGCGACTTGTTTACGAGCCCAGGCTTCTTTGGCGGCGATGTAGCGGGCTTTGGACATGGTGAATAATCAGGCGTTCGCAGGCGGGGGCAGAGCCGTCCTCATCCGCCGAAGATGACTTGGGTGACGGCGGGGCGGGCGCGGTGGTAAAAGCGAATCATCATCCCCTGAAAGACTAGCGTGAGGGAGGCCACCAGGAGGTAGACGAGGGTGTTGAGGCCTTGATAAAACCTCGGTAAGTCGGCGCCGGAATACCCCGCCAATTCCAGCTGTTGCTCCAAATCCGCCATCACGGGGCCGGGAATTTGCGCAATAAACGTGGCGGGGTCGAAGTGGGTCAGCATCCACCCGGCATAGCAGAACACGGTGGCGAGCAGCCCCAGTTGAGCCATGATCATCGCATCCAGGCCCTTAGGATCGCCGTTTTGCAGTCGGTCGGAACCTTGCATCTCGAGCAGCCCCAATCCGGCGGCAATTACCCCGGCAATGGTGGGCGGGGCGTGGTGGTTGAGCGCGGAGATGATGGCGAAGGTGGTGGCGATGATCACCAGCATCTTGCCATCGAACCGGGATACCCGAATGACCCGTTCGAAAGTCTCGATCGGAAGGGGAGGTGGTTTCGCGTTCTTGCCAGCCATGTGAAGAGAAGGGTTCACTCTGCGATTCCTCGCCGTCCTCGTGCCAGACCAAAAGCCATTTCCTTTCCGTTTGGAGTTTCCCCCCGAGTTGCCCATCAGCGCCCGGGCGGGTGAGATCGTGGATGCCATCCAAGCCCATCCGGTGATCGTATTGGCGGGCGAGACTGGGTCAGGCAAAACCACCCAGATTCCCAAACTCTGTCTGGCCGCGGGCCGGGGCTCCCGGGGGCGCATCGCCTGCACCCAGCCCCGTCGCGTCGCGGCGTTGTCGGTCTCGCGCCGGGTGGCGGAGGAGATGAACGTGGCGTGGGGACGGGAGGTGGGCTGCAAGGTCCGGTTCGAGGACCGCACGTCGCGGGGCACCGTGGTGAAGTTTTTGACCGATGGCATGTTGCTGGCCGAGGTGCAGGGCGATCCGCAACTCCGCGAATACGATACCATCATCATCGACGAGGCGCACGAGCGGTCGCTCAACATCGATTTTTTATTGGGCCATCTTCGTCGCCTCACGGTGGCACGGCCCGACCTGCGCGTCGTGATCACCTCGGCGACAATCGACACGGCGGCGTTCAGCCAGGCGTTTGAGAATGCGCCGGTCATCGAGGTGTCGGGGCGCACCTTTCCGGTGGAGGTGATTTACCAACCGCTCGATGCGTTCGGCGACGACCCGCCCGCCGCCTACGCGACCGACCGCTCCGATCCGGAGTCCGCCCCTGGTCGCGACGCGCTGCACTACATCGACGGTGCGATTGAATCGGTGCGCCGCATTCTCCACTCCACCCGGCAGGGGGATGTGCTGGTGTTCATGCCCGCGGAACGAGACATCCGCGAAACCCTAGAGGGGTTGGGGGGAGCGGCCCGGGACTGCGACTTGATTCCGTTGTTTGGTCGACTGACCAATGCCGAACAACAGCGCGTGTTTGCGCCCACCGCCCGTCGCCGCGTGATCGTGGCGACCAACATCGCGGAAACGTCCCTGACCCTGCCGGGTATCCGCTACGTGATCGACACCGGGCTGGTCCGGGTCAGCCGGTATGTGGCCCAGTCCCGGACGAGGCGACTGCCCATCGAGGCGGTGGCGCAGTCGAGTGCCAACCAACGGGCCGGCCGGGCGGGGCGCGTGGCGGAGGGCGTGTGCATCCGCCTGTTTTCGGAAAAGGACTACTTGGAGCGCCCTCGGTTTGCGCAGCCGGAAATTCAGCGGGCCAATCTGGCGGATGTGATTCTGCGCATGAAGGCGTTTGGGCTGGGCGATATTGAACGTTTCCCGTTTCTGAACCAGCCGGCGACCAAGGCGGTGCGGGCGGGGTATGCGTTGTTGGAGGAGCTGCATGCGATCGAGCGCGACGGGCCGGGCTGGCAAGCGCTCACGGCGGTGGGGCGAACTCGCCCGGCTGCCGGTGGATCCTGCGGTGGGGCGGATGATTCTGCAGGCCCGAACGGAAAAGTCGCTGCGCGAGGTCGTCATCATTGCGGCGGGGTTGAGTGTGCAGGACCCGAGGGAGCGTCCGTTGGACCAGACGGCGGCGGCGGATGCGGCCCACCGGCGGTTCACCCATCGGGAGTCGGATTTCCTCACCCTGCTGGCCATTTGGGAAGAGCTGCATGATGAATTTGAAAGACTCTCGCAGGCCAAGATGCGGCGGTGGTGCCGGGCGCACTTCCTGAGCTATCCGCGGATGCGCGAATGGCGCGACATTCACAGCCAGCTGCACGAGTTGCTCCGGGACCGACGGGAGTTGGGCGAGGGGTCGGTTTGGCACGGCACCGCGGCAGCGGCCAACCCCGCGCGCGCCACCGCGGAACTGGCCGCCGATCAGCCCGCCTATCGTGCCATCCATCGGGCGGTGCTGGCGGGGCTGCTGGGCAACATTGCCGTGCGGGACGACGATACCGGGGGCTACCGGGGGGCTCACGACCGCCGGCCGGCCATTTTTCCCGGCTCCGGTTTGTTCGTGCGCGAGGCGAAGAAACCGAAACGAGGCAAGGGGGGGGCGCCGCCTCCGCCCCAGCCGGCGCGGTCACCGCGCTGGCTCATGTGTGCCGAGCTGATGGAGACCTCGCGCTTGTATGCGCGCACCTGTGCGCAGATGGATCCGCAATGGGCGCTTGATCTGGGCGAGCACCTGCTGAAACGGACCTACCGCGATCCCTTCTGGGACGAAGGCAAGGGCCGGGTGATGGTGCGGCAACGCACCTTGCTCTATGGGCTTGAACTTGAGGTGCGACCGGTCAGTTACGGCAAAATCAACTCCCGGGCGGCCACGGATATTTTTATCCGGGAAGGCCTGGTGAACGACACCATCACGTGGCCGTTTGACTTTCTCCGGCACAACCGGGAGGTGCGGACCCGGTTGGAGAATGACCTCACGCGCACCCGTGATCGCAGCGTGCTGCATCTGGAAGAGGCGATCTGGCGATTCTACGGTGAGCGATTGATCGATGCCGGGCACCCCGTCTCGGCGGTCGGCGATTTGATCGCCCTGGTCAAGGAACGGCGACCGCAGGAACCGCGGTTTCTCGAATTCGAGGTGGAGGATCTTGCGCTGGGCCCGACGATGGCGACCGACGCCGCTGCTTTCCCCGAGACGGTGCCGATCCAGAACGTGGTCCTGCCGCTGGACTACCGCTACAAGCCGGGCGAAAACGATGACGGAGTGTCCCTCACGGTGTCGCCTCAGCAACTGGCTGAGCTCTCCCAGGCGGATCTGGATTGGGCGGTCCCGGGCTATCTGGCGGACAAGGTGGAACACTACCTGCGGTCGCTGCCCAAAGACCTCCGGCGCGTGGTGATGCCCCTGGCGGCCACGGCTCGGGCGCTCTTGCCGGAGCTCCGGGCCGAGGAACAGCGATCGGGTCAGCGAGCACCCTTGGTGGAGGCCCTGGCCCTGCGTTTGAGTGCGCGGCTCAAGCTCCGGATCAGTCCGGAGATTTGGGCGGATCGCCCGCTTCCCAGTCACTTGCTCGTGCGCCTCGTCGTGAGTGATTCCCGTGGTCGGGAATTGGCGGCGGGGCGGGATTTGGCGGAGATTCGCGCCCAAATGAACTCACAGCAGGTCGCGGTGAGTGCGGCGGCCGATCGCCAGGCGCCTCGCGTGTGGCAAGGAAGCGCGTCAGCAGTGGGAGACCCCTCCTCGAGGATTGGCCGGCGGGTTGAGCCTGCCGGAGGTGGTTGAAATCGGCGAATCCGCCGGGGTGCCGGTCACCGCCTATCCCGGCTGGTCGGTCGATGAGGCCGGGCTGCGGGTGGTGCTTTACCGCACGGCGGAAGTTGCCCGGGAAAAGGGGCAGGCGGGATTGCGCGCCTTGTTGTCCCATGGGCTGCGGCGGGATTTGGCTTGGATGGAAAAGGATCTCAAAGCGCTCCGTCAGGTGGGGCCGCTGGCGAGCTCGTTTTACCCGATGGAGTCCCTGCACGCGGATGCGTTGGCGCACCTCACGCAGTGGTTGTCGGACCCTGGTCGGGTGCCCGCGCGCGAGGGCTGCCGGACGGCGGAGCAGTTCGCAGCCGCCCTCGATTTGGCCCGGCGGGATTCTCGCCGCGGGGTTCCTGAGTTGGTGGACCGGCTGCGCACGGTGCTGACGCTTCGTCAGGAATTGATGGTGCACCCGACGCCGTATCCTGGATTGGTCGATGAGGTGGATGAGCTGGTGGGGGCAGGATTTCTCCGTGCGGCCACCCCCGACCGGCTGAAGCACTTCGAGCGCTACCTGCGAGGGCGGTTGCAGCGCGCCGAGCGGTGGCCGCAGCAGCCGGGGAAGGATGAGGAAAGGGCGCGGCTGGTCGCCCCCTTGGGGGCGGCGCTGGCGGCCGCCCCGGTGGGCCCTCGCGCCGATCGACTGCGCTGGTTGATGGAGGAATACCGCGTCAGCTTGTGGGCCCAGCGGCTGGGGACCGCGGAGCCCGTATCCGCCAAAAAGTTACAAAGGGCGGCCGAAGCCTGTCGACCGGGGAACGCGGCCGGGGCGGCCCCGCCGCCGTCCGCTCCCCGGCCCCCGCCGCCCTTGGCGGTGACCCCGGTGGTGGGTGAAACCAAGGCGAAGCCCTTGAAGAGTCTCAATGCCCTCGGCGCTCTGTTCAAATCACCCGGCCGGTGAGTCACCGCGATTGGCATGTCAGGCAGGTCCGCCGCGAGGAGTCACGAGGTAGATTGACGACCGTGGGTGCATCCTCATGGTGCCGGGGCATGGGGCACCCACGGCGGCTGGCCGGCATCTTCATTCTCCTGTCACTGACGCACTCGGGCTGCGCGTTGTATCGTGGGGCCAAGCTGGTGATGTCTCCGGAGGGGACGGCGGCCGATTTGGTGGTGGCGTCTGGCAATGTGGCGGCCTCAACCGCCGGAGCGGTCGGCAGCACGGCCGGTGGGGCGGTGGTGGGCACCAGTCGCGTGGCGATTTCCGGGGCCGGGACGGCCACCCGGGTTTCGGCTGCCACCATGAGGGCAACGGGCACGGTGGCCGGCGCGGGGGTGGAAGGGGCGGGAGCTTTGACGGGGGGCTCGGTGCGGGCTTCAACCGCGTTGGGCAGTGCCACCGTGAGCACGAGTGGGCGGGTCGCCGCGAGCGGGGTGAGGGGAACCGGCCGCGTGGTGGTTTCCGGAATCGACACGTCGACCCAGGTGACAAGTGCCAGCGTGCGGGCGACGGGCGACCTCACCGCTCAGACCTTGCAGAACCTATCCCGGATGTCGCAGGCGGGAATGGTCACTTTCGTGGATTTCTCCACCGGCTCGGTGGTGCGGATCCCGTGGCGGGCGGGGCTCAATGTGTATGGGGGCGGGGCCTTGGCCAATGTCCGGACCGCCGACCGAGCGCTCGCCGTCGTGCGGGAAGGACGGCTGGTTTTCAACACCCTGCGGGCCCTCGCCGAAGCCCGGTCCCTGCCGCTCAAGGCAGGCGACGTGCTGCGGTTGGCCGGGACGGCGGGCGGAGGGTAGGGCGGTTTGCCCCAAACCGCCGTTGCAAGGTGAGGTCGAGTAAACGGCGCTGGCGACCACGACACCCGATCTCCAAAGTATCCAAAACACGGTTACGCGAACCAAGGTCAAGGTAGCTGCAGTCGCCAACCGTCGGCCTGGCGGCGCACGCGCACGGCGCGACCGAAGGTCCGGGAAAGCAACGCCGAGGTCAGCGTCTGGCGGATGGGGCCGGCCGCCACGGCGCTTCCTGCTGCGATGAGTAAGACATGATCGAAGGACGCGGTGATTTCCTCGACGTGATGGGTCACCAACACGATGGCGGGGCCGCCGGTCTGCCCGACCATGGCCTCCATGGATTCCAGAAAATCCGCCCGCGCCACCGGATCCAGGCCCGCGCAGGGTTCGTCCAGAATCAAGAGGCTGGGCGCCGCCGCGAGCGCCCGGGCAATGAGGACCCGTTGG
This sequence comes from Opitutaceae bacterium, assembly GCA_018402455.1. GTDB lineage: Bacteria > Verrucomicrobiota > Verrucomicrobiia > Opitutales > Opitutaceae > Actomonas. Next base: position 117,087 of record JAGYIG010000002.1, read on the forward strand.
CGTTCGCCTTGGGAAAGGTAGGCCCATTCGCGATCGATGATCTCACCGACGCCCAACTGGCGGAGCAGTTTTTTGGCCCGACGGAAATCCGCCGGGGTGGCGGCACCCCAGAAATCAAGTTGGTCGTAGATGCCACTGATGACGGTTTCGACGGCCGGCTCTCCGCCGGGAATGTGCGGTTGCAGGGAGGCGGATACGAGGGCGATGGACCGGCGCACCTCGCGCCAGTCGGTCTCGCCGTAGGTTTTGCCGTGGAGCTGGATATCTCCGGATGACGGCGTCAGAAACCCCACCAAACTTCGCAACAGCGACGTTTTCCCGCCGCCGTTGGGACCCATGATCACCCAGTTTTCCCCGGGGAGGACGGTCCAGTTCAGCCGGCGCAGGAGGGTTTTACGGCCCCGCCGCAACGTCAGATCCGTGACGCGCAGGAGCGGGTCAGTCGGCATCGTAAACCTCGATCAGCCCAACCCCGGTGCCGTTGGCGACACCGGACAACTGTACCGTGTAGGTTCCGGGGGCGAGGTCGACCAGGAGCGCGGCATCGAGACTGCCTGCGCTGATCGCGAACGCCCCAACCTGCGCCGCGACGGGTGCTACCGGGCCGGCATCCCAGTCATCGTTGGTGGCGATCTGGGTGGAAACATCGTCGACCGATTGGAAGAGGGTCAGTTGCGGATCCGCCAGAGTCCCTTGCACGCCAAAGGTGGCGAGGGCGGGACCGATGCCCCGAATCAACAGCGATTTGGTGCCGGTTCCCCCGATGACAAAACCCGCCACCAGCACCTCGGCGCCGGTGCCGACTTCCGACCGCGCCGAGACATTGGTGAGTCGGGGGCCGGTGCTCGAGGAGGGCAGAGCGGTGTCGTAGATTTCGGGGAGCGAAATACCGGTGGTGCCGTTGTTGCCGGTGATCTGCACGGTGTAAGCGTCGGGGGCCAGGGTGGCCGTAAGGGAGGCATCCAAACTCGCGGAGGGGAGCGCGAACGCGCCGACGGCGTTAAAGGTAGCGGCGTCTGAACTGTTCCAATTGTCGTTGGTTTGGATTTCCTCATCCCCGCTGAAGAGACCCAAACGTGGATCGACCAGCGCCCCGGTGACGCCGAAATCTCCCAGCGTGGGACCGATGCCGCGCATGAGGAGCGCTTTGTCGCCCCCCCCCACGGCAAATCCGGCGATGAGGGTTTGGGAGCCGCCGCCCGCCAGCGTGCGCACCGAAATATTGGTCAAGTAGGCGAAGCCCTCCTCACTGCCGCCGCCGCCCGATTCGTTTTCAAATTCAAAACCAAGGTCCTGCAGCATGGCCCGCTCGATGGGGCTCAGGGTGCGCACCCCAGGCCCCGTTTCGGTCGCCGCGTTCATGAGCAGGGCCGCCGAGCCGACATAAGTTGCGTCATCGGTGTGGCTGAGGCTGCTGCCGTCCTCCCACGGGTTGGGCGAGTAGATGACGACGGGGTTGCCGCCATTGGCCGCCAACGTGTTGGTGCCGTTGAAGAACACACTCGAACCTCCGGTCAGAGCATTCAGCCGGGAGGAGTCGAAGACAAAGGCGTCGCTGATCAATCGATTGCCGGACCCATCGACCAGAAAACGATCGAACGGGTGCCACGCATTGGGATCACCGATGGGCCCCTCAAACAGACCACTGCCATCCGCCGAAAGGGCTCCGGTAAAACCGATGGCGTGCAAAATCTCATGCATGGCCGTGCTGATGAAATCAAAAGCGTCGGGAGCGACATCGTCATCAAGGTCCCAGTTGTGGAAGAAATTCCATTGAATCGAGCCATCGGCGTCGCTGCCGTTGCCATCGGTTCCGTCGAGGATCTTGCGGTGGGCAATGGTGGGATAAAACCCGGGCACGTCGCCCACAAAATCGCTCCCGGCACTGGCCAGGGTAGAGTCGTTCACGTTGTTGGACGACACCTCAAAGGTCAGGGTCACCGCGGTTGCGAGGGGCAGCTGATGCGCCAAAATGGTGGCGGCGTTTTCAAGCGCGGCCCGCCGTGCGGCACCGGCCGCCGGATCGTTGAATCCCGTGTTGGTATCGGTGAAGGTAAACTCAAAGGAGAGCTGGGCGAGGGCGGGTAGCGCCAGTGCACCGAGCAAAACCAAGCCGAGAGTGAACGATTTCAAACGGCCGGGGAGGGAAGGGGGCATGGGCATCGACACAGGAATTGAAGCGGGAAGAAGCCGGGGACGTTGGTAGAATTCCCGCGGGCGGGCGAGTCGGAATCACTCCCGCTGAAGCGCCGATGAAAATTGGTTAAAACCACTGGCCCGAACCGAAGACTCGGCTACGGTGCGCTCATGCTGGCCCGTTTGATTCTCTCCGGGGCGATTTTTTTCGCCGCCTCTCTTCCAATTTTTAGCGAACAGACCTTCACGGTGGTGATCTACAATGTGGAGAACCTCCACGATGCGGATGGCGTGGCGGTTTATGACGACTATCAACCGACCCTCTACCGGCCGGCCCATGTGGCCACCAAGGCCAGGAATATCGCCCATACGTTGCAGAGGTTTCGGGGCGGGGCGGGGCCGGACCTCGTTTTGCTGCAGGAAATTGAGATCGACCAAACCCCCGCCAGCACGGTGGAGGATCCCGCTCGCTGGCTGGAGCAGTGGCGCGGCTCCTCGATTGATCAAATGCTGGCCAAGCACCCGTTGCCGGAGGCGTTGGCCGGGGTCCCGGCCGAACTGTGGCTACTCAAAGCGCTGCAGGATGTAGGCCTCACCGGTTATCACCTGGCCGTGGGCAGCGATGCACCGTCCCCCTCCACGGCCGAGTCCCGGCGCGCGATCAAATGTGTCACCCTGTCGAAGTTTCCGATCACGGCGGTGCGCAATCATCCCCTGGTCTCGGCCCGAATGATTTTGGAAACCGAGATCGAAATCGGCGGACAATCGTTGTTTGTGCTGAACACGCACTGGAAATCTGGCGCCAGTAATCCCGAGATGGAGGGGATTCGCATTCAGAACGCCGAAGTGATGCGGGCGCGGGTCGACGAGATCCTGGCCGAGGACCCGTGGGCCGACATCATCATCGGCGGGGATTTGAATTCCCACTACAATCAAAAGGCCCGCTATCCGGCGATGCCCCGCACCGGGATCGATGACATTTTACGCGTCGGTTATAGCGAGCGGAAGTTGGTCGCGGGGGAACATGACCTCTACAACCTCTGGTTTGAACTCGAGCCGAACCAACGCGGCAGTGACACCTTCCGCGGGCATTGGGGCACCTTGATGCACATCATCGTATCGCGCGGACTCTACGATCAGTCCGGGGTCCAATATCAGGATAATTCGTTTAACGTCGCCCGGTTGCCGGGGCGCAATTCCGATACGGTCGGGGCACCGATCCGGTGGAGCAGTGGCGGACCCACGGGCGCGGGTTTTTCGGATCACCTTCCCCTTTACGCGCACTTCCGAACGGTGTCCGGAGGTGGGCCCGACGAATGGATGAGTCTCGACCAACCCTCGGACCGCCCGCCGAGCGGCACGGTCTGGCCGGTGGATTACGCCGCGGTGGATTTGAACCAAGCGATCCGCCTTGATGCGATCCCGCCGCAGACCCAACTGCGGGACGGCAGCTGGACCGGCAAACTGTTCCGGGTTTCCGGACCGGCGATTGGAACGGATCGTCCCAAGGTGCGCTTCAATGATGAAGTTTACGAAATTTACGCCCCGCAGAGCGCGACGAGGGATCGATTGGAAGCGCAGGCGGTGAAGCACCGGACGCTCGAATTTTACGGTGAATTGGGGACCTACAAAGGGAATTGGCAATTTGTCGTACGTGATGTGAGTTGGGTGCCGTGAAGCCCCTGACGATTTACACCTACGCGAAGTGTTCGACCTGCCGCCAAGCCACCAAGTGGCTGACCGCGCAGGGCATGGATTTTAAGGAAAAGCCCATTCGCGAAACCCCGCCCAGCCAAGCGGAACTCAAACGGATGCTGGCGGCCCAAAACGGAGAATTGAAAAAACTCTTCAACACCTCCGGCGGCGACTACCGCGAACTGCAGCTGGGTCCCAAGCTGGCGACGATGCCGGAGGCCGAGGCGATTGCCCTGCTCAACGGGAACGGCAATCTGGTGAAGCGCCCCTTCCTGCTCGCGGATGGCGTGGGCCTGGTTGGTTTCAAGGAACCGGTCTGGGCCGCCGCGCTCGCCTGAACCAAGAGGCAGGCGCACCGGTGAAGCCAGCCCAGCGGGTGCCGGGTTCGCTGACCCGGTTCCCTTGCCTCAACGCGGGTACTCCGCTCCACGCTTTCGCCGGCGACTCAAGCGCGGCTATCCCTCCGGCTCCTGCCCGAGACCGGTAGCTGCGTTTGCACACCGTGAAAACGGGGCCACATCGGCCCCTCCGGAGGCTCGACGCAAGGTCGAGTCCTACCGTGGCGCTGGGTTGGAAATGGTGGGTCGCACAACGGTTGTGACGCGATAGATTTGCGATGCCTTTGGTTACTTGGGTTGCCCGACGCCCCAGTCAGTTGTGCACCGTCTTTCGGTTGATATCGAGGTCCTCGCAAAGCTGCGTGACCGTGAACCGGCCGGTGGCCGCCAAACTGACGAGCTTTAGATCCAGGGAGAGCCATCTTTCCAGGCATACGCCTTTTTTGGGCGCAACCTCTGTCACAAGCCGATCTGTCCCCGGGCATACCGGGTGATCGGATTTAACGGGAAATCTCCCTTTCCGCGGTGGGAAGTTAAGCCGAGGGGCGCTTACGACGCAACAGTGCCAGACTGAGTGCCATAAACCCGGCGATCGCTGGGTAGGCGGAAGGTTCCGGCACGGCGGTCAGACGCAGTTGATATCCCGTGAGCACCGCGCCGGCAGAGGAAGTGCTGCCCACCGTGATCACTTGCGTGGTGCTGTCGGCGGTGAAGCTGCCGACAATGAATTGTCCCGCCCCGTCCAAGCTGCCGCTGGGATTCTGCAATGCCGTCCCCGTGTTGCCGGCCGTAAAGGTGGTTCCTCGATCATTAGGGGTGCCTACCCGGGCATCGCTGGCCCAGAACTGCAGTTGGTAGGTGTAGCCCACCGTGAGGTTTTGAATGGTGAGGTCGAAAGTCGAATCGGCCGCCCCGAAGATAGCCCGCGACGCGAAATCGCCGTAGGCCGCACTGAGGCCGCTCGGAATTCCAAAAACTCCCGAATAGGCAATGCTAGTGGCCCCGCCATTGATCGTGAGGTCTCCGGCGAGTGGTTCACCCGTTGACCAGGTGTTTGCGGTCGTGTTCGAGCCAGGGACAGAAAAGTGTTCGAAGGAGACGCCGTCGATGACCGACGGACCGGTGGTGCTGTCGAAATTTATCGCTCGCACGAGCGTGCCCGTGTTCAAAACGTCCGAATCTTCGGAGATGTTTATGGCCGACTCCCAAATCACGATGCCGGCCGAGGCGCAAAAAGGCGCGATCAAACTAAGACCGAGAGCTCTAAGACTGGTTGATATTTTGTTCATAGCCATGACGCGTATTGCAAACGATGAGACATTCGGGGAAACGATCGTTTGGCCGTTAGCAGTCAAATGCGATTCGGGCCATGGCCGATTAGAGCCGCAAAATATCCGGATTGGACAAATTGGCAGAGCAGTGCCGGGGCCTTCACCCCAATGGAATGTTAATTAACTGCCACCGATGGGAAATCTCGGCTCGCGGTCCTTTGTGGGGGTGAGCAGACTGCAGCCTTACCGAGGCGCCGGTTTGGGGAGGCCGGGTCGCACCTGTGATGACGGAAAATGGTTTCAGTCTTTGCGGCCGCCGTGCAGGGCGACGATGCCGCCGGTGAGGCGTTCGACGGTGACGGCGGTAAATCCAGCGGCCTTCATTTCGGCGGAAATCGCTTCGTGAGTAGGAAAGGCGGCGATGGAGCCGCACAGGTAGTCGTAAGCGCTTTTGTCTCCCGTCACCACGGCGGCAACGCGGGGCAGAATGTAGCGCAGATACAGGTAGTAAACGGGCCGCAGCCAACCGAAGGGTTGGGAGAACTCCAGCACCCACAACCGGCCGCCGGGGCGCAGCACGCGGTGCAGCTCGCTCAGGCAGCGGTGCCTGTCCGCCATGTTGCGCAGGCCGAATGAGAGGGTCGCCGCATCAAAGGAGTGGTCGTGATCCGGCAGATTGAGCCCGTCGCCTTCGCGAAAGTCGATCTGCTCGGCCCGGGGCAGCGCTGCTTGTTTTTTCTCCGCCTCGTCCAACATCGGTCGGCAGAAGTCCATCCCGGTGATTTTTGTGCCGGCCCGCAGATTGCGGGCAAGGGCGTAGGCCACGTCGCCACTGCCCGTGGCCAGATCGAGCACGGAGTTTTGCACGGCTAGGGCATTGCCGAGTGGCGACGTTTTGAATCAACCGCCGCCGCCACCACAGGTCGATGCCGCCGCTCAGCAGGCGATTGGCCACATCGTAGCGGCCCGCGATGCGGGCGAACATGGAGTTTACAGCGGTCGGGTCGGGCATGGGAGGCAGGAGGGCGTCGAGGGTCGCAGGTCGGGAGGCGGGGTCAGGAGGGTTTTTCGTCGGACTCCGTCGGCTCCTCGGGGGCGGTCGTTTTGGCGACCGGAGCAGCGCGGAAGCGCTCGACCACCCAACAGGACAAGGCCTGTTCGGGATCGGCGACGACTTGGGCATCGATGGCGAAGCTGGCCGCGGGGTCGTCCTTGGCGAGCAGCGTCAGGCCGTGGTGGAAGTCATGAAAACGTTCTTCGCACAGGGCGCGGATGGTTTTGTCGCGCTCCAGGCTCAACTCGATGAGGGCGGTGATGGCGTCTTCGGCAAAGTCCAGTTTGAAGCCGTGGCTTTCGTGGAAGCGGGCGGCGAAGGCCTGCACCTCCGCCCGCAGGACCTCACGTTGGTCGCTGGCGTTGGCGGCGAGGAGGGCTCGCAGCGCCCGGTCGGGGTCGCCGACGGTATCCGCGTCGATTTTGAATGAGCGGATACTGGTCGAGGGGAGTTCGAACTTAAAGTTACGAAACGTCTGTTCGAGCACGGTCATGAGCCCGCGGGCGCCGGTGTTTTCCTGTTGCGCGCGCTTGGCCACTTCGGTGACCGCCGCCGGGGAGATGTCGAAATCGATTTTGTAACCGGCGAAATCGGCGCGGTATTGCTGCAGGATGCTGCCCTCGCTGGTGGTCAGGATTTCCTGCAGGTCATCGGCGGTGAGCGACTGGCAGGCCACCCGCACCGGCAGGCGGCCGACAAATTCCGGCTCCATGCCATAGTCGATGATGTCGCGGGACTGGGCGTGCTGGAGGTAGTCGCTGTCCGGTCGGTCGTCGCCCTCGGGATTGGCCGCAAAGCCGATCGAAGCGCTTTGCACCCGCTTTTTTACGGTGGTCGCCAGACGGTCGAAGGCCCCGGAAACAATGAAGAGAATATGGCGAGTATTGACGGTGCGCTTGCGGGTTTTTCCGCCGCGTTGCAGGTCCATCATGGCCTGCATTTGCGCCGCGATGTCGGTCTGGCTGGCCAGGGCCACATCGGTTTCCTCCATCAGCTTGAGCAGATTGATTTGGACCCCCCGGCCGGAGACATCACGCCCGCCCGCGCCGTTGGCCGACTGGGCGATCTTGTCGATCTCATCAATGTAGATGATGCCATATTGCGCGAGTTCCACATCGCCATTGGCGGCCTTGACCAGATCGCGCACCAGATCCTCCACATCGCCACCCATGTAGCCGGTCTCGGAAAATTTGGTCGCATCGGCCCGCACGAAGGGCACCCCGATCAACCGCGCGATGCACCGCATCAAGTAGGTTTTGCCGACGCCAGTGGGTCCGAGCAGAAGGATGTTTTGTTTGGCGTAATCCTGCTCGCGCAGTTCGGGGTCTTCGAGGCAGCGTCGGACGTGGTTGTAGTGGTCGCAGATCGCGACGGAGAGGACCTTTTTGGCTTCTCGCTGCTGGATCACAAAACGGTCCAGATGGTCCCGGATCTCGCGGGGCCGCAGGTTGAAATTGCGGATCATTTCGAGGACCACCTGGTGGGCTTCGTCGTCGGAATCGGTCTTGGTTTCGCCTGTGCCGGCGCCCGCCGGGGTGGGTCCCGCCGCAAAAGCGTTGGCGAACGGCCCGGAACGCAGTAAATCTTTGAATTGTTTAGGCAGTTGATCCAGAGGATCTTGCGGAGTTTTATCACTCATGTAGTTTGAAGAAAAAGCAGCGGATTGAATTGACCAATCTGTTTTGTTGAAAATAACTTAACCCAATAACCCAACGTTATTTCGAAAGGATCGACTCAAATGCCCTCGAATTTACCTAACCTAACCAAGCGCGAAATCGTGCTTCAAATCTACGAGAAATCTGGCTTTCCGCAAAAAGAGGTGGTCTCGACGGTCCAGATGACTCTGGACATCATCATGAGTGCGTTGGCTGAAGGGCGCAACGTGGAGCTCCGCAATTTTGGGGTTTTGGAAGTCCAACGCCGCAAGTCCCGCATCGGCCGCAATCCTAACAAGCCCGCGGCCGAGGTCGTGATTCCGGAACGGGCCGTCGTGAAATTCAAGTCGGGTAAGATCCTCAAGCAGAAGCTCAAGCACTTGGACATCAACACGATCAACTGACCGACGATCCGAGTCCGTTGGCCTCATGTCGAACCGGACCGATAGGTCCGGTTTTTTGTGTCCAGGTCAGACCGCCGGAGATTTCGCTTGGCGGTCCCGCCGCCTGCCGCCCACTTTCGCACTCCTCATGGCTTCGTTTAAATCACTGCCCGGCTTCCGTGACTTCTATCCCGAAGAACTGGCACCACGCACCCACCTGTTCCGCCAATGGCGGCGGGCCGCCCATGCCTATGGATTTCAAGAATACGATGCCCCGGTGCTCGAATCGCTCGACCTCTACAAAGCCAAATCAGGGGATGAGATCGAGGGTCAGCTTTTCAGTTTCGCCGACAAGGGGGGCCGGGACGTAGCCCTGCGGCCGGAAATGACGCCGACGGTCTGCCGGATGGTCGGCGCGCGGGCCAACGCGCTGAAGCGTCCCATCAAGTGGTTCAGCATCGCGGATTTTTTTCGCTACGAGCGCATGCAGAAAGGGCGGGGACGTTGTTTCGCTCAGTTCAATGCGGACATCTTTGGGGAAGCCGGCCCGGAGGCGGAAATTGAGCTGATCAGTCTGTTGATTCAGTGCCTGCGCGGGTTGGACCTGCAGGCCGAGGATTTTTATGTGCGGCTGAGTGATCGGAATCTGTGGTTTTTTTATCTCGCGGCGCTTGGCCTGGAGGAGGAGCAGACCCAGAGCATGCTTGGGGCGATCGACAAGTTTGAGCGCTTGGGTGAGGAGGCCTTCAAAGTCTACACCGATGCCCATGGGGCCATGAGCGCGGAGCTTCAAGCTGCAGTCCAGCGAATGCTCGCGATCAAAACACTTTCCGATTTGGAAACGGTCGTGGCTGAGCTGGACCACCCGCAACTCTCCGCGCGGCTCGACGATTGGCGCCGAGTGCTCAGCGGCTTGGAGGCCATGGGTCTGGCGGAGTTCGTCAGTGTCGATTTAGGGGTCGTGCGCGGGTTGGCCTACTACACCGGATTCGTTTTTGAGGCGTTCGATCGCAAAGGTGATTTGCGGGCCCTCGCGGGCGGGGGCCGCTACGATAATCTGGTCCAAAAACTCGGTGGGCCGGACCTCCCGGCGGTGGGATTCGCCATCGGCGATATGACGATGGAGCTCTTGCTGCAGGAGCGGGGACTGCTGCCCGACGTGGCGAACAAACCGGATGTTTACGTGGTGATCGGCGGGCCCGAAGAGCGGCGCGTCGCTTTTGGCGACATCGCGGCCCTGCGGGCAGTGGGTTACCGCGTCGATTATCCGCTGAAGGATTTGGGTTTTGGCAAACAGTTCAAAAATGCCACGGAATCGGGTGCCCGACTGGCGCTGATCTATGGGGGGGACGAACTGGCCAACGGAGTCGTCAAACTGCGGGACCTGAGCCAACGCGAAGAGTTTGAAGTGCCCCGCGAGCAGGTCGCTTTGGCGGTCAGCGATTTCCTCAGTGCCTGACGGTTTGATGAAACCGCTGCGTTACCGCTGGCTGGGCGATGAGTTGGCGGTGTGTCGACTGGAGCCGACGGCGGCCGTGCCCGCCTGGCTACCCGCTTCGGGTTTCACCTCCGTGACCCGGACCGCCGACGAGCTTTCAGTCGTGTGTGCAGCGTCGGCGGTGCCGCGGACGATCAAATGCGAACGAGGCTGGGCCGCCCTCAAAGTGTGCGGTCCGCTGCCGTTTGACGGAGTGGGGATCCTGCGCCGATTTGCTGAACCGTTGGCCGATGCCGGCATCCCCATCATCGCGCTGGGCACCTTCGATACGGACTATGTGCTGGTGCAATGGTCGCACCGCGAAACCGCTGATTCTGCGTTGGTGGCCCAAGGACTGGCCGAGGTTACGGAGGAGGATTAAGTCCGCTTCAATCCCTTCGCCGCGCCGAGAGGATCCGCACCGGCGGTCGATGATCTGGCCGGCGGTGTAGGCGCGTCTTGCCCGGCGGGAGCGGTCTGGGAGGCGGTGGATTTGATGAACGACGTCATGCGGTCACGCAGAGGGCAGAAGGCCACAAAACCTGACCGTCGCGGATTTCCTGCAACCTCCGCCCTTGTCCAGCGCGGAGTTGTTAATGCAGAACAAAAAAGGTGCCACCGGAGCCGGAGCACGGCTCCCGAGCCAATGAAACCACGCCATCCTCGTGCCGGATTCCGGCGGTTTGTTCGGTGGTTTCGTGCGCCACGGACATAATCCCTTGCGGCCCGGAGTGAAACGCCCCCTTGGATCACGCTGATTTTGGGTGAGCCGTGGTCGTTAGCGGGGTTCACGGTTCGATAGAAGCCTGCGTTGTCGAGTAGCCCCGCATCGACATGGGCCAAACTGCCGGCCGAGATCGGGGCCTGGTCCACGAGCACATCCATGTGAATGTGGCCTGCATCCGTCAAGATCACGGCAACGGGTTCCGCGGTGGCGAGGACGCAGAGAGGAGGCGAATAGGAAGAAATTTTGGTCATCCTACAGCGGGAGTTGCCACCGGGTGGGCTGTGGTAGGGCTTCCTCAATTGCTGGTGTCTCTGGGCACGCCGATCTTTTCCGACCAACGGCGACGGGGTGATTTCCCGCGACTGCGCCATCGTCCCTGTCAGGTTGGGTCGGACATCAGACGAATCTGTGCGGTAGCCATTTCCGGACCGAATGAGTGGGGCGGCAGCTGGTCGAGGAGCTCAGTTTCCATTCGCTCGGTCAGTGCCAGGTGAATGATCATGTCGGGCCGAACTCGCGGACAGCGCTTGAGCGCCGCAGGAGGCGGTGGGGGTGGCGGTCGGCGTGTGGGCGGCGATGCGTTGATCTCCCCGGTACCGCAGGCCACCGCGTTGAGCACGCGGACAGCTCCGGCATGGTGGTGGAGCAGGGCGTTCTCCACATTACAACCAGCGTATTGGGTGCCATCGCCGGCGTCACCGGCGCGCCGACGCAAAAATTTCGAATACGGTGCGTAGGCGTGTTGGGCGGCGCAATGACGCGCCATCTGTTCCAAAGCGGCGTCGGAAAGGATTCATAAGTTGGGGCGGGGGCGAGGTCAGTTCCAAATTCCTGTTTGGCGGTGCCGAAGGCATGATGGCCGCGTGAGGTCGGCGGTGGTGTGGGCGGCTGGGCGCGGTGGGTCCGGGCTGGCCCCGGGCTGACAGGAAGAAAAACCGATGGCGTAGATTCCGAAGTTCAAGTCAGACGGAGACCTTTTTGGGAGAGCGCGGCGTCGCCGACCGCTGACCGGCGCGATGGGGTGTTCGCCGGCGGGCTTAAGCCCCGCAGCTGCGGCCCCCGGCAGTGGTAGTGTTCGTCTCCAACCGATCGCGCAACTCGGTCGAGTGGGTGAGCAGTTCCAGCGTAGCCAACGAAACCGCGGCAATGGTCGGCGCCAGGTGTTGGAAAAAGATAGGGTCGGGCGCGTTGACGGGAGGAGGGCCACGATTTCGCGGCAGCCACTGGCGTGGCCCCCGCTATCACCTCCAGCGTTTGCCCAGCGTGCCACGGTATTGAGTCGATGCGATCGCCACGCCTAAGAGTTTCGGGGTGCCACGGCCTTGGGGGCCCAGAATCCCGACCGGCGTGGTGTCGACCATGACCAGCGCGGCATACTTGTCCGCCAAGTCGCAGATCTCCGCAACAGGGCGATAAAACCGTCCATGAGAAGACGGCGTCCGTCTGTGAAGCGAACCGGGCGCCCGCCGCGTCGGCATCGGTGAGTTGTTGTTCGAGGTCCGCCATATCGCGGTTAGCGCTGGTAGCGCCGGGCCTTGCAGGTCGCACGCCGTCGATGATGGAAGCATGGTTGAGGGCATCGCGATCACCGCGTCTTCCGGTCCGAGCAGGGTTTCCAAACACGCCGCCGTTGGCGTCAAAACAGGAGGAAACAGGTGGTGTCTTCCAACTGCAGGAATTGGGAGAGGGCCTGTTCGAGTTCACGGTGCACGCCCTGGGTGCCGCAGATGAAACGCACCGAAGCAGCGCCGTAGCCCAGCGGTCGAGCGCGGCGGCGTGACCGGCGGCCACGAGGTCCGGATGATTCCCGAGCCCGAGATAGTTGTTCGCGCAAAGTTCAGCACCTCGCGGCGTCTTCGAGGGTGACCCGGGTGCCTTGGGGCGACTTCTGGATCACCCGCTCGTGTTGCGCAGGCCTTCGGCGGCAATGCCATCAGGGTCGTTGCAGATGCTGGCGAAAGGCGTCGTTCATCTAGGCTGGGGAGTCGGTGGGTTGAACCGCGGATTGCCCGGATTCACGGCAAGTTCGTGGGGAGGGAGCGGCGCTCCGGTAGCGGCCGGAGCCGTGGCGGGTGTCGCGGTGTCTGGTTGTTTGAGAATGGTGAGGATTTTTATGCGGGAAATTCAGGTTTCCCAGTTCAGGATGATCTTTCCGGACTTGCCGGTGATCATGAGTTCGAAGGCCTCGGCGTAGTCGGTGCAGGCGAAGCGGTGAGAAATGATGGGAGTGATATCGAGACCGTTTTGAATCAGGGCCGTCATCTTATACCAGGTTTCGTAGATTTCACGGCCATAGATGCCCCGCAGGGTCAGCATGTTGAAAACAACCTTGTTCCAGTCGATGGCGGCCTCTTCCGGCATGATGCCGAGGAGCGAGATGCGGCCGCCGTGGGCCATGTTGTCGATCATGTCACGCAGGGCCGCGGGATTACCGGACATTTCCAGCCCGATATCGAAGCCCTCCTTCATCCCCAGGTGTTTTTGCACGTCGGCCAGAGACTGTTCCGCCACGTTGACGGTGGCGGTGGCGCCCATTTTCCGGGCGATGGCCAGGCGGTCGGGATTAACATCGGTGACGACCACGTGGCGGGCGGCGGATTGTTTGGCGATGGCTGCGGCCATGCAGCCGATGGGTCCCGCCCCGGTGACCAGCACGTCCTCACCGACCAAGTCCCACTGGAGGGTGGTGTGGGTGGCGTTGCCCAGCGGATCGAAACAGGACAGAACTTCGAGGGGAATCGAGCGGTCGACCTTCACCGCGTTGCTCGCCGGCAGACAAAGGTAGTCGGCAAAGGCCCCATCCCGATTCACTCCCACCCCTTGCGTGTGGTTGCAGAGGTGGCGGCGACCGGCATGACAGTTGCGACACTGACCGCAGGTGATGTGACCCTCGCCATCGACCAAGTCACCGGGTTCGAACCCGATCACTTGATTGCCCATTTCGACGATCTCGCCCACGAACTCATGGCCAATGATGAGGGGAGGCTTGATGGTCTTGCGGGCCCAGGAGTCCCACTGGTGGATGTGCACGTCGGTGCCACAGATGGAGGTGCGTTTCACGCGGATCAACACGTCGTTGGGACCGGGCCGCGGGACCGGTGCTTCGATAAGGTCTAGGCCCGGAGCAGCAGTCTGCTTGGCCAACGCTCGCATGGTGGTAGGAATCATTCGAAGGGGGGAAGCCACCGTGGTCCAACTCACTCCGGGACTCAAGTGAAACGCCCAGTCATTTTCAGTGATTATTCATCAAGGAACCGTGGGGATCCCGGGCGCCGCTCTTTCGTCGGGGCGGGAACTAACGGCTCTTCTGGCGATGTTTTATGAGAGGCGCGGTTGCCGCCTCTGTCTCCGGGTCGGTGTCCAGGGAACGCCACAGATACCAACTGGCGACGCTGCGCCAGGGGCGCCATTTTTCGGCATGTTGGAGCAGCTGTGGCGGAGTGACCTTGCGCCCGTGGCGGAAGTGGCGGCTGAAAGCCTGGCCGATCGCGAAATCCCCGGTGGGCATGACATCCGGGCGGCCGAGTTTGAACATCAGCAGCATGTGCACCGTCCAGGGACCGATGCCTCGCACGGTGGTCAGGCGCTCGATTAGCTCGTCGTCGGTGAGTTTTCGGGCGGTCCGCATATCGGGCACGACCCCGGCGCGGGTTTTGGCCGCGAGATCCCGGACGGCGCGCAGTTTGTTGGCGGACAAGCCGGCGGCGCGCAGGGGAGCGTCGGCGAGGCCCTCGATCGCAGCCGGAGTTGGTGGCTTGCCCGTCAGGGCGAGGACCCGTTGGTGAATACGGGCGGCGGCTTTGCCGTTGAGCTGTTGGCTGATGATGGAACCGAGGAGGGAAGGGAACAGGCCGTGGGAACGGTGCAGGGTGAGCCCCAAAGGACCGGCGTGGTCGATGAGTTCGGCGAGTTTGGGTCCGCCGTGCGAAGAGCGGCGACCGCTTGGTCGCAATCGTAGCGGGGCTTCATGCCCCCCAAAATTGGCTGCCTTCGATGGAGAGCAGTTGGAGCTTGGTGTCGATGCCACCGGGCGCGGAAAAACCGGTCATCTTGCCGTTGGCCCCCACGAAGCGATGGCAGGGCACGAGCAACGGCCACGGGTTTTTCCCCAGGGCGTTGCCGACGGCGCGACCCACCGCCGGAGTTTCCCCGATGGCTCTGGCGAGGTCACCATAGGTGGCGGTCTGGCCGGATTTGATTTTCAGGGCCGCGCGGTAGACGCGTTTTTGGAAGGCGGAAACTTGACTCCAGGCCAGCGGGACGTCTGCGAAGTCCTCGCCGCCCTGTTGCAGGTGGCGCTGCACGCGGGGGAGGAGGGGCTGCAACCAAGAGGGAGGCTGGGTCGAATCCTCCACGCTCGTCCGCAACATGAAGCGGGTAACCTTATCCTGCTCCCACTGGATTGAACACGGACCCATGGCAGTGGCAAAGGTGTGGGTGAGCATGAACTCAGCTTGGGATCAGGCGGTGGCCTGTCGAGCCTGAGCACCGTTACCGAGGGCGGAACAGGAGGGGCTGCAGCGCAACCCTCCGCGTGCTTTTGCGCTGACGCTACGGGATCGGTAGCGGTGGCCCATCGCTTGATCGACCTCGCGGACTTTCCCCGCCTGATCAGGAGCCGGGCGCAGGCGCTACGATCCCGATTCGCACCGCTTCTTCCAGCATGGCCGACATGCGCTCCCACATCGGTACCGAACCCTGTTGTAGGCACTGATTCCGGGCC
The DNA here is from genome assembly GCA_018402455.1 of Opitutaceae bacterium. Taxonomy (GTDB): domain Bacteria; phylum Verrucomicrobiota; class Verrucomicrobiia; order Opitutales; family Opitutaceae; genus Actomonas. The sequence goes on from JAGYIG010000002.1 coordinate 132,546, forward strand.
ACGACCCGGTCGTGGGTGATGCCGTGCTCCTTCCAGGATGCGCCCTCGGTCATGAGGTTCAGCAGCATGGGCTGAAAGCGGTCACAGGAGAGGGCGAATTGGGCTTCCGGGGTGGTTTGCGCTTCAAATTCATCCCAGCATTGCCGGAACTCCGCGGCTTGGTCATCGGGCAACAGGCCGAAAATACGGTCGGCCGCCCGGGCTTCGCGCTCATGCTGATCGGTCATGCCCACGGCGTCGTAGGCGAAGGTATCGCCGGCGTCGATTTCGACCAAATCGTGCAGAATGACCATTTTGAGCACTCGCAGCACGTCCAGACCGGGCTGATTGGCATGCTCGGCGAGTAGAATCACCGCGAGGCAAAGGTGCCAGGAGTGCTCCGCGTCGTTCTCCTGGCGCCGGCTATTGATAAGTTTCGTTTGGCGAAAGACTTCCTTAAGTTTGTCGACCTCGATCATGAAGGCGATCTGGCGACCCAATCGGTCGGTGCCGGGGGCGATTTGACTCATGGGCAACAGCTGAACGGACCCGGGGGGAGATGGCAATCGAGGAGACCCGGCCGATGCAGGCCCGCGGTGAGGTGTTGGGTGAAGTGAGCTTTTCCTTGCCGGGTGGCGAGGTGGCCTCTTCCCTGCGAGGCGACTGACCTCATGAAAATCCTCGTAGCCGACAAGATCTCAGCCAAAGGAGTAGCCTATCTGCGGGAGCAGCCAGGCTTCGAAGTGGTGGAGGCCTACGGGTCTTCCCCCGAGCAGGTGCTCGAATTGGTGAAGGACGTGCACGCGATCGCGGTGCGATCCGAAACCAAAATCAGCCGTGAAGTTCTGGCGGCTGCGCCTCTACTCAAGGTGGTGGGCCGAGCGGGGGTGGGCGTGGACAATGTCGATGTCGAGGCTGCCACCGAGCGGGGGGTGGTGGTGATGAATACGCCCTCGGGCAACACCATCGCCACGGCTGAACTGACCTTTGCTCACATTCTTTCGGGCGCGCGCCCCGTCCCCCAAGCCTCCGCCTCGATGCGCGCAGGGCGGTGGGACCGCAAGGTGTTCGCCGGGGTGGAGCTTTTCCGCAAGACTCTGGGCATTATTGGCATGGGCCGCATCGGTGGCGAAGTCGCGAAACGAGCGCAGGCTTTTGGCATGAGGGTGCTCGCTTACGATCCCTACCTGGCACCGAGTCGCGCCAAAGCGATGCAAGTGGAAGGAGTGACCCTGGACGAGTTGTTGACTCATGCCGATTTCATCACCGTGCACATGCCGCTGACCGATGACACCCGATACATGATCGACGAGAAAGCACTGGCGAAGTGCAAATCCGGGGTGCGCATTTTCAACTGTGCCCGGGGAGGCATCATCAAGGAATCCGCGTTGGCCGAGGCCCTTAAATCCGGTCAGGTGGGCGCGGCGGGTCTGGACGTATTTGAAGAGGAACCGCTGGCCGAGAACAGTGAGCTGCGGGCCTTGCCCAATCTGAACCTGACGCCTCACCTCGGAGCTTCGACCGTCGAAGCTCAGGCAGCGGTGGGCGTGGAAATCGCCGAACAAATCGCGGACGTCCTCAGCCGCGGCATCATCCGCAACGCCGTGAACATGCCCTCGATCGACAGTGCGGCGCTCAAGGTGCTGGGACCCTACCTCGATCTGGGTAAAAAGTTGGGCACCTTGGTGCAGCAGATTGCCCCCGCTCAAATCGAAGCACTGCACATCACTTATTGGGGCAAGATCATCGACTTGGACGCGAATGCGGTGACCCGGGCCATTCAAGGGGGCTGGCTGCGCCGGATCAGCGGCGACGACGTCAATGAGGTCAACGCGCCCTACTTGCTCAAGCGGCTGGGCGTCGAAGTCGAAGTGACCAAATCCAACTCGGACGTGGACTACACGGAGTTGATTGAAGTGGCGGCGATCGACGGAGAGGGCAACCGCCACAGTGCCCAGGGCACCCTGATCGGTAAGGCCCAACAGCCACGGATCGTCGGGATCAACGGCCGGGAAGTGGAAGTCGCCGCCGAAGGCAAGTTGCTGGTGCTCGAAAATCTGGATTTGCCGGGCATGGTGGGAGAGGTGGGCACCTTGTTGGGGAAGGCCGGAGTGAACATCGCCGACATGTCGCTCAGTCGCCTTGTGCAGGGCGAAACTGCCTATATGGTGGTGCGAGTGGACAATGAACCCAGTGTGGAGGCCCGCGCTGAAATCAAAGGCCACGCCAAGATCAAGCTCGCCAAATTCGTTCAGCTTTAACCCCGTTCCGACCCCGCCATGGTGCTCCCCCTCGTCATCACCCTGATCATCGGCTACCTGCTGGGATCGGTTCCGTTTGGCTACTTGGTCGCCCGAGCCAAGGGGGTGAATATTTTTGAGGTCGGTAGCAAAAACCCCGGGGCGACCAATGTGAAACGGGTGCTCGGCTCCGGTCCGGGTAATCTGGTGTTTGCCTTGGATGCGATGAAAGGGCTGGTGGCCACCGTCCTCCCCCTGGCTTTGCAGCTGGGCGGGCCGTCGGGCTCGTTGGGCTACGACATGGGTGGGGTCGCGGGAGTCGTCGGTGCCGTCATGGGCCATTCGTTTTCCTGCTTCACCAAGTTTCGCGGGGGGAAAGGCGTGGCCACTGCCGCGGGCGGATTGTTTGTGCTCATGCCGGTGCCCTGCCTCGCCGCGGCCGGGGGTTGGGGCGTGACCTTTGCTCTGTCGAAGTATGTCTCGCTGGCCTCGATCGTGGCGGCTGCCGTGATAGCGATCGGGCCGTGGTTTTTGGATTTCAGCATCGTGATCAAAGTCATGGCCAGTGTTCTCGGGGTGCTCGTGATCGCTCGCCACCATGCCAATATCAAACGGCTGCTGGCTGGCACCGAACACCGCTGGGGTCGCCCGTAGCGGTTTCCGGACCTCTTACTCGTTATGAACGATCTTCCTGTCGTTAACATTGGCATCTGTGGCCTCGGCACCGTGGGGCAGGGGGTGTGGAAACACGTCACGCGCTCACGGGCCAAACTCGAAGCCCGTCTCGGGGCCAAACTCCGGCTGACCCGGGCCTCGGTGCGCGACCTGACAAAAAAACGTCAGGTGCGGGTGGGGGCTTCCCGCCTCACCACGGACCCCATGGAGGTGGCGACGGATCCCAAGATTCAGATCGTCTGTGAACTGATCGGCGGCACCACCGTCGCCAAAGCCGTCACCCTCGCGGCCCTGCGGATGGGGAAAACGGTGGTTTCGGCGAACAAGGCGCTGGTTTGCGAACACGGTCCGGAGATCTTCGCCGAGGCCCGCAAGCACGGGGGACACTATTTTTTTGAGGCGGCTGTCGCCGGTGGGATCCCGATCATCAAGGCAATCCGGGAAGGGCTCGTGGCCAATCGATTTGATCGAATCTATGGCATCCTGAACGGCACGTGTAACTACATCCTGACCCGCATGGAGCGGGAGCGGCTGACCTACGGCGAGATCCTCAAGGAAGCCAAAGCCCGAGGTTACGCCGAGGCCGACGAGTCGCTCGATGTTGATGGGTGGGATACCGCGCACAAGGCGTCAATTATCGCGTATTTGGCCCACGGCACCTGGGTGCCGACCCAAGCGATGGGCGTCGAGGGCATCACCCGCATCACCCAGGTCGATATGCACTATGCCCGCGAGCACGACCTCGCCATCAAGCTGCTGGCGGTGATCGAACGCGATTTTAAGACTGATGAATTATCGGTGGTGGTTGCCCCGATGCTGCTCCCGCGCACGAAGGTGCTGGCCAACGTCAACGAGGTCTTCAACGGCGTCTCCGTCACGGGGGATGTGGTGGGCGAGACGATCTACATCGGCCGCGGCGCCGGTCAGGATGCGACCGCGAGTGCGGTGATCAGTGACATCGTGGATGGCGTGACCCTGTTGGTCCGGGGCAACGCGGCGCTGCCGGAACCGGTGGAGCACCACTGCCCCCCACGCCCGCCCGAGCACAGCACCAACCGTTACTACTTGCGGCTCGACGTCAAAGATGAGCCGGGCGTGCTCTCGAAGATTGCGGCGGCGACCGCCCGGTTCAAGGTCAGCATTGCCAGCGTACAGCAGACGCAGAGCACCCGCGCCGCGGCGGCCACACTCATGCTGACCACCCACCTTACCAACGAAAAAGCGATCCGTTCCGCGGTCGCGCAACTGCGGCGCTTGGCCGGTGTGCTGGGCACTCCGCAATTGCTGCGCATCGCCTCGTTTGAGGACTGATTGGAATATTCATGTCACGCATCGTGCAAAAATACGGCGGCACCTCGGTAGGCGACGTCGAACGGATCAAGAAAGTCGCCGATCGTATCCGGCTGACCATCAACGAGGGCCACCAAGTGGTCGCGGTCGTATCGGCGCGGGCGGGTGTCACCAATGAATTGATCGCCCGGGCCCGCGAGATCACCCTGCAACCCAGCGAGCGCGAGATGGACATGCTGCTGTCGGTGGGCGAGCAGGAGACCATTGCCCTGACCGCCCTCGCCCTGCATGAACTGGGCGTTCCGGCGGTTTCGTTCACCGGAGCTCAAGCCGGGATCCAGACCGATACCATCCACACCAAGGCCAAGATCCAGGCAATCAACGCCGATGCCGTGGAAGCGCAATTGCGGGCCGGCCGTGCCGTCATCATCGCCGGCTTCCAGGGGGTCAACGAACACGGACACATCACCACCTTCGGCCGCGGCGGATCCGACCTCTCCGCCATCGCCATCGCTTCCGCCCTCAAGGCCGACCGCTGTGAGATCTACACCGACGTCGACGGCGTTTACACGGCGGACCCCCGGGTCGTGACCGCGGCCCAAAAGCTCGAGGAAATTTCCTATGATGAAATGCTTGAGCTCGCCTCTTCCGGATCGAAGGTCATGCAGTCACGGTCCGTTGAGTTCGCCCACAAACACAAAGTCGTTTTCGAAGTCCGCTCATCCTTTAACTTCAACCGAGGAACCATCGTGAAAGAAGAAGTGCCGCAAATGGAAAAAGTCGTCGTGCGCGGCGTCGCCGTCGACCGTGATCAAGCCAAGGTAATCGTGAGTAACATCATGGATAAACCCGGCTCGGCCGCCAAGGTGTTTCAGGCCATGGCCGATGCCACCATCGTGGTGGACATGATCGTGCAAAACGTGGGCCGCAACGGGATTGCCAACCTCACCTTCACCGTCCCGCTGGGCGACACCTTGAAGGCCCAGAAGGCGCTGGAACCCGTCCTCGATGAGTTGGGCGGCGGTCATGTCGCCGTCCACGAGAACATCGCCAAACTCTCCGTGGTGGGGGTGGGGATGAAGACCCATTCGGGGGTGGCGGCCGACCTCTTCCGCGCGCTGGCCGATGCCGACGTCAACATCGACATGATCACCACCTCCGAGATCAAGATCTCGGTCGTCGTCGACCAAGACAAGGCGGATGACGCGGCCCGCGCGGTGCACACCGCATTCGGTCTGGATGCCCGCTGAGTCAAGTCAGCGACTTATCCCGGAGTCATGAAGTTTATCTCCACGCGCGGCGAAACGTCCCCGCTGGGATTCAGTGACGCCGTGGCCACGGGTTTGGCGCCGGATGGCGGTCTGTTTCTGCCGGCCGAGCTGCCGCGGATTTCCGCGGCGGATCTGACCGCCTGGCGGGACTTGGCCTACCCTGGCCTGTGTGTGGCGTTCCTGCGCCGGTTTGCCACGGACATCGATGAGCCGACCTTTGCGGCGATTGTCGCCCGGTCTTACGCCCATTTTGATCATCCCGAAATCGCGCCCCTGGTGCCCTTGGCGGATAACCTGCAGGTGCTCGAGCTTTTCCACGGCCCCACCCTGGCCTTCAAGGACTTTGCCCTGCAACTGCTGGGCAACCTCTACGAACACCAGTGCCGCAGCCGCCACCAAAGCATCAACGTCCTGGGGGCCACCTCGGGGGACACGGGAGCGGCGGCGATCCATGGCCTGCTCGGCAAACCGGGAACCGCCATCTTTATCCTCTATCCTGATGGCCGGGTGGCTCCGCTGCAGGAACGGCAAATGACCTGCACGGGAGCGGCCAACGTGTATGCCATGGCGATTGAAGGTTCGTTTGATGATGCGCAGGATGCGTTGAAGGAGATCTTCGCGGACCAAGCGTTTCGCACCCAGCACCGGCTTTCCGCCGTGAACTCCATCAACCTCGCCCGGGTTTTGGCCCAGTGCGTTTACTACCTCTCCGCCTGGTTGCGCGTGCCGGTCGCGCAACAGGACAACGTGGAATTCGTGGTGCCGACCGGCAACTTCGGCAATGTGCTCGCCGGGTGGTTCCTACAGCGGATGGGCGTGCCGATTCGCGGTTTCCGGGTGGCGACGAACCAGAACGATATTCTCCATCGTCTCTTTACCACCGGTAACTATCAGGTGGATACGGTGGCGCCGAGCGTGGCGCCCTCGATGGATATTCAGGTGGCCTCCAATTTCGAACGCTTCCTCTACTACCACGAGGGGCGGGACCCCGCGCGGGTGCGCGAGATCATGGCGACGTTCAAATCCACCGGGACCTACCGTTTCGAGCATTTTGACGCCGACACGTTTTCCGCCACGCGGTGCGTCGATGCCGAGATTCCCGTGATCATCAAGTCAGTGTATGATCGATACGGATACGTGGTGGATCCGCATACGGCGTGTGCGTTCGCGGCCCCGGATCCGGACCGACTGAGCGTGGTGTTGGCGACTGCGCATCCGGCCAAGTTTCCGGAAACCATCAAACGGGCGATTGGGCATGAGCCCCGCCACCCCTCCCTTGAGGTGCTCAAGGCCCGACCAATCGTAAAGCACGCCGTGGCGGCCAACGCCGGGGCCATTCGAACCTTCATCGATCAGCACGCGGTTTGAGCCGGCGGCGGTGCGTGGGGCCTAACTGATGTAATTTCCACCCTGAGCCGCGGGGGGATTGGGATCTATTGGTTTGGGCAAACTCCCTCCCGCGGGGGGAGCTGATGGAGTGAATCGCGCACGGATCGCTACTCGTCGCGCAACGCGTAGAGGTAGGCGTAGAGGGTCATCTTGCCCCGCATGGTCTGGCGGGGCGTGAACTCGCCGTTGGTCCAGGAGTAGCGGCTGTTGAAGTGCGCCTCCTGCCGCGGCCAGCCGTCCTCCCAAGCGGGGTAGCCGCGCTCGGTGAACCACTGCGGCATGGACCCGATGTGGGTGGTGCCCCAGGGGCTGAGATTGTTGTAGGGGGTGTGGCCCGGATGGAGCCCGGGTGTGCCGTCGTTGCGGCCGGAGGTGTAGCAGTTGACAATGCAGCGTTCGCCCAGGCCGGTCATTTCAACGATGTTGCCGGGATTGCGGCCGAGTCCCCAGTCGGCATCAAGCAGCAGTGAGGTCAGGAAGTGATCGCGGTCCTCGTCGGTCTCGGACAGGTGATGGGCCAGCACGACCAGATCAAGATTATGGGGAGTCACCCAGTGACTCGGCCCGGTGGATCGGCGGGACGGCCGCCACATTCGAGCAGCGGTGTTTTCTTCGCGGGCTTGGCGAAAGAGGGCGGTGCGCATCTGGGCGCGAAGTTCCGGATGACGAATTTCGTGCGGGCTGGTCAAGTAGGCGGCCGTGCCCCAGATTTGATTCCAATCGGTGGGATGGAAGATGAACCGATCAGGATCCTGCGCGATCGCATCGCGGGCCATCGCGTCCTCCCACTGCGGGTCAGCGGTGACGTTATAGAGGTAGGCGGCGGCCATCATGCGAAAGTCCCGGCCCCGCATCTTGTCGTCGCCGATGCCCTGCATGTCGTCGAGTTGAAGATTTTCCTGTCGCGAGGCGAAGCGGTAGGCGGTGATGGCCTCCTCGCGGTAGTGGTCCCGCAAGGCGAGGTGGCCGGAAATACGAAAACTCTCGGCTAGCATGGCACAGTTCGCGGCGTTGGCCCAGGCGGCCATGGTGGTGGCCCCGGCTTGAAACATCATGGTGCGATCCTTGGAGGGATTAGTCAGGCCGTGCGCGTAAGCCTCGCCGTCCCGCAGACGGAGGAACATGTCCACCTCGTTGCGGGCCTCATCGATCAGGTCGGGAATGCCGTTCCCGCTTTCGCGGATGTCCAGATCGTCTTCATCCAGTCTTCCGTTGCTAAGGATGTAAGGCAGCAAAAGGGCGTAGATGTTGGAGACGTGGGCAAGATGACGGTCCCAATCGAGGGCATCGGAGTGGCCGCCGATGGCGTGGAAGTTGGTCGGCGCCCCGGGCCGGCGATGCGCCCAGAACATGGAGTCGAGGGCGGGTTTGAAGTGGGGCTCATCCCAGGTGTCACCGGGATGATCGTTCCAGCGCGGATGGTAGGGATGAAGCTCGGTGAGATAGATGGTGAAACCGGCGGGGTCCTTTTCGGGTTCGAATCGGGGTTGGCGGGGGATGGGGCGAATGTCGGTGATGGGCTCACCGACGCGCATGTAGTAGTAGCCCCGCAAGTTGGTCTGATAGGGCGCGCGGTAGGCTGAATTGGAGATTTCGAATTCAGCGCTGCGGCCCACCCCTTCCACGACCAGACGGTAGGTTCCAGGTTGATCGAAGGCCGAAAAGTCCACGTTCCAGACGGGCGATCCCGTCAGGTTCCAGCCATTCATCTCGACCTTGCTGTCCTGCCAATACGTGACCGTGCCCGCCTCGTGCCGCGAGCCATCCTCCGTATCGAGAACCCAGATACGATGCCCCTCGAAGGCGGCGTAGTCCCGGGGGCCGCCGTCCCCCATCCAGCGATAGAGGTCGGCGGATTTGATGGGCGCACCGGTGGGATAGCCGATCAGATTTACGTGCACCGCCTCACTGACGTGGGTGAACACGTCGAAGGTGAAGGCCGTGGTTTCCGCCTCGATGCCCAAAGCCGGATCGATGGAAATCTCGTAGTGGGCTCCCTGCTGCAGCGGGGTGGGGACTTCGAGCCACAGCCAATGGTCCAGCTTGTAGTTCCAAGCGTGATCGGTGTGGTTGACCTTGGCTTTGCGGTGGATGCGCCGGGGGTGTTTTCCGGCCGATCCGTAAGCAGCGTCATCGGCCGAGCGAATCACCCAGTTCGTGGTTTCGGTGGCCAGGGTGGGGTCCAGTTCCTCGCCGAAGCTGATGATTTTGTCGTCGCCATCGGCATAGGCGTGACCGTCGAACGCGCTGGGCCCGGTGCCGTCGTCCCGGAACCATGTTTCCCCATCCTGGAGGTAGATCTCGATGAATCCCTCATCAAGCGGTTGAAGGTAGCCCACCTTGCTGGCCGGGAGCAGGCCGGGACTCGCCAGCAGGCAGGCCAAGGTGAGAAACGGCAACGGGGTGGAGCGCTTCATGGTATTTACCCGGAGAATGGGCAACTTGGAGCTGGACAGCAAAGCCCATCGCGATCACCCCCGGTAGACGTGAACCTGGTCATTATCAGCGCCATCATCATCCGAATTGCCCCCCAGCCTGGGCAGGATGATGCGGCGTAGACAGTTTTCCATAACCGCCAAACCATCCTAACCCCGGGCCCTACCGCCGCGGGGTTTTTTGTTTTGGCCCGCCGCGGATCACCCGCAATCTCCAGCCTTATTTTATGCATCCGAACCAAGTAAAAATCTACGACACCACGCTGCGGGACGGCACGCAGGGTGAAGGCATCAGCTTTTCCGTGACCGATAAGCTGCTGATTGCGGAGCGGCTCGACGATTTCGGGGTGGATTACATCGAAGGCGGTTTTCCGGGATCCAACCCGCGGGACATCACGTTTTTCGCCGAGGCACAGAAGCTGAAGCTCAAGCATGCCAAGTTGGCGGCTTTTGGATCGACCCGGCGGGCCGGCACCAAGGCGGCGGAAGATGCCCAACTCAGGACCCTGCTGGAAAGCGGCATGCCGGTGATGACTCTGGTCGGCAAAACCTGGGACCTTCACGTCACGGAAATCCTGCGCACGAACCTGGCCGAAAATTTGGCGATGATTGAGGACTCGGTGCGTTTTCTGGTCTCCCAAGGTCGTGAAGTGATCTATGATGCCGAACACTTTTTTGACGGTTACCGGGCGGATCCCGACTACGCGTTCCAGACGCTGGCGGCGGCCTTGCGCGGGGGGGCGAGTAACCTGACCCTGTGCGATACCAACGGCGGTTCCCTCGTCGATGATTTTCAGGCCATCGTGGCGCGGGCCGTCGCTGAATTTGGCGGCGAGAACATTGGCGTGCATTGTCACAATGATGCCGGTCTGGGGGTGGCCCTGACCTTGGCCGGAGTCGCGGCCGGAGGCACGCTCGTACAAGGTACGGCCAACGGATATGGCGAACGCACGGGCAACGCGAATTTGATCACGGTGTTGCCGAGTCTCTTCTTAAAGATGAACCGCACGGCGAACTGCGCGGCCAATCTTGCGGGCTTGCGGGACCTGTCGCTGTGTTTTGACGAACTTGCTAATTTGCGCCCGGACACCAAGGCGCCCTACGTTGGCGCATCTGCTTTCGCGCACAAAGGCGGGCTTCACGCCAATGCGGCCCAAAAAGTGAAATCCTCCTACGAGCACATTGATCCGGCCCTCGTGGGTAATCACACCCGGGTGCTGGTCTCCGACATGGCGGGCCGTTCCTCGGTAGCCATGAAGGCCCGCGAGTTGGGCATGGAGCTCGACGAAAAGGGTCCGGAGATCGTGACGTTGATTGAGCGGCTCAAGGAATTGGAGTTTCAAGGTTACGAGTTTGAGGCGGCGGATGCTTCCCTGAAGCTCTTGATCGCCGGTGCACTCGATCAGTTACCGTCGTTTTTCACGTTGGAGAGTTATCGCGTGATGGTGGAACGTCACGAAGGTAGCCTGTTCGCGGAAGCGACGGTCAAGTTGCAGGTCAAGGGCCAGACTGTGCACACGGTCGCCGAGTGCACCGGACCGGTTGGCGCGCTCGACAAGGCCCTGCGCCTCGCACTGGAAGGGGCCTATCCGGAGTTGAAAAAAATGGAGTTGCGGGATTATAAGGTCCGGATTTTGGAAAGCGGGCTGGGGGCGAACAGTCGCACCCGGGTGCTGATCGAGTCCTCCGACGGCGACTCTATCTGGGGCACAGTGGGGGTGAGCGATAATATCATCCAAGCCTCGTGGCAGGCACTGCGGGACGCAGTTAACTATAAACTCTTGCAGCCAGCCTCCGATTAACGCGCCTAAACCGGAGCGTAAGCAGGAATTCGAATCCGTATTTAACGTGCGATTACGCTGGCCCCGCCCCTTGCGCCCCTACAAATTTTTATCCCGTGCCTTTTAAGCTACCCAACGCTAGAATCAATTGGACCAACAGCGCGTTCCTGATCGGAATCGCCGTGGCAAGTCTCACTGTGGTGCCCTACCACATTTGGACCCACGGCATTGACGCCTTCCAGATTGCGCTGTTCCTGCTGTTTTTCATCGCCACAGGATTGAGTATCACCCTCGGGTATCACCGCTTGTTTGCCCACAAGGCGTTCAAAGCCAAGTGGCCGGTGCGGTTGGCCACCCTCTTGTTCGGCGCGGCCACGTTTGAAAACTGCGTGCTGGCTTGGACGTCCGATCATCGTCGCCACCACAAGCATGTTGATCATGACGATGATCCCTACGACATCAGCCAAGGATTTTGGTATGCTCATATCGGTTGGATCCTGTTCAAGGTCGCGCCCGATCCGCCATGGGACAATGTGAACGATCTGCGCAAAGATCGTTTGGTGGAACTGCAATCCCGGTTTTATCTCCCGATCGCCGTGACCATGAGCTTCGTCCTGCCGGCCTTTTTGGGTTGGCTCTGGGCGGGCCCCTCTGGTGCGTTGACCGCCTTCCTCGTTGCCGGGGTGCTTCGCGTGTTCGCGGTGCAGCAGATGACCTTCTTTATCAACTCCCTTTGCCACACGATCGGCCAGCGGCCCTATTCGAGCAAATGCAGCGCGCGGGACAGTTGGATTATGGCGATCTTCACTTTTGGCGAGGGCTACCACAACTACCACCACGAGTTTCAGCATGACTACCGCAATGGCGTGAAGTGGTGGCAATGGGACCCCACCAAATGGACGATTTGGACTCTGGAGAAGCTGGGCATGGTCAGTGATCTTCGACGGGTTCAGGAGCAGAAAATTGTGGCGGCACAATTGAACGAGGCACGACGTCGGGTGCAGGACGCGCTGGCCAACCCTGCACTCAACCTAGGCGCGAGACGCGTGGAATTACTTCGGGCCGCCGATGTGCGGCTGGATGAACTGGCCGAGCGCTGGTCGATTCTTAAAGACCACTACATCCATCGGGCGGAAGAACTCAAAGAAAGCGCCGTGGAGATCACCGATCAGAAGCTGAAGGAAGCCCGCGAAGCATTCGAAGAAATGCGCCGCGCCATCCGCGATACCATGGCCCTGCTCGAAGGCATGCCGCAACCTGCTTGACGGTCTCGTTCAAGTCCGGGTGCCAACCGGAGGATTTGCCAGCGTGACGGCCCCCGGGAAACTCCATGAGGGTCCGCTCACCGGTTTGGTGGGAGACGTTGCACTCACGCCTTATTTACGAGGGGACGGGCGGGTGGGTCATCAGCCCTCGCGCGGGCTTGGTCTATCTGGCCCCCCCGCCCGTTTACGATGCCATGCCGACCCGTGACACCATGTGGTTTGTCGCGGAGAAGTCCGAGGGCGTGACGGGGATTTGGCGGGCGCCCTCTTCCTTTGCGATCCAAAGGGAGGCGGTGTAGATTCGGCGGTGAGGCAAATAGACCGGGTCAGTGACCCAGGCACGAGCAAAGGGGAACCTTTTAACGTATCCAATTATGGCCGTCCCCCGATTAAATTAAAATGCCCAAGACCGCCGCAACCAGGTAGGGCGCGTTTCGCCGAAACCGCCGCTTCAGGCTGACGCATACCGACCGCGTCCTTCGCCGCAACGGGCACTCCGCTGCAGCGGGCGGCGTCAAGCGCCGTTCGTACGTCCGTCACTGTTCTTGTCCTCCAAAACCTGAATTTTCGCTGGTCACCTAAGACCGTTTCATCGGCAAAGGGGACGCTTTCGATGCGCTCAATCATGGCGGTCTCCTCGGCTCTACCAGGGTTTCAATCAACCTGCTCCAGTCCTCAAAGTAAGGGCGCGAGGAGTCGGCTGAGGTCCTCCGCCAGTACCCCCGTCCACCGTTGGGGAGGGGTGCCGGTGGCAGGGGATTCGCAGTCTCTCACCAGATTGCCGGCCCAGGCGCGGATGGCGGCGACCTCAGCTTCTGAATAGACCACGATGCCGATTTCGAAGTTCACAAACAGGCTCCTCAGGTCGAAATTAGCCGATCCGAAAAGAGCCAGCCTATCGTCCATGATCACGGCTTTGGCGTGCAGCATGCGGGGCCGATAGAGGAGGACCCGAGCGCCCGCCGATTCCAACTCCCGGAGGAATTGACGTCGGGCGTAGTCGGTCACGGCGTGGTTGGACTTGGCGGGGATGATCAGGGTGATATCGATGCCGGCCCGGGCCTTCACCAGGAGTGAGCGCTGCAGCACTTCATCAGGAATGAAGTAGGGGGTGATGATCCAGACACTGCGTTCTGCCTCCTGGACAAACGAGACGAGGCCCTCGTATAACGGATCCCCTTTCACATCGGGGCCGCTGGCGATCACCTGCAGGCTGCAGTCGCCCTGGGAGGGAGGACAGACGGGGGCGGCTTCATGGCGGAGCTGCTCGATTGATTGGTCGGTGGCGTGATTCCAATCCGCAAAAAACACTTCGTCGACCAGAGCCGCGGCGGGACCGGAGATGACGGTGCCAAAATCGGTCCAGCGCTTCTCCGAGGGTTTTTCTCCCATGTATTCGCCGGCCATGTTGCGACCTCCGACGATGGCGGTCTGATGGTCAAAAACCGCGATTTTGCGGTGATTTCTCAGATTGGCCGAGTGCCGGGTGGAGAGGGGAACGACCGGCATGAATCTGCGCACGAAGCCCCCGGCCTCCCGGATCGGATCACAGAATCGTCCCGCGGCCACGAAGCTGCCCAAGCCATCAAGCAGCAACCGCACCTTGACGCCTTGCCGGGCGCGTTGGGCCAGCTCCTGCACCAACGCGCGGCCGGTCTGATCGCGGCCGAGGATGAAGGTGGTGATGTGGATCGTATGCTGGGCGGCCCGGATTTGAGCCACGAACTCCGCGAAGCACGCTTCGCCGGTGGCCAGCAGCTTGAGCCGATTGCCCCCCACTGGGGCCCCGGCTCCGTTGGACATGATGGTCTTCGCCACGGGGAGGTGAAGGACATGGTCGGGCGCGGCCGGGGCTCCCGGCAGGCTCAGGCGCATCTTTTCTTTGCGGGCGACCAAGCGCTTGATTTTGCGCCCCCCCAGCAACAGATATAGCGGCACTCCGAGATAAGGGATGAGCACGATCCCGAGGAGCCAGGCGATGGTGTTGCCCGGTTGACGCTTTTCACTCATCAACCGCGCGATTGCGAAGACCGCCAGCAGAAATCCGCCGACAGTTAACAGGTGAGGCCAGAGGCTGGTGGAGACGACCTCAGTCACCTCGTCGATGACCGTGGGGGATAGGGGAGAGCTGGCCATTGGGGAAGGAAGTTAGACGATCCCTTGATCCGGTCAACCGGGAGCCGACGACGTGGCTGGCCCGAGATTTTCCGCCCGGTGGGAGCCTGCCGCGGAAAACTTCCTTAAAAGTGGGGAAGAAAATAAACTCGTGATCACTCTGGCGATTTGTAGGCAGGCGAGTCTGCTTAACTTCCCTTCGTGCCAATGTTTACCATGATTTATCCATCCCCCCGTCGTTGCGCAGTTTTAGGGTTGTTGTTCGTTGCCCAATGGGCGGTCACCGCTGCGGTCCAAATTGATTTTCCTGCGGCCAGTCCGGCGGCCACGGTGACTCAGCGGGTCGGCCTCACGGACTTCGAAATTTCTTATTCCCGACCGAGCGTGAAAGGCCGAAAAATATTCGGTGGGTTGCAGCCTTACGGGGAAGTTTGGCGAACGGGTGCCAATGCGGCGACCAAGTTGAGCTTCTCCACCGACATCACGTTTGGCGGGCGGCCCGTGGCGGCCGGAACCTACGCCTTGTTTTCGATTCCCGGGGAAGAGACCTGGACGATCATCCTCAATCGGGTGGCCGACCAATGGGGGGCAACCCGTTACAGTGCCGACGAAGATGTCGTGCGCGTGGACGTGCCCACCGCGCCGGGGGCCCAGCTCGAGGAAACGCTGCGGATCGGGTTCGGGAGGTTGAGAGACGAATCGGCGGTGCTGGAAATTGCCTGGGAACATGCTCATGTGCAGGTCCCGATCGAGGTGGCGGTGCGCACTCGCCTGCAGCCGCAGATTGAGGCGGTGATGGACTCGGGGCAGCGCCAACCCGATTTCATCTACTTCCAGGCGGCCGCCTTCTATTTTGATCAAGAAATCGATGCTGCGCTCGCGGCGGAGTGGGTTGATCTGGCTCTGGCGCAGAACCCCCGGGCGTTTTGGATGCTTCACCTCAAGGCCAAGATCCATGCCCGGCTGGGTAACGAGGAAATCGCCATCGCGGCCGCGGAAGCCTCGACGGCTGAGGCCGTGGCCCAGGAGGGGCCCTCCAGTGGCTACAAAGTCATGAACGACGCCTTGCTCGCATCCCTGCGCTCCCCGTAGCCTGTAACGGCCGCCCTCCCGGAAGATGACGACCTTTTCAGAGCACCAAGCAGCCCCCAACGATCACCGTGACGAAGAAGCACGCACCGGCCTGGGGGCGCTGCCTTCATGGCGGGCGGTTTACGTCGCTGTTGTGGTCGTATTTATTGTGACCGTGGTGGCGATGTGGGGGTTCAAGGTCTACTACGCATGACGACGGTCGATTACGTGGTGCTGTTTGGCACGATCCTGAGTATTGCGGTCTACGGGGTTTGGGCGACTCGACAAGTTGGTGGACTGGACACGTATCTCAAAGGCGATCAACGCATCGGTTGGGGCACCATTGGGCTGTCGGTCATGGCCACGCAGGCGAGTGCGATCACCTTCCTCTCGACCCCCGGTCAAGGGTTTGAGAGTGGCTTGGGGTTCGTGCAGAACTATTTCGGTCTGCCCCTCGCGCTCATCATTGTCGCGGGAGTTTTCCTGCCAATTTATCGACGACTCAAGGTCTACACGGCCTACGAGTATTTGGGTAAACGATTCGATGGTAAAACCCGGCTGCTGGGGGCGGCGCTCTTTCTCCTGCAACGGGGTCTCGCTGCCGGCATTACCATCTATGCTCCGGCTATCATTGTTTCCTCCGTCCTCAACTGGCCGCTGGGTATCACGGTCCTGGGGACGGGGATTCTCGTGGTCATCTACACGGTCTCCGGCGGCAGCGAGGCGGTCAGTCTGACCCAGCGTTATCAGATGGCCGTCATTCTGGTCGGGATGGTGTTGGCGTTTATCATCGTGTTGGTGAAGATGCCCGACCACGTATCGACCGATGGTGCGCTCGCCGTGGCGGGGGCGATGGGCAAACTCAATGCGGTGGAATGGAGCTTCGACCTCAACGAACGCTACACGGTCTGGTCCGGCATCTTTGGCGGACTGTTCCTGTCGTTGTCCTATTTTGGCACGGACCAGTCGCAGGTGCAGCGCTACCTCACCGGGCGGTCGCTGCGGGAGAGCCGCATGGGGCTGATGTTCAACGCCGTGCTGAAAATCCCCATGCAGTTTTTCATTCTCCTGCTGGGCGTGTTGATTTTTGTTTTTTATCAGTTCGAAAAACAGCCGGTCTTTTTTAACGAGGCGGTGTGGACCGCGCAAAAGGCGGGCGCCCACGAGGCCGTCTTCGATGAGATCGAACAGCGGTTTGATGCGGTTCAGATCGATAAATCGGCCGCGATCGACCGTTTTTTAGCGGTGCGGGAATCCGGTGACGCGCCCGCGCTGGCCAGTGCGCGGGCGGAGATGTTGGCCCGGCACGCGGACGCCCAGGAAATCCGCAGTCAGGCCCAGGCGGCGCTGCTGGCCGCAGATGCGGAGATCAAGGCCAGTGACGCCGACTACGTCTTCATCACCTTCATTCTGGACTACCTGCCGCAGGGGTTGGTGGGGCTCTTGATTGCCGTGATTTTCTGCGCGGCGTTGTCCTCGACCGCCTCGGAGCTTAACGCTCTCGGCTCCACCACCACGGTGGATTTCTATCGCCACGTCTTTCGGCCGGAAGCGGACGATGCCCACAGCTTGAAGGCCTCCAAGTGGTTCACCGCCATGTGGGGTGGGGTCGCCATCGGGTTCGCGCTGTTTGCCAACCTGGTGGAGAACCTTATCGAAGCGGTGAATATTCTGGGCTCGATTTTTTACGGCGTGGTCCTGGGCGTCTTCCTGATTGCCTTCTTCGTGAAGTGGGTGCGCGGGACCGCGGTATTTTGGGCTGCGCTGGTGGCGCAGGCGCTGGTCATCGGGCTGTTTTTTCAACTCGAGATCAGCTACCTCTGGTATAATTTCATCGGCTGGGGGCTTACCATGGGCCTGGCGATCCTACTCCAGACCATGCTACCGCGCCCCAGGGCAGAGAAGCAGGCATGAGTCGGTCGCCCGTCATTGCCTTGGGCCAACAACCCTGCGGGTTTTTCCCCCGCCGATTTCTGGTGGCCAAAGTTCTCACGGCCCGTCGTTTGCAGCAGGAGTTGGGCGGTGAAATCGTATTTTTTTATCACGATGCGGATCACGATCCCCGGGAGACACAGACCTTGATTCGCTTTCCCGGCGAAACCGAACCCCGGCCCCTCAATTTTGGTTTCGTCAATAAAACCCAGCGCAAATACAGCCCGCTGTCCCACAAGCGGATTCCGTCGGACTGGCAGGAAAACATGGTGCGGCAACTGGGGGCGACATTGGATCAGCCGACCTTGGAAGTGTTTCGTTCGGTGGCGGCGGAGACCGTGGCCGACTTCTGTCTGGCGATGTATGAACGACTGGGGATGTTGGCCGGGATACGGGTGGTGCGTTCCAGCGATCCGCAACTGCGGACTCTGGCGTGCGAAATCGATGACTACTTTGTGGATGTGATCTGGCAGGGGGAGACCGTGCGGGCTCGTCAAACCGCGGCGGGCCTCCAACTCCATCGCGGGGGCAGTGCCTTTATCACGCTCCCGGCCTGCCCCTATGGTGCGGCGCAGATCAGCCCCGCCCGGGACAGCCGCCTGCGCTGGATGCAGTCGATTTTGCCATGCACCCACTACATTGCCGGGGCGGGGGAACAAGCCTACTTGAATCCCGCGGATGCGCCTGACATGACCTTGGTTCCGCGCGGCGACATTGATCGACCCCATGAAGCCTATCTCGAATTCCCCCTCTGAATCTCTCGCCCCGTTACTGGTGTTTGGGGCCCATCCTGACGATGTGGAGTTCGGCATTGGCGGGGTGCTCATCGCCGAGGCGGATCGGGGTCGTCCGGTTCACGTGGTGGTGGGATCCCGCGGTGAGGCGGGGACCAATGGCACACCGGAGCAGCGCGAAGCGGAGGCGAGGGCCGCGGCGGATTTGATGGGGGCATCGCTGGAATTCATCGATTTGGGCGGCGACGCGAATATCGAGAACACGCGGGCCGGAGCTCGACAGTTGGCCGGACTCATTCGGCGGCACCGCCCGGCGGTGGTCATGGCACCCACCCCCGAGCCGAATCAACACCCTGACCATGCCGCGATCGGCGAGATGGCGCGGGACGCCACCAGACTGGCCCGGTATGGGGGACTGGCGGCCTTGCGGGATCAGCCCCGCCACGCGATCGAGCAACTGCTGTTTTACCCCATCGGAGCCGATGCCGCTCCCCGTGGTCTTCAGCCGATTCTCTATCCCCTGTCGGCCGCGGTGGTGACCCGGTGGCAGCAGGCGATGGCGGCCCATGCTTCGCAGCTGCAGACCCGCAACTACGTTGACCACCAATTGGCCCGGGCGGCGCTGCTGGGGCAGCGCGCCGGCGTGGGCCATGCCTTGGAACTCTTCCCCAATGATCCGTTGCTGATTGGCAGCCTGGATCAAATCGACGGTGCCAGCCGTCATTTCTAGGGCTGATGGACGCTTCCCGCTCCCTGCGCATTGGCATTGTCTGTTACCCCTCCGTGGGTGGCAGTGGCATCTTGGCCTCCGGTTTGGGGGATGAGCTGGCCGCCCGGGGGCATGAAGTCCACTTCATCAGTTATGAGCGCCCGTTTCGGTTGGAGCCGGGACGGGAGCGGGTGTTCTTCCATCCGGTCGAGATCAACAGTTACGAGCTCTTCAAATATCCGGACTACACCCTGCCGCTTTCGGTGAAGCTGGCGGAGGTTGCCCAGGCGTTTGAGTTGGATGTCATTCACGCCCACTACGCGGTGCCCCACGCCACGGCTGCCATCCTCGCCCGCGAGATGCTGCCGGCGCATCATCGACCGGTGGTGGTGACCACGCTTCATGGCACCGACACCACCCTGCTGGGGCGCGACCCGGGCTACGCTCCGGCCATTCGTTTTGCCCTGGAGGCCTCGGATGCGATCACTGCCGTATCCGAGTTTTTGCGACAAGAAACCCATCGGCTGCTGGGGGTGGCCAAGGACATTGCCTTGGTGCATAATTTCTTTGAACCGCGACCCGCGGCCCGCTCCCGGGCGGCAGTGCGCCGCGAATTGGGGGTCGCCGATGATCAGCTGCTTTTGCTGCACCTCTCCAATTTGCGCCCCATCAAGCGCATCGACGTGATGTTGAATGCGTTGGCTCAACTCGAAAAGCGGGAGCGCTTTAAGATGGTCGTGTTGGCGGGCGGCTCGTTTGCGCCCTACCAGGGTTTGGTTCAACGCATGGGGTTGGCCGAGACGATCGTGGTGCGCGAATCGGTCTCGGTGGTGGAGGACTATTTGCAAGCCGCCGATATCGGCGTGTTCACCTCCGACTCGGAGAGCTTCTGTCTGAGCCTGCTGGAGCTGGCCAGTTTCGCCTGCCCGAGTGTCTCCACTCGCGTGGGAGGAATTCCGGAAGTCGTCGAGGATGGCACGTCGGCGTTGCTGGTTCCCGCGGGCAACAGCGAAGCGGTGGCTTTGGCGGTGGAGCGGCTGTTGCAAGACCAGGGGCTCCGGCAGCGCTTGGGCGAGGCCGCCCGGGGTCGGGCGTTGGCGCAGTTCAGTCCGGCCAAGATCGTGCCCCAATACGAAGCGCTCTATCGTCGGGTGCTGGCCTCCGCCCGCCCGCATTTTTAAGCGTCCTCCGCCATGAGCGTTCGTCCCGGATGGGCCGCGGTTTAAACCAAATTACCTCAGCAGTGGGGGATGAGTCACGGGCCGGGCATTTTTGTTCGTGAAAGCCGGACCGGGATCGATTTGGCTGCTCGCTTATGTGCTCCCTCTATCGCCTGTTCCCGTCGGCCTCTTGTATTGTGGTGGAATCCGATGGAGCGTTCGTGCAAACCAACCCGGACTTCAGTCTGGATCTGCTGTTCACGGCAAAGAACCAACGCCAGGCGATCGAGCAGGCCATTGCTCAGGGACGGCCGATCGATGCGCCCGGCGCCCCTTGGCCCTTGGTGCAAAGTCAGGAGGTGTGGGCTGCCGGGGTGACCTATTATCGCAGTCGCACCGCCCGGATGGAAGAGTCGCAAGACGCCGGCGGGGGCGATTTCTACGACCGGGTGTATGCCGCCGAACGTCCCGAGTTGTTTCTCAAGGCGACACCGCACCGGGTCGCCGCCCCGGGAGGCGGGGTGAGGATTCGATCCGATTCCTCGTGGAACGTGCCCGAACCCGAGTTGACCCTGGCGATCAACTCCCGCGGGCAGATTTTTGGTTACACGCTGGGCAATGACATGAGCTCCCGTGACATTGAAGGGGAGAACCCACTCTATTTGCCGCAGGCCAAATGCTACGACCGCAGTGCCGCTCTCGGCCCTTGTCTGGTGGTGACCGATACCGCTCCCGCGCCGTCGTCCACCTTAAAACTTGTGATCAATCGCCGGGGCACCGCGGTGTTTGCCGGGGAAACCACCCTCGATCAAATCAAACGGCCGCTCGCGTCGTTGGCGGATTGGTTGTATCGCGAAAATGTATTTCCGTTCGGGGCCTACCTGATGACGGGAACCGGTATCGTCCCACCCGATGAATTTACCCTCAGAGTGGGCGACCAGATTCAGATTTCCATGGAACTGATCGGAACGCTGACCAATCTAGTCATCAGCTGAGCGCTTCCCCCTCCTAGGCCGGCGGCAGTTTCCGCAGGAATGTCGGCATGTGGACCACGATGCCGAGCAGAGCAAGCAGCAGGAGGGTGTCCTGATGCTGATCGGTCGCGAAAATCCCCAGAAAACCGGTCATCTCACAGAGGGACAACCCAACGATAAAAATCACGTAGGCCTTATTCCGGTTCGTCGCCCGCGGGAGCATCAAAAACCGCATCATCATGCCCAGGATCAGGGGGCCTAGGGCCATGACCCATGGCAGCGACGCGATGCTCGGTTGATCGCGTAACAGTCCGCCGACCACCATAACGAGTCCCAGCATTGAAGCCCAGACGGTCCACCACACCAAGGGTGGGGCTGCGAGACGGGGGTTGGGCGAGGGGGTCATGCGCGGTTGCGGGAGCCGGTGCGGATGACCCGCACTTTCAGCATCCGATCGAACAGGCTGCGCCGATTGGGGCCCGACCAGAGCGGCGCCGCGTTGGCGGCGAGTAATAAGGAACTGACCAGCACCAGGAAGAACTGCACCGGAGCGACGCTGCGGGGAATCAATTCCACCGGATACACGACCACGATGCCAAAAAAGAAGAATGGCAGCGGTCGAATCAGGGCGGTGGGGAGGGTGATGCGACTGCGCTCATCCGCTTCGTTGACGATACGCAGCCTGAGTAGCACCAGTCCCGGACTGGTCCGCCAGTGGGCACAGCCGAACCAAAAGAGGGCACCGAGACCGAACAGCGCTTTGATGGCGATGGCCGCCCGGGCCGCGCCGTCCGGCACGCCACCGCCGGCCGCGATTCGTTCGGCCGTGATCGCCAAGCCGATAATAATCGTCAGGTTGATCATGGCGGCCCCCACGCGTTGAAGTGGTCGGGCATCGGATGGCGTCGTGTCGGTCATGAACAGGCTGGAACGGAAGAGGTCGGAGCCCTCAGGTCAACGGTGGTAATTGCAATAAACTTCCGTTAAAGCAACCGCTCGAATTGCAACAGTCGGAATTCCAACGCGGTGCGGCCGGGGATCTCGGGGCATTGCAGGATCAGGGTGGTCTCCCCTGGACTCAGGGTCATCTCTCCTAATTCGAGGGGGGCAAATTCTTTGACGTAGGATTCCTGCCGGGGAATGCGATCGTGGTCCCGGCCAATTTCCGGCGGATCCCACGGAGAGGTGATCCGAGTCTGCACGCTGTCATCACCGCCTTCGAGTCGAACAGTGGCCCCGACATCCGCCGGTGGGCAGGTGTAGTAAAGCGTCACGCGAAACCGACCGGCCGCGGGGACCTCCACGGCCCAAGTGAGGCGATCCTCCGGCGACTGCCAGTTTCGGACGTAGGAATCGTTGGGGAAGCGGTTGGACCGTTCCAAATTGCCGTGGAGGGTCGCATCACGGGCGGGCAGGGGCGTGAACCGTGCCCCGGGATGACCCAGAGTGATGGCTGGATCCTGATTGGCCGCGGTGGCGGCCATTTCTTCGCGCCACCGGGCCACCTGCTGCCGCAACGCGGCGGCGGTTTCCGGATGTCGAGGGGTCACGGCTTGGCGTTGCTCGGGGTCGGCCTGCAGATCAAACAGTTCGCCATTTTGATCGAGCATCCAGCGGTCTCCGCGAACGCTCACCTGATCGCGCCAGTGGGTGAAAATCAGGCGATCGGTGGGGGGAGCATCCCCGCCGGTCAAGGGCTCCGCCAAACTGGTGCCGTCAAGCGGAAGCGGGGAAGCCAACGGGAGCTGGGCGAGGGCGGCCAAAGTGGGCAGGAGATCAATCGCTCCCGCCGGTTGGTCCAGTTTGATGCCGGCCGGAATCCGCCCGGGCCAGCGGATAAAGAGCGGGGCGCGGACGCCTCCCTCGTCAGTGCTTCCCTTGCGGCCTTTGAGTTCGGCATTCCAGCGGGCGCCATTGGGGCCGTTGTCGGAAAAATACACCACAATGGTCTCTGCTTCGGCTTCGATCTCTTTCAGGGCGGCCAGAATGCGCCCCACGTTGTGATCGATGTTTTCCACCATCGCCAACGCGGCTCGACTGTGAACCCGATCTTCTTGCGCGGCGTAGCGGTGTTCGGAGGGGACGACCCGGTCCGCCCAGCGGTCCCAGTAGGGGTCGGGAACCTGCATCGGAGAATGGGGGGTGTTGATGGCAAAATAGGCCAGAAAAGGGGTGCCAGCCGCGTGATGCTCGCGGATGAATGCGAGGGTTCGGTCGGTGAGGTCGTCGGTCATGTAGCCCTTGCCCGCTACCACGGCTCCGTTGTGGTCCATCACGGCATCGAAGGTGTTGCCCCAATGTCCGGAGGTGAAGCCGTAGAACTCGTCGAACCCGCGGCCGTTGGGATGATACGGGTATTGGGATCCGTTGTGCCACTTGCCAAAACACCCGGTGGCATATCCGTGGGCTCGAAAAACGTCGGCCAGGGTCTGTTCGCGCAAAGCGAGGCGCTCGCCGCCTTGGCTCACATCATAGACCCCCCCGCGCAAGTGATAGCGGCCGGTGAGAAACTCGGCGCGGGTGGGGGCACACACGGGTTGCACGTAGAACCGGCTGAACTGGGCCCCCGCGCGGGCGAGTTGGTCCAGCTGCGGCGTTTGGATGGTGGGATGCCCATTGATCCCGAGATCCCCCCAACCCTGATCATCGGCCAGAATTACGAGCACATTCGGACGATTGCGCGCCTCGGCGAGGGGGCCGGCGCAAAGCATCATTCCGGTGGCCACCACCAATACGATTCGGGAAAGTGACATGGACGGCCACTATGGCCACGTGGGGGCGCAGGGCGAGCGTCTTGGCGGACAGACGGGTAAACGTAAATGGACGGTCGCCTGATGGCGCGCACCCGTCCCGGGAGAATTGCGGCGTAACCTCGGTTCAACTGGGGCGGGGCCGATCCGCGTCGTCCGGGGGGGATTCGACGACTCCGTTGACCTAGTTGACGCGGGCGGGCGGCGGTGAGGGTGTCATAGCCGCCCGGGCCGACGGCTAAACCTCGACCGCGGCCGTTTCTTCGGTGGCGGTTTCGGGCAGGGGCGCGCGCGCCCAGGCTATGGCGCCCACCAGGTCATCCTGGTCGAAGGTGTGGAACTTGCCGTCCAAAAATTTGGCCCCGATTTCGTAGGCCCATTTGAACCAGGCTTGCGCGCCCACCACGGCGACCCGCTTGCAGTCGTGGCGGTGTTTCATGCCGAACCTCGCGTCATCCCACATCGCGCCCAAATCCCAGCCTTCAAACATCTCATCCAGATAGATCACCAGATTGATCTTACCGTGTTGGGCGATGAGATCTTCGACGACAGGTTGAAATCGGGTTTCGTAGTCAGCGGCACTGAGAATGCCTGTGGCCTGAATCACCAAGGTTTCGTTTGCGGACTCGGGATGAACGTCAATCATGGGAAATGGCTTTCGCTGGAGGGTTGCGGGAAGGGTTCCTCAAATGACCGTCAAACATCGGACGAACCCGAAAATCCGATCCACTCAGCGGCAGAACCGAAGTAAGGCCACGGCACTGCTTTAGCGGACAGGGAGACGGTGAGATCGGGCCCGACGAGAGTCAACGCTAGTCGGATCGGGGAGCGCCGAATTTGCGCCGAGGGTCCAACCTCGATTCGATGCTCCGTCCCCGGTCAGCCCGCTCGTCATCGGGCATCGCTGCGGCAGTCAGGAAGGGGTTTCCGGAACCAACCTTTGATTTTCTGCGCAGAAGACGTTAACTGACTCCCAGTTTGTAACGATTCCTTGTCCCCTTTTCCGAGATGCGTTCTTCCCCCCAACTTCTGGTGCTTACTTTTCTCCTCCTAACCCTCAGTTTGCTCACCCCGGGGAGGGCCAACGGGCAGTCCACGGAGGAGTGGGCCGACGCCATCATGAAGGCCCAAGAGCGTCGCCAACCCATTCCCGCCCTTGCCGGTTCAACCTACGGCGTGTCCGAACGGCAGGCCTATGCCGTGCAGAAGGAAGTGATCGAGCGGAGGGTGCAGGAGGGAGACCCCATCGTGGGCCATAAGGCCGGCATGACGACGGAGGCGGCGCGGGTCAGATACGATCTTTTCGAACCGGTGGCGGGATCGTTGTTGAAATCCCAAGTCAAAAATACCGCCACGTTCGTGAGTCTCCGGCAATTGAAGGGGGCAGTGGTCGAAATGGAAATCGGCTTTGAATTGAAACTCTCGATCCGATCGGCACCGCAGGATGTCGAGGAGCTGAAAGGGTATGTGCGGCAGATTGTGCCCGTGGTGGAGATTCCCAACCTCTATTTTGACCCGGCTGATCGGGTGACGGGGGCCGATGTCATTGCCTCCAACGTGGCCGCTGCCGTCGTGATCAAAGGCCGCCCCAAACCCGTGGGCACGACGGACCTGAAGGATCTGCAAGTCTCGCTGTCGCGTAACAACGAAGAGGTCTCACTGGGCAGCGGGGCCGACGCGATGGGGGACCCTTGGGAAGCGTTGCTGTGGTTGGTTCGGCAGCGGTTGCGCGAGGGCTTCGAAGTGAAGCGGGATGACTTACTTATCACCGGTGCCCTCGGTGATGTCGTGCCGGGAGAGGCCGGGCGTTACGTGGCGGACTTTGGCCGACTCGGTCGAGTAACGTTTTCCATGCGTTAGCTAGAATCGGGCAAATGGAGGCCTGCCCGATGGGCGGGTTCGGGTCGCGCTTCGGGTCCCGGAGCTGCGGCGGTTCACAACCGGGGATCGACCGACTTGAGGTTGAGGGTGTCGGTCAGCAGTTTGGCCACGTCGTGCCGGTAGCGGGGGTGGGGGAGATCGACCGTCTCCAGCGGATAGGTTTTGAGCAGGTCGTGAACCGGTTGCGCGAGGTCAGCCAGGTTGTTGAGCACGGTGAGGGCGGCCATGGTGGTGAAGTGGTTGCCGTGGGGGTCAGCCCACCTGGCCAAATGCTGCAACGCCTTTGTCTGATCGCTTTGGTTGCCGTGGCGCACCAAAAGATCTGCGGCCGTGATGGCCACATCGGGGGATTCGTCCCCGAGCATGGCTCTTAGCGCAGGGAAATGGGGAACGACTTCAGCCTCACCGCCGCCGTCTGCGGTCGTGGCGCGGTAGCCCAAACCACGGAGCGTCCAGTAGCGGATGGCGGGCTCGGCGGCTTGGAGCTGGGCCGAGATTTTGCCCGCAGGCAGGGCCTGGCCGAGCGTGGCTCGGGAGGCGACAACCTGAATCCGGTGGTAGTCGTAGTTCCCGGACTCACGCGCCCAGTCGAAGGGCGCACGGCCGGCCGTGCGCCGGTGAAGTTCCGCCTCCGGGAGGAATCCCAATTCCAAGGTGGACTCGAGATGCTGGAAGAGGGCACTGGACAGCCGGTCCTTGACGGCGCGGTGAGTCGGGTCCGCCGCGAGATCGTTGATTTCATGGGGATCCTCTTTGAGATCAAAGAGCTGCTCGGGAGGCGTGGGCAGAAAAAAGGCGGACTGGACGGCGTTGGTCTCGCCGGCTTCAAACAGCTCCAGCCAGCGCTGATTTCCAGGCGTGTTGAATTGGTAGTCCACCCGTTGTCCCGCCGGCAGGTCCGGCCGGAAGTTGCGAACGTAGACGTAGCGTCCGTCGGTGACCGAGCGCACAAAATCCACGCGCTCATCCATGCGCCCCCGGAAGCCGAACAGGTAGGCAGGTGGCGGGGAAACGTGTTCGCCCAGAAAGGCATGCCCTTGCATGTTTGCGGGAGGGGCCACTCCGACCAGACTTAATAACGTGGGGGCGAGATCCACAAAACTGACCAGTCGATCGGACCGGCCACCCACCGTGTAGTCCGCGGGGCGCAGGTGCGCGAATTTTTCCGGGATATAGACGACCAGACCGACCTGCAGTCCCCGGTTGATCGGGTTGCGCTTGTGGGAAGCAATGCCCGCCCCGTGATCTCCGTAGTAGAAGACGATCGTGTCCTCCGCCAGTCCCGCCGCCGCGAGTTCGGCCAAGCTTTCGCCGCACTGAGCATCCGCTTGGGCAACCACATCATAGAACTGGGCCCAGTCCTGTCGGATCAGCGGGTCATCGGGCTGATAAGGGGGGACGGTGAAGGCGGCGGGATCGTGCACGGCTTGATGCGGACGAGCGCGCACGTTGCTTTCATGACTGATGGTGAAGTTGAAGATCGCAAAGAAAGGCGTGCCGGCGGGGCGATTGCGCCAATGCGCTTGGTGGGAGGACTCGTCCCACAGATCCGCCGGGGTGCTGAGATTGTAGTCCTCTTTGGCGTTGTTGGTGACGTAGTAGCCGGCGCGTTTCAAAAACAGCGGGTAGGCCTCCATTTCTACCGGAGCGGGCACGAAGCTGCGCATGTGTTGGGATCCGGTGGAGGGCGGATACATGCCGGAAATGATCGCGGTCCGAGCGGGGGCACAGACGGGGGCGTTGGACCAGGCCAGCGAGTAGAGCATGCCCTTGGCGGCCAAGGTGTCGATGTGAGGGGTCGTGGCGTATTCGTCGCCGTAGCATCCGAGTTCGGGACCATTGTCCTCCGTGGTGAGCCAAAGAATGTTGGGCCGAGCGGACTCAGCAACGAGGGTGGTGGCCGTCAGCACGGCGCCGAACAAAGCAAGGAAACGCATGGGGATTTTAGGGGGAGACAATTTCGGAAAGCAGGCGCTGAAAGCCTGCGCGTCACATGGTGGATAGAGAAGCGCAATCCGCCCCGGTCATCTTTTGCCAATGGTTGTGCATGGGTTGGGTTTGCCTCGCTTCGGGGTTGGCGGCGGGCCGCAGGTGGGATGTGATTTCGCCATGAACCCCCGAGCGCACCATAGTGGCCGAGACCGCGAGGGCCGCACGACCCGGGACAGCGTCGAGCCCTCATCCAAACCGGCCGTGCCGGGGACCCTCAGGGGATTAGCCGGCGCCTGAATTAAACCCCAAACCCAGGAGTTACCCATGACCGACTATCCCGCCCCCCAAATCAGAAACCTCGCAGTCGTCGGCCATGCCTCCGCCGGCAAGACCATGCTCGTCGAATCGATGTTGGTGTGTGCCCAGCAAATTGGGCGGCTCGGGTCCATCGAACAGGGGTCGACGGTTTCGGATTTTCACGAAAGCGAGCGCGACCATGGCATCTCCGTGCACACCACTCTGCTGGCGGCGGAATGGGCGGGCGCGAAGCTCAACATTCTGGATACGCCCGGATATCAGGACTTTCGCAGCGAGGCGCTCTCCGGGTTGCGGGTGGGGGACTCGGCGGTGGTCGTGGTCAACGCCACGCAGGGGGTGTCGGCGGGCACGGACACCGTCTGGCGGGCGGCCAGTGACTATCATCTGCCCAAAACCCTGGTCGTCACCGGTCTGGATAAGGCCAATGTCAGTTTTGACGCGACGCTGGAGGAGGCCAAAGCCCACTTTGGCACCCATGTGTTCCCGTTGACCGTCCCGTTGGACGCCGGCCCGGGTTTCCATCGCGTGCTGGATGTCATGCGCAGCGAGGTCGTCAGCTACCGCAACGACGGATCAGGTCAGTTCGAGGAGTGTCCGGCCGAAGGCGCCGACGCCGAGACCGTCAAGGCCCTGCACCGGCAGCTCATCGAATACGTGGCCGAATCGGACAATGCGCTGATGGAGAAGTTTTTTGAGGAAGACGGCCTGAGTGAAGAGGAAATGCGCGCGGGGTTGCATCGCGCTTTGACCAACGAAGTGTTCGTGCCGGTGTTCGCCGTTTCGGGCCTCACCAACATAGGCGTTGCTCGATTGTTGGATCATTTGGCCAAGTATGAATCGTCCCCGGTGGACCATCGGGTGGTCAAGGGACGGGATCCGAACGGCTCCCGGGTTGAAGTGAGTCTCGATGACCAGACGCCGGTGCTTTATGTTTTTAAAACCATGAACGAAGCCGGGGTGGGCGAGTTGTCGTTGTTCCGCGTCTATGCGGGGGAAGTCAAGGGTGGCCAGGAACTGTTCAATCCCGCGCGCGGCACGACGGAGCGAATCGGACAATTGTTCGTGCTTAATGGTCAGAAACGCACCTCCGTTCCCTCGCTGAAGGCGGGTGATCTCGGTGCGGCGATCAAGCTGCGCGACACCCACACGGGCAATACGCTGTGTGACCCGACCCGGCCCGTGATGCTGCCGGAAGTGAATTATCCGGCACCCAGTATTCACGGCGCCCTGACGTGTGACTCGCCCGGGGATGAGGACAAGTTTGCCGTCGGGTTGGCCACCTTGCACCAAGAAGATCCGTCCTTCCATCATCGGGTGGATGATGAGGTGCACCAGACCCTCGTTTCCGGCCAGGGCGAACTGCATTTGAAAATTGCCCTGGAGCGCCTGCATCGGCGCTACGGCATCAACCTCACCATGACCGCCCCGCGGATCCCTTACCGGGAGACGGTCAGCGCCAAGGCTGCGGCCAAATACCGACACAAAAAACAATCGGGCGGCGCGGGGCAGTTTGCGGAGGTTTGGCTGCGGATCGCGCCCGGGGTCCCGGGCAGCGGCGTCGATTTCCGGCAATCCCTCGTCGGCACCAATGTGGATCGGGGTTTTGTGCCCTCGGTCGAAAAAGGCGTCAAAGCCGCCTGTGAGGCGGGCGTATTGGCGGGATGTCGGATTGTCGACGTGATCGTCGATTTCTACGATGGCAAGATGCACCCGGTGGATTCCAAGGATATCGCTTTTCAGATTGCGGGAAACCATGCATTTCGCGAGGCCTTTGCGGAAGCCCGTCCCTGCTTGTTGGAACCGATCTACGAAATCGTGGTAACCGTGCCGGGAGACTGCGTGGGCGACATCATGGGGGATTTATCCTCTCGCCGTGGACAGATTCTGGGGGTTGAGGCCACGGGCCAGTTTCATGCGCTGCGGGCTCGGGTGCCCCAGCGGGAGCTTTACCACTACAGCACTCGGCTGCGATCTCTCACCGCGAGTCGTGGCACCCACACGGAGACGTTCCTGGCCTACGAGAAAGTGCCGCACGATCTGGTGCCGGTGATCATTGAAGAGGCCAAAGCGGCTCGCGCCTGAGTCAACGGATGAATTTGGCTTGCCAGTGGGGGGGCGGATTCGTGAACGTCCGCCCTCTTTTGGATAAGCCCCGATCGTCTAGCGGTTAGGACGGGTCCCTCTCACGGATCAAACCGGGGTTCGATTCCCCGTCGGGGTGCCAGGTGGATTTACGAAGTCGGAATTACGAATTCAGATTTCCAGACGGGCAGAAGGAAACCGGAAGGCGAGGGGAAGCGAACTCTTGGGTTCGACGGAGGCCCGTCCAGGGCCGGAGATGGGGCGACACAGTCGATTCCGCGCAGCGGAACGAGGCCGCAGGCCGAAGCCATTCCCCGTCCTAGTCCGCCGGAGTCCCGCGGCTGCGGGACGAAGGCGGAGGGGGGCCAGGTGGATTTACGAATTCATAATTACGAATTCAGATTTTCCAAGGGGCAGGCGGAAACCGGCCCGCGCTCGTCGAAGTTCTACCTCTCTAGCCCGCGTTAGGGGGCCTTCGTATGGGCCCGGGTTTTTAGTATCTAAGGGGTAGGGACGGACCGCTGGGCCGTCCGTTGCAGCGATCCAGCATGGCCGTCAGCTTGGAACCGGACGGCCCAGCGGTCCGTCTCTACCTAGGTTTCGGAATCGGGAGATCGACGATCAGCCGTTCAGGACCCAGCCCGGGCGATACTCTTTGCTCAGGAGGCGGTTGGCTTCGGGGCTGTTGGTGAACTCCATCTTCTTCGCATCGTAGTCGAGTTTCTTACCCACGTCGAAGGCGACGGCTCCCAAGAGCAGTTGCTCGATCATGACGCCGGAATAGTCAAAGTTGCAGGAGGTCTTGAGGTCCGTTTTGCAGGCGTTGGTCCATTCCTCGACGAAATTGGCGGCGGTCTTCTCGGGAATATCAATTTTCCCGGTGTCGAGGTAGGTGAGGTCGGCATCCTTGCCGTAGGGAATCACCATGCGGGTGGTGAAATCGGCGATAAGGTAGCCCTTGCTGCCTTTGAAGAGGGCACCGTGGTCAATTTTTTCCAGATCAATGTGCCGGAAGGGAGACTTCGGCATGTTGCCGCCCTGATGCCAGGAGACCCGGATGTCACCCCGCCAGTCGTTGGCCGGGTTCATCCAACTCGAGCTCATGAGGGAGGGGGACACGTCCGGATTGTAGGGCTCGCCACTGGCTTCGGCGGAGAAAGGATAATCCGCATCGAGGGGATTGAAGGCCAGGTCCATGGTGTGGCTGCCCATGTCGCCGATCTGCCAGTTGCCGAATTCCCGATACATGTTCCAAGACAGGCAGTTCGAACCGGTCGGCCAATTGGACATATCCGAATCAAAGTAGGAGAGTTCGTAGCGTTGGGTGCGCCAGTCGAGGGCGACAAAATAGTCCTCGCTGAAGGGGCGCATCTGGGAAGGGCCAATCCAGAGATCCCAATCGATAAAATCGGGAGCCACGCCTGTCCCCGCCGGATAACGGGTCTTGTCGTGGGTGCGGTTGCCCCAGGCGTGCACGTCCTGGAGCTCGCCGATGGCCCCTTCGCGGATCAGGGCCTTGATGTTGTCGAAATTGGGGTGGAAGTGGCGTTGGGTGCCGCACTGGGTCGCCAGTGTGTCCTTGTTCTGCAGGTAGGTTTCCCGAACCATGCGCGCTTCTTGCACGGTATTGGCCAGCGGCTTCTCCCCAAAAACGTGCAGTCCGCGGTTCATCGCCCAAATGGAGATGAAGGCGTGATGATGGTCGGGGGTGCAGCAGACGACGGCATCCAGATTCTTTTGATCCAGACACTTGCGCCAGTCCTTGTAGCGCGTGGCCTTGGGAAATCTTTCGCCGGCGGCGGCCAAGGCCTTGGCGTTGACGTCGCAGAGGGCCACGACGTTTTCCTGTTCCAACATCTCAAAGTGGGCGGTGGCCCGACCCCAGCAGCCGATGAGCGCGATGTTCAGTCGGTTGCCCGGGCGGTTCGCGCCGAACAGCGTGCCAGTGGGCAGAATCATCATGCCAGCGCCGAGGGAGGCGGTTTGGGCAATGAACTTACGACGGGAGGAGGAGGGGATGTTCATGGTGGGGGAGGGGGTGAAGCTACACGGATAGCGGTGGAGTCTAGCGAAAAGGACGGCCCGATGGCATGCAGATTAAGGGAAAAACTCCCGCGATTTTGGCATGTTGAGCGGTTTAATTAATCCCCCTCCGCCCGAACTCGATGCGCCCAAGCCGCCTCGCAACCGCCGGCGAGGCCTCTTGTTTCCTTAAACGGGCCCCCTGTTATTTGGTGCTGTGGGCGGTGGCCTCATCCGGCACCCATAGGTCGCTCCATTCTAGCCCGGCGGATTTCATGGCCTGGAGGCGGGCTTTGATCCGATGTGGGTTCAGCCACGTGTCACCACCGGAACTGAAAGCGATTAGTTTGCCCGCTTGCTTCGCGCGTTTGAGGTCAGCGGCCTGAGGCGGCGCGGTGGCGTCGGTGAAGAGCATGACATGTTCCGGCAGGTGAGAGAGGTCGAAGGTCCCGGTCGGCCACTCATAGCCCAAGGTGTAACCCAGGCGACGGGCGTCGGTGCGTTGAGCGGCGCGCAAGGCGGGGTTGGCCGGATTGATGCCGAAATCGATGAGCGCATGGTTTGCGTCGGAGAAGAAACCGATGAGCTCATCCAGTTCCAGATCGACCAATGGGTCGGTGACCGAGGCTGCGTCGTCGGGCAGCACCCGCACGCGGAGGTTGCGATACCTCACCACGCTTTTGGGGTCATGGCCCTGGAGGGCGAATGTGCCGCGCGAGAGCCAGCGACCGGGTTTGCCTTCGGATCGCCAATGCTGGCTGCTTTCCGTGTAGTGGCAGATGAGTTCCCCGTTCACGAAGGTCTGGATCGTTTTGCCGCGAACGACGATGCGGTATTCGAACCACTGATCCGAGGCCACGGGCGCCCGCCACGTGTTGCGCACGGCGTAGATGCTGCCGGTCATCTTGCGCTCGGAGTATTTGCCCGCGGGCACGACCGGGCTCGCGTTGATGACCTGGAGTTCGTAACCGGCGGCGGGCCAACTCTCGTCCTGCCATTGGGTGTGGATGTAGATGCCGGAGTTGGAGCTCCCCTCGGCCAGAACCTCGGCGGAGAACTCGAAATTCTTGAAATTCGCCTCGGCCACCGGCCCCACGTAGAACAGATGGGAGCGTTTGCCGCGGGTGACGATGGCCCCGTCTTCAATTTGCCACGTCTCCGGATTCTCGTTGGCCTGCCAGCCCTGCAGGGTCGCGCCGTCGAACAAGGATTGCCAGGTTTCGCCGGGCTGGGCCAGGGCACCGCCACCCAAGGATCATGGGCAATAGCGTGGATCGGCTAGATGCCTTTGATGGCCTCGAGACCTAAGTAAGTGTAGGTCAGTTTCGCTTTGTGGGAGCCATCTGGCCAGACCGGCCGTCTCCGGTGGTTTTTTGCCATGGTCCTGTAGGCGGAACAGTTTAGCCGGAGGCGAAAGATTTCACCACGTCCGAACTACTAGGCCCTTCAACGCGTGCAAGGTAAGGTCCACCGATTCATTCCTATGCTCATCTCATCCCACATAGTCGCCTTCTGGTTCTATAATAGAACCGAAGGATTGGGCTGTCGCTTCTGGCGGGTCGCGGTTTTTTTCACATTCAGTTCTGCGTGATGCAGGATATACCCCTGCCTCCAGTATACCCCCCACCCCCACCAAGTATTAAGCCTATGAAAGCGAATAACCTGTTATTGCAGCCGGCATCCCTGTGCTCCGGTTTGTTTATGGCGGCACTGAGTATGCCTTTGTCAGGACAGACCGTTGCGCCTGCTCCGGTGCCGTCCGAAGATGAGCCCATCACCATGTCCGTTTTTGAAGTTTCGACCGATAACGACATTGGGTACCAGTCGACCCGCGCCGCAGCGGTGACACGTATGGACACGCCCATCGAGGACATTCCGATGAATGTGACGGTGCTCAATCAGGAGTTTATGGAAGATACTTTGGCGCGCACCATGGAGGACGTGCTGGAATACGTTCCCGGGTTTGTTTCCACCTCCAACAATGACGCTTGGGTGGTTCGTGGTTTCGGTAATGCGAATACCAAATTTCTCAATGGATTCTTACAACAGGAAAGCATTGGGAAAGTATCGATTGCCAACATAGAGCGTGTAGAGGTTTTAAAAGGGCCGGCGGCCGTTTTGTTTGGACAGGGAGGGTATGCCGCCACCGTCAACCGTGTAACCAAACGTCCTTTGGGAAAAGCACATACCCAAATCCGGGGAAGCTATGTAAGTCCGCTGGATGCTTTCCGGGTCGAACTCGATCATGGTGGGCCGATTGGGTCGCAGGGCTCACCCTTCCGCTACCGCATCAATGCGGTCTATGACGACGGCGACTATTGGCGAGAAATTACGCACCAAGAGAAGGCTTATGCGGGGTCGTTTTCCTGGCAGATGTCCAAGAAGACCTTGCTGGTATTGGACTACGTTGATGTGGTTGAGACCGATGGTGGGGCGGTTTGGCGCCAGCCGATGTGGCAAGGGGACCCTGACGGTTTTACACTTCCGAATGGTATGCGTCTGGAATACGGTGATAATCGGCAGGGCTATGCTGCCGAGGGCGACCAACGGCGTTGGAAGCGCGGATTCGCCATGGCAGACTTCCAGCATGCCTTTAGTGAAAACCTTCAGTTGCGCATCCAATTTTCCCGCGACACCAAGGACCAACTCTACGAGGAGCATCAACCCAGCCAAGGGTCGCTAACCTTTCTTCAGGACGCGGTATTGATGCCGCGCCGTTGGCGCACTCGTACCCAAGACATCACCAACCTTCGTTCGCGCAACGAACTGGTGGCCAAGTTTTCGACCGGTCCAGCCGAGCACCGCTTGCTGGCGGGCATCAGTTGGGACCAATCCTCTGGGTTGGTATGGAACCAAGATGGCCGTTACAACTACGGTGGGCTGAGGGCGAACGATGCTAATCTAAACCTCCAGTGGCCGACGCGCAACGTGGGCAGACGGCTGAACCATTATCCGAATCTGACTTTGGCCGAATTTCTCACCGATGTTCGCTTGGCCGGCTTCAATCCCAATATGCCGGGCCCAATCAATGTCATCAATCCGGCTTTGTCGCCGCGTGTCCTTTCTGAGAGCGAGCGCCCGCCGCTGCTGGCGGGGGCCCGCAACCTCGATTTCAGCAAGAATCTCGAGTACTATTTGGCGGACGTGGCGTCCTTTTTTGATGGTCGATACTTCATGACCGGTGGTGTCCGTCGGACCGAAACCTACGACCGGCGCTACAATTCCACGACTGACCGTGTAACTAGAGAGGGCACGGCTGATTCCACCACCTACAGCACAGGTTTGGTTTGGCATTTGAACCGTAGTAAGAACGCCACGCTGTACGCCAACTTGAACAGCTCCTTCAATCCGGAATTCCGCCTACAGCCGGATGACACCCCTCTAAAACCAGAGGAAGGAAATCAAAAGGAAGCTGGTCTACGCTATAGTCTTAAAGATAATCGTATTCAAGGAATGTTTTCTGTCTACGAAATCATCCAACAGAACGTGGCGATACCAGATAGTAGTCGTGACGATTGGTTTATCCAGATCGACGGCCTGCGGTCGCGAGGGTTTGAAGCCACGGTGAATTCCCGTTTCACGGAAAACTGGTCGGTTATGGGAGGCTATTCCTACACTGACTCGCGGGACACTACGACCGGCGCCAAGCAGAGATACTCGCCGTATCACATGTTTACGGCGTTCAATACCTACCGGTTTCGTGATGGCCGACTCAAGGGGCTTGATTTGAGTCTGGGTTCCATTTTCATCGGTTCCAGACCGATTGAGCCGGCTCCGCGGAACTCCTTGGGTGCGGCCACCACACCGCTTTGGACCATGCCAGGCGAGTGGCGGTTTGATGGCGTGGTAAAATACAAACTGCCGACCAGCGGTAAAGTGAACTACACCATTGGACTTAAGGTAGCCAACCTACTCGATAACCAAAATATATTTAAGTTGGGCGATCGGGTTTCGTATCAGCGGCAGCCCGGACGTACTTACGCGTTTAATCTAAGCGCCAGATTCTAAAATCCGCGCCAACTATTGATGGGGGCATGGTCATCAATTTGGTGATTGTGTCCCCGTTTTTTTGAACAACGGAAAATTGAGATTTATATGAAATACCAGACGTTGATGATGTTGGGCCTGTTACAAGCATTGGTCCTGCCGAATTTTCTCCACGCCGAGACCGGGGCCCATCGTGGTGACGTACGCGACGTGAGAGTGTTGCGCAAAGTAGAGCAGCATCCCGAGGCGTGGCGTGTCTGGCAGCCGTATATTATACAGGGTGAGCGCCCCCGGCAATTGATTGTGGCCTATGGTGCGATGACCAATGGGAAAAAAGACATGGGCGATATCATGGCGGTAGTTTCCAATAACGATGGAGACACGTGGAGTGAGCCGGTCTATGTGTTCAATCACAACGTGCGCCAGGGCGCGGTGCAGTTCGCCTACGCAAACCCGGTGCTGTACCGGGTGAGGGGGCAGAAGGTCGTTTGGTGTTTTGCGATGCGCTGTTCAATTCAGCAGGAGAACAGTGAGGAATCCACGCTGGTGGCAGCTTACACGGCCGACGGGGGAAGCACATGGGTGCCAGTGGAACTGGCTATGCACTACACCGGCTCCTTGATCACCAATGATGGCATTATTGAGACGGTCATTGGGGACCAGCGTCGGTTTTTGCTGCCCGCCCACCGCAATACTCTGGCATCGGATCCCCGTGGTTCACGTGACCATTTCATCCTGAGCAGTAGCAGTCTGCTGGAGTGGAAATTGGAGGCCTACATCCCGCAGCCGGAAACGGCTCGGGTCTTCTTGCACGAGGGCAACCTCACCCAAGGTGACCTGCCGGATGAGCTCAAAATCGTAATGCGCACCGCCGACTATGACGACACCGCCCTGACCACTCAACCGCCCCGAGCCTACTCTAGCGTGAGCCGGGATGGCGGTCGCACCTGGAGTGTGGCTAAGGAAGAGCCGGAGCTGCACAACAGCAAGGCCAAGGGGTTCTTCCGGCGGCTGGCCAACGGGGGACACCTCTACGTTTACAACGATGGCCCGCCCCAGAGGGGCATCGCGCCCGGGTTTCCCCACGGTGGGCGCACGAGCCTGAAATTTAAGGTCAAGCCGGCCAACGGGTCATGGGGCGAGGAACGGGTGTTCTACGATGCGGGGATCAAAAACTCGTATCCCACGCTGATCGAGGTTTCGCCCGGCGAATTCCGGGCGGTATGGGACAGTGGCACCGAGCGCACTCCGCGCACGCACATCTCCTTTGGGAAATTCACATTAAAGGCTCAATAACCATGACCGGACGGGAAATACAACAACGGCTGAAAGGAGGGGACCCGCTTTTTGGCTCCCTCATCGTCTCTCCTTCGCCCCGCTGGCCGGCCATGGTGGCCGGTTGTGGTTTGGATTTTGTGTTTATCGACACCGAGCACATTGCCCTCGATCGCGCCCAGTTGTCTTGGATGTGTCAGACCTATGCCGCCTTGGGACTTCCCCCGTTGGTGCGGATACCGTCGCCGGATCCCTACCAAGCGTGCATGGTTTTGGATGGCGGGGCGGCAGGCGTCATTGCACCCTATGTCGAGAGCGTGGCCGAGGTGCGGGCCATTCGGGGAGCGGTTAAGTTCCGCCCGCTCAAAGGAGCCAAGCTGAGTTCTGCATTAGCCGCGCCAGAGGACATGGAGCCGTCGCTGCGCAATCTTTGGCGGAAGCATAACGCGGACAAACTTTTCATTATCAACATCGAGAGCCAGCCGGCCTTGGATCGACTTGATGAGCTATTAGCCGTACCTGATTTGGATGCGGTGCTGATCGGGCCGCACGACTTGTCCTGTAGTCTGGGGTTGCCAGAGGAATACGATCATCCGCGTTTCCTCGAGGCCTGCGGCACGATATTCCGCAAAGCTCGGGCGGCTGGGGTGGGGGCGGGAATCCACTTTTGGGGTAACTTGGAACAGCAGAGTCGCTGGTTTGAACTCGGAGCCAATCTGCTCATCCACAGCGCCGATATCACACTTTTTGAGAAGCACTTGAAACTAGAATTGTCCGAGATCAAACGCGCCGCCGGCGTGGTGGGCGAGCCGTTGTCCCAGCTCGCCATCGAAACAGTGGTTTGAGGCAGGGTCTCACACCAAGTCACGACACCCGACCCATCGCTTCTCCTCTATTACGTCCTACTCGTCCATGAAAACCTCCCTCATCCTCACCTTCTTGATCGCGTTGAGTCCAACCGTGCTTGGGGCGCTGCGTCAGGTTCCCGCCCCTGTCGCGACTTTTGAGGGAGACGTACGTGAGATCCGGGTGGTGGATCATGTGCAAAACCACCCGGGGTTCCACCGGATTTGGCAACCTTACATTGCCCAATGGAACGTCGGTGCCGGCGGGCGCCGGCACTTGGTGGTGGCCTATGGCGCGCAGTTGGAGGGCAAAACCGACATGGGTGACATCATGTGCGTGGTGTCACGGGATGACGGCGACACCTGGACGGCGCCCATCAAAATTTTCGACCACCGAGAGCGCCAAGGGCTTTTGCAGTTTGGCTATGCCAATGCCATTTTGTTCAAGCCTGAGGGTCATGACGTGCTCTGGTGTTTCGCGATGCGCAGTCCGCTCACGCCGCGGAACAGCGAAGAGGGACAGTTGGTCGGCGCCTACAGCCCCGATGGGGGATTCTCGTGGATACCCGTGGAGTTGGCGATGCACTACACCGGACATATGATCGTGGTGGCGGGGCCAATGGAGACCACCATTGAGGGAAAGAAACGGTATCTGTTGCCCGCGCACCGCAATACCCTGCAGAAAGATCCTTTCGGGGATCGGGAGCATTTTGTGCTGAGCAGCTCCAACCTGCTGGAATGGCGCTTGGAGGCCTTCATCCCGCAGCCGGCGAGCGGACCGAAGGTATTTCTCCATGAGGGCAACATTGCTCCCGGCGACCAAGCCGGAGAGTTGAAGATCGTCATGCGCACAGCTGATTACATCGATGATAGCCAAACGACGGATCCGCCCCGGGCCTACTCCAGCGTGAGCCGCGATTGGGGGCGGAGCTGGACACCGGCGGTCCCGGAACCCGCCTTGCATAACGCCAAGTCGAAGGGCTTTTTCGGCCGCATGGCCGATGGGACCCACATCTATGTTTACAGTGACGGGCCGCAGCAGCGCGACCGCAGCTGGCCCGGGTTTCCCCACGGCGGGCGCACGTCACTCCGTTATAAGATCAAACCAACGGGGGGAGAATGGAGCGAAGAACGCACGTTTTTCCATGCGGGCATCAAGAATTCCTACCCAACCCTGATCGAAGTGGCGCCGCGGGAGTTTAGGGCGGTTTGGGATAGCGGCACCGAGAGTCAGGCTCGCACGCACATTCAATTTGGGAAATTGATTATAAGTAAGTGAACTCGATGACGGACCGCCCGTTTCATGTTAGGGTTAGAATTGATTGGTTGTGATGTATTTGAAAGGGTTAGGCCCTGCATAGAGGAGAGCCGTTCATCAAACCGGAGACAGTATATTGAATTCAATAAACAGGCCCTAGGCCATGCTACCATGACATGCGTGATAGAATATCGATCGACGAATGTGCGCATGGTTCCATCTTTTAACCAATGGATCAAGTAACCGATGCATGACTCTTACTGTAACCAGCTCATTTGAAGACCTCACCTAGGCAAGTCATCATTCGCCCGTTCCCTGTTGTCTCATCCATTCCGTTTCCAGCTATTGGCACACTTACAGCCCCTTCTTGTCATGATGTCCTGGCGAAGTCTTGTGGTCGCGATGTTGCTTTCTCTATGGGCGGCTGGTTTCGTGCGCTCCGCCCCCGTCACCCGGCCAAACATCCTGTTTATTGCGGCCGACGACCTTAGGTGTGAACTGGGGGCCTATGCTGATGAGGCGGTGCATACACCCCACCTAGATGGCTTGGCGGCGGCGGGTACCGTTTTTCTGCGGGCCTACACTCAGCAAGCGGTCTGCAACCCCTCGCGTGCTTCCATGCTCACGGGTCTGCGGCCGGATACGCTGCAGGTGTGGGACTTGCGCGCGCATTTTCGCGAGCACCAACCGGACTTGGTCACCTTGCCCCAGCATTTCAAAGCGCACGGGTACCGCGCCATCAGCTTGGGCAAGATCTTTCACAATCAGGCCGGCCGCTTCCATCCCCCGATGCCCTTCGCCGATCCCATCTCGTGGTCGGAGCCTCCCCGCTGGTCCGATGGCGCTCACTGGGAGGATTGGGTGGTGCCGGGCTCGGACGCCGGTCCCGAACGCAAGCAGGGAGCCGTGCAATGCCTGGACGTCCCCGACGACGCCTATTGGGACGGGCAAATTGCGCAGGCCGCCGTCGAGGAGTTGCAGCGCCTGCACCTGCGCAATGAGCCCTTTTTTCTGGCGGTCGGTTTTTGGAAACCGCACCTGCCTTTCAACGCGCCGAAACGTTACTGGGACCTCTATGATCGGGCCTCGCTGGCGCCTCCCGTGCCGGACCGACCGGCGGTTGGGGCTCCACTCTTGGCCGACAACCTAGGCTGGGAACTGCGCACTTACCTGGGTGTCCCCAAGGAAGGAGAGCTGCCGGAAGCCATGGTGGCCGAACTCCGCCACGGTCATCTCGCCGCGATCTCTTTCCTCGATGCGCAAGTGGGTAAGGTGTTGGCGGAATTGGACCGGCTCGGTTTGGCTGATAATACCATTGTGGTTTTTTGGAGTGACCATGGCTTGCACGTGGGGGAGAGGGGGCTGTGGGGCAAGGCCACCAACTACGAAATCGACGCGCGAGCACCGCTCCTTATCTCCGCGCCGGGGTTTGCCCCTGGGCGAACGGAAAGCCCGGTGGAGTTTGTCGACATCTATCCCACCTTGGTGGAGCTTTCCAGCCTGCCGTTGCCACGCCAGTCCTTGGAGGGAGCTAGTTTGGTGCCCTTGTTGCGCCAGCCGGACGCTCCCGGCAAGGAATACGCTGTCTCGCAGCACCCCCGACCCTGGCCCGCCCATGCCGACAACCCACCCACTCATATGGGCTACACGATACGCTCGGCCAGGCACCGCTACATCGAATGGCGCGAGTGGCCCGTCGGCGCGGTCACCGCCGTTGAGCTCTACGATCATGAACGGGATCCGGCTGAATCCGTCAACGTGGCGGACGCGCCGGAGTATGCCGAAGTGCGCGACCGCCTTCGGCAGGCACTGGCGCAGCGCGTGCCGGCGCGGCTCGCCCCTTGAAGCTATTCTAACCATGCCCTCACTCACCGCCGCCCAATTGCACAAACTCAAGCGCTGGAATACTCCGAGCATCGCCAACGCGCTGGAGCAGGTTTCACGGGCGGATCCCCTCGACATCGTAAACCGGGATGAAACCCATGATTTCATGCCCGAGCTGGGGCCCATGGTGGGTTACGCGATGACCGTGGTAATTTCCGGAGGTGACCCCCGGCCCAAACAAGAGCACCCGGACAATTTTGACCGTTACCGCGAGTACCTCGCGTCCATGCCTGGCCCCAAAATCGTGGTGGTACAGGATCTGGACCGTCCGAGCTGCCATGGGTCGATCTGGGGGGAGGTGGGTGCCGTCACCGCACGGGCCCTGGGTTGTGTCGGCACCATCACCGACGGGGCCATCCGCGACCTCGACGAGATGAAGGCGGCGGGGTTCCAAGCGATCGCCCGCCGCCTGGCCGTGAGCCATGCGCATTGCTGGCCGTTGCGTTGGGGTGGGGAGGTGGAGGTCTTTGGCACCAAGGTCCGACCCGGGCAGTTGATTCACGCGGATAAACACGGTTTCATCCTCATCCCGCGCGACGGGCAGAGGCGGCTGCTGGAGGCGGCCCGTTTCATGGATGACAACGAGTGCGATACGGTTATTCCCGCGGGCACCGCCACCGCCGGGCTGAGCACCGCCGAGATCCTGGCCGGTATGCAGGCCGCCGGAGCGCGCTTCGGGTCCAACACCCGGCGAAAATTTGGGCGGACGGGGGAATGGAAATGAGGGTGCTTGCCAAGGGCGGTCGGTGCCTGGGCCTGGTGAGCGTGCTACTCTTGGCGTCGCCTTGGACCGCGCTGGCTACGGCGACCAACCTGCTGGTGAGCGGAGCGCGGCTGGCCCTCGGCGGGGACGGGCGCGGTCCGGTTTCCGCCGGCCTTTCGACCTACCCGCTGGGCATGGCTCAACTGGAGGAGGGCAAGCCCCCGGTGGTTTTCATCGTCACCGGCCGCTTTAGCCGTGAGCCGGGGCTCTTCGCTTACGAGTGGCGTGGGGTGCCCGGCGCGCCCGTCCTCGGCCGGCGCACCCTCGTGTCCTATCCCGCCGATCCGCGAACGGCCCCGCCCCCCGGGGTGATCTTCCAGGTCGGCAACGGCACCGTCTACGGGTTCTGGATTCTCGACGGTGCCCTCGTGCGCACTCGTTTCGACCCGTTGACGCAGGCCTTTCTACCCTTACCCGTCCGCCCCTTGCCCTTGGGCGGCCTCCCGGGCACGGCGCAAACGGCCCGCACCAACCCGGATGGGCGTGCGGTCGAGCGCGTGGGCATTCAGGAACGGGTCGACGGTAGTCTTGAAGTGCTCATTTCCGTGCCAGACCCGGTCGAATATTTCCCCGGCGGACTGGTCTCGGGCGGAAGGAATGTGCGCCGCGATCCGGAATTCTATCCCTTTGACGGTCGGGGTATCTGGCGCGGTGGCCTGCCGGGTGTATTCCTCTACGCGGGGACCCTGCCCGGGCCGGAGGTTGATGCGGAGGAAATCACCGACCTACGGCAGGTTTCGCCTACCCAGCGCGAGGCTCTCTTTTCCCACGGCAGCCTCTCCGCCGTCGAGCTTGGCGAAGGCGGCGACGAGTCCGCATGGATCACCGGCTCGTATTTCGGAAATCTTTACTATTACCGCGCGCCCGCCGCCGGCGGAACATGGCCCGCCGCGCACTTGGTGCGCGGGGCCGACGGAAGGGCCGTGCGCAACGATTACGTCTGGACCTCACCTCTCGCCGTGCCCGGTAAGTCCGGCCGAGTGACTGACCTGGTGGTCGGTGGCGAAGGCTCCCTCAACTACTATCGTTTTTTGCACTTCGCCGCTGACGGCGCGCCCGTTTACGCGGGGCCGCAGCCGCTTCTCGGAGAAAACGCTCTCCTCTACACG
The DNA here is from genome assembly GCA_018402455.1 of Opitutaceae bacterium. GTDB lineage: Bacteria > Verrucomicrobiota > Verrucomicrobiia > Opitutales > Opitutaceae > Actomonas. The sequence continues at coordinate 175,672 of JAGYIG010000002.1, forward strand.
GGCTCCCTGCCGGTGCTCAACTCCGTCGATTGGGACGGTGACGGGGCCGCCGATCTCATCGTGGGGAACTCCGAGGGGCGCATCCTCTTTTTCCGCAATCACGGGACCAATGCCGCCCCCGATTTCCGCCCCGGCGTCCCGCTGGAAGCCGGGGGCCAACTGTTCCATGTGCAAGGCGGTTATTCGTCGCTGCAGGGCCCGGATGAGGCCCGTTGGGGTTACGTGAGCCCGACCGTGGTCGACTGGAACGGCGATGGCCTACCCGATATCGTCTCGAGCGATAAACGGGCCGTGCATTACCTGCTGCAGAATGTCGGGACCCGCAAGGCTCCGCGCCTGGCTGCCGCCGCCCCCCTTTACGCCGATGGGCTCGACCTGCATGGCACTTGGCGCGTCCGGCCCGGCGCGGCGCGTTGGGGGGAGCGGATGGCTTACGTTAAGCTCGATGCCGATGACCAGTTCCGGATTTACTGGCGCATTGACGACGTCAACCTACGCGACGGTGGCAAACTCCGCCTGGAGGACGGCTCTCCCATTGGCGCGAATTTTATCCACGCCGGTGGCACCGGCAGAACCAAGTTCACCCTGACCGACTGGGATGATGACGGGGTCATGGATATCATCGCCACCACCCCGCGTCATGGCTCGATACCCAGTCCGGAAAATGGGCTGCCGCAATCGCTTGGCCTGCCGGGAGCCGCGGTGCTTTGGCTCCGTAACACCGGGACCAACGAACAACCGAAATTTGCTTTCCCTCGTCTGCTCCATTTTCGCGGCGAACCCGTTTTTTTCGGCCAGCACGCCTGCAGCTTTGCCCTCACCGATCTCGGCGGGCCCGGAGGCCCCCATGTGGTGGTCGGCGACGAAGAGGGCCGCATTCACTTTTTTGCCCGAGAGGGTGTTTCCTGGGGCCCCTGATCAACCCTCAACTCGTTAGCCCATGCCCACCCCCCACCGGTCAAATTTCCTTCGTCTCACCGCTGCGTTTGGCGTCTTCCTGGCCCCCTCACTCGCGGCCGAGGAACGTATGTCCCGGCTGGAACATCATCAACCCGGTTTGATCACCGACCTCGGCGTGGGGCTGTGGTCCTGGCCCCTGCCCATGGATTTCAATGGCAACGGCTTGGTGGACATGGTGGTGGCCTGCACCGATGTACCCGCCAACGGCGTTTACGTCTTTCTCAATTCCGGTCAGGTGGATCCCGGCACGCAGCTGCCCCTCTTTAACCCGCCTACCCGCCTCGGCCCGGCCGTGCGCAATCCCCAAATTTCCTACGTTGAGGGTCAACCCGTGGTGACGAGTCCCGGGCACGTCTACCCGGATTTCAAGCAGTCTGGTTTCGCGCACGGGGTTGGCCTGCCCGCGCCGGAAACCGTCCACGTCGCCCCCGGCCGGATCCGGGCGGACCAATGGCGTTACGTCGATTTTAACGGCAACGGCACCCGCGACCTGATCGTCGGCATCGGCTGGTGGGGCGCCTATGGTTGGGACAATGCCTATGATCAGGCCGGCAATTGGACCAACGGGCCCCTGCACGGCTACGTTTACTTGCTGCGCAACACGGGCACCAACGAGCAGCCGGTGTATGCCGAGCCGGTGAAACTCGAGGCCGGGGGGAAGCCGATCGATGTCTTCGGCATGCCCTCGCCCAACTTCGCTGATTTCGACGGGGACGGTGATCTCGACTTAACCTGCGGGGAGTTCCTCGACGGCTTCACGTATTTTGAAAACATCGGCACTCGCACCGAGCCGGTGTATGCACCCGGCCGCCGGCTGATGAATGCGGGCCGGCCCCTGGCCATGGATTTGTGCATGATCACGCCCGTCGCCTACGACTTCAATGGCAACGGTCACATGGACCTGGTGGTGGGCGATGAGGATGGTCGGGTGGCCATCCTCGAGCACACCGGGCGGGTGGTGGACGGCCTGCTGCAGTTTCGCGAGCCGCGTTATTTGCGGCAGTTTGCCGCCGAGGTGAAATTTGGCGCGCTGTCCGCGCCGGCGAGCTACGACTGGGACGGCGACGGACTGGACGACATCATCACCGGCAACACCGCCGGCTACATCGGGTTCATCAAAAACCTGAGCGGTGATCCGCCCCGCTGGGCCGCGCCGGTTTACTTGGCCGCCGGTGGCGAGACCATCCGGATCATGGCGGGTCCGAATGGTTCCATCCAAGGCCCAGCCGAGGCCAAATGGGGCTACTCCAATGTCAGCGTCGGCGACTGGACCGGCAACGGCCTGCCCGACATCCTCGACTTGGGTATCTGGGGGCATGTCACCCTCTATCGCAATATCGGCACCCGCACCGAACCCCGGCTTGCTCCCGGCGAAGTCCTGCAGGTGTCCTGGGAGGGGGCGCCGCCCAAGCCCGCCTGGAACTGGTGGAACCCCGAGGGCAACGATCTCGTCACCCAGTGGCGCTCAACGCCCTACATGATCGATCTCAACGGTGACGGGCTCATGGACTTGGTCACGCTCGATCACGAGGGCTACCTGACGTTCTACGAGCGCCGCCGGCGGCCCGACGGCACGCTGGAGTTGCTCCCGCCCCAACGGGTCTTTTGGAGCGAAGGGGCCTCGGAGTTCGCCGGCAACGGCCAGCCCACTGGACTCGGCCAAGATCAATCCGGCTTGCTGCGCATGAACTCGGGGGTGGCCGGCCGCAGCGGACGCCGCACCTTCTGCATGGTGGACTGGGACGGGGATGGCATTCTCGACCTCATCACCAACTGTGATCCCAACGCCAATTTATTCCGTGGTCGCGGTCGCGACGCCGAGGGCAGATGGGTGTTCGAATACCGAGGGCCGATGCACCCTCACCGCCTGGCGGGACACTCCACCACGCCGACCCCGGTTGATTGGAACAAGGATGGCGTGCCGGATCTGATCCTCGGCGCGGAAGATGGCTTCTTTTACCTCCTGCGCAATCCCCGCTCCCGCTGAGCCCCGCCTCTTCATTCTCATGGCCCAATTTTTTAACCCCCGGGGTATCTACAGTGCCCAGGGGATTCCCGTCGATGCCCAGGGGCGTCTCGCCCTCCCGCCCTAGGGGGCGGTCGGCGTTCAGCCTACGCCTCGTCCCTCATTTTACCCATGGCCCCTTCCCCGCACTTCACCACCCTCGATGGCGTCGTCCTGAGCGTCTACTTCATTGCCACGCTGGCCGTGGGCTTTTCCTTTTGGCGGAAGAGCCGGTCAGTCGAGGGCTACACCGCGGCCAATCGCAGCCTGCCCGGCTGGCTCACCGGCTTGTCCATCCTGGGCACCTACGTGAGCAGCATCAGTTTTCTTGCTCTCCCGGGACGGGCCTTTGGTGGTAACTGGAATCCCTTTGTCTTCAGCCTGGCCATTCCTCTGGCCACCTGGGTGGCCGTCAGGTGGTTTTTGCCCTTTTACCGCCGGGAAGGCCACATCTCCGCCTACCTGCACTTGGAGGAGCGTTTTGGCCCGTGGGCGAGAACCTATGCCAGTGCTTGCTACCTCGCGACCCAGATTGCGCGCATGGGTGCGGTCATGTACCTGATGGCCTTACCCATGAATGTTCTCCTCGGCTGGGACATTCGCTGGATCATCCTGGCGACGGGTCTCACCGTGACGCTCTACACCTTTATCGGTGGTATCGTGGCCGTGATCTGGACCGATGCGATCCAGACCCTGGTGTTGATCGTGGGGGCCTTCGCTTGCGCCTCAATCATGGTGGTCGGCCTGCCGGGCGGACCGGCGCAGCTCTTTGAGATCGCGGCGACCCAGAACAAATTCAGTCTGGGCGATTTCGGCCCCAGTCTAGCTACCTCGACGTTCTGGGTTGTGCTGTTCTACGGCGTGGTCATCAATTTGCAGAACTTCGGCATCGATCAAAATTACGTGCAGCGCTACCTCGCCTCCAAGTCCGATGCCGAGGCCCGCAAGAGTGTTTGGCTGGGGGGGCTGCTCTACCTGCCGCTCTCCGCCGTCTTTTTCTTCATTGGGACCGCGCTCTTCGCCTACTACACGGTGCATGCGGACCAGTTGCCGGAGATTTACCGGGATCCGGCGCAGGCTGATCGGGTCTTCCCCTATTTCATTGTCACGGTGCTGCCGGCGGGTGTGACCGGGCTGCTAATCGCGTCGATTTTTGCCGCGGCCATGAGTACGGTGTCGAGCAGCCTGAACTCATCGGCGACAATCATCGTGAGCGATTATTACAAGCGTTACTTCAACCGCCAGGCCACCGAGCAGCAGTCAATGCGAATGCTGATTCTTGTGACATTGGTTTGCGGCGTGCTGGGTACGGTGATCGGCTTGGCCATGACCAGGGTCAAAAGCGCACTCGATGCCTGGTGGATGCTGGCCGGCATTTTTGGGGGAGGCACGCTCGGCCTCTTCTTGCTAGGCTTCATTTCGCGGCGTATCCCCAGCCGGGCGGCGCTCACGGGCGTGGTGGCGGGCGTGGTGGTCATTTTGTGGATGACGCTGTCGCCCAAAATCACCAGTTTGCCTGCTGCCTTCCAGAGTCCGTTTCACGGGTTCCTCATCATTGTCTTCGGCACGGCAACAATTCTTCTGGTCGGCTTGCTCGCCACGGCTTGGTTTGGTCCTCACAGGATAAAAGTGGCAGCCGATGACGGGGGGAGGCGTTGCTCCGCCGGTTGACCTGCCGTATCGCCCTGGCTTGCCACTGTCGCAACTGTCCGGCGAGGTGGCCGAGTCGCATGGCCCGACCGCGCAGCCTCCGCCGCAAAAATTAGGCATCCCCGGTGTTTACTGCGACAGTCCCCGGCAGATTGAGAAAGCGAGTGACTTAACAGCAGGGAGGCGACCGTGCGCCGAGCGATTTGGATTTCCCGCTTACTGTCGCCCGCGTGGCACCGATTAATTGACTACGTGGGTCGGCTGCCCGTTGAGGTAGGCGTAGCAACCGAGCGCGGGGCCGTTGTCCTTGGACACGATGAGGATTATGTTGGGGCGCGCCTCCGCGCCGAGGTCCGGCGCGCGGGTGGACACGATCATGGCGAACGCCATGCCCGCGAGTTGGAGGTCGCTGCGGAGAATCATAGTGGTGGGAAAATCGAGTCGACGGCTTGGTTGAGGCGCTTGCCGAAGGGGAGACGCTGTTTCGTCGGCACTTGGGTGAGCACGACGACAAACACGTCTCGTTGAAAATCGATGAGCGCGAGCGTCCCCGAAGCGCCGCCGTGCTGCACGCGATCGGCGACGCCGTCGGCCCCGGCGTGAAGAAGATTGAAACCTAGGCCGTAGCCCTCGCGACTCGTGGCCGGTTGCCGCACGTAAAGGGCGTGAAGCGACGCAGGCAGGAGCAGCGACGTGTCGGCGGCGACACCGCGGTCGCGATGGAGGCGAAGGAGACGTCCCACATCGTCGAGGGTGGCCACAAGTCCGCCGCCGGGGTTGGGAAATCTCGCCGCCGCATCCTCGCGGCCGGCAGCCGCAGCGGGCACGAGACTTCCGTCTATGCGGTCATACATCACCGGCATACGCCCAATCAGGTCCGCGGCAGCGAAGGGGTGGAACACGGCCCGGCCGGCGCCGATTGGCTCAACCAGCTGCTGGTGCATCAGCGCGGAGAACTCGCGCCCCGTCGCGACTTCGGCCACGCGACCGGCGACCATGTAGCCGAACCCGGAATAGGCGTAGCCGGACCCAGGCTCGCGCACGAGACCGGCCCGCGCGAGCGTCGCGGCCACCTCTGCCAGCGTGCTCTTGGGAGAGATCTCTACGGCGCCCGACCGTCGTTCATCGTTGCCCGCGAAACCGGCGGTATGGGAAAGAAGTTCGCGGATTAGGGGGGCGCGTTTGGCCCGCCCCTGCCCTCGCACCTCCAGCTTGGCGAATTCCGGCAAGAACTTGTCGACGGGGTCGTCCCACGCCAGCCAGCCTGCCTCGACGAGCCGGGCGAAGAGCGTTGCGGTGAATGGCTTCGTGACCGAGGCGAGGCGGCAAGGGGCGTCAACGGTGAATGGTCGCCCAGTCGCGAGGTCGGCAACCCCGAAGGCCTCGCGGAAGACGGTCTCACCGCGATGCACAATCAGCATGGCACCGCCCGGCACGAATCTTTCCGCAATGCCCCACCGCCAGATCTCGCGCAACGAGTCGCGTTGAGCGGCGGTGAAGCCGTGGGCCAGCCACGCATCTTCGCCCGCCGAATCGGCCATGGTCGCTGGAGTTGTCGCCGACGCGGCAAATCCCCACGTGCCCATGAGGAAAGCGGCCGTTGCCAGCGGGCGTAACCGCAGTTGCGCCCCGTGCAGCGGAGGCCTGGAGCGTAACTCAGGGCGAAGGAAGGATTGCATCAAGGACCTAGGATTAACTGATAGGAAACTGGATTTTCGGGGGGTAGGCGGCTTCACGGATAGCACATTTAGGCCGGCCTCGGCTACCCTATCGCGGTTGAGGGCGGCGGCCAAGTCGGCCTCTTTGACGAGCCCCCGGGCTCGTGTTGATCAGGGAAGCCGAGGGCTTCACGCGTGCGAGGCGCTACGCGTTGATCAAGCCGGTGGTCGCCGATGTGAGCGGGCAGTGCAGGCTGATCACGTCGCTTTCGGCCAGCAGGGCCTCGAGATCCACGCCACGAACGCCGGGGGGTGGGTCTGCACCGCCCTGCCGGGTGGTGCAGACTACCCGACATGCCGAAGGCGGCCGCCAGAGTGTCGGTGGTCTGGCCGATGCGGCCGAAGCCCACGACGCCTAGAGTCAGCCCATCCAGTTCCACCAGCGGGTGATCCGAGCAGCAAAAATCGGGGCAGGCGTTCCATTTCCCTGCGCTCACGAAGGCGGCATGGGCGCCGGTGCGTTGGGTCAGCTCCAGCAGCAGTGCGAAGACTTGCTGGGCGACGGAATGGGTGCCGTAGCTTGGCACGTTGGTGACGATTACGTTCAGGTCCCGGGCCGCCTTCGCATCCACGACGTTGAGACCCGTGGCCAGCACGACGACATAGTGCAAGCCGGGCAGTCTCTGCAGGGTGGTGCGGTCGAGAGGCTTTTGGTTGGTGAGAATGACTTCGGCTCCCAAGGCACGTGAGATGATTTCTGCCTGAGTTGTCCGTTGGTGGAGGGGCACGTCGCCCAATGCCGTCAGCGGCTGCCAGTCCAAATCACCCGGGTTCAAGGTATGACCGTCCAGCACCACGATTTTCATGCCCACAGGTGTCGCGCGATCGGGGATCATCGTCGAACCGAATCAGCTTGGTTCCATAAAGAGACCGGGCGAGGGCAGCATTGCGTTGGAACGGATCAAGGCAGTACCACCGCGGTGCCTCCCTTGCGGGGATCGGAGAATGCGGTGAGGGTGCCGTCGGACCGTCGCATGATCGCCTGCACGTCGCCCGAAAACTCGGGGCGTTCCACCAGGTGATGCCCCATCGCCTCCAGCCGGGTTATCACGTCGGATTCCAGCCCACGGGGCTCCCAGAAAATCTGGTCGGGGAGGTGCTGATGATGCACCCGCGGTGCCAGCACCGCTTGATCGACCCTCATGCCGAAGTCGATGACGTGGAGGACGGTTTGGAGCACGGTGGTGATGATGGTCGAACCTCCCGGGGTACCGGACACGAAAAACAGTTCACCCGCGGGATTGTCCACGATGGTGGGCGACATCGAGGAGAGCATGCGTTTGCCGGGGGTGATGGCGTTTTGTTCGCCTTCCACGAGGCCGAATTGGTTGGGGTGACCCGGTTTCGCGGCGAAGTCATCCATCTCATTATTGAGCAGGAAGCCGGCGCCTGCGACGGTCACCAAGCTGCCGTAAGCCGAGTTGAGGGTGGTGGTGATGGCCACGGCATTACCCCACCGGTCCACGATGGAAAAGTGGGTGGTCTCGGTGGGCTCGGGGCGGACCACCGCCAGCCCGGGGCCCACCTGCGCGGAGGGGGTGGCCCGCCGGGGGTCGATATTCTTCCCCCGGCTTCGGGCGTAGTCCTTGGCGATCATGGTCGCCAGCGGAATGGCCACAAAGTCCGGATCGGCCAGCACTTGGTTACGGTCTGCGTAGGCGCGCCGTGCGGCTTCGGCATAGTGATGGATGGCCTCGGCGGAGCCCCAGCCCATTTCCGCCAGGTCGTAACCTTCCAGGATGTTGGCCATGAGTGCCATGGTGGCACCGCCGGATGAAGACGGTGGCATGGAGGTAATCGTGTGGCCTCGGTACGTGAAAGTGAGTGGCTCCCGCCAGATGGCTTCGTAGCCGGTGAGGTCTTCGGCGGTGATGATCCCGCCACCGCGCTCCATTTCGGCGACGATGAGGGCGGCCGTTGCGCCGCGATAGAAGCCCTCCACTCCCTGGTCCTGGATGCGGCGGAGGGTGGCAGCGAGGGCGGGCTGGGCAAAAAAATCGCCCTCTCGCGGCGCGGTGCCCCCGGGGAGAAAAGTTTCCCGGGTGCCGTCGAATCGGGTCAGCGCGCTTTGATGATGCAGGAGTGAGTTGGCCAACCGCGGGTGCATTTTAAACCCATCGGCCAGCATGATGGCGGGTTGCACCAGGGTCTTCCAGGGGAGGGTGCCAAACCGCGCATGGGCGGCTCCGAGGCCCATCACGGTGCCCGGCACCCCCGCGGCCCGATGACCCACCAAAGAGTCCTCGGTGAGATTCCCCTCGGCATCAAGGTACATATCCCGCTTTGCCGCCAGCGGAGCTTTTTCGCGAAAATCCAGAGCGTGCGTGGTGCCGTCGGCCTGGCGCAGAACCATGAAACCGCCCCCGCCCAAGTTGCCTGCTTCGGGATTAACGACGGCGAGGCCGAACGCGACGGCGATGGCGGCATCCACGGCCGTGCCCCCTATGGCCAGGACCTGGCGCCCGATCTCGGTGGCGAGGGGGTCGGTGGTGCTCACCGCGCCGCCACGCCCGGTTGCCGGCGCGCCCGTCGGTTGAAAGCTCCAGCCATCCGCGAATCGGATCGTCTCCCGCGGCAACGCTGCCGCAGGCTGGTTCGTGTGAGCGGGGGGCAAAATTGCGCTCCCCGCCAGCGGCCCGGCCACAGCCGCCAGCACTACGATTACGATGAAGGAACTCACCGGGAGGTTGTCGTGCTTAGGGCCTTGATGAACATGCAGCGGAATGTTTCAGCCAAAATCGCCCTTTAGGTCTACCGGCCAGTCAAGCACCTCGGTGGTGGCCGCCCAAGCTTTGTAGGCTTCCGTCATCTCTCGCAGCTTTTGTGGTTTAGCGAATGCGAGATCATGGGATTCGGTTCGGTCCTTCGAAAGATCGTAAAGCGCCCAAGGTTCGTCATGGCCACCGACCAGTTTCAGATCTCCCCGGCGGTAGGCGCGGTTGCCCATGTGTTCCCAGCCAAAGCGAAACGCACCAGGCTCAAAAGGGATCTGCAGTGGGCGTGCCGTCCAAGGTGCTTGGCGAACCGGTGGGGTGTCCCCGGCGGCTCTCAGGCAGGTGGGAAAAATGTCCAGAAGAGTGGTCGGTTCCTGACGCCAGCTCGAGGTGGAGGTAAAGCTTGGCCCTGAGACGATGAGAGGGGTGGCGATGCCTCCTTCGTGGGCAAACCTCTTGTAGCGTCGGAAGGGGGTATTGCTCGCTTGGGCCCACCCCGGCCCGTAGCTGGTATAGGACTGAGGGCCCCCGAGGGTCGCAGGGTCGTAGGTTCGGTAGCTGTCTTTGACCACTGGGGGATGGGACCGATCGCCGCCGTTGTCCGAAAGGAATACGAACAAGGTGTCCTCGAACCGCCCCTGCTGTTGCAAGGTTTCCATCAGGCGGCCGATTTGTTGATCCATGCGGTGGACTTGCGCGGCATAAACCGCCATCTTATGGGCCATCTCTTCCCGAGCGGTCTCGTTGCTCCAGGACGGCACCTCGTTTTCCCGTGGGGCAAGCCTCCCGGCGGGGTCGATCAAGCCCAACTCGATTTGCCGGCGATGACGTGCTTGGCGGAGGGTGTCCCATCCGGCCAGGTAGCGGTCGCGATAGCCTTCGATATCCTCGGTCCTGGCTTGGAGCGGCCAGTGGGGCGCGGTGAAGGACAAGTAGAGGAAAAACGGTCGGTCGTCGTTCGGTCGGGGGGCGATCTGGTCGAGCGCATGATCCACGATGGCATCGGTAAAGTAGAACTCCGGATCGGACGGCAGGGACTCGACCAAACGGTCGTGATGGAACAGGCGGCGGGCCCGGGCTTGAGCGCGATTACCCAGCGGGTCAAAGTAACAGCAGGCGCCGCCCAGCAGGCCCCAGCTGTGATCGAATCCCCGATCGCAGGGCCAGTTGG